>JAZLGY010000018.1:0-29006 GCA_045616525.1 Acetatifactor sp. | reverse complement strand
GTCTTAATAGCGGCAAGTTTACTCACATCAGCACACCTATATATCTGGGATGAGCCCCTTAATTATATAGATGTATTTACGAGAATGCAGGTAGAGAAACTTATTGAAACTTATAAACCGACTATGCTTTTTGTGGAGCATGATGTAAGGTTTAAAGAAAAAATAGCTACTGATTTTATAAGATTGAAGTAAATGTTTGCATAGTCGATATTTGGTAAAAATGTGGCGAATAAATAGCGAATGGATTATACTATAAAGGATGTAGTTATTTAAAAGCATTGAATAATCGTACATAAAATAGTCGTTTAGAATATACGAAATGTGGGCGACTAATAAGGAGATAATAAAAATGAGTAAAATTAGTGTTAATAAGAAACTAAAGGGCAGCGCTTTGATTATTGCATCAATGCTGCTTACTTTATTGATGACAGGATGTCACAAGCATGTATATGCGCCAGCAACTTGTACACTTCCACCTACTTGTACTGAATGTGGTAAAACAGAAGGTGAGGCCTTAGGACATATTTTTGGTGCAGCGACATGTGAAGAGCCATCGACCTGTTCAAGATGTGGTCAGACACAAGGTGATCCTAATGGTCATAAATGGGAAGATGCAACTTGTGAAGAAGCTAGCTACTGTAGCGTTTGTGGTAAAACAGAAGGTGTAGCGTTAGGACACGATAGTACAGAAGCTACTTGTACCGAGCCAGCCGTATGTAAAATCTGTGGAAAGCAAACTGCAGAAAAAATTGCCCATAAATATTCAGAAGGTAACTGTACTACCGACTCTGTATGTGAAAAATGTGGTGATACTAAAAAGGCTCCAGGTCATACATTTGCTGAAGCTACCTGTGATAAGCCAAAAACCTGTAAGGCTTGTAATGAAACAGAAGGAGACCCATTAGGACATAATCTCGTCAACGGAGTATGTTCAAGATGTGGAATGGAATTTGGTTCTCTTGATTTATTAAAAAATATTGTGAACCTTAAGGCTTCCTGTGAAACAGATTACAAATATTGTGTAGTAAATGCGGATTGCGATCCTTCAGAAGGCAACCCATATGATGTTGAGTACGATTATGGTGAAGTATATGATTCCTTCGTAGAAGCATGTGACTGGTCACTTATTTATGATGATAGTTATTATATTAGCAATTATCCAATTCTTGCAAAGCTTTATCATAATGATAAGAATTTATTACTTAAGCATTTCCAGACAGTAGGAATTCATGAAGGACGTCAGGGTAATTCTTCTTTCAATGTAGCAGCATATAAAGACAATTGTGAAAATATAGTAGCTGAAACTTTTGGGGATGACTATGCCGCATATGCCATTTATTATATGCTTAATTATGATACAGAAAAAAATGTAGAACATAAAAAACTTAGCAATGGAAATACTCCAGCAAGACAGCAAAAAGTTGTTTTAACAATAATGCAAAACAAGGAGTTAATTGAGATTAATAATTACAGAGCTGAAGTAGGAGCGCAGGATTTAACAATTGATGCTGAGCTTTGTGCATTTGCTAATTACAGAGCCTGGATGAATGCACATGATGACTGGGCTGCACATGATTGGGCAAAACAAAACGCAGATAAAGTTTGGGAGTTATTAAATACCATGAAAGCTCTTAGCATGGCAGAAAATACTGTTACAACACATACGTGGCAGTATTCAGGTGCGGCCAGATATGAGAGTTATTATAATTCAAAGGAACATTATGAGGCACTTATTAAAACTAAGTATAATTTCTTTGGAACATCACATTTCTATAATAGTAAAAATGAGAATTTGAACAATGACAAATGGAAGGGTAAAGAGGTAGCATCAACATTTGATTGCTTTACCGATAATGCAAAGACTGCCTATAATAATTAATATCTGAGGATTAGATAATGAAAGAATACATAGATTATTCAGCGGAAGTGTTAGATGCAATTCAGAATAATAAACCACTTATTGCAATAGAAACAGGTGGAACTTTTGAGGGCATTCCATATCCAGAGAATGTAGAAACTGCTAAAAGGGTTATGGAAGAAGTAAGAAAAGCCGGAGCAGTGCCTGCATATATTTCGATTATGCAGGGGAAAATAAAGGTCGGCATGTCTGATGCAGAAATAGAGGATTTTGGCAAAAGAAGAGGTACGATGGCTAAAGCATCAAGAAGAGAAATTCCTTTGATTCTTGCTAAAAATGAATTTGGCGTAATGACTCTTGCAGCTACAATGGTTGTAGCAAGCTTAGCTGATATTCCTGTAGTTTCAGGAGGTGGATTGGGCGGAGTTCATTGTGGTGCTGAAGTAACTATGGACATTTCTTCAGATTTGGAAGAAATAGCATTAAGAAATGTTATTGTTGTCTGTTCAGGCGTAAAATCTATTCTCGATCTTAATCTGACCATGGAGTATCTGGAAACAAAATCTGTGCCTGTTGTAGGATATAAGACAGAAGAGATGCCTGCATATATGGCAATCGAAAGTGGTATCAAGCTTCCATGCCAGATGGATTCAGTAGAAGAAATGGCTAAAGCATATCAGATAAAAAATGATTTGGGCATTGATACAGGAATGATACTGATGAACCCAATTTCAAAAGAATATGCAGTTGATGCGACATTAATGAATAAAGTGATAGATGAAGCTATTGAAAACAGTAAAAAGGATAAGGTTAAAGGTAAGGCTATCACTGGTTATCTGATGAAATACGTGAAAGAAAAAATGGGCGCAGACAGTATGGATGCCCAAAAGAATATGATTATTGATAATGCAGCACTTGCAGCTAATTTATCATTTTCTTTAAAGAAATAATGTTTATAGTACGTCCTGTTAAATACAGGGCGTATTGTATATGTAGTTGATATTTATATTGTCTATTATACTCATAATATAAATAAAGATAGAAATTGTAGGATTTATATATCTATGGACTTTAGATTTGCTAAAGAGAAAAAATAAAAATAGTAATTAAAACTTATAACATAGTTTTGGAGGATATTATTTGGAAGAATTGTTATTCTATGATGCATATGAAGAATTCTATACGATGGCAAAGGAGTCAGAAATTTTTAAAGAATTCTGTAAGGAAGCATATGGTGAGGATTTTTCCCAGGATGGATTTAGTGATATAAATCAGATTAATAAAATTTTGCCATATGTTAATGAAGGAGCCGAAATACTTGATATTGGTTGCGGCAATGGCAAAATGCTTATGTATCTGAAAGAAAAGTGCAAGGCTTCGATTCATGGATTTGATTATTCTAATAAAGCAATTGAATACGCTAAAATGGCTGACAAGGAAGCCGATTTCGAAGTAGGGATAATTGGTGAGAAAGAGTATCCCGATGAATCCTTTGATGTAGTAATAGCTATGGATAGCGTTTATTTTGCAAAAGATATGAAAGCCTTAGTTAAGCAGGTTAGAAGATGGCTTAAGAAGGATGGAGTCTTTTTCGTGGCATATCAGGAAGGGGATGTCATGGATAAGACGGAGGATGAGAATTCGACATTTTTGCTAAGGCATTAAAGGAGATAGGATGGGATTATGAGGTGAGCGACATAAGCCTGGAATCCTTTGAAATGTTATACAAAAAGAGAAAAATTGCATTAAAATATAGTGAGCAGTTTCATAAAGAAGGAATAGGGATGTGGGGCGATTTGTTGATCGACCAGACAGATTATATATTGCAGGGAAAAGATAAATATTTAGAAAATTTAGCGCGATATATATATGTTTGTAAAAAGTAGGGCGTGGCAAAAGAAGCGTCCCCAGTAGGGCGTGGCAAAAGAAGCGTCCCCAGTGACAAGTGAGGAAATATGGAAGTTAAGAAAACTAGTCCGGTTTTATATATAATACTGAGACCGATTTTTACGGTGATTTTCAAACTTATATTTAATCCGAAATACATTAATAAAGAAGTTATTCCAAAGAAGGGTGCCTGTGTTATTGCGGGAAACCATATGCATGCATTAGATCCGATTATGGTAGATACTTCGACAAGAAGAGTTATTTATACGTTGGCTAAGAAAGATTTGCATGATGGCCCATTTGGCTTTTTGTTTAAGGGTGTTGGTTCTATACCAGTTGATTTTAGCAAGAAGGAAAACAGGGGAGCTTTGTATACAGCGATAGCTTATTTGCAGGATGGATATGCTATCAATTTATCGCCTGAGGCTGGAAGAAATTATACAGAAGAGATTCTTCTTCCTTTTAAGCCAGGCGCTGTGGTAATGAGTCAGAGGACAAATTGTCCAATAATACCATATTCTGTTACGGGAGAATACAAATTTAGAAGTAAGAATCTAACCATATGTTATGGCGAGCCGATGACATTTGAAGGAATGAGTGTGGAAGAAGCAAACCAGAAGTTATATGATGCGGTTAAAGAGTTATTAATCAAAAATAAATACAATAATGCAGGGAAAAAATTATGAGTATTGAGTTAAAAACAACATGGTATAAGTATTATGATGGAGTGAGAGAGCATTTGGAATATCCTACCTATTCTATTTACAGTATGTTAAAGGAGTCTGTAAATAAATATGGTAAGAGTAATAGTTATAACTATTTTGGCAAGACTGTCAGCTATGAAGAATTTGATGCGCAGATAGAGGAAACAGCTAAAGCATTTAAGGCTAATGGTATTAATCCTGGGGATATAGTAAGTATCTGTATGCCTAATACACCAGAAGCTTTGATGGCTTTTTATGCTATCAATAAGATTGGTGCAGTATCAAGTATGATTCATCCTTTATCAGCAGAGAATGAGATTAAGCACTATGTTAATCTGACTAAAAGTAAGGTTATTGTTACTATCGATTTAGCTTTTAACAAGATTAATCATATTATAAATGATACAGGGCTTGAGAAGGTTATTCTTGTAAGTGTCAAGGATTCGATGCCTTTAGGCCTTGGTCTTGCATATTCTCTTACAAAGGGCAGAAAGGTAAATGTTGAAAAGAGCGATAAAACAATAAAATGGCATGCATTTATTGAGAGCGGTAAAAAATATACAGGGGAAACTTTCCATGAAGGTAAACCAGAGGATACAGCAGCGATTCTTTATAGTGGTGGAACAAGTGGATTCCCTAAAGGAATAGAGCTTACCAATTATAATTTCAACTCCCTTGCAATATCAGGAACTGAAGCCTGTCATATTCTTAAGCCAGGAGATAAGGTTCTTGCTATTATGCCTGTTTTCCATGGATTTGGTCTTGGTATCTGTATTCATACTACTCAGTATTTTGGTGGTTGCAGCGTGATTTTACCACAGTTTAATGCAGCGACATTTGACCAGCTTCTTACCAAATACAGACCAAATGTGATTGCTGGCGTGCCTTCATTGTATGAGGCAATGCTTAGAAATAAGAAACTGGATGGGGTTGATTTATCATTCCTTAAATGTGTTATAAGTGGTGGAGATTCATTATCAGTAAGCCTTAAGCAAAAGATAGATACATTCCTTCATGAGCATGGCGCAATGATTCAGGTTCGAGAGGGCTATGGACTTACAGAATGTGTAACCGGATGCTGTATGACTCCAGAGAAATATTACAGAGAGGGAAGCATTGGTATTCCTTATCCTGATATTTATTTCAAAATTATTGATCCATCAACTATGGAAGAATTACCTTATGGCGAAGATGGAGAGATTGTTATTAATGGACCTACTGTTATGAAGGGTTATTATAATGATCCGGAAGAAAGCGAACATATTCTTAAAACTCACGAGGATGGAAAAGTATGGCTTCATACTGGAGATTTAGGATATATGGATGAAGAAGGTTTTGTTTATTTCAAGCAAAGAATTAAGAGAATGATTGTATCTTCAGGATATAATCTTTATCCACAGTATATTGAAAATATTATTGATCAGGTGCCTGAAGTATTAATGTCTTGTGTAATAGGTATTGATCATCAATATAAGGTTCAGGTTGCCAAGGCATTTATCGTTTTAAGAGAAGGAATAGAGGATACACCAGAGATTAGAAGTAAAATCAGAAGTCACTGTGAACAGAATCTTGTTCAGTATTCATGGCCTTATGCCTATGAATTCCGTAAAGAATTACCTAAAACACTAGTTGGAAAAGTCGCATTTAATGTTCTTATGGAAGAGGAAAAAATAAAAAATGGAAACACAAAAAATTAAGGTCTTACTTATACATCCAGAGGAAAATCGTTCAATATATGATTTCAAAGGGATTATTGAGAATGAGCCACTAGATCATGAGTATGTGTCCGCTGTATTGGACAGAAATATTTATGAAATAGCCTATTGGGATGGTAAAATAGAAGATGTAAGCTGCAAGAGTAGAATAGAGGAATTTAAACCTGATGTTGCATTTATCGCAGGAAGAGATTTTCAGGAGGAATTCCTTCTCGAATATGCAGATACAATAAAGGAATACAATCCAGAAGCAATTACTATTCTTGGTGGCATTCATGCTCAGCTTTGTTTTAAGAGACTTTATAAGCCTTCTGTAGATTTTGTTCTTCGCTCTTTCGATTCCTTCAAGGTTCCACTTATCATTGAGGCAGTAAGGAACAAGGATGATAAGGCGATAGAAGAACTTCACGATATTTCATATCAGAAGAACGGTGAGTGGTTTGAAAATGAGGTAGAGGCATTTGATATCAAAAGACTACCAAGACCAGATAGAAGTTATTTCTATGAAAAGGCAGACCACTATAACTATTTGGAAATGAAACATGCGGCCTGGGTAAGAACTGCTTATTGTTGCCCTTACAGATGCAAATTCTGTATGAGAAACAAGATGAATCTTGGAGTATATTCTGCTCGTGAGATAGATGATGTGGTAGATGAAATAGCTGAGATTCAGACAGAAAATATCTATATTGTTGATGATGATTTTCTTTTCAACGAGGAAAGACTTGATAGATTTATTAATCTGATAGAAGAGCGTCAGATTAAGAAGAAATATATTTGCTATGGTCGAAGTGATTTCATTGCTTCTCATGAAGAACTTATGAAAAGACTGGCAGATATTGGATTTTATTATATTCTTGTTGGACTTGAAACTATTCGCGAAGGCAATATGGAAGAGTACAATAAGAAAAACAGTATAGAAAATAATATTAAGAGTATTGAAATCTGTAACAAATACGGACTTGAGATGATGGGAATGTTTATCCTTGATCTTGATTTCGAGAAGAAGGATTTTAAGAATCTTTATAAATGGATAAAAGAGCATAAGCTTAAACATGTGGCAGTATCAATTTACACACCAGAGATGGGTATGGAAACAAGTGATCAGTATAAGGATAGAATGATTACTGATAATCCTGGACACTATGATTATATGCATCTTGTTTGTAAGCCAGATGTATTAAGCGTTTCTGCTTATTACAGAGCATATTATACATTACTTGTTAAGCTATTATTAAAGGCTCAAAAGGATGGAATTTATGATTTCTTGGATTATGGTTTCTATGTCCGTTCATTTATAGCTAATTTACTTGGAAAGAAAAGGTAAGATGGAAGATAATAAAGATTACATATTTGTTGCACTTGAAAAATCTCATACTGGATTTGGTAAGCTGGCCAGACTGACAGACCCATATGAATATACTCATATAACCTATAGTGGGGAGCCAGACATGAAGCATTTCATTTCTTTTTCGAGAGTGAAACATTATGCTCCTTTTTCGAGCGGGTTTTCAGAGGAAACACTTGATTGCTTCGCTTATGGCAAGAATGAGACAGTTAAACTTAAGATTTTCAAAATTCCAGTTTCGGCTGAAAATAAAGAACATATTAATCAATTTATAGAATATGTAAGAGCAGACAGAACGAATTATTATTTCAATCTGTTTTCAGCTGTTTCCATGCCGATTTTTCACGGCTTTAGGATTTATAAAACTTATAACTGTATGTCCTTTGTGGGCAGAATTCTTGAGATGACTGGCAATTTCACAATGGAAAAGGCTTATTATAAGTATAGCATTGAAGAGCTTGATAAAATGATGAGCGACTTTTGTATAGAAGAGCGTGAGTTTAGAAGAGAAGAGATTCTGACTCCTGATTATATGGATTCGGTAAATATATTCTATAATATTGGCACTTTGATAAGAATGCTTACAATTCTTACCTGGAGACTGATATTTAGAAATCCAGATAAGGATGATTTCAAACTTACGGAATAATTTTTATATTATAATTTTAAAATATTGGAGGGTATTATGAAGAAATTTAATGGATTTTTAAAGGGTGTAAATCTTGGTGGATGGATTTCACAGTTTGACAAGTATGATCATGAGCATTTCAAAACATTTATCACAAGGGATGACATTGAATATATTTCAGAACTTGGTTTTGATCATGTAAGAGTTCCAGTTGATTATAATGTGTTAGAGGATGAGGAAGGCAATAAATTAGAGAGCGGATTTAAATATCTTTTGGATTGCAGAGAATGGTGCGAGGAATTTGGACTTAATATGGTAATTGACCTCCATGAGTGTTTCGGATATTCATTTGATCCACTTAAGAAGGATATGGACAGAAAGAAGTTCTTCTATGATGAAGCATTACAGGCAAGATTTCTTAAGCTTTGGTCGGAGATTGCTAATACATTCAAAGATTATCCTAAACAGGTTGCTTTTGAGCCACTTAATGAAGTTGTTTTATTTGAAGTTAAGGATGCATGGAATAAAGTTTTGGCAAATTATATTAAAACAATAAGAGCAATTGCGCCAGATACATATATTATCTGCGGAGGTGTATGCTACAACAGTGTTATAACTGTTCCACTTCTTGATGTGCCACTTGATGATAAGATTGTATATAATTTCCACTGCTATGAGCCTATGGTATTCACACATCAGGGTGCATACTGGGTAGATTTTATGCCATCTGATTTTAGAATCAGCTATCCAAAATCAATAGAAGAATATCGCGCAGCAAGTGTTGAACTTACTAAAGAGTTATCAGGTGCAATATTTACAGAAGGCATTAGCGATATAGGTCCTAAATTCTTTGAGGATATCTTCGCACCTGCATTAAAGAAAGCAAAAGAAGATGATGTAGCTTTGTATTGTGGTGAATACGGAGTAATTGATCTTGCAGAAAATGATTCTAAAATTCACTGGCTTGAAGATATTCACAGTGTATTCAAGGAATATGGAATAGGACGTGCCCTTTGGAATTATAAAGAAAAAGATTTTGGCTTCGTAGATGATTCCTTCAAAGAAGTTAAGGATCGTTTTATTAAGGCACTCTAGAAGTTAAGCGTTAACAGAAAAAACGATAGTTCCTTCATCGGCAAAGATTTCATAATAATTTGCATCCTTTATGATAGTAAAGGTTGCAGTATCTGATGATAGAGTTCTTTTGGCAAACATATTATGATATTTGTTAGGATCGATTTTAATTGGAAAAGTTTCAGGGTTTCGATGTAAATAAATTGAGTCCTTATCTACAGAAATTTTAAAGTTATCAAAAGTAACAGTAGTGTTATTCGCTACTGTTATTTTTTGTATATTATCCATATAAGCTTTGTTTTCTAAATCAAAAATAGGATTGAAGGAAAGTCGCTTCCCATATGGTGTATCAATTAGCGAAGCAGACCTGGCAAGAGTCATTTTGCCCTTATATTCTTTGCAGGGTAAATCTCTAACATAATCCCAGTTTTCGCCCCAGCCTATAAATATTTTCTCATCGAGGTTAGCGAAGCTTACTAAGGCATAGTTATCTGTTCCATAGTCAAGAATCAAAGGTTCATCATTCTTCAGGCTATCGGTAAAACAATATCCATCGAAGCGACCAATGAAATATTGCATTACTCTCTGATTGATATATTCTTTATCCTTAAGAGAAGTGCCAATCTTATCTTCATCGAGTATTATTGATAAGGTTACAATCCAGTTATCATCATCCATCTGAATACAGTCAGGACATTCTACAATTCCTGCAAAGCCATTTACGGAAGGGTCAAATTCGCCAGTTTTTTCCCAATTTAACAAATTATTAGAATGATAAAATTCCATAATTCTTCCTGCTGTTAATATCATTGAATAACCGCCAAGATAAGGATTTTTAAATACTTTAGGGTCTCTAAAATCAATTTTATAATCAGAGTCTGAGAGTTTATTCTTGATTATAGGATTGGCTTCGTATGATTTAAAATGTTTATAGTCAAGACTGTAAGAGAGGGACTGCTGTTGTTCGCCATTGTCAGGATTATGACTAGTGTAGAAGGCAAGAAGTGCTGGATTTTCCCTGCTTCCAAGTCCTGAGAGATTGTCAGTATCAAGAATACAGGAGCCAGAGAAAATATACCCAAGAGAATCTGGATAAATAGCAATGTCTAGCTCTTCCCAATTAATCAAATCGCTACTTACTGCATGACCCCAGTGCATTGGTCCCCAGACAGTATCGTCAGGATAGTACTGGCAAAATAGATGATATTTACCATTGATGTAAATAGTGCCATTTGGATCATTTATCCATCCTTTATTTGGTGTATAGTGAAATGAAGGGCGATTGTTCATATTATTCTCCTATTAATGAATATATGATTATTATAATAGATTGTTAAATATAAAAAATATGAAATTTATTAGAAATGATTTATTAAGTTTGAAAGAGATTAATATTATATGCTATAATTTCAAAAAACAAGGAGAAAAATGATGTCTAAAATTGTAATGACAAAAATGCTTAAAAGATATATTGCAAAACTCGTATTAAGAAGTATCATTTTTCTTACTGTTTTAATTTTTTATCTGACACATAGAGAGCTTTTAAATCAGTATCTTCTTACTCCATTTTTCTCTAAGCTTGTTCCAACACATTTCATATGGCTTATTTTTATGGGACTGATGCTTCTTCATGTTTTCCCATTTGAACAATTGTCTATGGCTTTGAGAAAGAAGCAGGTAAGAAATTTTCAGATAGTAGAAGATTATTCTAAGGAAGAACTTAATAAATTTGTAAGAAAACAAAATATTGCAGCATTGATAGTTATGATTATCTGGCTTAGCTTTAATTCGATTTTTGGTATTCTTTATAATTTGGATATTCTTAACAGAGCGGATATGTTAATGCTGACTACCTTGTTCTTTTTGTGTGATTATATTTGCATTTTATTCTTCTGTCCTTTTAGAACATTTATCATGAAGAATAAATGTTGTATTAACTGCAGAATTTATGACTGGGGACATTTTATGATGTTTACACCTATGCTTTTTGTGGGAAGCTTTTTTAGCCTTAGTCTATTTGCAATGTCTGTTTTAGTGCTTATTAACTGGGAGATTATTTACGCACTTCATCCAGAGAGATTCTGGAGTGGATCAAACAAAACTCTTCAGTGCATTAATTGTAAAGATAAGACATGTCAGATGAAAAATAAATTAAAATAATTGTTGCCAAACTATATTAGGCGTTTGTATGGAAAAGAAAAGTATAAGTATTTCAAAATTGAATAACATTATTATTCCAGCGGCCATAGTAATCGTGACTGGAATAGTAATCGCCCTTTGTACAGACCTTTATTATGATATGAATGACGATATTATGCTAAAGGAGATTATAAGTGGCCAATTTACAGGAAAACCAAGTGGATATGCTATTTATATACTATATCCATTGGCAGCAGGCTTAGCATTACTTTCAAAGCTTTGTCCGATAGTATCCTGGTTTGGAGTATTCCTTGTTGCAAGCATAATGGTAAGTGCGTATTTTGTTTTAGTGAGATGCTGGCAGATTATTCCTAAGCTCACAGGTAAATTGTTGGCATCAGCACTTCTTGTACTAGCATTTACAGGAATGGCTTTATATCCATCACTGTTTGTTCAGTATTCTTTCGTAGCAGCCATGTTAAGCGGTAGTGGTGGAATGCTTTTGATTACAGCGGATGGAGGATTGAAGAAGAAAGAATTCTTAATAAATAATATACCTGCGATAATCCTTATTATTCTTGGATTTATGTTAAGATGGCAGATGGTGGTGCTTATCGGACCAATGATTATAATTGCAGGATTAACAGGATGGTTTAATGGAAGAGACAATGATTATAAGCCTCTTTCAAAAGAGAATTTATTGAAGTTTATTTATCTTGCAGGAATTATTATCGCTTTGATGATTGCAAGCTTCGGAATTCATAAAATAGCTTACTCAGTTAACGGCTGGAAAGAATTTGAAAAATATAATAAGGTTAGAACTGAACTTTATGATTTCCAAAAATACTATCCTTTATATGAAGATTATCCTGAACTTTATAATGGCGCAGGAATTACAAAGGAAGAGAGCCTATTACTTAGAAATTACAATATAGCTATTGATAATTCATTTGATACTAAGACCTTACAGACAATCGTTGATTATAACGATAAGGAATTGGGAATTCATTATATTAAAACATCTGTAAGTGGACTTCTTTCCGAGTACAAATACAGACTATTGTCGAAGGTTGATTGGCCGTGGACAATAGCAGCCTGGGCTTTATATTTGATATGCATTGTAATGGCTTTGTTATATAAGCGATTTGAAAATCTTATTGAAATTGCTGTTTTATTTATGGCTAGAACAATAGGCTGGTTTTTCCCAATTATTAGAGGAAGACTTGAAGTGAGAGTTATAGACTCTTTCTATGTTTGCGAGCTTTTGTTGTTAATCGGATTATTGCTTATAATGCTTGTAAAGGCTCTTAAAAAGGAAGAATCTAAAAAGAGCAGTAAGATAGCAGTGATTGTTATAGCTTCGATTCTTGGCATCGTATGCTCAGTTACATCTGTTACTAACATCAAAAAGGCAATAAATGAGAAGAAACGAAGAGAAGAAGTAAATGTATGTTGGGAAGAACTTCAAACATATTGTGATAATCATTCAGAGAATTATTATGTTCTTGATGTTTATTCTACAGTTAAGTACACTCAAAAGATTGCTGGTGGAAAAAGCAGAGGATTGAAAAACAGAGAAATCTGTGGTGGTTGGGCTAATAACAGTCCAATATATGCCCAAAAGCTTAGTAATTACGGAGTAGATAATCTTGAAGAACAAATAGTTCTTAATGATAATATTTATTTTGTAGTTTATGCTAATAAAGATTTAACTTGGCTTTCAGATTATTATGCTTCCAAGGGGACAGATATAGAACTTGCAGAAACAGACAGAGTAGGTAATGGCGAGCATGAATTTGCAATCTATGCAGTTTCTTTGAAGGACTAAGAGGTAGTTATGAATTTTGATGCTTTCGTTAAAGATATTGAAGATAATAAATGGAAAGTATATGGTGCAGAAGTTTACGAGAATGGTAAGCTTCTGCATTCTTTTGGAGATACTAAAGGAAAATATGATATATATTCCTGCACTAAATCGATTTTATCGATAGCCCTTGGAATTGCCTGGGACAGAGGTTTGATAGAATTTGATAAAAATCTTTTGGATTATATTCCAATGGATAAACTGAATATTTCAAAGGAAGCGAAAGATACATTTTCAAAGCTTTCATTAAGAAGATTTATGACTATGTCAGTAGAAGGATTTCCTTTCAGACCAGTTAGTGATGATTATCTTAAGGAAGCCTTTGAAACTAATATTAAAAACGTAGATAATCCAGCCTTTGAATATAGCAATTTCTCTCCTTATTTAGTTGGAGTGGCACTTCATTATGCATTAGGAGAAGATTTAGGATTATTTATCGAAGAGAATATTTTTAAAGCAATGGAGATAGAGGGCTACACTTACGAAAGATGTCCTGGTGGATATTTTTATTCGGCTTCAAAGATGAAATTATCGGTCGAAGATATGAGTAAAATAGGTAATATGCTCCTCAATAAGGGTATTTATAAGGATCGAAGGATTTTGTCCGAAGAATATATAAATATGGCCACTTCTGTCAGACAGATGAATAAGGAAGGTGGTTATGGTTTCTATTTTTGGAAATACAGAGATGGCTTTAGTATAAATGGTAAATGGAAGCAAAAATGCTATATTCTTCCTAAAAAGAATCTTGTTATAACTTATTTATCAGATATTAAAGATAAGTCCCATGAGCTTTTACATAGCATGGAAACGAATATTCTTGGAATAAGTGATAATGATAAAACAGTGGTTAAGTGTCCAGTATCAGATTAAAGATTTATTTATCCTCAGTGTCAACAAATAAGGGTTGACCTGAGGATTTTTTGGTTAAATTATATAAAAAATGAAGAGAAAAATTTAATGTTTCATTGTTATAAAACGCGGTAGATTTGTTTTAATATCTAAAGATATTCGATATAATATTATTTGTGGATAAAATGATTTATTCCATTATGAAAGGAGAAGGGTATTCAATGGGTAAATATTTCCAGGAAGAAATTGAAACAGCTTCCAGAGAAGAGATTGTAAAAATTCAAAATGAGAAAATTGTTAAGCAGGTAAAGCATGTTTATGACAATGTTGCATATTACCGTGATCTTATGGACAAAAAAGGGGTTAAGCCAGAAGACATCAAGACAATTGATGATATTAAGAAACTTCCTTTCTTAACAAAGGCAGACTTAAGAGATGCATATCCATATGGTCTTTTAGGAACAGATTTAAAGGATTGCGTAAGAATTCAGTCAACATCAGGTACTACAGGTAAGAGAGTAGTTGCTTTCTATACACAGCATGATATTGATTTATGGGAAGAGTGTTGCGCAAGAGCAATTGTTGCTGCAGGCGGAACTAATGAAGACGTAGTTCAGGTTTGCTATGGCTACGGATTATTCACAGGTGGTCCTGGTTTAAATGGTGGTTCACACAAGGTAGGAAGCCTTACACTTCCTATGTCATCAGGAAATACAGAGAGACAGATTCAGTTCATGATGGACCTTGAATCAACAATTCTTTGCTGTACACCTTCATATGCTGCATTTATTGCAGAGTCACTTGCAGAGAGGGGCTACAAGCCAGAAGATAACAAATTAAAGGCTGGTATTTTTGGTGCAGAGCCTTGGACAGAAGAGATGAGACAGGCTATCGAGAAAGGTCTTGGTATCAAGGCTTACGATATTTATGGTCTTACAGAAACATCTGGTCCTGGTGTATCTTTTGAATGTGAAGAGCAGACAGGTATGCATATCAATGAAGACCATTTCTATGCTGAAATTATTGATCCTGATACAGGAGAAGTTCTTCCTGATGGAGAAGTTGGTGAATTAGTATTTACTTCACTTGATAAGGAAGCATTCCCACTTCTCAGATATAGAACAAGAGACCTTTGTGTACTCTCAAGAAAGAAATGTTCATGTGGTAGAACACACGTTAAGATGTCTAAGCCAAAGGGAAGATCAGATGATATGCTTATCATCAGAGGTGTAAATGTATTCCCTTCACAGATTGAGACAGTTCTCATTGCACAGGGATACTCACTCAACTACCTCATCGAGCTTGACAGAGTAAACAACACTGATACTTTTGATGTTTCAGTTGAAATGAAGCCTGAGCAGGCTGACGATGCATCATTTGATGTTAAGGCTAACGAAGCATCACTCGGAGCAGCTATCAGGACTATTCTCGGCATTAACCCTAAGGTACATCTTGTTCAGCCTAAGACTATCACAAGAAGTGAAGGCAAGGCTGTAAGAGTAATCGACAAGAGAAAGCTTGTATAATCAGCGCAGACGTGGTTTGCATTACTGATACCCGGTTCATTTATGTACCGGGTATTTTGCATTACAGCGGCTTTGATTTGGTGTTAATATACAAGTTTACAATGTTCAGATTGTGCATTTATACAAAGTGAAGTCTGCCGTGCAACAAACTGAGGGGTAAACTGACACTTATATTATGAAACGTGAAACAATGCATTGATGGTTTCAGAAAACAAAGGAAGTGGAAAAAACGCAGATGAAGACGGATGATTTTAAAAAGGATGTGAGTCTGGCTGTAAAAGGTGATGCTCAGGCATTCTCAAGACTGTATGCTCTCGTGTATGAGGAACTTTACAGAACTGCATACTACAGTCTGAGAAATGAACATGATGCATCGGATGCAGTCAGCGAAACGGTTCTTGACGCCTTTTCATCCATAAAAAAACTAAGAAGTGAAGAGGCATTCAGAAGCTGGATATTTAAAATCCTTATGGCAAAGATAAAGAGAAAACAGAAGGAATATGCTGAATCTCCTTCGGATATAAGCGAGCCGGAGTATGAAAATCTCCTTCAGAGCAGTTTTGAGTTTGAGCATGCTGAGCTTGCTGAGGCAATGTACACTCTGGAGAGCGAGGAAAGAATGATACTGTCACTTTCCGTGCTGAGCGGCTATACCGGGGACGAGATAGCAAAAATATGCAGCCTTAATCCGTCAACAGTGCGTTCGAAGCTGATGAGAACAAAGGAAAAACTGAAAAGATTCATCATTGCAGAGGAAGGAAGATAACTATGAGTGACAGGATAAAAAACGTTCTTGATACACCGAAGGTGCCTGAAGAGCTCATGCCGGAAAATATTCCGGATCTGATAGAAGCACGTGGGGTAAAAAGAAAAAAAATAAAAATGACAGTGTTCAGGGCAGCTGCAGCATGCGCAGCATGTGCAGTAATTACAGTGGGTGCAGTTGAATTTACGCAGAGCAGAAAGTATACGGAGAGTGCTGTGTATACAATTGCGCAAAACGGAGCCGCTGCAAAGGGAGAGGCGCAGTGTGACACCGCTGAAGAATATGAGGGGGCAGAACAGTCATCAGTGGAAGCAGCTCTGGTAAATCCTTCAGACTATGAGGAAATGCACGGATATCTGATAAAGAGTATGCGCAGTATTATGATGGGACATGGGCCTGATCATGCAAGTGAAGTTCCGGCAGGTCTGATGGTTAATATGGAAATCAGGGATGGCTCATCTGATACAGGGGCGGACATATACGACACACTCAGCCAGGTTGAGGGAATCGCAGAGGCAGATATAATCAAGACATCGGAAAAAGGTGTTTACTGGCTTGCAGACAATGTTCTGAGATATATTCCGTTTGACAGTGAAACCGGAAAATTCGGAAGCGTCACCGTTATAGATCTGGCAAAGGAATCCGGATTAGGTGAAGAGTACAGCATCACCGAAATATGGGAGATGTATCTTGACGGTGACAGACTTGCGGTTATTGCACAGGTTGGCTGCTATGACGGCGGCATTTCACCTGCAGGCATATTTGTGTTTGATGTGTCCGGTGACAGCCCGTGCTTTACTGAGAGCAGCTTTCAGACCGGACGCTACAGGTCGTCACGCATGAAAGACGGAATCATGTATCTGATTACCACGCAGGGTGCTGATTACCGCTTGGCAGATGACGAAAAGGAATATGAAAAATATATTCCGTGCACGGGAACATCAGTCAGTGATATGAAATGTCTGCCGTGTGACAGTATTTACATCCCGCGCATATGGTCAGATGACACACCGTTTACATATACAAATATTTCAGCTGTTGATATACGCAATACATCAGAGTCGCTTTCCTCAGTGTCCGTATCAGGATGGACAGGTGAGATTTACTGTACGGAAGACAGCATTTACACAGCAGGAGAGGATTATTCAGACTATGACAGCCTGACTACGGTTTTAACACGCTTTTCCATTGTGAACGGAAAAATCGAACCGGCTGCATACGGAAAAGTTAACGGCTGGATAAACGACCAGTTTTCAATGGACGAGTACAACGGATTTTTCAGAATAGCAACAACATCCGAGGACGCTGAAACCTTTGATGATGAAAACAACGTTTATGTTCTTGATATGAATCTGAACATAGTCGGTTCGCTTACAGGGTTTGCTCCGGATGAGAGTGTAAAGTCAGTTTCATTTAACGGTGACACGGGATACGTTGTAACCTATAAGCAGACAGATCCGCTGTTTGCCATTGACCTTTCAGATCCGTATAATCCGGTAATAACGGATGAACTGAAAATTACCGGTTACAGTTCATTTTTAAGAAAATGGAATGACGACCTGCTCTTCGGATTCGGCACGGAGGCAAATGAAAACGGAGTTGAAACCGGTGTGAAGCTTGTTATGTTTGACGTATCAGATGACGGTGAACTTAAGGAATGCGGTTATTATTCAATAAGCGGTGACAGATACGGAACATATATTTCCGAGGCTGTGTATGACAGGAAGGCACTTCTTTTCAGTCCGGAAAGAAACCTGATTGGTTTCCCGCTTTATGATGGCTCGGCACATATGATGCACAGCGAAACGTCTGACGGTATATATTCAGATGACATTGACGGACTGAAAGACAGCAGCAATATCAGACCGCTTCCGGAACTGACGTACAGAATTTTTTCATATGAGAACGGTAGCTTTACCGAAAAGGCATCCGTTGCAGCATCTGACAGCGGATATGGCAGAGATTTCAGAAGGGGAACATATAACGGAAACTATATGTGCATTTTCTCTGATGAGGAGTGCGTGAGCATAGATTTAATTGATTTTAATGAAAAAGACAGAGTAAAATTTAACTAAGGGGAGATAATTTATGAAAAAATTTAAAAACTTCAGAACAAAGGCACTTGCAGTATTTCTTGTATGCAGTGCACTTCTCACATCATGCGGTTCATCTGAAAGCAGCAGCTTTGATACTGCACATAAGTTTAACGCAACTCAGAGCATCAAGTCTGATATGGCATCAGAGGCAGGATACAACGGCGGCAGCTATGACGACTATGCTGCTGAAACCTATGCAGAGTCTGATTCATCATCCGCAAATACAGTGTTTGCAGATGAGGCTGACAGCAAAAACAATCTGACAGCTGAAGCTATCGCACGTGAAATGCTTGTGTATTCATGTTCAATGAACGTTGATGTGCTTGATTTTGAACAGGCAACCGATGAGTTTAAGGTTAAGATGAACCAGTACGGCGGATTTATAGAGAGTGAGAATCTCAGTGACGGCGGCTCAGCAGGAAGATGGTATAATGAGAATGAACAGAAGTGGCATAAGTACACAGCTACTGTAAGAATTCCAAGCAGGGTTTATGATGATTTCTGTACAGCAGTCGGTGAACTGGGCGACCTCAGAAGCAAGAATGCAAGTGTTGAGAACGTAAGCCAGGAATACAGCGACCTGTCACTTACTCTTGATATATATCAGAAGAAGGAAGACAGATACCTTGAGATGCTTTCAAAGGCAAAGGATGACAGCAGTGCCATTGTAATAGAGGAAAAGCTTGCTGAGGTACAGGTTGACATTGCGAAGATAAAGACACGAATGAATCAGATAAAGACTGACGTGGCATACTCATATGTGTATGTTACAATCAGCGAGGTAAAGGAATATCAGGAAGAACCTGTTCACACTGATACATTTGGTCAGCGCCTGGTAAACACACTTAAGGATGCAGGTTCAGGATTCCTCGGATTCCTTGAAGAACTTCTTTTCTTCGTTATATATGCAGCTCCTTATCTCATCCTTCTTGCTCTCGCAGTATTTTTACTTGTTAAGATTTCAGGAGCAGTAAAGAAGCGCTCTGCGGCATCAAGGGAAAAGAAGGCACTGAAAAAGATTCAGGCTGTGGAAGAAAAGAAAAACAGCGTAAACACAGCCGGTTCATCAGACAGCACTGAAACCGCAGACAAGGATTCAGAAAGCAAATAAACGGAATGATATATTGTAAACGCATTAAATAAATGCGTTTACAATTAGCTGATATGCACGGAGATGACGGAGCCATCGGATGTGCAAGGCGAAAAAAGACTCACCGACTGCCTGAATGAAGCAGTCGGTGAGTCTTTTTTCAGTCCTTTATAATATTTCCCTTTTCAATGTTTCTGTCAATGAAGTTTTTCTTTGCGTATTCCCAGAGAATTTCGCTTCCGAGCGGGGTCACTGCATTTCTTCTGAGTATCTGTGTGTCGTGTACACCGTGCTCCTTCCATGCCCTGCCGCCGGTATGGTCATTTAACATCATCGGCTGAAAATTGTCGAGAACCTTTGCAAATCTTGCTTCAGGGGTTTCGCAGGCTTCGAATTCCTCAAATATGGCCCTGAATCTGTCACGCTGGTCGTCAGGAAGAAGTCCGAATATACGGTCGGCTGCCCTGGCCTCACGTTCCTTCTGGGTGCTTAGTCCGGCTTCGTCGTATGCGTAGGTATCACCGGCGTCTATTTCAACTATATCGTGAATTATCACCATGGCAATAGTTTTAAGCAAATCGATTTTTTCATTTGAATATTCGCTCAGAAGCAGGGCCATGAGCGCAAGATGCCATGCGTGTTCGGCATCATTTTCCCTGCGTTCGGCACCGGTAAGATAGGTCTGTCTGCCTATAAATTTTTCCCTGTCCGCTTCACGGATAAATGCCATCTGTTTTTCAAGTCTTTCGAGTATTTCTTTTTCCATTTGCTCACTCCCTGGTAAATAAAGCAAACGCATTCCTTAATGCGTTTACAATTTGTGCTGGGCAGAGATGCTGGGTCTCCATTCCCGTATGTTCGGTTTTCTTATATTTTACCCCGAAAAATAATCCGTGTCAACGTTGTCATCAGTAGTAAAGAACCTGTTTATATCCTTGCGCAGCTCTCAGCACTTGTTCACAAAGCAGGCTGATACTCAAAAGGAACTGAAGTTAAAACGACCTCAGTTCCTTTTCTTTTTTTTATCAAATGTTACGCTGTTAGTCAATTCGACGATGAACGGCTTTTGATATTGTGCATGTTGCTGTAATCAGCGCACCTGTTTATAACGCATATGTCAGAATTCTGAAAATCTTGAAATCTGTTGACAGATGCTGATATTATGATATAATTGTCTATGGTATTTTAATGCCGGGAGAAATTGTTTTCAGATGTTTTGTCTGCAGAACCCCCGGTTTTATGAAAGAACAGGATTACGGGACAGAGAAAGATTTAATAATACTGAGTATCTGCATCAGTAAATGCAGACGGTGTTATTACCATGTAATTAACGAAAGGACAGTAAAAATGGAAAACGCACAGAAGAGAGTAGTTATTGAAAAAGAGAAAAGCGGTCTTGGATTAAAGGAAATCATCCTTGTCGGAGTTCTCCTTGCAGCAGGTGCGGTTCTTAAGTTTTTCGTAGGACCATTTCTTGCATTCGGAGGCATGAAACCAAACTTCATCATTTCAATGTACTGCCTTGCAATCATGCTTATTAAGCCAAAGTTCCACGAAGCAGCAATTATCGGTCTTCTTGCAGGTATTACATGCCAGTTCTTCCCTGGCACACCATGGCTCAACCTCGCAAGTGAATTTATAGGCGCTTCAGCAATGTGTCTCCTTATCCGTATCCCTATGAAGGCTGGTAAGGTTGACCTCCGTCCGTTTGTATGTACAGCTCTTTCAACTGTATTAAGCGGCGCAACATTCCTCAGCATGCTTTACCTCTTACTTAAGCACTCAGGCGCACAGAGCCTTGCAATTCTTGCAGGCCAGATCTGCTTCACATCTGTTACAAACGGTATCATAGCTTCAGTTCTCTATGCACCGCTCAACCTTGCAGTAAACAGGGAAAAGTAATCAGAAACAGCTTTTTGTAAAACATAAGTTAATGAAAATACGAACAGTTCGCTTTTTGCCCGGTACGGGCGTTATGCGGGCTGTTTGTGCAGTTTGTGGTGTATTACCTGTGCTGAGCGTACCATTATGTATCAACTGTAAAAATATTTGAATCTTATTGACAGATAAAAATATTATGCTATAATTATAGAGGAAAACGGAGTTGTTTCGTTTTTAAAAGCAAAATACAGTAAACCGGTGAAGCGAAGATAAAACCATATCAGGGCGCCTACAGAGAACGGGGAGTGCTGAGAACCCGCGGAGAAGCAGAGTGGTAAATGGATCGCTGAGGGCAAAGTGAAATCTCTGTTTTATCAGTGAGAGTAGCGGCGACGCGTGCTGGCGTTACAGGCAGAAAATGTGTTGGCATTTTCGTAAAAGTGGTTCGTTATCGGGCAATTAAGGTGGCACCGCAGAAAAAGAATTTTCTGTCCTTATGTTATTACATCAGTAGTAGCATAGGGACTTTTTTATTGCCTGTTTCTTTACCTCTTCTTATGAAATCCGCCTTTTTCAATGGCAGCATACAAATCATTATTTTTTTAATTATGAAAGGATGTCTAAGCATGGAAAACGCAGTAAAAAGAGAAGTTAAGTCACAGGAAAAGAAGGGACTCGGCTTAAAGGAAATTATTCTTGTCGCAGTTCTTCTCGCTGCAGGTGCAGTTCTTAAGTTTTTTGTAGGTTCAGTAGTAAACTTCGGCGGAATGAAGCCAAACTTCATAATTGCCATGTACTGTCTTGCAATTATGCTTATTAAGCCAAGACTTCACGAAGCAGCAATAATCGGTGTAATCGCCGGGGTTGTATGTCAGTTCTTCCCTGGTACACCATATATAAATATCGTAAGTGAAACAGTAGGCGCATTTGCCATGGGTCTTCTCCTCAGACTCCCTCTGAAGTTAAGCAAGGTGGACCTGCGTCCTCCGGTATGTACATTTATCTCAACAATCATCAGCGGATTTACATACCTCGGAATGCTTTATGTTCTCCTCTATGCAGGTGCAGATGTAAAGCCTACAGCTCTCGGTGTATTTGCCGGAATTATTTTCGGTACAGCTGTTATCAACACAATTATCGTAACAGTTCTTTACACACCGCTTAAGCTTGCGTTCAAAAAAGACTAAGGAAACACTGACTTACGGACAGTTCAGTGCTGTCCTGAAAAATACAGTTTCAAACATCTGAAAGGATCTCATCTGGTATGATAAAAATAGAAAATCTCAGATTTCAGTACAGCGGAGGCAGGGAATTCGCACTTGACGGAATTAATCTGAACATAGAAAAAGGCGATTTTGTAGGAATAATCGGAGCAAGCGGTGCCGGAAAAAGTACTCTTACATACGCCATAAACGGTATAGTACCTCATCATTTCAAGGGGGACTACTATGGTTCGGTAAAGGTCTGCGGACTTGATACGGTAGACAACTATCCGGAAGATATCGCTCTTCATGCGGCAAGTGTATTTCAGGATATTGATGCACAGATGACTGCAACAATGGTAGAGGATGAAATACTCTTCGGACTTGAAAATTTTGAATGTCCTGCTGACGAAATAGAAGAACGCGTTACATATGCCCTCAGTACGCTCGGTATTGAGGACCTGCGCAAGAGAAATATCAACACTCTCAGCGGCGGACAGAAGCAGAAGGTTGCAATCGCAGCCATGATCGCGCTCAGACCTGAAATTATCGTACTCGATGAGCCTACAGGTGAACTTGATCCGCAGAGCAGCAGACAGATTTTTGAACTGCTTAAGGAGCTCAACCAGACCCTCGGTATGACTATAGTTATTGTTGAGCAGAAAATTATGCTTCAGTGTGAATTTGCAGACAAGCTTATTGTTATGGACAAGGGAAAGGTTCTTTTCTATGACAGCGTAAGCAGGGTACTTTCTCACAGTGATGAACTTGAACAGCTTGGAATCAATATTCCGCGTATCGTATCGCTTGCAAGAGGACTTGAAAAGAGCGGACTGTACAGCGGTGAATATCCGGTTAATCTTGACGACGCAGAAAAAATGGTACATACAGTACTTGGAGACAACTGATTTCAAAGGACAGGTTTATTATGATTGATTTTAAAGATGTAAGTTTCAGATACGGTGATACAGATACACTGAAAAATATTTCATTCCATATAGACAAGGGCGACTTTGTTGCTGTGCTCGGTGCCAACGGTGCCGGAAAGACAACACTCAGCAAGCTCTTCAACGGAATACTCAAGCCGACTTCAGGTGATGTAATACTTAACGGCTTTAACACAAAGACAACAAGGACAAGTGTCCTTGCAAAAAACGTAGGATTTCTTTTTCAGAATCCTGACAGACAGATATGCAGAAACACAGTAAAGGACGAGATTATGTTCAGCCTTTCCTGTATTGGTGTTCCTCAGGATGAAGCTGAAAAGAGATGCAGTGCCATAATTGAAAAGTTCGGCTTCAACCCTGAACGTGATCCTTTCAATATGAGCCGCAGCGAAAAGCAGAGAGTTGCTCTTGCGTCAATTATTGTTACAGAACCGGACGTAATGATTCTTGATGAACCTACAACCGGACTTGACTACGATGAATGCATCCATATATTTGAGATTGTAAAGTCTCTCAATGAAAAGGGCGTAACGGTAATTATGGTTACTCATGACATGGAGCTTGTACTCGACTACTCAAAGAAGGTTCTTGTTATGAACAGGGGAAAAATGCTCGCGTTTGATGAAATGCGCAAAGTTATGAAAAACAGGGAGGTCCTCACCGAAGCAAGACTCCTTCCGCCTCAGGTAACAGATCTTGCAATGAGATTTGACGGATTTGAGGATGTATATTCCCACAGTGAAATGCTCGAAAAACTTAAGGCAATGAAAGGATAAGCAGGATGAAAAGTTTTCTTGAATATCAGCACGGCGACACCATTTTCCACAGAATGAATCCGCTTACCAAGCTTATCATAGCACTTGTTCTCTGTGCAGTATGCTTCATCAGTAACAGTCTCTGGTTTGTTATTGCGGTAATAGTTCTTAATTTTCTCATAGCAGCAGGAGCCGGAGTACCGAAGGTTGCACTTGGACTTATCAGGGGACTTATAGGACTTTCAGTGGTTCTTTTCCTGGTACAGATTCTCTTTATCAGAACCGGTAATGTACTGTTTACAGTTCCGCTTATTAAGGTTCCGGTAACTGATGACGGTATTCTGTTTTCACTTCTTCTGGTTCTCAGACTTACAGCAGCAGCACTTCCGCTTGCCATCATGCTTACGATAACACAGATGAGTGACCTTACAAATGTACTTGTATCGAAGCTTCACATTCCTTACAAATACGCATTTGCAATCATAACAGTAATCAGGTTCATCCCGGTATTTTCATCCGAAATGGTCGGCATAATGGAAGCACAGACTGCCCGCGGAGTTGAATTTGACACTAAAAACATTTTTAAGAAAATAGGACTTATAGTACCTCTCTGTGTGCCTCTTCTTATTTCATCTGTAAGAAAAATTGACTCAAGTGCAATGGCTACGGAGCTCAGAGGATTTAACAGAAGAAAGAAGAACAGCGGATATAAAAAATATCCGTTCAGAGGCTGCGATTTTGCAGGATTTGCGTTTTGTGCAGTGGTTCTTGCATCATCTGTTGTATTCAGATAAATTACAGTAAACGCAATTTATTATGATTGCTCTGCAGTGCCAGCTGCTGATTTGGTTGAAAAGGGCATGTGGATGTGGTATAATATGATGTGCATGTTACTTTTTAAAAATCAGAATGTTACTTGTAAAATGATGCGGAGACGCCTGCATCGGGAGGAATGTAAAACGACATGGAACTGAAGATACTTGACAGTATACAGAATATACGTAACGGATTCGGAGATGTTTTTTTTCCGCTAATTACAGCTCTCGGGAACGGGGGAGTTTTCTGGATTGCGCTTACGCTTGTTCTTCTGTGTATAAAAAAGACCCGGCGTATCGGTGCGGTTCTTACGGCGGCGCTGATTATAAATGCACTTGTATGCAACGTGATACTCAAGCCGGTTGTTGCAAGAACGAGACCGTTTGATGTGAACACAACGGTCAGACTGCTTGTTAAAAGACCTTCTGACTACTCATTTCCTTCAGGGCATACATCAGCATCATTTACATGCTCAGCCGGACTTTTTCTGTGCAGGATAAAAAAATTCTGGATACCGGCACTTGTACTGTCAGTGATTATCGCATTTTCAAGAATGTATCTGTATGTACATTATCCTACTGATATTCTCGGAGGAATTGCAGTGGGTATTTTTGCGGGAATATCCGGATGGGTTCTTATCAGAAAGGTCTGGAAGGAAAAAACACCTGAAATGCAGAAGTGAATACCTCAGCCGGCTTATCACCGGAATAAAAAAAGAATCCGGACACATGATGTTCCGGATTCTTTTTATTATGCTGAAGACGTGCGTTCATTATTTCATTATTTTTTTCAGCAGCTGTTTAGTACTCTCTGACGGGATACCTGTCATCTGCAGGATGCTGTCATTAATAACGATGCTGTTTCTGCGGCCGGAAGGAATTTCGTACATTTCTCTGAAGTCCAGGTACCGTCCGGTAAGAAAGTGAATCTGCTGGTTCGATGAACCCCTTAGTCCTGCATTGTCATCGAGTGTTTCGATATACGGACCGTCAATGAGAATGTCAGTCATACCGAGCAGTCTCAGAACATCATTTTCGTCTGAGCTTTTTAGTTCCTCAAGGGTGTATCCCGTGTAGATTATTACACCGAAATCAGGGCGAAGAGCTTTTACGGATTCAGCAAGCGCGCATATTCTGTCAGCCTGGTAAAATGGTTCGCCGCCGCTTATAGTGATTCCCTCACATTCGGTAGATGCGGCGATTATTTCTGCAAGTTCAGATATTTTAATGTCTTTTCCGCCCCCGGGAGACTGGATATGTTCGGCTATGCAGCCGGGGCATTTTCTTTCGCAGCCCTGAACCCACAGTGCAAATCTGAAAAACGGACCTAAAAGGTCCGTTTTTTCATTGTACCATGAAATCCTTATGCAGTCATCAGAGGCATATTGTTTTATGATACTCATATTTTATTAAGCTTTTACTTCGCTGTTTACCTTGTCGAATTCTTCTGTTACTTCAGCTGCAGGTGCAGGTGTGACAAGTGAAACGATAATCATAGCGATACCGCCCACAATAAATGCAGGAAGGAGCTCATAGATGTTGAATGCACCGCCGAGAGGACGTACAAGGAACTTCCATACAAATACTGTGATGCCGCCGAAGAGGAGACATGCAGCAGCGCCGTACTGGTTTGAACGCTTCCAGAAAAGTGATGCAATCATGAGAGGTCCGAATGTTGCTCCGAAACCGGCCCATGCGAATGATACGATACCGAATACTGAACTGTCAGGATTCCATGCGATGAATACTGAGAGTACAGCGATAACGATGAGAACTGCACGTGCAATCATCATAGACTGTTTGTCTGTAAGCTTTACCCTGAATACACCCTTGATAAAGTTTTCAGACATACTTGATGAAGCTGCAAGGAGCTGTGAGTCTGAGGTAGACATTGTACATGCGAGTATTCCGGCAAAGATAAGGCCGGCAAAAAGCGCTGCGATTATATTGTGCTCACTCATGAGCTCAGCCATTTTCATAATTACTGTTTCAGAGTCGTTGCCTGTGAGAACAGCGATGCTGCCGTTTGCGGAAAGCGCATTTCCTATGATACCGATAAATACTGCAACAGCCATTGATATTACAACCCATACTGAAGCGATTCTTCTTGATACCTTTATCTTTGAAGCGTCTTCGATAGCCATGAATCTGAGAAGAATGTGAGGCATACCAAAGTAGCCGAGACCCCATGCCATTGTAGACACAACAGTGATGATGCCGTAGTGGCTGCCTGTGCCTGTTACAGGGTCATGAAGCTCTGAAAGTGAGAAGTAACCCTCGAGGCTCTTTGCATTTGTCATAACAACATCCATTCCGCCTGCTGTATTGATACCGAAGATTACAATGATGATAAGAGCAGCAGTCATTGCGATACTCTGGATAAGGTCTGTTGTACTTGCCGCAAGGAAGCCGCCGATACTTGTGTATGAGATAATGATTATCGCACTGAGGAACATTGCGAGGTGGTAGTCCCATCCGAAGAGTGTTCCGAAAAGCTTGCCGCAGGCAGCAAATCCGGATGCTGTGTAAGGAATGAAGAAGATGAGAATTATAAGGGCGGATACTGCCATTATAATATTGTTCTTTTCCCTGTATCTTTTTGAGAAGAAGTCCGGAACAGTGATAGCATTTATTCTGTGTGAGTAGATACGGAGTCTCTTTGCAGTGATAAGCCAGTTAAGGTATGTACCGGCTGCAAGACCGATAACAGTCCAGCCGACATCACAGAGACCTGTAAGATAGGCAAGTCCCGGGAGACCCATAAGCAGGTAGCTGCTCATGTCTGAAGCTTCAGCACTCATGGCCGTAACTATAGGTCCGAGTTTACGTCCGCCCAGATAAAAATCACCAACGTCGTTGTTCTTCTTTGATGCCCTGATACCAATCAGTACCATCATAACAAGATAAGCAATTATGGTGATCAGAATGCAGATAACGTTTGTTTTCATAAATTGCTTTGCGGTAAGTGTACCGCTTCCTCCTTATTTTATTTGCATGTGAAGCACACGCGTCATTATATTATACTGAACGCAAAAGGATTTTTTTTCATTCAGTATTGCCCTGCACATCTGATGACACCGTCATCTCCGTGCAAACCGGCTGATTATAAACGCATTTAATGCGTTTATAACATAACATATACTATTATATCGGAAAAATGTTCTCCGGTCAACAATTTTGACGGTATATAATAAAGAAGGTATGGAGATTATTCCTTCAGATATACGGCTCAAAAAGTGTAAATCATACAAAAATATCGTTTTTAGTTCAAAATTTTCTGTTATCGAATTTTAAAAATATTATTTATTTCTATTGACACAGAATGATGTAAGTGGTATAATAATTCTTGCAGTCAGAAAACAGACTGTCAGTTAAATATCGCGGGATGGAGCAGCTAGGTAGCTCGTCGGGCTCATAACCCGAAGGTCGTAGGTTCAAATCCTGCTCCCGCAACCAAATCACAAACCGCTGAATTACGTTTAAATGACGTAGTTCAGCGGTTTTTTCGTATTTGTGTTTACAGCTGTAACAGCAATATTGCAGTTGTAAATGCAGTAAAATCACATGAAAATCTAAAATAATCACATGAAAAATCACACGGAAATTTTTATTGATAACGGAATGTGGATATCATTTACAAATTATAAAACCTGAGAAGTCATTGAATGGAATGGATTTTCTCAGGTTTTTTCTTCATTTTTCTATTGACATTCAAATATTATAGTAAACGTCTTAAATAAAGTTACTTTGACAGTGTGATATAGATATGTTATACTTATATCGGGAGGTATCTGTATATGAATTCTCGTAAGTATAACAATGATCCAGAAAAATTACTGGAACAAGGAATGTTAATAAT
>JAZLGY010000017.1:0-77678 GCA_045616525.1 Acetatifactor sp. | reverse complement strand
TACGAGTCCTGTTGTATTATGCAAAGACACTGAAGGAGTATCTGGAAGAGGGGCAGGTTGATCTGTACAGTACTGTGAAAGCGGTGATTCCAAAGCCTGAGTTCTATGTGGTATATATGGGCGAGCGTGGAGACAAGCCGGCGGAGATTCGATTAGGTGAGGAGTTTTTCCCGGGAGAAGAAGCTTGCCTTGATATAACAGTGAAGCTGTTGTACGGAGACACAGATGACATCATCGGAGAGTACGTAACGTTTACCAAGATTTACACAGAGCAGTACAAAAAGTATGGGCGCACAGAAAAAGCAATTCGTGAAGCGATACGAATCTGCAAGGATAAAAATGTGCTGAGGGAGTACCTCGAAAGCAGGGAGAAGGAGGTTGTGAATATCATGAATTTATTGTTTGATGAGGAATATATAATGGCAGCCCATGATAAGACTGTTAGGCAGGCTGGATATAATTCAGGGTATGATTCAGGATATGGTTCGGGGTATGATTCAGGGTATGGGTCTGGATATGATCAAGGGATAGATAAGGAACGACAGGAGCGGATACGAAAGATGTTAATTAAAGGATATTCGTTAGAAGAACTCTTGGACTTAGACTACACCGCAGAGGAAATCGAGAGAGCAAAGAAGTAGCCACGGGGACGTTTCTTCTGGCCCAGAAAGCGGGCCAGAAGAAACGTCCCCATGGCGTCCTATTGTGTTATTTTTTCATTTCGTAGGGGGCATCAGCAGGATAGCCTCCTTTTAATTTCTGCATGCCACGCTGGATGGCATCTTTGGAGTCTCTCCAGGGTTCGTTGGCATTTTTATAGTCGAATTTTTCTACCATCCATGCAACATCTTCGGCAACTCGTTCCATATTTTGTTCCATAAGAGGAAGTAATATTTTGTAGAAATCCTTTAAATCTTTATCGTTCATTCTTTCATCTGCACCAAGGCAAATATCTTTGAAATGTGGAAGACAGAACCCTTTGCTTTTTGCTACCTTCTCGCGGAATACCTCATCCTTATCATACATGTAAAAGAAGGTGTCTAAGTATCTTGCATAGGTTTCCTTGAACTGCTTACAGATGTAGCAGGATTCTTCTTTTTCTGTTACCCAGTTGACCAAAGCATTATCGCTATCGGCAGAAGTCTTTTTTAACTTATCGAAGAAGGAAACCTTGCCGGGAGCAAAGCCGTTTGTTCTCTTCTTAAGTTCACTAATCATCTGCTTATAATGTGTCTTTAGTATCCATGCATTGCCTAAAGTGTTTCCGTAATCAAACATTTTCTTAAAATGCGGGCGGCAAAAGCCTGCAAGGTCGGTTTGCTCACGAATATCTGCTTCCATGTAGGAGCTGCCACTACCTAAGGTAAAGTCTAGTAAATCCTGTTCTACAGCACGCTCAACGTAGCAGAAGGGGCACTCATCATGGGCATCCATTGCTTCATTTAAAGGGATGGTATATAACTGTTCTTTCATATATTTTGTCTCCTAACTCATCAAGGTTTATATTGTAAAAAGTATTCATACATACAAAGGTTATATTCCCAAGGCTATATATAACCCCAAAGCTTATAGGAATCGTAGGTACTGTTCCAAATCAGCTACCGTATCAAATTCATAGGTTGCCTTAAATTCTGTGGTTTCCATATCTTCCTTTTTGGCTTCTCCGGTAAATAGAACACAGGTGTCAACACCGGCATTGATGCCGCAGGCAATGTCAGTGTAAAGTCGGTCACCGATGACTAGGGTTTCCTCCTTGCTAAAGCCGCTGTCCTTTAAGCATACCTCCACTACTTTGCCAGAAGGTTTTCCAAGATAAATAGGTTCTTTTCCTACAGAGGCTGAAATCATATTGCAGATGGAACCACAGTCAGGAATAAATCCAAAATCAATGGGGCAGCATAGGTCAGGATTGGTGCCATAAAAGGGTACATCCATGGTGGATAAAATCTGACAGCATTTTGTTAGCTTTTCGTAATTTAATTCACTGTCGTAAGCAACCACCACACATTTAATCAATTCAGAAACCTCTTCCGTAATGTGAAGACCATTCTTCGCAAGCTCTGCAATGTAGGACTTGGTTCCGAGAACATAGATTAAGTCATTTCCATAGTTTTCCTTCAGAAAGCTGGTGGTCATGGTACCGGAAGTGACGAATTGGTTTTCGGTAGTAGAAAGTCCGAAAGCATTTTGAAACTTGAGAACATAGTCCCCGTTACTTTTGGTGGAATTGTTGGTTATAAAGTAGGCTTTACCACCAATGGAATCGATATATTCAAGTAAAGAAGCGGAACCGGGGTATAAAGTATCTCCTACGGCCAGGGTTCCATCGATATCAAATAAAAAGCATTTTTTGTTTTTCAAGGACATTTTATTGGACTCCTAATATGTAATTATTTTTTTATAAAAATCACTATATTTAAGGTATCATAAAGTATATCGAGTTGCAAGTTTTCCGGGCCGGTGCTATGATGTGAATGTTGCCTTTTGGGGCAGCGTAAAGTACAATGATGAAGAGGGAAGAAGCATGAAAAAGCTAACATGTTTTGCCAGACCGGAAAAGTTTAAATTACGTATGTTAATGATGAGTCTTGGTGTAATTACACAGGCTTTAGGATTATCACTATTAATTAGAATTGCACTGGGTACAGACCCCTGTACCAGTTTAACACAGGGTGTGCTCAGGTTTATTCCCATTGATTTTGGAACAGCACAGCTCATCTGTCATCTGATTAATTTTGCAATTGTTATTATTTTTGATATGAGTTATATCGGGTTTGGTACCATTGGAAATATGGTCTGCCTGGGATACATTGCCACCTTCTTTGGATGGATTTGGGACAAGGTATTACCGGCAGGGTTCTTTGACAGCAATATAGCGAAATACGGTTTGTTACTACCGGTATTGGCAATCTTTATTTTGGGAGCATCTGCCTATATGACAGCAGGTTTGGGCTCATCTCCTTATGATGCTGTACCATTTATTATTTCTGCCCATGTGAAGAAGGTGTCCTTCAAAGTGGTTCGTATGATCTGGGATATTTCTTACATGGTGGTCGGTTTTATTTTGGGTGGAAATGTTGGCGTGATGACCGTTGTAATGGCATTTTTCCTAGGCCCGGTGATTAACTGGATGGGAGGAGTGCTTCAAAAGATTTTGAAGGAAGAAAAGAAGACAGTATAGTTGTAAGAGCTTTCGGGGAAATCCTGAAAGCTCTTTTTAGAGGAAGCAGAGTATGGGAATTCGTTTTGTATTTGGCGGAAGTGGATATGGAAAAAGCAGTTTTGTCTATCAGTATCTGATAGACAAGTCTATGGAGGGCTGTGAGGAACAGGGACTTAGCAAGGAAAAGCTTATGATTGTAGTACCTGACCAGTTCACAATGCAGACACAAAAGGAACTGGTTGAAAAGCATCCCAGAAAAGGAATTATGAATATTGATGTCTTAAGCTTTAATCGTTTGTGCCATCGTATTATGGAGGAGGAAAGCGGTCAAAGCTTACCTGTACTGGACGATACCGGAAAGAGTCTGGTTTTAAAGAAGGTTGCAGAGAACTTAAAGGATGAACTGCCTACCCTTGGAAGCAGATTGAAGAAACAGGGCTATATTCATGAGGTAAAGAGTGCTATCAGTGAATTTATGCAATATGGTCTTAGTCCCAAGGATGTGGAAGAACTTAAAAATTTTTCCGGTCAAAGAAGTGCATTGAAATTAAAGCTTACAGATTTGCAAAAGCTGTATCAGGGATTTCTGGATTATATCAGGGATCATTTTATTACAACAGAGGAGACCTTAGAGGCCTCGGCAAGACTGATTAAGGATACGAGCTTTTTAAAGGACAGTATCGTTGTATTTGATGGTTTTACTGGTTTTACACCGATTCAGAATCGCTTTATTTTGGAGCTGAATGGCTTTGTAAAAGAAATCATTCTTACCATGACATGTGGAAAAAACTGCAATCCATACAAGGATGAAAAGGAGCAGAATCTGTTTTATCTGACACAAAAAGCGGTGAAAGCCTTACTGGGTGAAACAAGCATGGAGGAGAGAAAAAATCTGGATATCTGGATTGATTTGGATGAGAAGAAGTGTCATCGATTTAGTCACAGTCCGGCGCTGCTTAGCTTGGAACAAAACCTATTTAGAAGCCAGATTGTTAAGTATGAAAAGGAGCAGAATCAGGTTCATATTTTTGCAGCAGAGGATCCTAAAGAGGAGGTTTCCAAGGTCGGAGCAAGAATAGCAGAGCTTGTTCGTTCCAAGGGACTTCAGTATAGAGATGTGGGTGTCATCGTTAGCGATATGGAAAGCTATGGGCCCTTTGTGGAAAATATATTTGCACAGATGGATATTCCATGCTTTTTGGATCGTAACAGATCGATAGAATTAAACCCGTGTGTGGAATATATAAAGAGTGCCCTGAATATCTTGATTCACAACTTTAGTCTTGAAACGGTAATGCACTATTTGAGAAGTGGACTAAGCGGCTTTGAAACGGCCCAGATTGACCGTTTTGAAAACTACCTGATTGCAACCGGAATCAGAGGAAGTGCAAAGTGGAATAAGCCCTTTGAAAAGAAAACACGCTATTTATCAAAGGGAATGAGCGAGGAAGCGGCAGAGGAGCAGTATATAGAAATAAATGCTATGCGAGAGAAGATTCTTGATCACCTGCAGGATCTTCAGGAGGACAGCAGGGCAGCTGTAGAAGTGCATGTGAAGCATTTATACGACTATTTAAAGCGGGCAGAGGTAGAAGAAAAGCTGGAACAGATGTCCAGAGACTTTGAAGAAAAGGGAGATCTGTTACGCTCCAGAGAATATAAACAGGTATATGGAAAAATCATGGAGCTTTTGGAACAGCTTCATGACCTATTATCCGGAGAGGTGATCTCAAGAGAAGAGTTCTACGAGATTCTGGAAGCAGGAATTCAGGAGATAGAAATAGGGCTGATTCCGCAAAATGTAGATAGAGTTTTAGTAGGTGATATGGAGAGAACCAGAATGAGTCCCGTAAAGGTATTATTCTGTTTGGGAGTGAATGAGGGATATATTCCCAAGGGAACTACCAAGGGTGGCATTATTTCAGACATGGACAGGGAATTTTTAAAAACAGCGAATATAGAACTTTCTCCGTCTCCCAAGCAACAGATGTTTATCCAGAGATTGTATCTTTATATGAACTTAACCAAGCCGTCGGAGGAGCTTTTTATTTCCTATACCTATACAAGTAACGACGGAAAGCAACTGCGCCCTTCTTATCTGATTAAAACAATTAAGCGTATATTACCCAATCTTAAAGAGGAAAATTATGGAGAACAATCCATTGAAAATCAAATTGTAACGAAGGCAGACGGTCTTGACGTGATGGCGAAGGAGCTTAGGGAATACGCGGAAGGTGTGGAGAAGGGAGAGGAATTTTACAGCCTTTATGAATCCTACAGGGCAAGCGAATTCCAGAACCTACTGCAGAAACTGACAGATGCAGCCTTCTTTTCATACAAGTCAGAGACACTGGAAAGAAAGATTGCAAGTCTTGTGTACGGATGGCAGATTGAGGCCAGTATCAGTAAGATGGAAAAGTATGCAGCCTGTGCTTATAGTTACTTTTTACAGTATGGTCTTTCCTTAAAGGAGAGAGAAGAACTGTCCTTTGCGGTAACAGATATGGGTAATGTGTTCCATGATGTGCTGAATGGATTTGCACAGGAACTGCGTAAGTCTGATTATACCTGGTTTGACTTCCCCAAGGATTGGGAAGAGGAAACCCTGGATATTTTGATGGAAAAAGCCGTAGAGAGAAACGGCAATGGCGTTTTAAATGATAATTCTCGTCTGCATTATCAGATCGGTCGAATGAAACGTATTATAAAAAGAACAGTGGAAGTATTGCATCACCAGGTAAAAAAAGGATCCTTTACACCGGTGGAACACGAGAGTAAATTCCAGGTGATTCATGATTTGAAGGATTTAAATATGGGCCTTACAGAAAAGGAAAAAATATTCCTGGAGGGTCGAATCGACAGAGTAGATTTGTTTGAGGATGACAGAAAGGTTTATGTCAAAATCATTGACTATAAGTCCGGAAATAAGCACTTCGATCTTGCTGCTTTGTATTATGGCTTACAGCTGCAGTTAGTTACTTATCTGGATGTAGCCGTCCAAAAGCAGAAAAAGCTTCACAGGGAGAAGGAAGTGGTTCCTGCGGCTATGCTCTATTACCATATAGATGATCCTATGGTTGAGGATGCCAAAACAGAGGAAGAAATTCAGGACAAGATATTGAAGGAACTTCGAATGAGAGGTCTTGTGAATGAGGACCGGGATATTATTCAGAAGCTGGACGGAAGCTTTGACAGTAAAAGCGATGTGATTCCGGTGGAATTTAAAAAGGATGGTACCTTTGCCAAGGCAGCCAAGGTAATGTCCGGAGATGATCTTAAGATTTTGTCTGATTATGCAATGGGAAGGATGAAGCAGTTTTGTGGAGAGATACTGACCGGAAGGATTGATAAGAATCCTTTTGAGAAGAAAGAAGAGCATGCCTGTCAGTATTGTTCCTACAAGGATGTATGTGGATTTGACACAACGCTTCCGGGATATGAGAAACGTAAATTAAAAGAATTAGAAACAGAAGAGATTATGGAAAATATCAGAAAGGAGACGGAAAATTGGGCGTTAAATACACAAAGGACCAACAGCGAGTCATAGACCTACGCAACTGTAATATCCTGGTTAGTGCGGCTGCCGGCAGTGGTAAGACTGCAGTATTGTCAGAACGTATCGTAAAGATGGTTTCCGATCCTTTAGAAGGCGTAGATATTGATCAGCTTCTGATTGTAACCTTTACAAAGGCAGCAGCCCAGGAAATGAAGGAAAGAATCAGGGAGAAACTGGAGGATAAACTGGAGGAAGCACTGGAAGAAGAGACGGTGGATGAATTAAAGGTTGAGCATTTGGAACGACAGTGTACCTTGCTTCATAACAGTTTAATCACAACAATTGACAGCTTCTGTTTTTACATTGTAAAGAATCATTTTAATGAAGTGGAATTGGACCCGGCTTTACGTATTGCTGATGAAAATGAAGAAAAACTCATGAAGAGCCAGGTAATGGAGGAGCTTTTAGAGGAACTGTATGAAAAGGGAGAAGAGAGCTTCCAACATCTGGTAGAGTTTTTGTGTCAGGGAAAGAGCGACAGAGAATTGGAAGAGACTGTGATGGAATTCTACAATTTTTCTCAAAGTCACCCCTTTCCCTTAGAGTGGCTTCAGGATAGAAAGCATGACTTTGATTATGATTCAGAGGAAGCATTTCTGAATAGTCCCTTAGGACAATATATGATGGACTACTGTAAAAAGATGCTGCAGGGCGCCGTAGAAAACTTAGTTAAGCTTAAGCAAATCTGTTTGACTCCCGATGGTCCATATATGTATGAGGAGGCTTTGTCAGGGGATGTGGAGAGATTAAATGACCTTGTAAAGAAAGCTTCTTTTTCGGATATAAAGGAAGCCTTTGGAGCATTTTCCTTTGGAAAGCTTTCAGCTAAAAAGGATGATTCTGTCAGTGAAGAAAAGAAGGAGCAGATAAAAAAGCAAAGAGAGCAGTTAAAAAAGGTGGTTGCAGCTATTAAGGAGGGATTTTTCGAAACGCCTCTGGAAGAGAGTCTTGCATCCATGAAAAAGCTTAGTCCATATATGAATACCCTAATGGATCTTGTCATTCTCTTTTCTGAACGATTGATGCAGGTGAAAAGAGAAAAAAAGGTTATGAGTTTTTCCGATGTGGAGCATTATGCCTTGCAAATTCTTGTAAACAAGGATGGAGACAAGGTAGAACCTACAGATGTGGCGAAGGAATATAGCAGCTTTTTTAAAGAGATTTTAATCGATGAGTATCAGGATAGTAACCTGGTGCAGGAATATATTCTTAAGGCGGTTTCCGGGGAGAGCCTCAATAAGTACAATCGTTTTATGGTTGGAGATGTTAAACAGAGCATCTACAGGTTCAGACAGGCGAGACCGGAGCTTTTTATGGAAAAGTATGATACCTACCAACCGGAGGATGGCACCCTGGTACGCGTAGACTTAAGTAAGAACTTTCGAAGCAGAACGGAAGTGCTTCAAAGTGTGAATACTATTTTTGAAAAGCTGATGCAAAGAGATAATGGTGGCATTGCCTATGATGCAGCCCAGGCACTATATCTGGGTGCAGACTACCCGGAGTATCCGGATAGCAGGGCAGAACTTCTTTTGCTGGAGGAAGAGAGCAGCGCGAAACAGGACCGTATTGAAAACGAAGCACAGATGATTGGACAGAGAATCAAGGAACTGAAGCAAGGTTACCTTGTTAAGGACAAGGATAGCGGACAGATGCGCCCTTGTGATTACAAGGACATGGTGATTCTTCTTCGTAGTAACGCAGGCTGGGATGAGAATATTCGAGATACCCTGGAGAACATGGGGATTCCTGCTATCGTAACTTCCAAGACAGGATATTTTGAGACGGAAGAAATTCGTATGATGTTATCCTTCCTAAAGGTTTTAGACAATCCTCTTCAGGATTTGCCATTATATGGCGCTATGAAATCTGTTTTTGGAGAGTTCTCAGAGGAAGAGATTGCTAGAATTCGCAAAGAGGCAGAGGAAGAGGAGAAAAACGATTACCTATGGGATAACCTTCTTTTATTTGGAAAAAAGGAAGGAGCTCTTTCAGAAAAGTGCGCTTCCTTTGCAGAGAAAATCAACGGTTACAGAGAAAAGAGCAGCTTTTTGCCTATCAGAAATCTTCTGGATTTAATCTGCAAGGACTATCATTATATACAGTATGTTTCCGCACTTCCCGGTGGAAGCAAAAGAAAAAGAAATGTAGAAATGCTGCTTCAAATGGCAACAGCTTATGAGAAAACAAGCTTTCAGGGATTGTACCATTTTGTAAGATATGTGAATCAATTGAAAAAGTATGAGGTTGATTTGGCCACGGAAGGAGCTGACGAAAATCAGGCGGATGCTGTCCGTATTATGTCCATTCATAAAAGTAAGGGCCTGGAGTTTCCAATTACTTTTGTTGCAGGCCTTGGAAAAAGCTTTAACCGAATGGATTTGAATAAGCGCTTTCTGCTGGATATGGATTATGGTGTCGGTACAGATTTAATTGAGCCGGAAAGAAGAGTAAAATCGAAAACCCTGGGGAAACGAATTATTACACAAAGAATGAAGCAGGAAAGTCAGGGAGAGGAGCTTCGTGTACTGTATGTAGCACTGACAAGAGCCAAGGAAAAGCTGATTATGACAGGAAGCTTAAAGGATGCAGAGGCTGTCCTTGAGAGTAGCAAAAACGCTGGTGGGATCTTTAGCTATCTGGACTTTATGAGTGCAGATACGTATCTTGATTTTATTCTTCCGGTATTTGACAGAGAGAAAACCTATACGCAGGTATTTACTGTAAATGAACTTAGCAGCTTGTCCCTTGGAGAAAAAGTCAGAGAAGAATACAGGAGAGAAGAATTACAAAATGCATCCCAAAAGTCAGGCGAGCAGCTGCTTCGAAAGATAAAGGAAAGATTTTCCTACGTTTATCCTTATGAAAACCTAAAAACTCTTTATACCAAGACCAGCGTATCTGAGTTAAAGATTGCTGCAATGGAGGAAAAGGATGAGGCTGCATTCCAGGCATTTGAAAACAAAGAGTTCACTCCAAGGATTCCCACTTTTATTAAAGAGAAGGAGGAAGCAGGCGGAACTGAGAGAGGTAATGCTTATCATAAGGTTATGGAATGGATGGATTTCTCCTATGTTTATGGCGAAATGCAGGCGGATTCTTATGATATTTTTTTACAGGAATTTTCTGAACAAATGGTGGAAGATAGGACAAATGAACTTCTGTATAAACTGGTAAGTAAGCATAAGCTTTCGGAGGAATACAGAAGGATTGTATCCATGAAGAAGCTTACCAGGTTCCTAAAATCATCTCTTGCATACAGAATGTGGCAGGCAGATCTTAGAGGAGAATTGTACCGTGAACAGCCCTTTGTTTACGGAATTGGTGCGGACAGATTAAATGCGGATTTTCCTTCTACAGAAAAAGTTTTGATTCAGGGTATTATCGATGCATTTTTTGTTGAGAATGGACAGATTATCGTTATGGATTACAAGACAGACAGAATCAGTGCACCGAAAGATTTGATTAGCAGGTATGAGACACAGCTTCAGTACTATGAGGAAGCATTAAGAAATGTTATGAACATGGAAGTAAAGGAAAAAATCATGTATTCCTTCAGTCTAGAACAGGAAGTTAGTGTAGAATAAAAGAAAGGAGAGAGAACTTCATCGGTTCTTTCTCCTTTTTTATTTTCTGTTATGCTTGTGGGTTATTTTTTCTGCATACATATTCGTGTCGGCTACTCGAAGGACCTCAGCCAAACCCCTTTCGGGAACATAGAAATCATAGCCAAAGCTACCACCCAGTTCATAGGAGTTTTGGCGTGAGAAATTATATTCTTCCATTTGAGCTTTGACGGATAGTATATAGCTTTGAACAGCGGCTTCATCGGGAGTGTTTAGGCCTATCAAAAATTCATCGCCACCGACTCTTGCGACGGCTCCCATTCCATTGCAGGTATCAGAAATAATTTTGGTAAATGCGATAATCGCTTTATCACCTTCCTGATGACCAAAGTTATCGTTGATATATTTTAAACCGTCCATATCGGTTGAAATGATGTAAAAACGACACTTCTCTTTGGGGGAATTCTTTATAATATCCTGTATAAATACTTCAAAACCACGTCGATTTAACAGTCCCGTGAGCTCATCCCGGTTGTTATATTCCCAAATGCGACTTAGAATCTTGTTTTCTTCGTAGAGCTGAATACGATTGATGGTAGTAGAGAAATCCTGTATCCAGCATCGGAACATGTACTGCATATTGGCTATATGGGTGACATCACCACAATCCGCAACAAGGTATCCCAAATACCGATCCATGTTATACATAGAGGTAATGATGGGAAACTTTATAGTGTTTAAGTACTCATCCGGCAGGATGGAGGAACGCGAAAAGGTAATATTGGTAGTTTCATATTCATCACGATCCAGTATACAGGCCAGTCGCATTTTTTCTGTAAATCTGCTATACAGTTCAGCTTCAGCCATATTTTTTTCGGCTTCATCGCACAGGCATACATATATTTTTTGCAGGTCGCAATTGGAAACATAAGGAATGGCTGCATGGTATAGCTCGCTGTAGCTGTTAACTGTGGAAAAATCGATCATCTGATTTGTAATATTTCCAATAGTTAACTGGATTTTGGTAATTCTGTTGAAAAGATTACGAACATAAAGATTGCCTTGACGGTAAGGACAACCACAGCTTCCACGAAAAACAGGAAGGGAGGGAATCTTAACAATCTTTTCAACAGGGTGATTTTCAAATAGGGCATGTAGCATTTCAACAGCGTTGATACCAAAGCTTTCAGTGTCAACATGTACAGAGGTCAGTGGAGGGGAAAGGAGCATAACCTCATCCAAATCATCGAAACCGGAAACACAGATATCATCCGGAATGATATATCCTCGTGCTTGTAATTCTGTTACAACAGATTCTGCCATATAGTCATTGGCGCAGATGATTGCTTCGGGCAGCTGCTTGGGATCCTGAATAAAATAATCTACAATATTAGGACCTTTGTCTTTCCAAAAGTTGCCATAGTAAATCATACTATCGTTGACAGGAAGACGATGCTCGTTCATGGCTTCCCGATATCCGCGTAAACGCTCCGTTGAATCGACACGATCCTTTGGACCGCTGACATAACATATATTGGTCATGTGATGGTGTTCAATAAAATGAGTGACCATTTGGTGCATGCTGGTAAAGTCATCAAAGACTACAGAATAAAAATCAGAATCATAGGTTCGAATACTGATGATGGGACATTTTAAATTCTTTAAGGTTTTTTCACGATAGGATTCATAAACAACTCCATTTTCAAAACTATCCGGAACAATTAAAACGGCATCATAGGTATCCAGTGTAGGAATCTGAAAACTACTTATTTCAGCCATTGTGTGATAAGCATTATAGCCAAAGAGACCATATACTACAAAGGCATGAATAAGATAGCCGTATTCTTTGCACCGGCTATATATACTGCTTATGAGTACACTTTGAAATTCAGAAGAAATATCTCCGATTAATAAGGCTATTTTTTTCATATATTAGCTCCTAAAATCACTATTCTGAAAATTGCGAGTTGATAACAATATTGTACAATTTTTGGAGTGTTTAGGCAATAATTTGTAGAAAAATCACAAAAAATTATTTTGGTAAACTTGTTTTACTTATGGACATGATTTGGTATAATTGTAAAAGTTGACGAAGTGTTGAAAACAGAGGGAAGGAACGAGGATATGTTACATTTATTGATGTCGGATGAAATGAATTCATTACTTGGATTTTGTGGTGTTATTTTCTGCTTTGCAGCGACTGTGTTTTTGACTGCAAAACTGGAGCATCTCTTACCGAAGGATGCAGGCAGGGATTTTGCACATGACGGAAAGCTTTCTGCAGGTAAACCAAGGGGAGCCGGTATCATATTCGTTCTTACCTTTGTATTAAGTGCTCTATTATTTGCACCTTTATCCCCGGAAATGGTGATTTACATGATTCTCTTGGTGATTGGTATGTTTACCGGATTTTTAGATGATGCATCCAAGAATCCATGGGGAGAATACAAAAAGGGATTTTTGGATCTGTGTGTAGCGGCCATGGTTGCTTTTACATATCTGCATTACAATTCAAATGAAGTTACTCTGGCAATGTTTGATGTTACCTTTACAATTCCCACAGTCCTATATGGCATTGCAATTGTGATTTTAGTATGGACCAGTGTGAATGTTACCAATTGCGCCGATGGTGTAGACGGACTTAGCGGAACCCTTGCTATTATCACCATGGTTTCGATTTATATGTTAGATCAAATCAGGGAGAATGAACACCTTTTCTCTTATTTCATTTTGATTTTCTGTGTCGCTATTTTAGGTTACCTTTGGTTTAATGCAACCCCCAGTAAGCTAATGATGGGAGATGCAGGCTCCAGAACCATGGGACTTTTTATCAGTATTGCAATTTTAAAGACGGGCTGTCCATTCCTGTATATTCCACTTGCACTTGTATTGATTTTGGATGGTGGTCTAGGGCTTCTAAAGGTTTCGTTGATTCGTTTTTGTAAGATACATATTTTAACCAATGTCAGAACACCACTTCACGATCATGTTCGTAAGGTATGGAACTGGTCGAATACACAGACAGTTTTCCGTTTTGCTATCATTCAGATTATCCTTGCGGTTGCTGTTTTGTACGGTATTCAAATAGGAGCATAAGGAATATAAAGAGGAATAGATTATGTATGATAAATTAACACCCGGTGATATTAAGAAAATGCAGGAAGAAATCGAATATAGAAAGCTTGAGGTAAGACCTAAGGTTTTGGAGGATGTAAAGGAAGCCAGAGCCCAGGGTGATTTAAGCGAAAACTTTGAATACTATGCTGCCAAAAAGGCAAGAAATCAGAACGACAGCAGAATCAGATATTTAGAGAAGATGATTAAGACGGCCAAGATTGTTTCTGAGGATTCGCCCGAGGATCAGGTCGGAATGAACAATACTGTTACGGTTCAGTTTATTGATGACTTGTCCACAGAAACCTATCGTATTGTAACCGCTGTCAGAGCCAATTCATTGGAGGGGCTGATTACGATTGAATCACCACTGGGAAAAGCGCTGATGGGCAAAAAGGTGGATGACATTGTCCATGTACAGATTAATGATAATGCAGGATATGATGTGAAAATCATTAAGATTGAAAATACCGGTGATGATGAGAGCTTAAAAATAAGGAGCTATTAATGAAAAAATATATTTTATTTGATCTGGATGGTACGTTGACTGACTCGGGGCTGGGTATTACAACCTGCGTGCAGTATGCCCTGGATTCTATGGGAATACATGAACCGGATTTGTCGAAGTTAACGCCATTTATTGGACCACCACTTTTGGACAGCTTTATGGAGTTTTACGGCTTTTCGAAAAATCAGGCGCAAAAGGCAGTGGATAAGTACAGAGAGAGATTTTCGGATGTGGGAATATATGAAAATGAATTGTATCCCGGAATTGAACATATGTTAAAGATTCTCTGCAAAAAGAAATATATCCTTGGAATTGCCTCCAGTAAGCCGACGGTATTTGTTGAAAAAATACTGGAGCATTTTAAGATAAAACAGTATTTTAAGGTTATTATGGGTAGCGAACTGGATGGAAGACGCTCCAAAAAGGAAGAAGTGATCAAAGAAGCCTTAAAGAAGATGTCTCCCGACGGAAAGATGCTTCGAAGTGAAAATGTGTTCATGGTAGGTGACCGTTCCTTCGATGTTGAGGGAGCAAAGCAGTTCAACATCGAATGTATCGGCGTTACCTATGGCTATGGAAGCTTACAGGAGCTGAAGGAAGCTAAGGCGGCTTATATTGTGGAATCTGTTGAGGAATTGGAGGAGTTTATTTTACGAGAACTTGAAGATATTCCGGAATCAGAGAGAAAAATTACGGAGCTTCCTATTATAGCGGCTTTTATATTCTTTATTCTGTTTAAATTTGCTATCAGTTTTTTACTTGTCAGCGGGTTCAGGGAGATAGAGGGTACCCTGCCGGAGGGACTATGGAAAATATGCTTCTATAAAGACGAAAGTGGAGCTCTGAGCATAGGAAATGGTGTATTAACCTTAATCACCATATTGAGCTATGGATTATCAGGTCTTTTGCTATACCTATTAGATGGTAAAAAACAGATTCGCAAGGAATGGAAGGTTACCAGACTTCGTCACTTACGTACAAAGAAAAAGTATGTATACCCCATAGCTATTATTTGTGGTATTTTAGCATGCATCGGAACCAACGGACTTATTCAGGCCTTTGGACTGATTGAAAAATCAGAAAGCTATCAGGAGGTTGCAAACAATCAGTTTTCAGCACCATTCCTTATTGGACTTTTATGTTTCGGTCTGGTGACGCCCCTTGCTGAAGAAATTGTATTTAGAGGAATCATATTTACCAGAACCAGAAGAATATATAATTTTGCAATAGCAATGCTTGTTAGTGCGATTTCCTTTGGTATATACCATACCAATATTGTACAGGGAACCTACGCCTTTGTGATGGGATGTCTGATGGCAGCAGCATATGAATATTTTGGTAGCTTTTTATGGCCGGTATTCATTCACATGATTGCAAATACAGTTATTTTTGTATTGGGTAGCTTACACCTTGATCAGTCATTCTTATTCTCATTACCTGTAGCAATTGCCTTTACAGTGATATGGGTTTTAGAGGTTTTTGCATTATACATTTTTAAACGAAAGAATTACTAAAAAACTCTTGTCAAATTCATGAAAAAGAAGTTTAATATACTATGGATAATCGTTAGTCAATGTGGCGATTAGGAAAGGTATGGTAAGACATTATGGCAAACCAGTTAGTACCAAAGGGGTACAAGTCCGAATTAAATTTATATGAAACACAGATTGCAATTAAGACTGTAAAGGATTTCTTCCAGAATCTTTTGGCAGAACGTTTACATTTACTTCGTGTATCTGCACCTTTGTTTGTAGATCCCGAATCAGGTATGAATGACAACTTAAATGGTGTTGAAAGACCTGTAACTTTTGATATTTTAGAGCAGAATGGCAGAGAAGCAGAAATCGTACACTCTCTTGCAAAGTGGAAGAGATATGCATTAAAGAAGTATGGTTTCTCTTGTGGCGAAGGCTTATATACAGATATGAGTGCTGTTCGTCGTGACGAGACCACAGATAATATCCATTCTATCTATGTAGATCAGTGGGATTGGGAAAAGATTATCAACAGAGAAGACAGAACGATTGAATTTTTACAGGATACTGTAAAGAGTGTTTACAAGGTACTTCGTAAGACAGAGAAGTATATGGCAATTCATTATGACTATATTGAGGAGATTCTTCCTCATGACATTTTCTTCATTACAACCCGTGAGCTTGAAGAAATGTTCCCAGACTATTCTCCCAAGGAGAGAGAGTATTACATCGCAAAAGCCAAGGGTGCTGTATGTATTATGCAGATTGGTGATGTTCTTGAAAATGGAGAACCTCATGATGGCCGTGCACCGGACTATGATGATTGGAAATTAAACGCTGATATCGTTGTTTACTATCCTGTTTTGGATATTGCACTTGAGTTATCTTCCATGGGTATCCGTGTTGATAAGGATGCTCTTCAAGAGCAGCTTAAGAAGGCTGGATGTGAGGAGAGAGCCAATCTTCCTTTCCAGAAGGCAGTTTTAAACGAGGAGCTTCCTCTTACCATCGGTGGTGGTATTGGTCAGTCTCGTATCTGTATGTTCTTCTTAAGAAAAGCTCATATCGGTGAAGTACAGTGTTCTTTATGGCCTGAAGAAATGACAAAGCAGGCTAAGGAATGTGGCTTACAGTTATTATAATAAAAGATATCCCGCCATTATTTTTGAATGGCGGGATTTTTTTATTTATTCAAAGCTTGTACCAGTGTAGGCAGTGCTTTTTCAAATTTTACACCGTAGGTATGATTCTTGTCACCATCAGTTTTCTTAAGACTTTCCAATATAAAGTCTGCAGCAAGAGTAGTGGCTTCATATACAGTTTTTCCTTGCATCAACGCACCTGTAAAAGCAGAGGCAAAGCAGTCTCCCGTACCATGTGAATTTCTGGGATGTTTCTCATGATAGTAATATTCCGGTTCTTTGGTTGTACCGTTGTATATGGCAATGCCAATCTGATTTTCCTTTAAGCGGATTCCCTTTAAAATAATATTTTTGGCACCGAGGGAAGCAAGCTTATTTAATAAATCTAAAATATATTCTTCTGTCTGGTTTTCCAAACGTAACTCACTTCCGGTCATAAATGCGGCCTCGGTAAGATTCGGAAGAATATAATCCGCATCCTTGCAAAGCTCTGCCATTTTCTCTACAAAGTCCATATCAAATCCGGTGTAAAGCTTTCCGTGATCTGCCATGGCAGGGTCTACAATCAATATACCATCCTCGGTAATCACTTTTTTTCGAAGCTCCTTTACATAATCAATCTGTGTAATGCTTCCAAGGTATCCTGTGTAGAGACAATCAAAGGATAAGCCTTCTCTTACCCAATGGTTCATAATGCCCGGAATGTCCTCGGTTAAATCACGAAAGGTAAAACCGTGAAAGCCACCGGTATGGGTAGACAAAACGGCAGAGGGAAGAATGATTGTTTCCACACCACAGGCTGAAATAATGGGAAGTGCTACGGTCAGGGAGCATTGCCCGAGGCAGGAGATATCCTGAATGGTTAATACTTTTTTATCTGTCATAAATAATACCTTCTTTCTGAATCCACTTTACAATTCTAACATGCGATGATTATAATATACACAGTATGTGACCTTATTAAAACAGCCAAACAAAATAAAAATATAAAGGTCAGATGAGAAAAGAGGAAAAATGCTTACCTATACACTAGACCACAAGGGAAATGAAAGCTTATATGAATATTTGTATCGTTGTATCAAGGAGGATATCTTAAGTGGTGTATTAGCGCCTCATGAGAAATTGCCTTCTAAACGAACCTTTGCAGGAAATTTAGGGGTCAGTGTGCTTACAGTGGAAAATACCTACGGACAGCTGATGGCAGAGGGATATATATATTCCAAAGCAAAAAGTGGATTCTTTGTTTCCCCCATTGAGAGTCGAATAGACAAGAGGGTGGAAAAAACTGACCTTGTAACGGAGAAAAAAATAGATGAAAAGAAAAAGACAATTAATCTGATTCGAAATCATACCTCGAAGGAGAATTTCCCATTCTCAGTATGGTCTAAGATTATGCGAAGCATTCTGACACAGCAGGATGATCTGCTGTTGACCTCCCCACCAATGGGTGGCGTATATGAACTTCGTCAGGCCATAGCCAAGCACTTGCAGGAGTTTCGAGGAATTAGCTGCAGACCGGAACAGATTATGATCGGAGCGGGAACAGAGTATTTGTATGGATTAATTGTTCAGCTTCTTGGAAGAGATAAAATATACGGATTAGAAAATCCCAGTTCAAAAAAAATAAAAAATATTTATGAGGCATTGGGAGTAAAGGTTACGCCTCTTTCCATGGATGAGGAAGGAATTCATCTTAGCACAGAAAATTTAACACTGCCGGATATTATTCAGATTTCCCCATCCCATCAATTCCCACTGGGAATTGTGACAACGGCAAGTCGCAGATACGGGCTTTTACAGTGGGCCAATGAAAAAGAGGACAGATATATTATAGAGGACGATTATGATAGCGAATTTCGCCTTCAGGGACGTCCTATACCCTCTCTTTTTTCAATGGATGCTACGGACAAGGTAATTTACTTTAATACCTTTACCAAGAGTCTTTCTTCTACCATTCGTATTAGTTATATGGTATTGCCGGATCCTTTGCTGGAACAGTTTGAGCATAAGCTGGGTTTTTATTCCTGTACAGTTTCCAATTTTGAGCAATATGCCTTGGCGGAGTTTATAGCAGAGACACATTTTGAAAAGCATATTAACAGAATGCGCAATTTTTACAGAACCTTGCGAGATGATCTGCTGAATGATTTATTCAAAGGGAAATTAAAGGATAGAATAGAGATACTTGAAGAAAATTCCGGAATTCACTTCCTATTGAAAATAGCTACAGACGAAAGTGATGAAGCTCTTAAGAGAAAAGCACTTGCTGAAGGGGTGCAGCTATCCTTTGTATCGGATTACTGTAGTTATGATTTTAAAAATACCAAGGACAAATATGAGCATTTGGCGATTATTAATTATTCCGGTTTAAGTAAAGAAGAGGCCGGAGAGGTAGCAGGAGCTTTGGAGAGAGCATGGATAGCAGACGAGAAGTAAAAATATCTGTCCGAGGGTTGGTAGAATTCTTACTGCGTAGCGGAGATATCGACAATAGGCATAAGGCGAGTGTGGATACTGCCATGCAGGAGGGCAGCAGGATTCACAGAGAGATACAAAGCAGCGCCGGTGATAATTATATGGCAGAGGTACCGCTTAGATTTGTTCTATCTACAAATGACTATGATTTGATTGTAGAGGGGCGCGCAGATGGGGTAATCCTAACGGATGATCATCTGACCATAGATGAAATAAAAGGTACCTACAGGGATTTATTCCATATGAAGGAAGCCGTGCCTGTACATTTGGCGCAGGCAAAATGCTACGCCTATATGTATATGCAGAAGGTTGCTTTCCCGGAAGTGACGGTAAGAATGACCTACTGCAATCTGGAGACAGAGGAAAAAAGATATTTTACACACATATTTAAAAGAAATGAGATCAGTGACTGGTTTATGGAACTGATTAAGGAATACCAGAAGTGGGCAGATTTTGAGTTTGGATGGCACAAATTGCGAGATGCATCCATGGAGAAATTGACCTTTCCGTTCCCATACAGAGAGGGGCAGAAGGATCTGGTAACCTATGTATATCAAACAATTTATCATGAGAAAAAGCTGTTTATCGAAGCACCCACAGGTGTTGGAAAGACTATTTCAACGGTATTCCCTTCCATCAAGGCAATGGAAAGAGGTATGGGAGATAAGCTTTTTTATTTGACGGCAAAAACCATAACCAGAACGGTGGCAGATCAGACCTTCCAGCTTTTACGTGATCGGGGCTTGAACTTTAAAAGTATTATTTTGACTGCCAAGGAAAAAATCTGCTTCCAGGGAAATGCAGATTGTAATCCGGTGCTTTGTCCCTATGCAAAGGGGCATTTTGACAGGATAAACGATGCTATATATGATATTTTAACTCATGAGGACAGGTATACCAGAGAGTGCATTGAGGACTATGCCAAGAAGCATATGGTTTGTCCCTTTGAATTTTCACTGGATATCAGTTTGTTCTGTGATGGTATTGTGGGAGATTATAATTATTTATTTGATCCTCATGTATATCTGAAAAGGTTCTTTGCAGAATCAGGAAAGGGAAATTATCTATTCCTGGTAGATGAGGCACATAATCTTTTAGAACGTGGAAGAGAAATGTATAGCGCCATATTAATCAAAGAGGACTTCCTAAAGCTTAAAAAGGCACTGATGACGGTGGAGGAGGACTCTGAGATAAAAAAGAGTATCCTTTATAGAGATGGATTTGTTTTTTCATTGGTGAAAGCCTTGGAGCGTGGAAATAAAGCCATGCTGGCATTAAAAAAAGAGTGTGATGGGTTTAAGATTATTCAGAATCCGGACCAGGTAATTCGTGCTGTGACGACTTTGAAGGAGAAAATGGATGCCTACCTGGAGGAACAGGAAGAAATTCAGGTACCTGTTCGAGATGAGATTTTGGACTTTTATTTTGTAATTTCACATTTCCTTGATATATGCGATTTGATGGATGAAAAATACGTAAACTACACGGAATTTACTGCCGACGGCGATTTTTATTTAAAGCTGTTTTGCGTGGATCCATCCAATAATCTTAGAAATTGTATGCAAAGAGGAAGAAGTACCATTCTGTTTTCAGCGACTTTCCTTCCCATTCAGTACTATAAAAGCTTGCTGGGAGGAGAAAAGGAAGACTACGAGGTATATGCCAATTCCGTTTTTTCACAGGAAAATAGGGCATTACTTATAGCTACGGATGTAACAAGTAAATATACGAGACGAAATAAAGAAGAATTTGACAAAATAAGCTGTTATATCAAAGAAATTACACAAAAAAAACAAGGCAATTATATGGTGTTCTTTCCATCCTATCAGTTTATGGAAGAGATTTTTTATTGCTATGATGAAAAATATCGTACGGAAGAAAACTGTATCATGCAGTCGGTATCCATGAACGAGAAGGAAAGAGAAGAGTTTTTGAAGGCTTTTGAAGAAGAAAAACCACAGGAAACCTTGATTGGATTTTGTGTTCTGGGAGGCATCTTTGGAGAAGGAATCGATCTAAAGAAGGATAGTCTGATCGGAGCAATTATTGTGGGGACGGGGCTGCCACAGATCTGTAATGAGAGAGAACTTTTAAGGAATTATTTTGATGAACAGGGGAAGGATGGATACGATTACGCATACAGATTTCCCGGGATGAACAAGGTGCTGCAGGCAGCAGGAAGAGTCATACGAACAGAGGAAGATCTGGGAGTGATTGCACTACTGGATGACAGATTTTTACAAAAATCCTATATAAATATCTTTCCCAAGGAGTGGGAGAGCGTTGAGAGAATAAATCTAAAAAATGCAGGAAAATGTGTTGAAGGATTTTGGAAAGAGAGAGAAGAGAGAGATGATCCATGATTGTCTCTCTTTTTTTTGCCTAAAAATAGCAGTACTTTTGGCATAAATTTCATGCATACCTATCAATATTTGGGTTCATATTTATTTTTACTGTCAACAAAATATGTTAACAAAACACACGTTTTTTTTAGCTTAAATTAGTCTAAATGACATGAAAATTATTAGTTTGTGACATACGCGTCATTTCTTGGTGACGTTATAAACATGTGGATAAATCGGTGGATTTAGTGGAAAACTAAATCAAAAACATCAAAAATGTCAGAAAAATAAAGGAATCCGACAAAATGTGATCCTTGCAGCCATTTGTTCCCTCCGGAAAATTATGGTACTAATGTAGTCAATGACATTATGTAAACTAAAAGAGTCCAAATGGTGGATTTTAGAAGTTTGCCGGTGAAACAAAGGCATTGCAAAAAATGAATCTGTATCGTAGAATAATCCAATGAGTTTTTTGGACAGAATGGAGTAGATTTGTGAGACAGATTGTTGGATGGATTGTTCTGATCGCATTGGTTGTCGGAACGATTTTTAGTATTAGATATTTATCTGATGAACAGGGCAGAGAAGATAAAAGTACAAGCGAAAGTTTTTTTGATCCCAATACCTTGGTGCAAAAGGGAGACGTTAAAAAACAGATGATTTCTGTGGAGGAAGCACCCACCTCTCTTGAAATCAGATTTTCCGGATCCGAGTTTAAAATTCAGAAAAGTAGTGATCAGAATATATATATAGAAGCAGAAAATGTAGGAAAGCTTCAGGCCTATGTGAGAGATGAGAAACTGATTGTGAAAAGTCTTCGAACCGGAAATACAGACCGGGAAATGAAAAAGAGTTGTATTACTTTATATTTACCGGATACCGAGTTTTTGGATGGTGAGATTGAACTTGGTGCAGGACAGCTTACAATTGACCGGTTTGATGTTGACAGAATGAGAGTGACGGTAGGCGCCGGTAGCATGAAGGCGAATACATTAAATGCGAAGGATCTAAAAGTGGTGGTCGGAGCAGGAGATGCAAAGCTTCAGACTGTGAATACAGAAAGAATGGATGCAGAGGTAAACAGTGGGAATCTTGAGATAGAGAGTGTAAACTGTCTGGATATTCGTTCCAAATGTTCTTTTGGTAGTTTAAAGATGCATATGAATGAGGATGAAAATTTTTACAACTACGAACTTAGCTGTATAGCAGGTAATATAAAGGTGGGTAGTATGAAGGCTGTTTCGGGAGCAATGAATGAGAAGCAGATAGACAATGGTACAAATCACTATTTTAAAATTGATTGTAATATGGGAAGCGTAAAAATAGAGTTTTAGGAATAAATTAACGTCCGGGGTGGAAATGCCAACCCGGACGTTTTTTCTTTTGATAGTTTTTTACTGTAATAATCCGGATTTCTTGAGTGCCGGACGAAGAGCCAAGTAGAAAATGGAGGCTGCAATTACTGCAACTACTGCATTAACGGAGGTGGTCAGGGCTGCAATCTTTGCAAGGGCCTTGGAAAGGTCCTGAGGTACACCTAAAAGATAGGTCTTGTAGTAGTAACCAACCAAAGGATCAGCAACAATATTAAAGGCCATACCGCAGGCAGAGGAAACAACAACTGCAATAGTGTTGTATTTAGCACTGTGAGACTTATCAATCTTGAAGATTCTATAAGCTACAAATCCAACAATAAGTCCGATGCACAGCTTTAATAAGAAGGTTTTTGGAGCACTGGTAACGTAGGCTGTTGTTAAATCACCGATGGTCATACCAACAGCTCCGGCAAGTCCCCCAAGGAAACCACCGAGAAGAAGGGCGCCGAGGACACAGAATACATTTCCAAAGTGGAAGGCTGTTTTTTCGGGACCCACTGGGATATCAATCTTGAAAAATGCAAAACCAATGTAGCAAAGAGCTGCCATGAGTCCGGCGGCTGCCAATTGTTTTGTGCCAATCTTCTTTTCTTCCTTTTTCAAGGTCAGATTCCAAATACCCTTCAAGGTCAGAAGGATTCCGAAGAAGGTCAGAGTCAAACTATAGGAATAGGGCTTTTCCTTTGCAAGCTTTTCATCGGAGAGAGAAGTTTTTCTTTCCTTTAATTCAGCAATGGTAGCTTCATCACTTCCATTTTCTTCCGCTTCTTTAATAGAAGAGGTTATAATCGTAATCTGATTACCTAAATCCTTGGACGCTTGGTAGCTACTGTTGTAGGTGATGACGGAGAAAACAATTCCTAAGGTGAGTAGTAACGCCCCTATGATTAAAAGAAGGGGATTTTTTGTGCGTTGTTTTTCCTTTTTCATTTCTTTCTTTTCACGTATTGTACGTGCCTTTCTATTTACTTTTGCGTAAAGGTACATGGGAAACATGTCCCTTACGCTTATGGTGTACATTGTAAGGTATGGGAAATGAAAATTATAGTGTCACGTAGATTTTAATTTTAAAGTTCAGATTTGTATTGTTTTGAAGAAATGAAGTAATAATAGAGGAAAAGAATGATTGCCTACAAAATGAAATAAGCAAACACCCTTGACAAAACCAAGGACAACCTTTATATTTCTTAATATCATAAAGATTTTAAAGGCTATGAAGAAGAGGAGTATGCATTACCCCTTAACAGAGAGAGGAACTACCTGTCGCGTATAGGTGCTGTAAGGTTCTTTGAAGGAAGGAATGCGGAAGGTTGCTTTGGAGCCGGGAAACCCGATTTATCCCCGTTACAGGATAGGACTTTAATAGAAGTCACAGAGGCAATAGAAATATTGCGAAAAAAGGTGGTACCGCGTTATATACGCCCTTTGTCGTCGGAGGATGACAAAGGGCTTTTTTAATGTCAGAAAGGAGAACATTATGAGCAAGGAATTGGCTAAGACCTATGACCCTAAGGGCATAGAAGACAGATTGTATGAAAAATGGTTGGAGAAGAAATACTTCCACGCAGAGGTAGATCATTCAAAAACTCCATTTACTATTGTTATTCCACCGCCAAATATTACAGGTCAGCTTCATATGGGACATGCTTTGGATAACACTATGCAGGATATCCTGATTCGTTATAAGAGAATGCAGGGATACAATGCACTTTGGCAGCCCGGAACAGACCATGCAAGTATTGCAACTGAGGTTAAGATTATTGAGAAGTTAAAGAGCGAAGGCATCGACAAGCATGATCTTGGAAGAGAAAAGTTTTTAGAGAGAGCTTGGGAGTGGAAGAAGGAGTACGGCGGAAGAATTATCAGCCAGTTAAAGAAGCTTGGTTCTTCCTGCGATTGGGACAGAGAGCGTTTCACCATGGACGAAGGCTGTAACAGAGCAGTTACTGAAGTATTCGTAAAGATGCATGAAAAAGGATACATCTACAAGGGTGCAAGAATGATTAACTGGTGTCCTGTATGTAATACCTCTATTTCTGATGCAGAGGTTGAATATCAGGAGCAGGCAGGTCATTTCTGGCATATTAAGTATCCGATTATGAAGGAGGATGGAACACCTTCTGATACAGAGTTCCTTACCTTTGCTACAACAAGACCTGAAACCATGCTTGGTGATACTGCAGTAGCGATTCACCCTGAGGATGAAAGATATCAGCACTTGATTGGCAAGAGCCTTCTTCTTCCGATTGTAAACAGAGTGATTCCTGTTGTAACAGATACATATGTAGACAGAGAGTTTGGTACCGGTGTTGTAAAGATTACACCTGCCCATGACCCTAACGACTTTGAAGTAGGTAAGAGACATGATCTTCCTATTATTAATATTATGAACGATGATGCAACCATCAATGAAAATGGTGGTAAGTTTGCCGGTATGGATCGTTATGAGGCAAGAAAGGCTATCGTTGAAGAACTGGATCAGATGGGTCTGTTAGTAAAGATTGAGGATTATTCTCACAATGTAGGAACCCATGATCGTTGTAAAGCAACCATTGAGCCTCTTGTAAAGGAGCAGTGGTTTGTAAAGATGGATGAACTGATTAAGCCTGCAAGAGAAGCTGTAAAGAACGGTGAGATTCAGCTCATTCCTGAACGTATGGAAAAGAACTACTTTAACTGGACTGATAATATCCGTGACTGGTGTATCAGCCGTCAGCTTTGGTGGGGACATAGAATTCCTGCATACTACTGTGACGATTGTGGTGAAGTAGTTGTTGCAAAGGAAGCACCCAGTGTATGTCCTAAGTGTGGTAAAACACATTTTACACAGGATCCTGATACCTTGGATACCTGGTTTTCTTCAGCACTTTGGCCTTTCGAAACCTTAGGATGGCCTGAGATGACAGAGGATTTGAAGTATTTCTATCCTACAGATGTTTTGGTAACAGGTTATGATATTATTTTCTTCTGGGTAATCAGAATGATCTTCTCCGGCTTTGAGCAGATGGGAGAGAAGCCTTTCAAGACCGTATTGTTCCACGGCCTTGTTAGAGACAGCCAGGGTAGAAAGATGTCAAAATCTCTCGGAAATGGTATCGATCCTTTGGAGATTATTGATCAGTATGGTGCAGATGCACTTCGTTTGACTTTAATTAGCGGTAATGCAGCCGGTAATGATATGCGTTTCTACTATGAAAGAGTAGAGAACAGCAGAAACTTTGGTAACAAGGTATGGAATGCTTCCAGATTTATTATGATGAATATGGAAGGTAAGGAGATTACTGCTCCGGCAGCAGGAGATTTTGAGCCGGTTGATAAGTGGATTCTTTCTAAATTAAATACTCTTGTTAAAGATGTTACCGAAAATATGGATAACTTTGAACTTGGTATTGCGGTTCAGAAGGTATATGACTTTATCTGGGATGAGTTCTGTGACTGGTACATTGAGATGGTTAAGCCAAGACTTTACAATTCAGATGATGCTAAGAGCCAGAATGCAGCGCTTTACACCTTAAAGACTGTTTTGATCGATGCATTGAAGATGCTTCATCCTTATATGCCATTCATTACAGAAGAAATTTTCTGTACCTTACAGAGCGAAGAAGAATCAATCATGATCAGCAAGTGGCCTGAGTGGAGTGAAGAGAGAAACTTTGCTAAGGAAGAAAAGGACATTGAGATTATTAAGGAAGCTGTTCGTGGTATTCGTAATGTAAGAACAGAAATGAACGTAGCGCCAAGCCGTAAGGCAAGTGTATTCGTTGTCAGCGAAAATGATGATTTATTGAATACCTTTACTGAGGGTAAGCTTTTCTTTGCTTCCTTGGCATATGCAAACGAAGTAACTATGCAGAAGAACAAGGATGGTATTGCACAGGATGCAGTTTCTGTTGTAATTCCGGGTGCAACTCTTTACATTCCTTTTGCAGAGCTTGTTGATATTGCTCAGGAAATCGAAAGATTGAAGAAGGAACAGGCTCGTTTGGAGGGAGAGCTTAAGCGTGTAAATGGCATGCTTTCCAACGAGAAGTTTGTATCCAAGGCACCTGCCGCTAAGCTTCAGGAGGAGAAGGACAAGCTTACAAAGTATACCCAGATGATGGAGCAGGTTACCACAAGACTTGCACAGCTTCAGTAATAACGGAAAGGAAGAGGGTCGTGAAGAAAAAAATCACTACCTTTGAAGAGGCCAGAGATTATATCTTTGACACTCCCAAATTTACAACCAAAAATGACAGTGCGTCTACCAAGGCATTTTTACATCGCCTTGGGGACCCTGATCGAAAGTTAAAAATAATACATGTGGCCGGCACAAACGGAAAGGGCTCCGTTTGTGCTTATTTGCGTAGTATTTTAGAGCACGCAGGATATTCTGTGGCACTTTTTACCTCTCCACATTTGGTAGATGTAAGAGAACGTTTTATTTATGAAGGAAAAGAGATTTCAAAAGAAGAGTTTTTAAGGGCTTTTCTTAAGATTTACGAGAATATAGAGAATCCCAAGGAATATCATCCTACTTTTTTTGAGTTTATGTTTTTTATAGCAATGCTGGTTTTTGCAGAAAAGGAACCGGATTATTGCATATTGGAAACAGGACTGGGGGGAAGACTGGATGCAACCAATACAGTTTCGAAGAAGGAAATTGCAGTTATTACCGGAATCAGTCTGGATCATATGGCGTATTTGGGTGATACGGTAGAGAAAATCGCAGGAGAAAAAGCAGGTATTATAATGGAAAATATTCCTGTTGTTTATAGGGACATGGAGCCTGCAACGTCGGTAATTGAAGACCGTGCGCAAAGCTTGTCGTGCACTACATTTCCCGTGTCGAAGTCTGACTATTCCTTCTTAAAAATTAAGAATAAAAGCATTGATTTTTCATATATATCTAGTTATTATGGAAATATCGAACTGCACCTGTCCACTATGGCCAGGTATCAGATGGAGAACTGTTCACTGGCAATCAGAACCCTTGAGGCAATGAATTTGTGCGAAAAAATAAGTCTCGAAGTACTGAAAAAGGCTGTTTCAGATACCTTTTGGGCCGGTAGAATGGAAGAGGTGGCTAACGAGATTTTCGTGGATGGAGCTCACAACGAAGATGGAATACGAGCCTTTGTGGAAACCGTAAAGGGAGACGGCTATAATGGTGTGAGAAAGCTGCTTTTTAGTGTGGTTTCTGATAAGGATTATGAGAAAATGCTGATGAGGATCGGCAATAGTGAGCTGTTTGAATGTATCGATCTGGTTCATTTGAACAGTTATAGGGCAACAGAGATTTCAACGATGCATGAGGTGCTTAAAAAGTGCAGGATTCAGGTAGGAAAATCCTTTCATACCGTGAAAGAAGCATTGGAGGAGCTTTTGCCTAAGAAAAAAGATGGCGAACGAATATATATCGCAGGATCGCTTTATCTTGTTGGAGAGGTAAAGGAGTACCTGCAAGGAGAGAACAATGATTAATTTTGAGGAAGAACTTAAGAAATTTCATCCCAGTATAGAAGTACAGGAGTTGGAAGATACCATATATAATCAGGATGTTACAGATGCTACAGACGTTCTGGTAAAGATGATGACAGAAGTAAAATCCGAAAGCTAGACGAAAGGCAGGAAAAGTTATGTTTTGTTACAACTGCGGTTGTCGTCTGTCGGAACAGGATTTTTGTACCTCCTGTCAGGCGGATGTTAAGGTATATAAGAAGATTATATATGCGTCAAATAAATATTATAATGAAGGCTTAAACAGGGCACAGGTTAGAGATATGTCAGGTGCCATTGCTTCTTTACGTCAGAGCCTTAAGTTTTATAAAGGAAATATTGAAGCCAGAAACCTGCTGGGCCTTATTTATTTTGAAATCGGTGAGGTCGTACCTGCGTTATGTGAGTGGGTAATCAGTAAAAATCAGAGACCGGAAAAGAATATAGCGAATGATTATATTACTATGGTTCAGAGTAATACCTCCAGACTGGATACCTTGAATCAAACAGTCAAGAAGTATAATCAGGCTTTAAAGTATTGTCAGCAGGACAGTAAGGATTTGGCTGTTATTCAGTTAAAGAAGGTACTAAGCTTAAACAGTAAGTATTTAAAGGCTCATTTATTGTTAGCTCTTTTATACATAGATAATGAACAGTGGGAAAGAGCCAAAAGAGAATTAACCAAGGCGCTGAATATCGATAGAAATAATGTACAGGCACTTACCTATATGAAGGAAGTGGAGATGATGCTTGCTCCTGATGAAAGTGGAAAAAGTGCCAAAAACAAGGAAGAAGAGTCTGTCAGATATCAGGCTGACAATGAGATTATTATTCAGCCCTCCGGCTTTGTGGAAAAGAAGCACAATGGGATGGGAGCACTGTTAAATGTAGCTATCGGCTTTGTTATCGGTGTGGCTGCAATTTATGGCCTGGTGGTACCCAGTGTCAGAACCAATGCCAATAATGATGCGCAGAAAAGAATTACAGAAATCAGTAATCAGATTGATAATAAGAATTCAACAATTTCAGATCTGGAGAACAGCTTGACTACAGCCAAGGAAGAAAGTGAGATGCTACGTAAAGAGGTAGAGGCTTACAAGGGAACAGACATTACTCTTCAAAGAATGGATGAACTGATTCGTGTAGGAACACTTTATCTTGTAATGGAGGAAAATGGTTCTGTTACTGCACAGGAGGTAGCGGATGAACTGGAAAAGGTAGGAAGTGAGATTGTACTTACAGATACCTCCGAATCCTTCCAGAATCTGTACAATCTTCTTTATGCTCGTCTGGGTCCACAGATTGCGGAGGAAAGCTACCGAAAGGGTGATGACCTTTATCAGAACGGTCACTATGAGGAAGCTGTTGAAGAGCTTAACAAGGCTGTTTTCTATAAAGCAGATTATTATGATGCATATTATATTATGGGACATTGCTACAGAAAGTCCGGAGATAACGAAAGTGCAATCAATGCATATCAGAAGGTTGTTGATCTTGCACCGGAATCTGAAAGAGCAGTGAAGGCCTTAGGTTATATTGAAGACCTGATGCCACAATAATTTTATAACCATGTACAAAAGAAGAACACATGAAATGTGTTCTTTTTTTATTGCGTAGAAAGGGGAAAAAGATGGAGGAGTTTCAGATTATCGACCATTATCTGATGGTAAAGTTACCGGTGGAGGTGGATCATCACAAGTCACAGTATTTGTGCCAGAAGGCAGATGAATTATTGCTATGCAGGGAGGTGAAGAATATCGTTTTTGATTTTGAAGATACGGTTTTTATGGATTCCTCAGGGGTGGGAATTATCATGGGACGTTATCGCAAGGTAACCTGTATTGGCGGGAAAATATATATTATTCATGCGAACCAACAGATTAAAAGAATCATCAAGGTTTCAGGAATGTCAAAATATGTTTGTGTGTTGGACAATCAAAAAGGTGAGGAGATATTGAAATAATGGAGCAGACCATAGAAAAGAAAGTCAAAAAGGCAGTAAAAAATGAGATGAGAATTTCCTTTGATGCGGTGTCTACCAATGAAAGCTTTGCGAGAGTGGCAGTGAGTGCTTTTGTTTTGGGGATGAATCCGACACTGGAGGAAATCAATGATATAAAAACAGCTGTTTCGGAAGCGGTTACCAATGCAATTATTCATGGGTATGAAAATATATATGGATATGGGAAATATGGTAATTTACAGCCGGCCTACATAACAATACATCCCGGAAAGGTGGAAATTCGCTGCAAGATTACCGGAAAAATCTTAGAAATCGAGGTAGAGGATTACGGAAAGGGAATAGAGGATATTAATCAGGCCATGGAACCCATGTTTACCACAAAACCGGAATATAACAGGGCTGGTTTGGGCTTTGCCTTTATGGAGGCTTTTATGGATGATTTGGAGGTATTAAGTAATCCGGGAGTAGGTACTTTGGTTCGAATGACAAAAAGATTGGGAGACGGAAATTGGATTGAGGAGGATTGAAATCAGAATTCATGGAAGCGATGACTCTTTTGCTTATGAAGGCCCACGAGGGGGATGAGGAAGCCAGAGAGATACTGATTCGAGAAAACCTGGGGTTAGTTTACGCATCTCTTACAAGATTTAACAATTTATATGTTGAACGGGAGGATTTGTTTCAAATTGGGACCATCGGTTTGATGAAAGCAGTGGACCGGTTTGATGAGAGCTTTCAGGTGAAATTCTCTACTTATGCGGTTCCTTTAATCATAGGGGAAATCAGAAGATATTTAAGAGATGACGGACCATTAAAGATTTCCAGAACCATTAAGGAAAATGGTTATCGGATACGTAAATGGATGAATGAATACGAGGCAAAGACGGGAAAAGAGGCAGATGTGGAAAGGATCTGTCAGGGTCTTAATCTTACAGGAGAAGAGGTCGTTATGGCATTGGAGGCAGAGCACGCACCCAAATCCTTGTATGAAAGTGTGGAAGGAAATGACGGAAAAGAAATGCTTCTGATGGAAAAAATTTACAAGGAGGGAGAGGAAGAAAAACTTCTCAATCACATGCTTATTGAGGATGCATTAAGTGAATTATCAGGAGAAGAGAGGAAGATTATATATCTTCGCTATTTTGAAAACAAGACACAAAATGAGGTGGCCAAAATAATAGGTGCAAGCCAGGTAAAGGTGTCTCGAATGGAAAAGAAAATTTTGTTTCAAATGAAGAAAAGAATTGTTTATGAATAGTCTTTTCATTCCTTCTTTTTTCAGTTATAGTATTGATATAAGATAATTTCAGTTGGGGAAAGAGGAAGAGAATGGCAAAAGATTTGGATGAATTCTTTGAAGAGGAATTAGTTGAAAATATAGAAGATTTTGATCATGAAGAGAAAGAGGAACCCATAGAGAAAAAGGCCATAAATCGGCATGGAAGAAGCAGAAGAAATGCTATGATTGCTGTTTTTTTATTGGGATATGTGATTTTAATCGGTGCAATTCTGTACTATAAGCATGAGGCAGACACCAGTAAGGAGCCGGAAGCCGAAGCGGTAAACGGAACTGCCATCAATCAGGAGGAGGTTTATACCAAGGCGCAGTTAGAGGAAGCGGTTATGCTTGCTGTGGAGGATGCCTTAAATAATATGGAGGTAAATGCAAGCACACCTGCAAGCGAGTCGGAGATCTTGGATTTGATTCGTGAAAGCCTGATGGATGGAACCGGTATTTTGGACACCCTTCGTCCTCTTTATCCGGATCAAATGATTATATATACCGGTGGCAGATACAGATTTTATCCGATCCTTGAGAACTTAAAGAGGAATACATATCTTCCGGAGAACTTCATTGCCACAAATAAAGGGGAAAAACAGTATGTGGTAGACGGTGAGGTGGTAAGCTACAAAGGTATTGACGTATCAAAGCACCAGGGAGAAATCACATGGAGCAAAGTAAAAAATGCGGGCGTTGATTTTGCAATTGTACGTGTCGGTGTTCGAGGCTATGGCACAGGAAAAGTTGTTGAAGATGAACGATTTGAAGAGAATGTAAAGGGCGCCATTAATAATAATATTAAGGTGGGAGTATACTTCTTTTCACAGGCAATTACCAAGGAAGAAGCTGTGGAAGAGGCACAGTTTGTGCTAGAGAGAATAAGACCTTATAAAATTGACGGTCCCATTGTTTTTGATGTGGAAAAGGTGCAGGACAGTAGTGCCAGAATGAATGCTTTGTCGGTAGAGGAGAGAACAGAGATTACCCTGGCATTCCTTGAGGAGATTGAGAAGAACGGCTATAAGGGAATGATTTATTTTAATACCGAGACAGCCATTGCACTGTTAGACCAAAGTAAGCTGGAGGGATATGAAAAGTGGTTTGCGTATTATGGCGATGACCTGTACTATCCTTATGACTTTGGAATCTGGCAGTATTCAGACAAAGGAAAAATCGATGGTATCAAGGATGCTGTTGATTTGAATATAGCACTTCGTATTTGGGAATAATTGAGCCATAGAAATATGGAGGCAATGAAATGAAAGAAGAAGTGGTATATCTAAAATGTAATCGAAATGTTGTTTGCAACTGTAAGGATGTATTCTTTAAGGACATTGGTTCATTATTTTGTAAAAATGAGAATGTTCAAGCCAAACTAAGGAGTACAAAAATACATCATTTTAATGACGAAGAATATGTGGTAATCAGCATATTAAAAATCATTGAAATATTGCAGAAGGAATGTAGTGATATACAAATAGAAAATATAGGCGAGCAGGAGATTATTCTAGAACCGGCATTTTTAAGTCAGAATAAAGCGAAAAAGAAATTCAAAGAAAAAATAGAAATTGCCTTTGTCAGCGGTATTTGTTTCTTTGGAACAGGCTTTACGATTATGGCTTTTCAAAATGATATTGGAATCAATAACGTGTTTGCCAGAGTATATGAGATACTAATGGGAGAAGAAGCAAAGGAGATTACGGTCCTGCAGATGAGTTATTCTGTGGGATTGCTGCTTGGCATTCTTCTCTTTTTCAATCATATAGGAAGGAGAAAACTAACCTCAGATCCCACCCCTATCCAGGTATCCATGAAGAATTATGAAGATGATGTCAATAAGACGCTGGTTCAGAGCGCAGAAAGGGAGGGGCGGGAAATAGATGTTTAAATATCTGTTACTTATGTTTGGGGGAGCCAGCTTCGGCCTTGTGGCGGCAGCAGGTGTATTTACCGTATTCAGCGCAGCTTATATGGTGCCAAGATATGCAGGTAAATACAGGACTGCCAAGGAAATCATTTTGTATGAAAATATGGTTATTGTCGGAACCATTATAGGAAGTGCAATTCAGATGTATGTGCCTTTGTTTCGTATTGGGGGCTACTTACGGGAGAACTTCGGTGAACTTCCGGAAAGCTGGAGGGTGGTTTCGATTATAATGCAGATTTTCATGGGCGTTTTTTATGGTATTTTTGTCGGTACACTTGCTCTTTCCATCGCAGAAATGCTGGACAGTATTCCGATTTTCTTTCGACGAATCCGTTTGAAAAACGGAGTCAGTGTGATTATTGCGGCAATTGCAATTGGAAAACTTTTGGGGAGTCTACTCTATTTTTATTATGGTTTTGCAGAGCAATTACCTCAGTATGGAATATAGATAGTAAATAAGGCCAAGACAGAAGGAGGAGAATATTCCATAAAGTATAACGGGGCCGGCAATCGTAAAGATCTTGGCACCGATCCCGTAGACCTGTCCTTCTGTTTTGTATTCTATGGCAGGAGCACAAACGGAATTGGCAAAACCTGTAATGGGAACCAAAGCACCGGCCCCACCGAATTTTACAATGGATGGAAAGATGTTAAGGCCTGTGAGAAGAACAGTCATCAGAATCAGGGAGATGGTACAGAGACTTTGCGCGGACTTTGGGTCTAACCCCAAATACCCGTAAGCATTCATCAGAAACTGTCCTAAAGTACAGATGATACCACCTACCAGAAAAGCACGAAAAACCTGTGTAGATAGTCTTTTTACAGGGGTAACGGATTTTACTAAAGCTGCATAATCATTTTCAGATGTTTGATTCATAAAAAACCTCCTTATTTATATGGTGTGCTAGTGTTTAGCATGCCATTTTTTACGTTTACTATTCATGGTTTTTGGTGTAAAATTAAAGGGAATATTTTTATGATATGGGGAGAATGTAACGATGGAATTGTTGATGGAAATTCGGGTAAAAACCTTAGGGGAATATGTTTGTGGGAGTGAGAAGCTTACTGTAGTTATGATTCCTTTTGAAGCAGAGGCAACAGGTGAATTTTTTCATGGAAAGACCATTGGACAGTGTGTAGATACACAGAAGATTGTACCCGGAAAACCGGGCGTACTTTCTGCCAGATATATGCTGGAGGGAAAAGATTACAAAGGGAAGGAATGTAAGGTGTTTATTGAAAATAATGGTAGCGACTGGTCACACCTTATTCCGCAGATTGTTACAGATAGTGAAAATTTGAAATTTTTGGAAAACGAGAATATTTATGACACCGTGGAACTGATTCCTGGTGGCGTTTTGATTAAAGTATACAGATAGTTCAGACAGAGGAAGGAGAACGGCCATGGAGCAGTTAACAAAACAGTTAGACAGAGTAAAACAGGAAGTAAAGAAGGTTATTATCGGAAAGGATGAGGTAATCAATTCTATTTTGATGACCATGATGGCGGGAGGACATGTTCTTCTTGAAGATATCCCGGGTGTAGGAAAAACAACAATGGCATTGGCTTTTTCAAAAGCACTTTCCCTGGAGTATCACAGAATGCAGTTTACACCGGATGTATTGCCGGCGGATGTAAGTGGATTCTCTATGTTTAATAAGGATACACAGCAGTTCGAATATAGAGAGGGTGCGGTATTCTGTAACCTGTTTTTGGCAGATGAGATTAACAGAACTTCTCCCAAAACACAGTCAGCACTTTTGGAAGTAATGGAGGAAGGAAAGGCTACAGTAGATGGTGTAACCAGAAGCCTGCCACAGCCATTCTTTGTCATTGCAACACAGAATCCATTAGGCTCTGCCGGTACACAGAAGCTGCCGGAGTCTCAGCTTGACCGATTTATGACAAGATTGTCTATGGGTTATCCGGACAGAGACAGTGAAGTCATTATGTTAAAAGCAGAAAACAGAAAAACCATGGACGATGTTGAAAAGGTTATGAGTCTTGAAGATGTAATGAAGGCCCAGGAATTAATCTCCAATGTTCATGTGGAAGATGCGGTATATGGTTATATTGCAGATCTTGTTAAGGCAAGCAGAAGCAATGATGGCTTAAAGACCGGTATCAGCCCCAGAGGAGCAAAGTCAATGCTTCGTATGGCTCGTTCCTGTGCTTTTTTGGAGGGCAGAGATTACGTCGTTCCTGAAGATGTTGTAAAGGTGTTCTATCATACCGGTGAACACAGAGTTACATTAAGTGTTAGTGCGAGAGCGGAAGGAAAAACAGAGCATCAGGTATTGGAGGAGGTTGTTCGCTCCATTCCGATGCCGGGCAATAAATAATAGGAAGAAGAGAAAAGGAACGCTATGTGGAGAAATAGAATTCTATACGCATTTATATTGCTGGTTGCCATATTCCTTTTACTGTTCTATCACCATTATTTTTTCTTCTTACTGGTGTTATGTCTGATTGTTGTACCAATTGCAGGTATATTTATTGCAAGAATTGTGGCAAGACAGCTTGAGTTTAACTTGGTTCTTCCGGTTATGACCGTTGAAGAAGGTAACTATGCTAAGATTGTATTTAAATTAAAAAATGATTTACATATTCCGCTTCCAAGACTGGTTTGTGTGATGTCTGTAGAGAACAGATATTATCCCAATGAGGAAGTCCAGGAGATGACATTTCCGGTACGAGGCGGAGACAGTACCTATGAATGGAGCATTTGCCCCATATATGCAGGCAGTATTTCTGTAAAGGTAAAAAGGGTAAGTGTTTGGGATTATTTGAATTTTTGTGAAATCAAAATGCCCATTCCTAAGGAAAAGGAGCTGATCTCACTTCCCAAGCAGTCAGTAACGGCGGTTCACCTTTTGGAAACCTTCGCAGAGGAAGGGGACGAAATAGAGATGGATGCCTTAAACTCCACAGAGGATGTAACCAGTATTAAGGAGTTAAGAGACTATCGTCCCGGAGACAGATTGCAAAGAGTGCATTGGAAGCTTTCGACCAAACAGGATGGTCTTTTGGTAAAGGAATTTGAAAGAGAGTTAAATCGTACCGTAACATTACTTTTGGATTTACAGGTGGACCAGGTGCAGGTGGGCAATTTGGACCTTTGTATGAGAGCCTTTTATTCCATTGCTATGTATATGCTGGAGGAAGACCAGATATTTCAGATTAAATGGTACGATATTGATAAAAAAACATTTTGTTCCATTAAGATAGAATCTCTTGAAAAATTAGAGGATGCTATGCAACAGATTTTCAGAGTCAGATCTTATTCAGAACCGGAAGCCTACAGACATTATATGCAGGAAGAAAAAGGGACACTGGACATGGCAATTTACTTTACGGATAAGAGCTTTCATGATTATGAGCCACAGCAGTTGTTGGGCGTATTTGAAAATAAGGTGTTGATTTTATGTTTGTAAAAAAAATGATAGCCAAACGAAAAGAAAAAATAGAGACCCAAAAGCGAGATAAGTTGACTAAAAATACAGGTATTTACTTTTCGGTAGAGTTGGAAGCAGAAAAGAGAAGGTTTCCATTCCTAAAATATCTTTTGAATGCTTTCATTCTGTTTGGAGGAACCTATGGAAGCCTTATGTGCTTTGCTTCCAGCTTTGACATGGAAATATATGTTCCTATTCTGGTTATGATTTGTATTTCATTGTCAATTATTTTTGCGGGAATGTATATCTACAAATGGACGAAGTATGTGGCATATCTTGCCATTTTGTTCATGAGTATATTCTTCCTAACGGATTCCTATCGAGCAATTAACAGTGGTATGAGTGCCATATTTAATATCTGTCTGGACAGAATTAATGACGTTTTTCCACTTCCTAAAATAAAAAATTATTCGGAGTTTATTGATGACAGAGTCTACACGGTAACCATGGCGTTGTGCGTTATTTCACTTCTCATGATGCTGATTTTAAATATTGTGGTATCAGAGTATATGAATGTGATTTTGTTCTTTTTGTTCACATTCCCATTGATGCAGATTGGACTTTATTTTGGATTTCAGCCGGATGTATTTCCTATGATTATTTTAATGGGAAGCTGGTTAATCGTACTGGTTATGCGAATGACCGGAGCATACGATGGTCTGTCCAATAAGATGAGTGCAAAAACGGTGGTGAAAAAGAATGTGCATCACTATGGATTTGTAACAGACCCCGGCAACTGCGCCATGATTGGTATTACAGCAGGCGGTGTTATTTTGGCATTTATCCTTGTACTTGGCCTATTGGTACCGAAAAAGGATTTTGCAATCAGTACCTTTGCAGATCGCTGGAAAGAAGCAACCAATCAGCCGGTTAAAAATGTGTTGACCTATGGCCTGGCGTCCCTTTTCCCCTCTAATAGTGTCAGAGGTGCGGCCGGTGACATTGCCAATGTAAAGTCCATATCCTTTGATGGTAAAACGGATTTGGAAGTAACAATGGCCAATATCGGTGAGGACCGATATTATTTGAAAAGTTTCACAGGTCAGGAGTATTTGCCATACCGATATAAATGGACCAATAATTCATTCGCTATTGAAACAGATACCATATCATATGGCGCAACAGAAAATGCAGATACAAGAGCATATTATAATCTTCCAGCTGAAATGATTAAGTTTGACATGGAGAATGAAAAGAAACTATTACCATTAAAGCACAAGGTGGAGGTAAAAATAGTAGATGATCAAATGCTGGACCAGGGAGATTTACTGGTGCCATACTATGCATTATCAGATAGTGATATGGTTTTGAGTGCACCAGGAACTGTTTTTGCAAAAAGCCCCACAGATACCATGGTTTATACTACTTATTCCATGAATCTTGATGTTACAAATAGAAGATATTTTGAAAAACTGTCATATTTATATACCGGAGATGATGTAAAGAAAAGTCTTGAGGTTAGCAAGGATTATTATGAAAATGTTATTCTTGAGTACTATCTGCAGGTACCGGAGGAAAATAAAGAAGTATTAAAGGAAATCTGTAAACAGCATGGCTTTAGAGCAGAGGATCCGGATGTGGTTCGTAAAGTCGTTGAGATGCTTCGTGATGAGTATGACTACACAGTAAAACCCGGCCGTGTTCCCGGTGGGGAAGAGTATGTGAATTACTTCCTGACCAATAATAAAAAAGGATATTGTGTTCACTTTGCTACGTCAGCAACTTTACTGTTCCGTTATCTGGGTATTCCTGCCAGATATGTAGAAGGATATGTAGTTGACTGGTATGATATGGTTCGTGGAGAGGTACTGACAGATGAAGATGCTGCAAACTGGCTGGAAGGCGGAAATGTTGAAAATATCGACGTTGTACGTGCCAGCATCAGTGATGCCAATGGTCATGCCTGGGTAGAGATTTATTATCCTGATTTTGGTTGGGTACCTATTGAGGTGACCAATTCTGCCAGCATAGATTCCGGTGACGATTCTATCCTTTCCGGTATTTTCGGAGGAGGCTTCAGACTCCCCAGAGCCTTGGAAAATTCAATGAATCAGGTGAATGCAGAAAATATAGCCAAGACTACAGAAAAATTAAAATCCAGTGGTTTTTTATTTGCTCTTATTTTTGTATTGGCATATTTGATCCGAATGGGAGTTTTTGTTCTTCCAAGAAAGCTTCACATTTTAAGGGAAGACAAAAAAGGAAATCCTTATCCCAGATATATGCATTTGCAGAGTATTACAGACTTTGACAGGGGCGGTGACAGAGTAACATGCTCTTATAAAGAATTTACCGACAGAATGCAGGCAGAGGAAATATTAACCTCTGAGGAAGGTAAGAAACTCTTACATCAGATAGAATATTTCCTATACAGCGGCAAGGAAAAGAACATGCAGGAATATGAAGAAGTAAAGCGACTATTACGCGTTTGCCAAAAGCAAATGGTAAAGAAGCTTTCTTATATGAAAAAGCTTCGATTCTATTTCTGGAGGCATATGTGGTAAAAGGGATAGAAGTGATTGAAAGGAAGTAACAGGTTTGAGTCAGTTACCGGAATTATTTTTGGATCGCATGAAAGCCATGCTTTCAGAAGAATATGAGGATTTTTATGAGGGATTTCAGGGAATACGATACAGTGCATTTCGCTTGAATCCACACAAAGAAAATGAAGAGGATTTTTGGAAGCTTGCAGAGGGAATGGAGGATTTTTCTGTAAGAGAAGAAATCCCCTGGGAAAAGAACGGATATTACTATGATAGGGAGGCTTCCTTTCCGGGAAAGCATCCTTTTCATGAAGCAGGGGTATATTATATTCAGGAGCCCAGTGCCATGTCGCCGGTTCCATTTCTAAAGGTGGAGCCTACAGACAAGGTTCTTGATTTGTGTGCGGCCCCCGGCGGAAAGAGTACGCAGATTGCTTCCTATCTGGGGAAGGACGGTTTTCTTGTAACCAATGAAATTCATCCCCAGAGAGCAAAGATATTATCTGAAAATATCGAAAGAATGGGAATTCATAATGCACTTGTTTTAAACGAAACACCGGAGAAGCTTTCAGAGGTTTTCGTCCAGTATTTTGATAAAATACTGGTGGATGCTCCATGCTCCGGAGAAGGAATGTTTCGAAAAAATGATAATGCCGGAGATGAGTGGAGTCCTGCAAATGTTGAAAACTGTGCACAGAGACAAGCAGGAATCCTGGACTGCGCGGCAGAAATGTTAAAGCAGGGCGGAAGACTGGTGTATTCTACCTGTACCTTTGCCCCCAATGAAAATGAAGAAAGTATTTTCGCATTTCTTTCAAGACACCCGGAATTCGAACCGGTGGAAATTGGGGAAGAAGAGCTATTTGACGGTATGGAATATGGCAGAGATTTTGCGGCCATTCTTAAGGAAAAGGGATTAGGAACGTTTGACACTTGTGATGAGTTGTCCTTGGAGGAAAAGAAGAAAGCGTTGAAATCCACTGTCAGAATCTGGCCACATAAGGTTAAGGGCGAGGGACATTTCTTTGCTGTACTTCAGAAAAAAGGGGAAATAAAAGGTGACGTACAAGCAAGAAACGGACTGGAAAAGGGGAAAGCTGTTAAGGACTATAAGGAACTGGAGGAGTTTTTCAAGGATACATTAACAGGTGACTGCTATAAGGAATTTTCGGAAGGAAAGATACTTGCTTTTGGAGAACAGCTATACAAGATTCCGGAGGATATGCCATCTCTGCAAAAGCTAAAGGTACTTCGCCCGGGATTACATCTTGGCACCCTAAAGAAAAACAGATTTGAACCGTCTCATGCTTTGGCTCTTTATTTATCCCCAAAACAGGTACAGAAAACATATGAGGTGGATTTACTTTCCGGAGAATGCAAATCCTATCTGGAAGGTATGACAATTACCGTTGATCCGGGCGAATATACGAAAAAGGGCTGGTATCTGATTACTGTTTGCGGGTATAGTATTGGATTTGCCAAATTGGCGGGAGGCATTATGAAAAACCATTACCCCAAGGGTCTTCGTAAGTAGAAGAAAGGCTTGAACCTAAAGGGGAAAAATGGTAAAATAGCATATTATTGTATAAGAAAGGTTTGGTTAAATACATGGATAAGATTATTTTAACCGGTGACAGACCCACAGGAAGACTTCATATCGGACATTATGTAGGTTCTTTAAAGCGTCGTGTGGAGCTTCAGAATTCCGGCGAATATAAAAAGATTTTTATTATGATTGCAGATGCACAGGCATTGACAGATAATATTGAGAATCCTGAGAAGGTAAGACAGAATGTAATCGAGGTTGCGCTGGATTACCTGGCAGCAGGCTTAGATCCTACCAAGAGCAATATTTTCATTCAGTCACAGATTGCAGAATTAACAGAGCTTACTTTCTATTATATGGATTTGGTAACCGTTGCAAGATTACAGAGAAATCCGACTGTAAAGAGTGAGATTCAGATGCGTAATTTTGAAGCCAGCATTCCTGTTGGATTCTTTACCTATCCAATCAGTCAGGCAGCAGATATTACTGCATTTAAGGCAACAACAGTTCCTGTCGGTGTTGATCAGCTTCCTATGATTGAGCAGGCAAGAGAAATCGTTCACAAGTTCAATACTGTATATGCACCTGTATTGGTAGAGCCTACAGCTTTGGTTCCACAGAACGAGGCATGTATGAGACTTCCCGGTGTGGATGGTAAAGCCAAGATGAGTAAGTCCTTGGGCAACTGTATTTATCTTGCAGATGAACCGGATGTTATTAAGAAGCAGATTATGAGTATGTATACCGATCCGGAGCATTTACTGGTATCTGATCCGGGACATTTGGAAGGTAATACCGTATTTACTTATTTGGATGCTTTCTGCAAGGATGAACACTTTGAAAGATATCTTCCTGAATATGCATGCTTACAGGAATTAAAGGATCACTACACCAGAGGTGGCTTGGGTGACGTGAAGGTTAAGAAGCTTTTGAATAATATTATCCAGGAAGAACTTGAGCCTATTCGTGAAAGAAGAAAGATGTACCAAAAGGACATCGGAGAAATCTATAACATTTTGAAAAAGGGTACTGAGGAAGCAAGAGAGGTTGCAGCACAGACACTTTCAGAGGTTAAGAGTGCAATGAAGATTAACTACTTTGATGACGTGGAGCTGATTAAGGCACAGGCCCAGAAGTATGGAAACTAAGCTTTTAAACGAAAAGAAAGGCAAGACATGGCAAATTTAGAAGATGAAAAAATGAGCCCTGCGCAGATTGGAATTGGCACTGTTGTAGTCCTTATTACAGTTGTAATATTCTGTTTTGTAGTTTGGCAGGTGACACATAAAGAGGATAAAGCCAATATAATTGTCACACAGAACACAGAGAGCGAACAGGATGAGGTATCCGGATTACCGGTTGTTTCTGAGGTGAGCGGAGAGAGTAATAGTGTAGCAGAGAGCTTGGGAACAGATACGATTGAGATTCCGGTAGAAAGTGAAGCTACAGACAATGATTTGGATATGACCTTCACTACCGTAAAGGAACTGGTAACAGCTAAGGATGTGACAAATCTTAGAAGTGAGCCAAGCACCTCACAGGGAAAGACAACCGTTGTAGGACAGCTTAAAAATGGTGAATATGTAGAGCGTGTTGGTATTGATTATGCGTCAGGATGGTCAAAGCTTAGCTATAACGGAAAGACAGTATATGCAGTAAGCCAGTATCTGACTACCAAGGAAGATGAGAATGTAGGCAGAGAGGACGAATAGAAATCTAAAAAAACACCATACTAAAATCAGAAGTTTTGGGAAAGGTATGGTGATATTATGGAGCAAAATAAAAAAATAATCGGAAAACAAAGCGTCTCTTTTGATAGAGGCGTTTTTGTTTTGTCCAGCGCCTCTATTGTAGGAAAAAAAGAAGGGGAGGGACCCCTGGGAGACCTCTTTGATATGATAGGCGAGACAGATGAATTTGGATGTACGTCCTGGGAGGAAGCAGAAAGCACCCTGCAAAAAGAAGCATTGGCATTAGCACTTGGAAAAGGGGGAATCCCTAGGCAGCAGGTACGTTTCCTGTTTGGTGGAGATTTGCTTGGACAATCTATTGCAACCTCCTTTGGAGTGGCTTCTTACAGAATTCCGGTGTTTGGACTATATGGAGCCTGTTCTACCTGTGGAGAGGCACTATTACTGGCTTCCATGATGATTGCAGGAGGCTTGTCAGAATGCAATGCCTGCGTAACCTCTAGCCATTTTGCCAGTGCAGAAAAGGAATTTCGTTATCCACTTGAATATGGGAACCAACGGCCGGATTCTGCCACCTGGACTGTGACAGGCGGTGGTGCTTTTGTGCTAGGAAATACAGCACAAAATGGATGCAGGGCAGTCATCAGAGGAGGAACAGTGGGACGAATTGTTGATTATGGATGCAAGGATTCCATGAATATGGGAGCATGTATGGCACCGGCCGCTGCAGATACCATTTGTAATCATTTTGCTGATTTCAAAATTGATCCCGGTGTCTATGACAAAATAATAACCGGTGATTTGGGAATGGTTGGACAGGAGATTCTGTTTCAGCTTCTCCTGGAAAAAGGATATGATATCCGGGATAGGCATATGGATTGCGGAATAGAAATATTTGACGAAAAGAAGCAGGGAACCGGAAGCGGAGGTAGCGGCTGCGGCTGTGCAGCCACAGTTTTGTCAGCCTATATTTTGAAAATGCTGGAGGAGGAACAGTGGAAAAGAGTACTGTTTGTACCTACAGGAGCGCTTCTTAGTAAGACCAGTTTTAATCAGGGAAGAACAATTCCTGCTATTGCCCATGGAATTTCCCTGTCAAGCCCTAAATCTACAATATTTTGATGTAAACAGAGAAAAAGGAAACAAAATATAGATTTCTCTGGAGCGAAATACTTGAAAAAAGGGGGATAAAAGAGTACAATTTTCCCTGTGGTTTACAAGGAGACAGAGATATGCGTAAGATGGAATTTAAAATGGAAAGAGAAGGCTTATTAACAGAAGGAGAAAAGGTTACGATTACGGAAGGCTTGCTTCCAAGTAACTATTATTATACCATTGATCCTTCCCTGGCAATGTCTGCAAATATTCCTTTCCGTTATCGTCTAAAAAGCAGAGAGGGTATAGTAACTCACATTGAACAAAACTTACGAGGCTTCTATATTACGGTAGAATTTGATGAACCGGAAGTTGATATGACAAGGTAATTGTGGAAAGAGAGGACATAAAGATGAAAACAATAGCAACAACCAATGCACCTGCAGCAATCGGACCATATTCACAGGGAATTATTGCAGGAGATTTTTTATATTCGTCAGGACAGATTGCGCTTGATCCTGCAACAGGAGAAGTAGTAGGACAGGACATTAAAACCCAGGCAACCCAGGTGATGAAGAACCTTTCTGCAATCCTCAAGGAAGCAGAAACTGATTTTGATAAGGTTGTAAAGACCACCTGTTTCCTTGCAGATATGAATGATTTTGCTGCATTTAACGAAGTATACGGTGCTTATTTTACAGGAAAGCCGGCCAGAAGCTGCGTTGCAGTAAAAACACTTCCTAAGAATGTTTTGTGCGAGGTAGAAGTAATCGCATATTTAAAATAAGCAAGAAGAATAAAGCTTTTGAGGGAAAAATATGAACAAGAATAATATCGTTCTGATCGGTATGCCCGGAGCGGGAAAAAGTACAGTGGGCGTTGTATTGGCCAAAAAATTAGGATACAGATTTATTGACAGCGATCTTGTGATACAGGAAAAAACAGGAAAGCTTTTACCCAAGCTCATCGCAGAACATGGAGTAGAAGGCTTTTGGAAGATTGAAAATGATGTGAATGCATCTTTTGATGTGGAAAAGTCCATTATTGCTACCGGTGGAAGTGCTATTTATGGGGCAGAAGCCATGGAGCATTTGAAAGCAATTGGTACCGTTGTATATTTGCAGTTATCTCTTGAGGAGATTGAAAGTCGTTTGGGCGATTTGAATGAAAGAGGGGTAACATTAAAGGAAGGGCAGGATTTAAAAGCCTTGTATGAGGAGAGAGTTCCCTTGTATGAAAAGTATGCGGATCTTGTGGTTCCTTGTGACAATACTATGTTGAAGGACGTTGTAGCCAAAATAGTTCCGGCATTTATTTAGAGTATATTTTGGGACAAATGGTCCATACTAATTCACAAAAACATAAAGGAGCAGGATTATGGATTATGTGAGAGCGTTTTTGGTAGGTGGACTCATTTGTGCTTTGGTACAGGTGTTAATGGAAAAGACAAAACTTATGCCGGGAAGGATTATGGTGCTCATAGTTGTGACAGGTAGTATATTAAGCTTTGCCGGACTGTATACACCACTTTTTCGTTATGCGGGGGCGGGAGTAAGTGTTCCGCTATTAGGATTTGGTAATGTGCTTATGACAGGGGTAAGAGAAGCAGTGGAAAAGGAAGGCTTTTTAGGGCTTTTTTCCGGCGGCTTTCAGGCAGGAGCAATTGGAATTAGTGCTGCACTAATCTTTGGATATAGTGCGGGGCTGATTTTTAAACCAAGAAGTAAAAAATAAACCTAAGAGGCAGTTAGAAACAGATGATAAACTGGTTATTTAATTTTCTGTATATATGGATATTAGAAATTGTATATCACGTGGGAAGCTTTGGATGGATTCCCTTCAGCCCTATGCTGACTATGGCCAATGCCTGTTTTTTGGCTGCCATAGGGGCGGGACTGGTACTGGTAGTACCTAAAAAACTGAAAAAGCTATTTTTCTGGATTCCTTTGGTATTAGAATTTCTTGTATTTATGGTTCAGACAGTGTACTTCCATATCTTCAAACAACCGCTTCAGCTACGAGCTATGTTTGTTGGAGGTCAGGACGCACTGACAAACTATTATAAGGAAGCAGCAAGAGGCTTTATGGAATGTATTCCCTTAATGCTGATTATGCTTTTGCCACTTTTGTTTTATGCGCTGTTTTTAAAACGAAAGATTTTAGTACTCAATGAATTTAACAGTATATCTCTTATGCGAATACTGGTTATGATTACACTGGGTATGGTAATTCGCTATGATACACTTTCTATCGGACGCACCGGAGAATATGAGTTTTATCAGGATTACATAGAGTTTGTTGATCCTATATCTGTTATGCAGAATTCAGGTGTGGGCGTCATGATTGAAAGAGATGCAACTTTAGAAATCAGAGCACTTCTTGGTATAGACAGTGCAGAAGATGCTGTGGGAGAGGCACAGACAGGCCAGGTTTCCGAGGATTCCTTTGCGGAATTCTTTGCAGAGGATCCTGTTTTAGTGCCGGAACAAAGTAGCGTCGCTGAAACGCAGAACCCGCAGGAGGGGGAGGAAGTACCAACGGAGGAAACACCGGAGGAGACAATGAAGGAACCGGATGTATCTCCCTATGTATTCGAGATAGACTATGATATGCTTACTTCTTTGTCAGAAAAGAGTAAGGAGAAAACATGGTTAAAGGATTATATAAAGAATCGAATTCCTACACAGAGAAATGAATATACAGGAATGTTTGAAGGATATAATCTGATTTTTATTACAGCAGAAGGCTTTTCGACCTATGCAATCAGAGAAGATTTGACCCCGACCTTATATAAGTTAACCCATACAGGATTTGTATTTGATAATTATTATGTTCCCCTATGGCAGACGAGTACCAGTGATGGCGAATATGTGAACTGTACCGGACTGATTCCTGACGGACAGTTCAGCATGAAGAAGAGTGGAAGCAATAACATGCCTTATGCATTGCCCGGATTCTTTGGGGCAGAGGGGGCAAAGTGTTATGCATTCCATGATAATAGCTTAACCTACTATGACAGGCATATATCACATCCTAACCTAGGATATGATTTTTTGGCAGCAAAAAAGGGTGATATGTCATCCTCTCAGGCAGAAGGAAAGATTTTCCCGATGGAGCATCCAAACTACTGGCCCCAATCTGATGTGGAAATGATGCAGGGAACCCTTCCTTACTATCAGGACCTGGATAGATTCCTGGTTTATTACATGACTGTTTCGGGACATATGAATTACAACTTTGCCGGAAACAGAATGTCTACCAAGAACAAGGATGCTGTAGCCGGAATCGGTATGTCAGAGAATGCAAGAGCATATATTGCATGCCAGATTGAGCTGGATCATGCTTTGGAATATTTGATACAGGATTTGGACGAAGCAGGAGTGCTTGAAAATACCGTCATCTGTTTGAGTGCGGATCACTACCCCTATGCCATGACAAGTGAGCAGTATGAGGAGCTTGCAGGAAAGAGTTTATCCCAGGATATGGATGTTTATCGTAACAGTCTGATTCTTTGGAGCCCTACCATTGAAGAACCCATAGAGGTACATAAGGTATGTTCTTCTATCGATTTGTTGCCTACTCTTCTTAACCTGTTTGGCTTTGATTTTGATTCCAGAATGTATGCAGGTAAGGATATCTTCAGTTCACAGGAGGGTATGGTCATTTTTAATGATAAGAGCTTTGTGACAGATACCGTTGCATATAATAAGAAGAAAAAGACGCAGACCTGGTATAGAGAATTACCGGATGAAATGAAAAGCAAATATTTTGAACTGGCACAGCAGGAGGTTGCAAACCGATATCAGTTCAGTGCTTATATATTACGTAATAACTATTATGATTTGATAGAACAGTGCAGAATCAAAACAGATCCTGCTGAATAGGAAAAACCCTCTCAGGCGAGAGGGTTTTTATGATAGTTAAACCTGTTCGTAGGCAATCCCTTTTAGGGAGAGAAATTTAAGTAATGCCTTATCCCAGATCTCATCCGGTTCCTTTGTCATCAGGAAGGTGTGGAAGGAGGTGCCGGTGGTAAGGATTGCTTTATTGCCATCATATTTTATAGTAAGGATTAAAGCCTTTACCATATCCGGAGAAACACTGCAATTGTTTGAGGTTAAGATTTTGGAGGTGTTTTCCGGAGAAAGCTGCAAAATCAGTTTGAAAAAGAGAGGAGTTTTATTTCCTTTTATTAGTTGGAACAAAAGTGGCTTCATATCCTGCCAGGTAGCATTTTCATAAGGACATAATTCTTTGTTATTCCATTCCTCTTCTGTGTAAAATTCGCGATTGCGTCTTCCGTCAATGGTGTAGGTAAAGCCGGTTGACAGCACCGCTTCAGATAACAGAAAGTGATCAAATATATCACCGGAAAACAGCTGTCCCATAAATTGTTTTAGAGAAGAAATCTCAAGTGCAATCATTTTAACTTCCTTTCGTATTTCTCAAAAAATATGCTACTGATAATATATAACAAAATAGTGTATATTGTAAATAAAATGCATAAAACATCACATAAAGTGCATAAAATGTGAATATATGCAGATTGAATGCATAAAATGGTAAAATACAAGAATAAATATGCAAAAATGCTTGACGAAGGGTTATTTATATGCAATTATGAACCATGGAGTCATTTCCTTAGACTTCGGAATAACCATATACTTGAAAAAGTAAGACAAATATATTATGATAAAATTTGGCTCAAATACAGATTGGGAGAAAAGATATGTTTACAATTAAGACAATGACAATTGATGATTATGATGGACTTTATAAATTATGGATGACCATCCATGGCTTTGGAATCAGAAGTATTGATGACTCCAAAGAAGGTGTAGAGAGATTCCTTCGAAGAAATCCAACTACCAGTGTAGTCGCAATCGGTGAGGACGGATCTGTTGTAGGTGGTATTCTTTGTGGACATGATGGTCGAAGAGGCTGTATGTATCATGTTTGTGTCAGAGAGGATTATCGAAGACAGGGAATTGGCAAGGCTATGGTTGTGCATTGTATGAATGCCTTGAAGGATGAAGACATCAACAAGGTAAGCCTGATTGCATTTACTGTAAATGATATCGGTAATGCATTCTGGAATTGCATTGGTTGGACCAAAAGAGAAGATTTGAACTATTATGATTTTACTTTAAATGAAGCAAATATTACAGCATTCAACAAGTAAGAAAGAAGGATAAGAGAATGGAAAAAATCGAAGGCGGAGTTACCGCAGCAAAAGGTTTTCAGGCAGCATGTTGTGAGGCAAATATTAAATATAAGAATAGAACAGATATGGCAATGGTATATTCTACCGTTCCCTGTGAATGTGCAGGTACATTTACAAGCAATATTGTAAAAGCAGCCTGTGTACAGTGGGATCAGAAAATTGTTTATTCCGGAGACAAGATGCAGGCAGTCGTTGTTAACTCAGGTATTGCAAATGCCTGTACCGGTCAGGAAGGCTTTGATGCATGTGAAGCAACTGCCAAGGCTGTGGAAAAAACTCTTTCCGTTCCGGCCAATACCGTAGCTGTTGCATCTACCGGTGTTATTGGTATGCAGCTTCCGGTTGAAAAGCTTGTAGCCGGTGTAGAGAAGATGAGTAAGACACTGGATGACAGCTTGGAAGCAGGTACACAGGCATCAAAAGCAATTATGACAACAGATACTGTAAATAAAGAAATCGCTGTTACTTTTGAAATCGGTGGAAAGACTGTTACCTTAGGTGGTATGAGTAAGGGTTCCGGTATGATTCATCCCAATATGTGTACCATGTTAGGATTTTTAACCACAGACCTTGCAATCGAAAAGAGCTTAATGCAGGAAGCATTAAGTGCTGTGATTAAGGATACCTTCAATATGATTACAGTAGATGGTGATACCTCTACCAATGATACATTACTTTTAATGGCCAATGGACTTGCAGAAAACGCAAAGATTACTGAAAAGGGACAGGATTATGATACCTTCTGTGAAGCACTGTTCTTTGTCTGCAGATTCCTTGCTCGTAAGATGGCAGCAGATGGGGAAGGTGCAAGCAAGCTTTTTGAAGCTAAGGTTGTCAATGCAAAGACAAAGGAGGACGCAAGAACTTTATCAAGAGCAATTGTTTCTTCCAACCTTTCTAAGGCTGCAATTTACGGTTGCGATGCTAACTTTGGCAGATTCCTTTGTGCTATGGGATATTCCGGAGCACAGTTTGATCAGAATGATGTAGAACTTTTCTTTGAGAGTAAGGTAGGCAGATTACAGGTGTTTGATAAGGGAACCCCTATTGCATTTGATGAAGACCTTGCTACAAAGATTATGGGGGTAGAAGAAGTAACTATTTTTGTTGATATGCACGAGGGTAGTGAAGAAGCTACAGCCTGGGGCTGTGATCTTACCTATGACTATGTAAAAATCAACGCAGACTACAGAAGCTAATTGTTGAATGTAAAGGAGAGAGAACATGGAAAACAATATGGAAGAAGTATTAAAGAAGGCAGAAGTGTTAATCGAAGCACTTCCTTATATTCAGAAATTCAATCGTAAGATTATTGTTGTAAAGTACGGCGGAAGCGCAATGAGCAATGAAGAGCTTCAGAGAAATGTTATTAAGGATGTTACCTTATTAAAGCTTGTTGGATTCAAACCAATCATCGTTCATGGTGGTGGTAAGGAAATTAGCCGTTGGGTAGAAAAGGTAGGTAAGGAAGCGCAGTTTATCAATGGCCTTCGTGTAACAGATGCAGAAACCATGGAAATTGCAGAGATGGTTCTTGGCAAGGTTGGCAAGAAGCTTGTTTCTATGGTTCAGGAGCTGGGCGTTAAGGCAGTTTCCTTAAGCGGTAAGGATGCAGGTTTATTAAAGGTTGAGAAGAAGTATTCCAATGGCCAGGATATCGGTTTTGTTGGAAACATTACAGATGTAGATCCTAAGGTATTATATGATCTTTTGGAGAAGGATTTCCTTCCTATTGTATCCCCTATCGGTTTGGATGATCAGTTCAATACCTACAATATCAATGCAGATGATGCAGCATGTGCCATTGCGAAAGCTGTGAAAGCAGACAAGTTGGTATTCCTTACAGATATTGAAGGCTTATACAAGGATATTAACGATAAGTCCTCCTTTATTTCAAGAATTTCTGCAGCAGATGCAAATGTTTTGATTTCAAGCGGAATAATTGGTGGAGGTATGCTTCCTAAATTGTCTAACTGTACCTCTGCCATTATGAATGGTGTGAATAAGGTACATATCTTGGATGGTAGAGTTCCTCATAGCCTTTTACTTGAGATTTTTACAAATAATGGGGTTGGAACTGCAATTACCAACGAAGCAGAAGTCGGAGGAATGTAAATTATGATGAAAGAATATATTGATGAAGCTGAGAAGGCCCTTCTTCATACCTACAATCGTTTCCAGGTTGTATTGGAAAAAGGACAGGGTGTTCACTTATATGATTTAGACGGAAAAGAATATTTGGATTTTGTATCCGGTATTGCTGTATTTGCGCTCGGTTATGGTAATCAGAAGTACAATGACGCAATCAAGGATCAGGTTGATAAGCTCATTCATACTTCTAACTATTATTACAATGTGCCTGCAATTGAAGCAGCCAAGAAGATTAAGAAGGCGTCCGGAATGGATCGTGTATTCTTCACCAATTCCGGTGCAGAAGCAATTGAAGGTGCTATCAAGGCTGCTCGTAAGTATGCTTATTTAAAGGATGGTTCCACAGATCATGAGATTATTGCTATGGAACATTCCTTCCACGGAAGAACCATGGGCGCTCTTTCTGTTACCGGTAACCCTAAGTACAGAGAAGCTTTCCAGCCTATGATTGGCAACATTCAGTTTGCAAACATGAATGATTATGAGAGCATTGCAGCCAAGGTAAATGATAAGACCTGTGCCATTATTATGGAAACTGTACAGGGGGAAGGTGGAATTTATCCTGCACAGGAAGAGTTCTTAAAGAAGGTTCGTGCTCTTTGTGATGAGAAGGATATTTTATTGATTCTTGATGAAATTCAGTGTGGTATGGGTAGAACCGGTTACATGTACGCATGGCAGAAATACGGTGTAAAGCCAGATATTATGACTACTGCAAAGGCACTTGGCTGTGGTGTACCTGTAGGTGCATTCCTTATGACCGAGAAGGTGGCACAGAGTTCACTTGCCGCAGGCGATCATGGTACCACTTATGGTGGAAATCCTTTGGCTTGTCGTGCAATCAGTACTGTATTTGATTTATTTGATGAGTTAAAGATTTTGGACCATGTAAAGGAGACAACTCCTTATTTAGAAGCAAAGTTGGATGAAATTGCTAAGAAGCATCCTTCTATTATTGAAACAAGAAGAGGTGCAGGTTTCATGCAGGGGCTTGTATTTAAGATTCCTGTTGGGGATATTATCAATCGTGCTTTGGAAAAGGGCCTTATTTTGATCAATGCCGGAACACAGATTATTCGTTTTGTTCCTTCTTTGATTATCACCAAGGAAGATATTGATCAGATGGCAGAGATTTTAGATTCTTGTATAGAGGATTAAGAAAGGTTAGTTAGGTTTTCATGAAGAGATTACTACAGACTTTTGCCTGTGTACTGCTGGCAGCGGTCCTTGTATTTGTAGCAACCCATACGACACCTGAGGTAACAGAGGAAACAGTAGAAAGTAAGGAAGAAAAGACAACAATTCGTATCTGGTATACAGATGAGAATATGACTGATTATTTGAACAGTGCGGCGGTAGCCTACAGTGAAAATAGTATGGTCAGAGTATTGCCTGTATTAGTCGATGACAATGACTATTTAAAAATGGTCAACTATGCCAGTGTGAATGATGAGCAGGCACCGGATTTGTTCCTGGTTGGAAATGATTCTTTGGAGGAAGCATATCTTGCGGGGATTGCAGATGAGATTTCAAATGACAGATTTCCTATTAATGAGGAAACGTTCCCTCAAGCTGCGGTGCATGCGGTAACCTATCACGATAAAATTGTTGCTTATCCTTTGTATTTTGACAGCTGCGTTTTGTTATACAATGACACTTATTTGGAAATGTGGGCAGATCAGCAGGCTGTAAAGCATCCGGAAGAGGTTTCGGATAGCGCAGAAGAAGGTAATGATGAAATCGAAGAGATGGATCATATTCCGGAAGAGGATGATTCGATTGTGGAATATGATGAGGAGACCATTAATCTTCGTAAAATGCAGTATTGGGAAAAGGCTGTTCCAAGTACGATTGAGGACATTCTGAATTTTGCGGATACCTTTGATCCTCCACAGGAACTGGAAGGAATTTTTGCATGGGATGTTTCAGATATCATGTTTAATTATTCCTTTGTTGGAGATGCCATTAATGTAGGTGGTGTCAATGGTGATGACAGAAATATTTTGGATGTTTATAATGAGAAAACAGTAGAAGCCTTAAAGGTATATCAGGGCTTGAATCAATTTTTCTTTATGGAAACAGAAGGAATGGATTATGACTCCCTCCTGCAGGATTTCTATGATGGAAAATATGTATTCACCATTGTAAAAACCGATGCTGTAAAGAAGCTTCAGGATGCAGTGGATGAGGGCAGATTTACAGGCCAGTATGGATTTGTAACAATGCCGGATCCTACAGAGACAACCAAGGGAAAATCACTTTCTGTTACATGTGCCGTGGCTGTAAACGGTTTTTCTGAAAAGAAGGACTTGGCCAATGACTTTGCCGCATTTTTAACCGGAGAATATGCTATGGAAATGTATGACAGAAGCGGAAAAATTCCCGCAATCAGAAGTGCAGTTTCCGTGGATAGTCCACAGTATGTATTTACACTGGAGTATGATAAGAGTGTTTCACTTCCTAAGATTATGGAGTGCAGTAATTACTGGTTACAGTTAGAAAATATCTTTTCACAGGTTTGGAATGGTGACGAGGTAGAAGAACAGGTAAAAGAATTAGAAGATTTGTTACGTAGTCAAATGACTGAATAAAAACATCAATAAAAACCAATGATAATACTATCCGAAGACAGAAAGGATGGAGATTATGATTGGTTTTTTTATTGCAATGATTTCAGGAGCATTAATGAGTATTCAGGGAGTGTTTAATTCGGAGGTTACAAAACAGTCCGGTGTGTGGAGTGCCAATATCTTTGTGCAGTTTACAGCCTTTTTGACATGCCTTTTGTGTTTTGCCTTTGCAGGGAAGGAGCCATTACTTTCCCCCTTGGAAGCGAAACCTAGATTTATGCTGCTTGGGGGTGTGATCGGGGCTGTTATTACCTTTACTGTAATTCAAAGCATGAATATGATGGGACCGGCCAGAGCAGTTATGATCATTGTGACAACTCAGCTTCTGGTAGCATATCTTATTGAGGTTTTGGGGTTGTTTGGTGTGGAGCAGCAACCCTTTCAGTGGAGGAAGCTTGGTGGATTGATTTTGATGATGATGGGGATTGTTATTTTTAAATGGAAATAGTAAAAAGAAACTTGTCAATTCAAGGGGAAGTGTTTTATTATAGATAGGTGGCATAGAGAGGCATTCTTTTCGGAAGAAAGGAAACTATGCGTATTCGTAAAATAAAACAGTGTTTTGCAATCTTAAGTTTATTCTTATGGCTCGTTGCATGTGGCCGGGAAAATCCTGTGTTGCTTGATATTAGTGAGGAAATGGAAAGCAGTGAGGATACGATGGCGCTTCCTACGGAGCATATATACGTTTATGTCTGCGGACAGGTGGAAACACCCGGTGTATATGAACTGGAAAGCGGGAAAAGAATAAATGATGCTGTGACGGCGGCAGGTGGACTAAAGGAGGAAGCAGATTTTGATGCTCTTAATTTGGCAGCCTTTTTGACAGACGGTCAGAAAGTATATGTTCCCTCCAAAGGGGAAGAAGGATCTGATTTGACGGAGATTTTTTCCGGGAAGGTTGATATTAATCATGCCGATGAAAAGGAACTTTGCACACTAAGTGGAATTGGGGAAAGCAGAGCAAAAGAGATTATTGCTTATCGGGAGAAAAATGGTGCTTTTACAAGTACAGAGGATTTATTAAAGGTGAGCGGAATCAAGCAAAATGTTTATGATAAGATTAAAGATGATATAGAAGTAAGATAATGGGGCCAAGGGAGAAGATAAGGAATGGCAGAGAAGAGAATTTTAGTGGTAGACGATGAAAAGTTAATTGTTAAGGGAATTCGTTTCAGTTTGGAACAGGATAATATGCAGGTGGATTGTGCCTATGACGGGGAGGAAGCCCTGAATCTGGCGAAGGAAAATAAGTACGATATTATTTTGCTAGATGTGATGTTACCGAAACTTACCGGATTTGAAGTCTGCCAGCAGATTCGCGAATTCTCTAATGTGCCCATTATTATGCTTACGGCCAAGGACGGAGATATGGATAAGATTCTGGGGCTTGAATATGGCGCAGATGATTATATTACCAAGCCCTTTAATATCCTGGAAGTAAAAGCAAGAATCAAGGCAATTATGCGTCGTATGGAGCCTGCAAAGAAGGAATCCAATCAAAAGAGAGAGCTTCTTAGCAAGAATATGCGTCTGGATTTGGATGGCAGAAGAGTATATATTGACGGAGAAGAGCGTAGCAGCCTAACTGCGAAGGAGTTTGAAGTTTTGGAGCTTTTAATGTCCAATTCAAACAAGGTTTACAGCAGAGAGGCGCTTCTTAAGCTGGTTTGGGGTAGTGATTATCCTGGAGATGTGCGTACGGTGGATGTACATATCAGAAGACTTCGTGAAAAAATCGAAGACAAACCCAGTGAGCCAAGATTTGTTCATACAAAATGGGGTGTAGGTTATTATTTTTATAACGAGTAATATATGAAAAAAATAGATTTTAGTCAGATTAAGAAAAATATCATTCAAGCAATTAATCCTCGAAGTTTAAGAACCAGAATTTTTTTGATTATACTTGTGGTGGGTATTATTCCCAGTGTTCTTATGAGATACGGTATTGTCAGAAATTACGAACAGAGAGCTGTAGAGCAGAGAACCCAGGTAGTGCAAGGACAGTTGAAGATTTTGGCCGACCACTTAATAAAAGAGGATTATCTAAATTCTAATACATCTCCGGTAATCAATGCAGAACTGGAGATGTTGTCAAATCTATATGACGGTCGTGTACAGATTATTAACGGCGGTATGAAAATCATCAAGGATACCTATGGAATCAGTGAAGGAAAGACGATTGTTGCCGAAGAAGTAGTAAAGTGCTTTAAGGGTGAAAGTATTTCCAATTACGATGACAAAAATGGTTACATAGAGATTACCATTCCGATTATGGATACCAGAAACCCGGATGAATCGCAGAATTCTCAAAATGCTTCAAAGGATAAAAATGGAAAACAGCAGGATGATCGTGTAAAGGGTGTTATGCTCACCAGTATTTCCAGCAATAGTATTACAGACACAATGGAAATACTGAACAGAAAAGCGATTATTATGGAAGTTTTGATGATCCTTGTCATCGTGCTATTGGCATTTTTGTTATCAGATCTTCTGACACTTCCTTTTGAACGAGTTACCAAGGCAATCAAGGATGTAAATGCCGGTTATAGTAATGAAAGTATATCCGTGCCGGATATGGCGGAAACAGTACATATTGTGGATGCATTTAATCAGCTGCTTCAAAGAATGAAGGTAGTAGACGATTCCAGAGATGAATTTGTATCCAATGTGTCTCATGAACTAAAAACGCCTCTAACCAGTATGAAGGTTTTGGCAGATTCTCTCTTGGCGCAGGATACTGCACCGGCTGAGCTATATCGAGAATTCATGGAGGATATTGTATCCGAAATTGATCGAGAAAATCACATTATTACCGATCTTCTTGCCTTGGTAAAAATGGATAAGAAGATGGCAGCACTAAATATTGTACCTATAAACATCAATGAGCTGGTAGAACTGATTTTGAAGAGGTTACGACCTCTTGCAAGAAAAATGGATATTGAGCTCGTGTTTGAAAGCTCCAGACAGGTCATGGCAGAGGTAGATGAGGTCAAGATTTCTCTTGTTATGACCAATCTTGTGGAGAATGCGATTAAATATAACAAGGAGCATGGATGGGTAAAGGTTGTATTGGATGCTGATCACCAGAACTTTACTTTTGAGGTTAGCGACAGCGGAATCGGTATTCCGGAAGAAGCTCTTGCACAGATTTATGAGAGATTTTATCGTGTGGATAAATCTCATTCAAGAGAAATCGGTGGTACAGGTTTGGGACTTGCGATTACCAAAAATGCAGTATTGATGCATCGAGGCTCAATTACCGTTACCAGTACCCTGGGCGAGGGAACCAAATTCCTTGTGAAGATTCCCTTAAACTATATTAATGGATAAATTTATACAGGAAAGGAAAGTAGTGTGAAAAAAATAGTTTTGTTTTTGACATTGCTTCTTAGCCTTATACTGACAGGCTGTAGTGGTCAAAATGAGGATAAGAATAATATTATACCTGTTTATTTTCTCAATAATACAGAAACAAGAATTGAACCCCATGATTGTGTGGTGGACTTGGACAGCTTTGAAGAAAAAGCAGATTCTGAGAAAACAGCGAAACAGCAACAGATAGAAAGTAAGGTTGGAAAACTTTTGATGGCGTTGTCTACCAATCCTCAAAAGTTTGAATATAAGGCACCTCTTGCTATGGGCTTTAGTGTACTGGATTATACTGTTGTCAGTGGTAAGGTACAGATTAATGTGGATGCGGGATATTACAATTTGTCTGCCACATCAGAGGTCTTGGTTCGAGCAGCAATTGTACGAACTCTAACGCAGCTTCCGGAGATTAACTTTGTTTCTATATTGGTAGATGGAGCACAGCTTCTTGATAATGCAGGAGAAGTAATCGGTTGGATGAGCAGAGACCAGTTTATTGAGAATGAAGGAAACGAAATCAATAACTATCAGGAAGTGAAAATTAAACTATACTTTGCCAATGAGAGTGGAGATGGTCTGATCGTAGCCAGCAGAACCAAGGAATATAATACAAATGTATCCTTGGAGAAGCTGATAGTGGAAGAATTGATTAAGGGTCCTACTCTGGAAGGATTATATCCTACCATTAATCCGGCAACCAGAGTGGCAAGTGTTACGGTAAAGGATGGCGTGTGCTATGTGAATCTGGACGAAAGCTTCCTAAACCAGCCCTATAACGTATCGGCAGATGCTACCATTTATTCTCTGACCAACTCATTGACAGAACTATCCAACGTGGAACAGGTTCAGATTTCCGTAAATGGAGACAACTCTTCTATTTATCGTGAGAAATATAGTCTCACCACTTATTTTGAAAGAAATTTAGATTTGGTAATTAACTTGGAAAAATAATGAATCCGGAGGAAACTTATGAAAAGACCCTTACTTTTTTTATGTGTAAGTGTCATTTGTTTCATAGCTTTGCTGACCCATGCAGGAGGAATCCCCAAAGACAGGGCAGCAGCTATGGAATATCTTGCCGGAAGGAATGTAGTATTTTCTGCAAAAGTTACCGGCAAGGAAAAGAAAAATTCAGACAATCTTACAAGATGGAAGATGGAATTATCTTCCCTTTCTATTTTATCTGTTCAGGACAATCGTCCCGATCAAAATTCACAAAAAAAGCTTCAATATTTGAATAAAGCATTAGAAACACAACACTTTTTATGGGAGCCTGAGGAAGCGGTGGCACTTGAGATTCATTTAGGTGATGTGTTAACACTTGAGGGAAAGCTTCAAGGCTTTGAAAAGGCCGGAAATCCGGGAGAATTTGATGCGTACTTCTACTATACCGCACAAGGATTTGCTGAAAAACTAACAGAAGCTAAGATCCTGTCACAGGTTCGTAAATACAGCATGAAAAACCTGCTTTACAGGTGGAGGGAAAGGGCTTCCTATAACCTTCAATGCACATTCCCGGGAGAAAATGCATCTGTATTACAAAAGATGCTTCTGGGAGATGACAGTAATCTAAAGAAAGAAACCAAAGAGTTATACAAAGAAGGCGGTATCCTGCATATCCTGGCAATATCCGGCCTACATATTACTTTGCTTGGAATGGGCGTATATGTTTTTCTTGGAAAGCTTGGAATCCCTAAAGGTGTTTGCGCAATGGTCGGAATGATTTTTTTGCTCTTTTATGGGGAATTGACGGGGTTTGGTATTTCTGTTTGCAGGGCAATCGGAATGTATGTTGTAAAAATGTTTGGAGAGATACTACACAAGCAGTATGATTCCCTGACTGCTATGGGAGTGCTGGCATTTCTTCTGGTTGTGTACAATCCTATGCAGCTTAGGCAAGGGGGATTTTGGTTATCCTTTGGAGCAGTTGCGGGTCTTGGAATGATTTATCCATTGATAAAACAGGAAAAGAATAAGGGGATAAGAAAAATAAAGGATATGCTCTTTGTCAGTTTTTCGGTGACTATGATGACTCTGCCCATACAGTTTTATTTCTTTTATCAGTTTCAGGTTTACAGTGCCTTTATCAATATTCCGGTACTTTTGTTAATGACAGTGCTAATTGTTGTGGGAATTTTGGCGATTTTTATACCGGGGAATCCCATTAGCTTTTACATTGGAAATGGGATCCTGTATTTTTATGAAAAATTATGCAGGTTAAGTCTGAAATTGCCCGGAAATATTTATATTTCCGGAAGACCGAAGGGCTGGCAGATTGGAACCTATTACGTATTACTTTTTCTCTTTCTTTATTTCCTGAAAAGAAAGAAAAAGCAAATGGTGCATAAGCTTCCCATGACCTTGCTTACTTTTGGTGTTTTGTTTCTGGTTATACATAAACCGGCTAATTGGGGATTCTCCATCCATATGGCAGATGTAGGTCAAGGGGACTTTATCTATGTGGATACGGGCAAAGGACAGCACTATATTTTTGATTGTGGAAGCAGTAGCAGAAAGAAGCTTGCGGAAAATCTGGTGATTCCATATTTGCACTATTATGGCGTGAACTCCATAGATGGTATTTTTTTGTCCCACGGTGATCAGGATCATATTAGCGGGATAGAGGAACTGATGGAAGTGAATTCAGATATTCGGATTCGGTGTATTTATATACCGGATATAGTGGATTTGTCTTCCTTTGAGAGAATTATGGAACTGGCAGAAAAGAGAAAAATACCGGTGCAAAGAATTGCAAGAGGAGATGGAATGCAATGGGATCAGCTTACCTTAACCTGTTTGTATCCTTATAGGGGAAGTAAAGAAACAGATAATGAAGCCTCAGCCTGTTTTTTGTGGGAGGTTGAAAAGGTGTGCTTCCTATTGACGGGAGACTTGGAGGGAAACGGAGAAACGGTAATCAGTAAGGATTTATACGGAAAAAATCTCCTTGCTTTGAAGGTCGCACATCATGGTTCTAAGTACTCAACGAAAGAGGAATTTTTAAATGCTGTAAAACCACAAATTGCATTAATCAGTGCGGGAAAAAAGAACAGCTACGGACATCCCCACGAGGAAACGATAGAGCGTCTTGAAAAAGGAAAAACAGAGATTTATACAACTATTTTACATGGGGAAGTCATTATACGTATTTGGGGGAAGAATGTTGGGATAAAAACGAAATATTAAATGGAAAATAAGGGGGATGTGTTGTATAATATCAATATATTTTACTTGGGAGGCATTATGGGGAAGAAACTTGAGGGCTTAGTATACTTAATAGTTCATCTTTTGATAGTGGCTTGCTTTATTTTGGGAATTGTTTTGGATCCCCAATGGACAGCTGAAAAGGGAAAAAATAGTGCTATCCAATTAGATAAAGTATTCGAAAGAGTAGAAGATGGGGATGTGGTGTTCTTTCGAGGTATTTTACCGGAGCATATAGGAGAAGGGGACATAGGATATTATTCTTCACATGCGGATAGTTATGTCTACATTGATGGTGTAGAGGTTTATGCCAATGTTGCCAATAGAACAATATTTAAGAGTACAGGCTATTGCTGGAACTCGGTGGATGTCGTAGACGGAAGTGGAAAAGAGGTTGTCATTCAGCTGGTTCCAAACTATGGAAATAGTGTGCCTGTAAAGGATGTTAAGATTTCCTATGGCAGCCAGAAGGAACTACTGATGGATCTGCTTGACGAGGAAGGTTTCCACTTTGGCATTTCGGTTGCAATCCTGCTTGTTGGCTTTGTATTAGCCGGATATGCTATTTTATTTAGCAGTGAGGATAGAGGGAACAGTTCTACCAGGGTATTTGCAGTATTTACCATACTTTTGGGGGCATATTATATGTGTGACTCCAGATTGATTGCATTACCAATCAGATTTCCACTTGTATTAAATCTTATTACACATATTACGTTGATGATTATGCCATCTGTGTTTGTTAGATTCATGAGACATAATTTTATGGACAGCAATCATATTTGCTGGCGTATTTATATGTGGTTTAATACCGGGGTGATTGGAGTTAGAAGTGTACTTCAGCTTTTGGGTGTTAAGGATTTGAGAGAAACCTTAATATTGACTCATATTTCGCTTGGTATATTAACGGTTACATGTATTGGGATGTGTATTCGAGAAATCAAAAGTGGAAAGATTACGAAGGATATGCGAAATATCCTGATTTCTGTAGTGGTCATCATGCTTGCTATGAGCTTTGACATGATTATCTTTGAAATGAGAGGTGTCAGTGGTTCGGCAGGAGTTTTGGGATTCTTGATTTATTCCATCATGATGGGCGTTCATTCCACCAAGAGGTCCAAGAAAATATACGAAAGATACAAGGAAACAGAGATTTACAGGCAGCTGGCATATACCGATGAATTGACAGGTTTATTTAACAGAACCGCATATCAGAAGGATATTGAAGGTGATAAGCTTCAAAATACGGCTGTCGTTATGATGGATATGAATGATCTCAAAAAATGCAATGATAAATTTGGCCATGACTGTGGCGACAGGTATATTATTAAAATTGCAGAGGTTATTCAGGAAACCTTTGGGGAAGTCGGTAAGTGCTATCGTATCGGTGGAGATGAATTCTGTACCATTATCCATGATGCAGAAGAAACCAGAATAGAGAAGCTTCTTATGATTTTGCAACGTAATATTGCAGAGATTAACAGAGAAGGCTTTGAAGTGCTTGTAGCCTTGGCATGCGGATATAAAATGTTTGATGAGAAGGTGGATCATAGTCTTGAGGATACACTGAAGCGTGCGGACAAGGATATGTACAAGGAAAAGAAGCAGATGAAGGAAAACAAGTAAGCATTTCGGAACAGGAAAGAAAAATGCAACGTATCAATCAGGATATTCAAAATGGAAATTTTCAGCAGGTGTACCTTCTCTATGGAGAGGAAAGGTATCTTGTAAATCAATACAAAACAAAGCTTCGTAAAGCGCTAGGGGATGCGGAGGATCAGATGAATAATCATCTTTACAGAGGAAAAGATATTTCTGTAGGTGAGATTATCGATCTGGCAGAAACACTCCCTTTTTTGGCTGAGAGACGAGTAATCATGATAGAGGACAGTGGGCTGTTTAAGTCAGGTGGAGAACAGATGGCTGAATACCTTGGGAGTCCCAATGAAACCACATTTTTTCTATTTGTGGAAAGTGAAGTGGATAAGCGCTCAAAGCTTTTTAAGACAGTAAGCTCCAAGGGATATGTTTGCGAGTTCGCAAAACAAGAGGAAGCAACACTTAGAAGATGGGTAAAGTCCCTTTTAAATAAAGAGGGAAAAAGTGCATCGGATTTTACCCTGCAGCTATTGTTATCCAAAACAGGAAACGATATGGATAATATCCATATGGAAGTAGAAAAACTAATCTGTTATTGTATGGATCGGGAAATTATTGAGGAAAGCGACGTAGAAGCAGTTTGTATTACAAGAATCAGTAATCATGTGTTTGATATGGTGGATGCTATAGCAGCCAAGAATCAAAGAAAGGTTATGGACCTCTATTACGATCTGATGGCATTAAAGGAGCCGCCTATGAGGATTTTGTTCCTTATAGCCAGACAGTGTAATCTTCTGATGCAGGTGAAAGAGATGCAGCAGAATCATGTGCAGCAAAGGGATATGGCACCGGTACTTGCAGTACCACCTTTTGCAGTAAAAAAATATGTTGCACAGGCTGAAAAATTTAGTGCTAAACAGCTTAGAAATGCGTTAACGAAATGTGTAGAAACGGAAGAACAGGTAAAAACAGGTGTCATGGATGATGTTTTAAGCCTGGAAGTTTTATTGATGACCATATTTGCTTAGTGAAGTAGCCCTTCATTTTGGACGTAAGCCCAAGATGAAGGGTTATTTTTATTCATGACAATGGAAAACTCGCAAAGTGTGTTTTCTATTGTTGGATGTCAAAACGGAGAGTGCAGTCAGGAAGAATAGATCCCATCTCGGTTAATTCGTTTTCCAAAAGAAGACGGTCTTCTTCAGAGAGCCTGTGAAGACGTTTGTGATAAAGGGAAAGGGTGTAGAAGCGAGTACCATCGCCATCCACGACTCTGTTCATAGTAACACCAATGTTTGTATAGCCCTTATCGTTTAAATATTCTTTTACTTCACTTAAATAGGTTTGCTCCTGCATACGGCAGGCAGCCTCGTACAACTGGTTTTCTCTGGCTTCCTCCCCCTTGGCATGAATACTAAATAATAAGCTTAAGAACAGAACTGCGAAAATCGATAATATAATCATATTTTTTTTCATAGAATCATCTCCTTGTTTTTTAACTAAAAGCTATCGTGTGTTTTCTTGTTTACACTTGTATCTTAATCACATTAGAGGGAGATAAATGGGACTTGAAAAGAGGCGTTTTTGTAATATCGTTTATCTTGATGTCATAAAAGAATAATGTTAAAATAAAATAGACTATAGGTATTTATTTTTGGATGAAAATAGAAGGTACCAAGGAGATGACAGAATGATAAATGCAATATTAAATGCAGATTGGACAATGCCGCTTTTGCTTATATTAACCGGTGTCCTGGTATTCAACGATAGAGTTTTTCAAAAGACTACAAGGAGAGCGTTTTACCTAGCATTGTGCTTTGGTTTTATATTGTCCATAGGGTCCAGATATGGATCCCTCACAAAACCAATGCCTTTTTTGAGTCTGAATTCTATTGTAAGACCACTACTGCTTCTTGCCTTAATTTGGGCTATGGATCAGAAGCGTTCAAACGGTATAAAGCTTTGTATGGGGATTCCGGCAATAATTAACGCTGTTTTAGTGCTTTTCAATATACAAAATCACTGGTTGTTCAGTATCAGTGAGGACGGAAGCGTTCATCTGGGAAAACTTGCAGCGATTCCGGCTATTGTCTTTGTGGTTTATGGGCTCTATATTGTTTATCGCGCTTTGAAGGATGCACAGAAGGAAGATGGGTCAGAGCATGCTTTGATTGTAATATGCATTTTGATGATTGCTTATGCTGTGGCAGCAGAGATTTTGGTACAGAACCGATATGTTATCGGTGAAACACTGAATCTTATTGTATGCATTTATTATTTCTGCAAAGTAATGCTTACCTACAAGAGGGATGCTTTAACCAAACTGGCACTTCGCCACAATTTGAACTTTGAATTAAAGGACCTTCACAATTTTTCCTATATTGTTTCGTTAATTGATGTTGATAATTTCAAGATGATTAACGATAAATACGGACATGAAAAGGGCGATGAGGTTTTAGTGACCGTTGTGGAAACTGTCAAAGAGCATTTGTTAAAAAGATGCAGAATGTACAGATATGGCGGAGATGAGTTCGTAATCCTAAGTCGTAAGGCAACGAAGGAAGAAATAACACAGATGTTTGAGGATATTAATAAGGAACTGAAGAACAAGGACCTTAGAATATCTTATGGTGTTATCGAGCATGCGCCGGGGCAGGATTCCAAGGAGTGTCTGGTTGCCGCAGATGAAGCCATGTATGAAAATAAACGTATGATAAAGAGTGAAAATATCTGGGATGATATGACAGGTCTTTATAATTATCGTGGTTTCAAGGATGAGTTAGACACCATTCGAAAGAAGATTAGAGGAAAAGAAAAGAAGATTTGTCTGGTATGTACCGATGTTGAGCATTTGGGTAATATCAATATGGGATATGGATATACAGAAGGTAATATGATCATCAGTGCCCTGGCCAGAGTATTGAAAAGTACGTTAAAGGGAAAAGAGTTTATCGGTCATTTGGGAAGTGATGAGTTCTGTGTAGCATTGGAATTTTCCGATGAGAAGGAGAATGTATCTGCAGCCTTTATTCAGAAGGTAATGAAGAATATTGACAAGGCTTATGAATTTGCAGGTAAGGAATATACCGTTGAATTAAATTTCGGTGTTTACGTAATCGAGGAAAATGAACTCTCTGAGGATGCGATTAATCATGTGTTATATCGTAAGCAACAGGAAAAATACAATAGAAGAAAATTAGATATTATTGATGGTTCAGAGGATTACGACAAGGAAGAGGAAGCTATGGTGATTGAACTTTTGCAGGCGAAAAAGTTCAGATATGCTTTCCAACCCATTGTATCTGCCAAGGATGGACAGATTGTTGCATATGAAGCATTAATGCGTGCAGCAGGAGAGATTATGGTATCCCCGGTCAAAATCCTGCAGTATGCTACGAAAAACAATCTGGTATATGAGGTAGAGAAAAGTACATTCTATAATGTACTGGAGACTGTTTCGAGATCTAATATCTTTGAAAAAAACAGAAGAGTATTTATCAACTCCATTCCGGGTTACTCCCTATCTGATGCGGATTATAAATATTTAAAGGGAAAGTATGGTGATGTTTTCCCACATTTAGTTGTTGAGATTACAGAGCAGAGAGAGCTGGAAGATACTGATTTGGATGAACTTCTTCGAAGACGAAACGAATGTGGCTTTAATCTTGCCATTGACGATTTTGGAAGCGGTTGCTCTAACACCAATAGCTTGCTTCGCTATATGCCACAGGTAGTAAAGCTTGACAGACTTTTGATTGCAGATATTGATAAAAACTCTAAGAAACAGTTCTTTGTAAACAGTATTATTACATTTGCCAAGGAAAACAATATGTTGGTTTTGGCAGAGGGTGTAGAAACCATAGAAGAGCTTCGTAAGGTTTTGCATCTTGGAGTAGATTTGATTCAGGGCTTTGTAACCTCGGGACCTGCTTTTTCATTCAGAGATTCTATTGCAGAAGAGGTTCGTAAGATTATTGTAGATGAGAATATCAAAATCAGTGCCAATACCAATCGTAAGGTATATGTGGCAAGCAGTAACAAGGATCTTTCTTTGGTTGCCCTGGCGTTGGAGGATTACACAGCAATTAATGTATCCTGTAGTGAACTTGCAATTCATGGTAACCTTGATTATACAGCAGAGATGCATATCAAGATTAAAGAGGGTACGAACTGTCACATGACCATCGAAAATGTGAAGCTTGATTCTGATGATGAAATGCCATGTATTGATATTGAAGAAGGTGCGACCCTTACCCTTCATCTGGAGGGAGATAATGTGCTGAATACCAAGGGTATTCATGTTCCCGAGGGAAGTAAGCTTACAGTTACCGGTTCCGGTAATCTCTTGATTTCAGCCAAGGGTCAGAACTGTTACGGTATCGGTTCAGGCCAGGATGAAACCGTAGGTACCATGGTATTTGAGAATTCCGGTGGAATAGAAGTTCGAGTAGATGGAGATCATTGTATTGCAATCGGTGGTGGTATTTACAGATTTGGTGAAGGTATTGATATTCGAAGTGGTGGATATTCAATCCAGACAGCCGGCGTAGATGTAATTGGTATCGGTTGTGTACAGGGACAGATGCCAATTCATATGATGAACTTTGCCATGGAAATGATCATCAGAGCCAATCTTGGATGCGGAATTGGCTCCTTGAATGGCTTGCAGGATATTGAATGCAAGAATTTCAACTTAAACATTGATGGAAGCGGTAGTATGCTTTGTGCAATGGGAAGTATTGCAACCTCGGGTGGAACCATTGATTTAAGTTCAGGTACATTTGATGCGAAATTAAACGGCCAGATGATTACCATGATTGGTGTGAAGCAGGGAGATATTAAGGTAAATACGGAACACATCCGATTGGAAATTGTCGGTGAAGGTGATGATGTTCTTGGAATCGGTTCCAGAGATTTTTCAGGAAAGGTTGATTTAGAAGATACAAATATTGAAATGGTAATCAATGCTGCAACACCAAATGCTTTTGGTTCACAGGAAGAGGATGTAATAATAAATGCCCCAGGCTACAACATTCGTGTAAATGGAGAAGGAGTTAAATATGCGAGAAAACCCCAAACCACAGGAGATATATAAGCATTTTAAGGGAAATTTATATCAGATAATGAGTCTTGCCAAGGATTCGGAAACAGGAGAAGCACTTGTAGTTTATCAAGCTTTATATGGGGACTATTCGTGGTATGTTAGGCCCTTAAAGATGTTTATGAGTGAAGTGGATACTGATAAGTATCCGGATGCAGGACAGAAATACAGATTTGAAAAGGTCGCAAACAAAAGTAAGGAACCGGAGAATGCGGTCACTTCTGTTGAAAACAAGCCATTAGAGGAAGAAATGGAGATAGTACCTCTGGGCCAGGGGACCCGGGAGGAAGGTACAGAGCTTGATCCCTTGGTATTAGAATTTTTGGATGCGGAAAGCTATGAGCAGAAGCTGAATATTCTGACAGCATTGCATCATCGTATTACAGATCAGATGATTACCACTATGGCCATTGCCAGTGATTTGGAAATCGGCAAGGGCGACGTAGAACAGCGTTTTATGGAATTAAAACAATGTCTAATGACGAAGGATCGATTCGAAATAAAGAGGTATTAATGAAATATCAGAATATATACAAAGGGAAATTTATAGACCGCCCCAACCGATTTATAGCCCATGTAGAACTGAATGGGAATAGAGAAACAGTGCATGTAAAAAATACAGGTCGCTGCCAAGAACTTTTAATGGAAGGTGCGACGGTATATTTGGAAAAAGGGTCAAGCAAAGAGAGAAAGACGGCATACGATTTGGTTGCCGTAGAAAAGAAGGGGCGTCTGGTGAATATTGATTCACAGGCGCCAAATAAAATTGTGGGGGAGTGGCTAGAAACGGGAGAGCTGTTTTCCGGTCTAACCCTGATAAAACCGGAAAAGACCTTTGGAGAATCCAGAATTGATTTCTATCTGGAAAGAGGAGAACAGAAGATTCTGATGGAGGTAAAAGGGGTCACTTTAGAAAATGATAATATAGTGAGCTTCCCGGATGCTCCTTCTGAGCGAGCAGTAAAGCATTTGGGGGAATTGGCAAAGGCTGTAAAAAAAGGCTATGAAGCGTATGTGTTCTTTGTGATTCAGATGGAGAATGTGGATTACTTTATTCCGGCGAAGGATAAGCATCCCCAATTTGCCAAGGCACTTACAGAGGCTAGAAAAAAAGGTGTTCATATAATAGCATATGATTGTAAAGTAACAGAAGATGGCTTATCCATCCGAAAACCGGTACCGGTGTATTTCAGTGAAAAGGAACGAGACCTACAGAAAAAGAATCTGGCACCAAAGCTTTTGGAATGGTATGATGACAATCGGCGTTTTTTGCCCTGGAGGGAGGACCCCACTCCATATCATGTGTGGCTGTCTGAGATCATGCTTCAGCAGACCAGGGTAGAAGCTGTAAAGGGTTACTATGAGAGATTTCTTGCCAAAATCCCGGATATAGCAGCTTTGGCCGGTGCGGATGAAGAAACCCTGTTAAAGCTTTGGGAAGGGCTTGGATATTATAGCCGCGTGCGAAATCTTAAGGCGGCAGCAAAACAGATAGTAGAGGAATACGAAGGTGCAATGCCGAGGAATTTTGATGAACTGAAGTCATTAAAAGGAATCGGAGATTACACAGCAGGTGCCATTGCATCTATTGCATTCAATGTGGCTGTAGGTGCAGTCGATGGTAATGTATTACGTGTTCTTTCCAGATTCTTTATGGATCCTTCCCTAATCACTGAGGAGCACACCAAGAAACGTTACTTTCAGGAAGTAAATGGGATGATTTCCAAGGAAAGACCGGGGGCATTTAACCAGGCTATGATGGACTTGGGAGCAATGGTATGCGCACCCAACGGAGCACCGCATTGTGAAATATGTCCATTAAACAGTGATTGCAGGGCCCATTTACAAGGATGTGAAACAGAGTATCCCAAGAAAGAGGATAAAAAGGCAAGAACCATAGAGCAGATGACTGTATTTGTCATCTGTGATCAAGGAAAAATTGCACTGCATAAAAGAGAAGCGAGGGGACTTTTGGCAGGAATGTATGAATTTCCCAATGTTTCAGGACACAAGAAGGAAGACGAGGTTCTTGCTATTTTAAAGGAACTGAATTTATCACCTCTCTATATTAAGAAAATTCAGGATTATGTTCATATTTTTACACACAAGGAATGGCATATGAAGGGATATTTTATTCGCGTTGACGAATTGTCAGAGGGGGAAAGCTGCGGACAGGCGAAAAAGTGGAAGTACGTAGACAGAAGCGATATAGAGGAACATTTTCCCATACCATCGGCATTTGCAACATATAAAATGTACATTGAAGGGAAAGATTAAATAAATAATAATATCTTTCTTATAAATTTCTTAATATCAGGATTTTTTCATAAAAACATATTATAATAGCAACTAATTAATGTAATACGAGAGGAATTACCAATGAAACTTTTGTCAGTTGCAATCCCCTGCTACAATTCAGCAGCATATATGGGGAAATGTATTGAGTCGCTAATCCCTGGTGGAGAGGATATTGAGATTATTGTTGTAGATGATGGTTCTACAAAAGATGATACAGCGCTCATTGCGGATGAATATGCAAAGAAATATCCTACCATAGTTAAGGTTATTCACAAAGAAAACGGTGGGCATGGCTCTGCAGTTAATGCAGGTATTGAGAATGCAACAGGTTTATATTTCAAGGTCGTTGATAGTGATGATTGGGTAAAAGAATCAGCCTATATGCAGATTCTGGATAAGCTTAGAGAGTTACTTGCTGCCGGTCATGTCATGGATATGTTTGTAAGTAACTTTGTCTATGAGAAGGCCGGAGAGAAAAAGAAGAAGGTTATGCAGTATCGCCACATTCTTCCTGTAGATACTGTTTTTGGTTGGGAGGATTGCAAGAGCTTTGCAAAAGGACATTATCTTCTTATGCATGCAGTAATTTTTAGAACACAAATTTTACGTGATTGTGGCTTGAAGCTTCCGGAACATACCTTTTATGTAGACAACCTTTATGTGTTTGAACCTCTTCCTTATGTAGAGAAGATGTATTATCTGGATGTTAATTTCTATCGTTACTTTATTGGTAGAGAGGATCAATCAGTAAATGAACAGGTCATGATTTCAAGAATTGATCAGCAGCTGTTTGTTAATTATAGAATGATTGATTACTTTACAGAGTTAGATCCTAAATTATTACGTAAAAAGAGACTGGAGCAGTATATGAAGAACTATTTGGAGATTATTATGACAGTTTCCTCTTCATTGTTAATCCGTTCCGGCACAGATGAAAATCTTCAGAAGAAAAAGGATCTTTGGACTTACTTAAAGAAAAAGGACAAGAAATTACATTTCTGGATGAAGCACGGAATTATGGGAAGTGCTATGAATCTTCCGGGTAAGTTTGGAAGAAAGCTTTCTGTTGATGCTTATAAGATTTGTCAAAAAATTTATAAATTTAACTAAAAAAATAGACCTCTGTATGAGGTCTATTTTTTATCCTAACTGTTTTCTTGACTTCTGACCGGATTTTGCATGGTTAAAGAGTGGTGTAAAGTGATATACGATAATATACATTACAGTTGCCATTGCAAAAGCAGTTAATACATCAAACATGGAATGCTGTTTGATTAACATTGTTGAAAGAATAATGCTACAGCAAAGGATAAATGAGAAGAATCGGATCACCGGATGTTTCTCCAACCCCTTTGCATGTGATACTGCAAGGTGGGCACCAATGGAGTTGTAAACATGAATACTGGGCCAAAGATTGGTAGGAGTATCTGTTTTCCAAAGTGCCAGTACCATATTTGAGAAAATGTTATCTCTGGGTAAAGTATAAGGACGAAGATGATGTCCGTTGGGCCAGAGGGTAGATACAATCAAAAATATGGTCATTCCCGTGAAAAGGAATATGCAGCTTCTGATGTATTCCTTTTTATCTGTGAATAATAAATACAAAACAACCACAGATACATAAAAGAACCACATTAAGTATGGAATGATAAATACCTCGCAAAAAGGAATCCTGTCATCAATGGACATATGTATAATTTTGTAATGTCCTGTAACGGTTTTTTCCAAATAGCCAAACCACAAGAAATATACAATCATGTAAATGACTAATGGTATAGCGTGCTTATACTTTTGTAATAGTTTTTTCATTTCTTTTTGAATTATCCTCCTAAAAAGATGTTCAACATTTGTTCATTATATGCTTTTGGATAACATTTGCAATAGATAGTAAACAAAATTGCATGCTTTTTAAGGATTATTAAGATTTTCTTCATAAATTAAGAAAGGAAGAAAAGTGTATTTCTATGGCATTCTATTGAAATACGACTGCTCTTTCTGGATACTTCACCGTCTGTATGAACCCACATGGGAGCAGAGGTTTCCAAGGTAAAGGAAGCGGATTTAAAGCCACGAATTCCCTTGAAACGATAATGCTTTCCCTTAAATGCTGTAGGGAGAGCAAAGAGAATTTTTAGCTTTGGAATATCTGAAACCTCACACATATTTAGAAGCCCGTCTGCAAAGTCGGCATCCGGAGCAAACATGAACCCGCCGCCCTCAAACTTATGATTCATAGAAGCCAGAAACAGTATTTTTTGAAGATGAATCGGCGGTTCTCCATCAGATGTCAAGGTGGCAGAGATAGGTTTTGCACCAAAAAGCTGCTTTAAAGCAATCCCAAGGTAAACAAGCTTACCCAGCCCCAGTTTATTTAAGAAGCCCTTTAACCTTGAACGGTTGGCCTCCTCACATACAGCAGCATCAAAACCGATACCGCAGCTTACAATGAAACGTTCTGTACTGCCATCTTCATAGGTGACGGTGCCATAGTCCATAGGGGTTGGCTCCTTGGTAGCTACAATTTTTTCAAGTGCCTTCAACGCATTCCTTGGAATGGACATGTCTCTTGTAAAATCATTTCCCGAACCAACAGGAATTAAGCCTAAGTGAACCCGGGAAAAATCGGTGATTCCCTGCAGGGCTTCGTTTAAGGTTCCGTCTCCGCCAAGAACTACGATACGACAGATGGAAGCTTCTTTTATCTGTATGTCTTTTACTATGGAAGTAATATTTCCTTTGCTTTTGGAAAAATGAACCTGATAGTCTATTTTATGAAGGGTAAGATATGGTTCAATGGTAGAGATCCAGATTTTTTCTGAAATACCGGATCTGGAAGCAGGGTTTAATATAAAATGGTACATTTTAATTCTCCTAAGTACATTTTAAATGTGATATTACACACTAGAGATTCTATCATATTTTAATAAATCTAAAAAGTTTTTTTATTTGCCTATTCAAATTGGGAAAGGGATTTGTTATAATAAAGCGGAATATTGAGAACGGGAGGAGAATCATATGTATTCTATCGAGGAAGTAAAGAATGTGGATCCTGAGATTGCCCAGGCCATCGTTGATGAGCAGGCTCGTCAGAACAGTCACATTGAATTAATTGCATCAGAGAACTGGGTAAGCAAAGCCGTTATGGCGGCTATGGGAAGTCCCCTTACCAATAAGTATGCTGAGGGTTATCCCGGAAAGAGATACTACGGCGGATGTGAATGCGTAGACGTAGTTGAAACCTTAGCAATCGAAAGAGCAAAGAAACTGTTTGGTTGTGATTATGCAAACGTTCAGCCTCATTCAGGCGCACAGGCAAATATGGCAGTACAGTTTGCCGTATGTAAGCCTGGTGATACCATCATGGGTATGAACCTTGATCACGGCGGACATTTAACACATGGTAGCCCAGTTAATATGTCTGGTAAATATTTCAATATCGTACCTTATGGTGTAAATGATGATGGATTTATTGATTATGATAAGTTAAGAGAACTTGCTTTGGAAGCAAAGCCTAAGATGATTATTGCAGGTGCTTCTGCATATGCAAGAACCATCGACTTCAAAAAGTTCCGTGAAGTAGCTGACGAAGTAGGCGCAGTTCTTATGGTAGATATGGCTCATATCGCAGGTCTTGTTGCAGCAGGACTTCATCCAAGTCCTATCCCTTATGCAGATGTAGTAACAACTACAACACATAAGACCTTAAGAGGACCTAGAGGAGGACTTATCCTTTGCAATCAGGAGGTTGCTGATAAGTACAACTTCAACAAGGCTATTTTCCCAGGTATCCAGGGTGGTCCTTTGATGCATGTTATTGCTGCTAAGGCTGTATGTTTCAAGGAAGCACTTAGTGATGAGTTCAAGGCTTACCAGAAGCAGATTGCAGACAATGCACAGGCACTTTGCAAGGGACTTATGTCTAGAGGAATTAAGATTGTATCAGGTGGTACTGACAATCATTTAATGTTAGTAGATTTAACAAACTTTGGTCTTACAGGCAAGGCTGTAGAGAAGCTTCTTGATCAGGCACATATTACCTGTAACAAGAATACTATCCCTAACGATCCTCAGTCTCCATTCGTAACCAGTGGTGTACGTCTTGGTACTCCTGCAGTTACCAGCAGAGGTATGAACACAGAGGATATGGATCGTATTGCAGAGGCTATTGCCATGGTTATTAAGGGTGGCGAAGAGAAGGTTTCTGAAGCAAGAGCAATCGTTCAGAGCCTTACAGACAAGTATCCATTAATCTAATATTTGACTGTTTAGTAAATTTACGCAAAGAGTGTGCTACGGCACACTCTTTTTTGTGTATATTTTCACTTGCTATAAAAGTAGTGGTGTGGTACGATATCTTTCGTCAACGTACAAGTGTACGTCTGAGTAAAACAACTAAACACAAATGTTTTTGGCACAAGGACAGCAGAGCTGTCAGTATGGAGGGCCCAATGAGCGAAGCAGCCAAGTTTTTTGTTGTTCGTCAAAAAGCTATTCCGGAAGTGTTATTAAAGGTAGTAGAAGCAAAGACACTGTTAGAGTCTGAAAAGGTAGCTTCCATTCAGGAGGCGGTAGATGCAGTGGGAATCAGCAGAAGTTCCTTCTATAAATATAAGGATGATATTTATCAGTTCCGTGATCATGCATCCGGCACTACTATTACATTAACATTTCAGATGGATGATGAGCCGGGACTATTATCGGATCTGTTAAAAATTATTGCAGGTTTCGGTGGTAACATTCTGACGATACATCAGAGTATTCCAATCAATGGAATCGCATCACTTAGCATCAGTGTTCAGATTTTGAGTACCACAGGGGATGTGTCTGACATGATTGATGAGATGGAACACCAGAAGGGTGTACATCATGTAAAAGTATTAGCAAAAGAGTAAATATAAAGAAAGGCTAGGTAACACAATGGTTCAGGTAGCAGTATTAGGTTACGGCACTGTAGGTAGCGGTGTAGTAGAAGTAATTGAAAATAATAAGGAGCTTATAAGTAAGAAGTCTTTTGATACTTTGAATGTAAAGTATATTCTTGATTTAAGAGATTTCCCCGGAGATCCTTACGAAAATAAAGTAGTACATGACTATGAGATTATTTTAAATGATCCTGAAGTAGCAATCGTTTGCGAAACGATGGGAGGTATCAAGCCTGCATATGATTTTACAAAGAAAGCACTTCTTGCAGGAAAGAGCGTATGTACTTCAAATAAGGAATTGGTAGCGAACCATGCAACCGAACTTTTACAGATTGCAAGAGAGAACAACTGTAGTTACCTTTTTGAAGCCAGTGTAGGTGGCGGTATTCCTATTATCAGACCTTTAAATGCTGCATTAACTGCTGAAAAGATTGAGCAGATCAATGGTATTTTAAACGGAACCACAAACTACATTCTTACAAAGATGGAAAAAGAAGGTGCTGATTTTGATACTGTATTAAAGAAAGCACAGGAACTTGGATATGCAGAGCGCAATCCTGAAGCAGATATCGAAGGATATGATGCTTGTAGAAAGATTGCCATTCTTTCTTCTTTAATGACCGGTGAGAATGTACCTTATGAAAAGATTTATACAGAGGGTATCACAAAGATTACCGCTGATGATTTTGCATATGCAAAGGCAATGAATATGTCTATTAAGCTGATTGCCATGAGCAAGGATACAAAGGAAGGAACTCTTGCAATGGTAGCTCCTTGTATGGTAAGTGTTGAGAATCCTCTTTATCCTGTAAGTGATGTATTTAATGCAGTATGTGTTACAGGAAATATGCTTGGTGATGCAATGTTCTATGGTAAGGGAGCAGGAAAGCTTCCAACAGCCAGCGCTGTTGTAGGAGATGTTGTAGAATGTGCAAGACATCTTGGCAAGACAGTAACCTGTTTCTGGGACGCAAAAGAAGCTAAGCTTGCTGACATTGCAGTGATTGAAAGAGATTTCTTTATCAGATGTAAGAAGGATGCCAAGGCAGCAGTGCTTGCAGCATTCCCCGGCGCTAAGGAAGTTGAAGTGGCAGGAAGAGCGGATGCTGCTTTTGTTGTAGAGAATGTAAAAGAAGCTGATTTTGCCAAGAAGTACGAAGCACTTGGTGATCAGGTATTCGGTAGAATTCGTATGGAAATGAAATAATAAAGAAGAAAGGTTTGGATATAAAAATGAAAAAGGTAGTTAAGTTTGGTGGTAGCTCACTTGCAAGTGCTGAGCAGTTTAAGAAAGTTGGAGACATTATCCGTTCAGATGCTGAAAGAAAGTTCGTTGTTCCTTCTGCACCCGGAAAGAGAAATTCCAAGGATACCAAGGTAACAGATATGTTATATGCATGTTATGCATTAGCAAAAGCTGACAAGAGTTTCTCTAAGGAATTAAAGGCTATCAAGGAAAGATATCAGGAAATCATTGACGGATTAAAACTTACTCTTTCTTTGGATGAAGAGTTCAAGGTAATCGAGAAGGATTTCAAGGCGAAAGCCGGTGAAAACTATGCTGCATCCAGAGGTGAATTCTTAAACGGTATTATCATGGCTAACTATCTTGGCTTTGAATTCATTGATTCTGCTTCTGTGATTTTCTTTGATGAGAAGGGTGAGTTCGATGCAGACAAGACCAACGAGGTTCTTTCCGCAAGACTTGCAAATGTAGAGGCAGCAGTTGTTCCCGGTTTCTATGGCGCAAATCCTGATGGTAGTGTAAGAACCTTCTCCAGAGGTGGTTCTGATATTACCGGTTCTATCGTTGCAAAGGCTATCAAGGCTGATGTTTATGAGAACTGGACAGATGTTTCAGGTGTATTGATTGCAGATCCTCGTATTATCGATCATCCGGAACCTATTGAAGTTATTACTTATAGAGAGTTAAGAGAGCTTGCATACATGGGCTTCAGCGTACTTCATGAAGACGCTATTTTCCCTGTTCGTCAGCAGGGTATTCCTATCAACATCAGAAACACCAATGCACCTGAAGATAATGGTACTTGGATTGTTGGTAGTACCTGTCAGAAGTCAAAATATGTTATTACCGGTGTTGCTGGTAAGAAGGGCTTCTGTGCAGTAAACATTGAAAAGGACAAGATGAACTCAGAAATCGGTTTTGGTAGAAGAGTTCTTCAGGCATTTGAAGATAACGGTATTTCCTTCGAGCATGTTCCTTCAGGAATTGATACTATGACCGTATTCGTTCATCAGGATGAATTCATGCACAAGGAGCAGAAGGTAGTTGCAGGTCTTCATAGAATGGCTCAGCCGGATTCAATTGATATTGAAGCAGACCTTGCATTAATCGCAGTTGTAGGTAGAGGTATGAAGTCTACTCGTGGTACTGCTGCAAGAATCTTCGCTGCACTTGCTCACAACAACATCAATGTTAAGATGATTGACCAGGGTTCTTCAGAGCTTAATATCATCATCGGTGTTGCAAATGATGATTTTGAAACAGCGATCCAGGCAATCTACGATATTTTTGTTATTTCACAGTTATAATTTCTGAGAAAAATCTTAATATAAAACATATATGACTGCCAGCGGTTTTGTTGCTTGGACAGCATAATAGATATATTTCTGCAATAACCCAGAAGTGTGCACTTCTGGGTTATCTGTCATATTTAAAATCAAAATCTCAAAACTCTATTTATTTGTTTTCCTTTTTTATTTGATTTGTCTTAATATTATTTCCTTCTCAAAAATCTAAATACGGAATTTAAAAATTCACTTTACGCATACAAAAAGTCATAAATTTAAAACAAAATGTAAAATATACTTGACATAATGTAAAGTGGGCTGTATTGTATGATTACAAGGTAGACCTGTAATACCTGCGAAGGACCAAAGGCCAAGGCCCTAAGCCGGTAGAAATAAACAAAGTTTGAAAACGGATTATTCGAACAGAAAGGTGATAATATGAAAAATACAAATAAAAAGAGTAAAATGATTGTGAGTGGAATGACATTGATTGTAGAGGCAGTTTTGATGATGGGATTGATTTTGATGGGTGAACAGATCCCGCTTCGTGATTGGTTGGTAAGAATTGTAGGTGTATGTCTTATGATTACATTGGCTGCACAGTCTTTTATAACAGCAAGAACTTTTGCGGAAGCAAAAAACGAAAAAGAGCAAATGTAAACGAGCTGGGAAGAGGAGAAATAACATGAAAACAAAGATTACAAAAACACAAAGAATCATTGCAGATGTAGTGTTGTTACTCTTGGTAATTGCGCTGTGGTGGCTTTATATGGTGCGAAACGGTGGAGAAACCAGAATAGCTATGTTACAGACGGTTGTGGTGGAAGACGGCGTATGTAAAAATATTCCCATCGAAAATGATATCACGGTAATGCGTTCTGGTCAGTATGTCATCAATGCAAAATGGTGGCCGGAAGAGGAGCCCGGGGTAGTAAGTGCATTGATTATTACGAATGAAAAGGGTGAGCAGATTTTTGGCTGTACCGGTAACAAGGTGGATATTGTTT
>JAZLGY010000016.1:0-145402 GCA_045616525.1 Acetatifactor sp. | reverse complement strand
GGACAACCTAAGGAGTTTTTATAAGTATATGCAAAGCGGAGAAGCGGATAGTGAGTTAACAAGTAGATTGGCGGAATCTGTAGACAAGGCATTGCGGAATGATATATGGAGATCAGAGTATATGAAAGAAAGATTAATCTTTGACGATATAAGGAGAGAAGGAATTGCAGAGGGAATTGCAGAAGGAGAGGCTAAAGAACTGGTAAACAATATTCAGCGGCTGATGCAGAATGTAGGTTGGTCATTAGAGCAGGCCTGCAAGAGTCTGGGAAAGACAATGAAAGACTATGAGCATGCAATTGAGATTGTAGGGAAATATTGAGTATAAAAATAGAATTGACAAATGAATAGTTGTCAATTATGATATACACAAATAATTTTTTAAAGCGAGGTTTTTTATGTTAAGTGTGGTAGTGAATACCATTGCAAAATAAATATTGCAAGGTAAGATTTTTAGTAACGCTAGGAGTCTGCCCATTTATCATCTAACGATTCGCAAAATAATGAGTTTGTATTTACGACCATAGGTTCCGAATTGGGAGACTATGGTCTTTTTTTGCAGCGACTTTCACGAGCTGAAGGGTTTCTGTGAGTGGAAGAGAGTAGGATTATGATGTGGCAGGCATGTTTCAAAATTGGAGAATGTCACATGAATATAGAAAATCAGATTGAATTTAATAAAATTAAAGAGCGCTGGAGTGCGCTGGCAGTTACAGAAAAGGCCAAGGAAGAAATACAGAATACCACCTTTTATTTAAATGAATTGGAGCTTGTAAAGGAGCTTCGAGATACCACAGACAGTAGAGAAATGATTGAAAAGCTGGGAAATCCTCCCTTGCAGAATGTTACGGAGATCAGGGAGATTTTGAATATAGCAGAAAGAGGAGACTGTCTGACCCCTTACCAGCTGGAACGAGTTGAGAAGGTTCTGATTGTGGTGGAGAGATTAAAGGATTATTTAAAGAGGGGTAAGGAGTTTTTCAATCCTTTGGCTTATTATGATGAAAATCTGGAGGAATCAAAGGATTTAAGAGAAGAGATTGTACGTCAGATTCGTAATGAAGCAGTAGACGACCATGCAACCAAGAATCTTTTGGAACTTCGTAGTGAAATCTCAAAATGTGAAGATGAGATGAAGCAGAAGGCAGAGCAAATTATACGAAACAACAAGGAATGTATGGCGGATACTTTTTATACGGTTCGAAATGGCAGGGTCTGTGTGCCTGTGAAAAAGGAGTATAAATTCCGCATTCCGGGAAGCACCATTGATAAGTCTTCTACAGGAAATACTTTCTTTATTGAACCACTTGGAGTGGCCAAGCTTTATGAGGAACTGACACTTCTTCGTATTGAAGAGGAAAATGAGGTATACAGGATTTTATATACTTTGACAGCCATGGTAGCAGATGCAGTTCCCTATATGACTGAAAATATGAAGATGATAGAAAAACTGGATTTCATCTTTTCCAAAGGAAAACTGAGTGTGGACCTTGATTGTGTTGCACCGACAATTAATCAGGAGAGAAAAATTATTTTGCAGGATGCAAGACATCCCCTTATGGATAAAGAGATAAGCGTGCCACTACAGTTTTCTATGGGAGAAAAAAATCGAGGTATTGTGATTACCGGTCCTAATACCGGAGGAAAAACCGTAGCCATAAAGACAGTAATGTTGAACTGTATGATGGCGCAGTGCGGTTTACATGTTACCTGTAAAAGTGCCAATGTATGCATGAATAGTTCTTACCTTTGTGATATTGGAGACGGGCAGAGTTTATCAGAAAATCTTTCTACTTTTTCAGCACATATTAAAAATGTGTTGGAGGTACTGAAGGAGGTAAATCAGGACAGTTTTGTAATTATGGATGAATTGGGAAGTGGAACAGATCCTCAGGAAGGTATGGGAATTGCCATTGCGATATTGGAAGAGCTTCGTAAAAGTAATGCAAATTTCCTGGTTACAACGCATTATCCGGAAGTAAAGGAGTATGCGGAAAAAACGGAGGGAATCTGTAATGCCCGTATGACCTTTGATAAGGAATCTTTAAAGCCTACCTACCAAATGGTAATCGGGGAAGCCGGAGAAAGCTGTGCATTTTATATTGCGGATCGATTGGGAATGCCGGCAGAGATGCTTAATATTGCAGCCGAGGCAGCCTATGGAAAGGATGGGGCAAAAGAGTATCACTTTGGAAATGAGAAGGTTCAGAAGAAAAATGGTGGAAAAATCTCAAAAATTAAGAAGCAGACCGGAACGGTAAAGCTTGCAGAAAGCTTTAAAATTGGTGACAGTGTATTGACCTTGCCGGATCAAAAAATCGGTATTGTCTGTGAACCTGTTAATGAAAAAGGAGTGCTTCGCATTCAGGTCGCCGACAGAAAAATATGGATCAATCAAAAGCGAGTAAAGCTTTATATCCGAGCAGAAGAGCTATATCCTGAGGATTATGATTTCTCTATTATTTTCGATACTGTAGAGGAACGAAAGATTCATCACGATATGGGAAGAAAATATACGGAAGAAATCATTGTTCATGACAAGGAAGAAATGTAAGTTCTGAGGCATTGCCGGATTTATTTGTATAAAAAAGAGATAGATATTTTATAGTTTTGCCTCCGTAGATTTGTTAAAGTTATTTATATAACAAATATTACGGAGGTATTTTTATGCAAAAAATTAATATTGCACAGGGACCGGAAAATGTATCCAGACTGATTCTCGGATGTATGAGAATGCCTGCACTTTCCGTAGATGATACTGTAAAAATTATTTGCAAAGCAGACGAGCTTGGTATCAATTTTTATGACCATGCAACCTGTTATGGTGATGGTGAAGCAGAAACTCGTTTTGGAGATGCATTTCCAAAGACAGGTATAAAGAGAGAAGATGTCATCATTCAGTCTAAGTGTGGACTTCGTTTTGACAAGCAGATTTTTGATTGGTCCAAGGAAAATATTATAGAGAGTGTAGATGGTATCCTTAAGAGACTTAAGATGGATTACCTGGATATTCTCTTGCTTCACAGACCGGATCTTTTGTATGAACCGGAGCAGATTGCGGAAGCTTTTGATATCTTGGAAAAGAGTGGCAAGGTTCGTACCTTTGGTGTAAGCAATACCATGCCTATGCAGATGGAACTTTTAAAGAAGTTTGTAAAGCAGCCACTAAAGATTAATCAGTTACAGCTTTCTTTGGAGCAGTCACAGCTGATAGACCAGGATCTTTACATGAATAATAAAACGACAGACATGTCAATTATGAGAGATGGTGGAGCTTTAGATTATTGCAGGCTGAATGATATTACAATTCAGGCATGGTCTCCACTTCAGTATGGTATGTTCCAGGGCGTATTTGTAGACAATCCTAAGTTCCCTGAAATGAATGAAGTATTAGGGGAACTGGCCAAGAAATATGAGGTATCTAAAACAGCGATTGCTATTGCATGGATTTTAAGACATCCTGCAAAAATGCAAGTGATTGCAGGTACTATGAATCCGCTTCACCTTAGTGAGATGGCAGAAGCGGATAAGGTGAACTTAACTTACCAGGAGTGGTACAAGCTCTACTTGTCATCAGGTAAGTTTTTACCTTAATAGGAGATCTTTGGTTTACATATCCAGATAGGATGGATTAGCAGTAGTATAAAAGTTTGGAAAAACAAGGAGGAAGAAGCATGAACGTAATGGTAACAGGAACCGGAAGAAGCTTTGCTCTTGGTTATAATATGGCACTTCGCTATTTAGAGAATGGAGACACTGTTGTTGCAACAGTCAGAAAAGCCAGTGAGGACTTGGAAAAATTAAAAGAGCAGTATAAAGAGAAACTCATCATTTTAACCATGGATATCGGAAATACTCCTTCGGTTGAAAATGCAGCCAGGGAATTGGAAGAAAAGCTTCCTTACTTAGACTTAATTATAAACAATGCAGTAACTGTATCGCCGGATTGCGACAAGGAGTTCTTTGAAGCCAATCTTGACTATATTGCTGCTACAGTCAATGTTACTTCTGTTGGAGCAATGAGAGTCATCAAAGCATTTTATCCTATGCTGAAGAAGAGCCCTATGACAGCTTTAATCATGAATATTTCATCTGAAGCAGGAAGTATCAGCAAGTGTTATCGAACCAATATGATTGACTACGGTATGGCTAAGGCTGCTCTCAACATGGCAACTATGAACCTAGTGAATACATTTAAGGATGATCCTCAGATCAACATCTTCTGTGTTCATCCCGGCTGGATTCGTACAGATGGTCGTCCTGATAACAAGGCCCCGCTTTCTTCTTACGATGCAGCAGAAATACTTCGTAAGATGTTTGAAACCAAGCGAGAAGACAAAACAGGTCCAAGATTCATTATCAATACCGGAGAAGAATATCCCTTCTAGTAAATGGACATAAAATTACAGGCTTGGGAGTTCGTTTGTACGCATTATAATATTTTACGTAGACACGCTTTCGCTCTACATTTCACGTAACGGATACTAACAAAAAATGAACAGGAGTTATAACTTCCATAAATGGATTTATATCTCCTGTTCATTTTTTGAAGTACCGACGTGAAATCAAGGTCTACTTAAAAATATTATAAAGCTAGCAAACGAACTTCCAAGCCTGTATTTATGAATATACAACTTGATTTCTACCGTTATTCTTTCCGGTATATAGACGTTCGTCTGCAAGCTTAATCCATTCGTCGACGGATTTGCCGGATTCATACATGGCAACACCGGCAGAAATAGTAACGGGAATAATTTTCTTTTCATATTCAAAGGTGGTATTCTCGATTTCCTTGCGAAGGTTTTCGACTAGACTACCGTCTACCTTATCGTTTTTTGAAATCAGCAGGAATTCTTCTCCACCCCAACGACATATATAGCAATCACCACAAAGGTTATTCATGATCTCGCTGATTTTAATGAGAACATAGTCACCGGCAGCATGGCCATATTTGTCATTAACTTTTTTGAAGAAGTCAATGTCCAGCATAGCAATCCAACGATTTTGTGGAGCACTCATAGCATCTAACTGTTCAGTAATGTAATGTCTGTTGTACAAGCCGGTAAGTCTGTCACAGTGAGCCATTTTTAATAGCTTTTCCTCTGAATCAATGATGATTTTAATCAAAAGATTTGTATAAAACACAATAAATCCAAAAACAGTTGCAGCATTGATAAACAGGAAAATATGGGAAACATAGGATTCCAACTCATAGATGGCACCGTTTTCTATAGCATATTCAGCGCTGATTAAATAAACCAGAGTGATAATGATACTGATAAAAAAGGGATGAGCATCTTTTCCATGAACCTTGTAGGACATATATTCTGTGTAGAAAATAATGGGAATCATGGAAAGGCTGTATAAATGGAATCCAAAGTTATAACCCAGGCACAAGGTTGTTATGGCCATATACAATGTAATCCAAGAGTAGGTCAGTCGAATAAAAATATCCAACCGGTCAAAGTGAATTAAAAAATAATTCACAAGGTACACACAAATTGTGGGAATACTAAAGTATACCAGGTAGGTAACCTTATAGTAGGCAAATATTCCCATCAGGCCCAAAACTAATAAAAAGATGGTCGTATTAACATAGAGTGATAGTTTTTTTGAGGACTTGAGTGTCATATCGGCCTCCTTATTGAAAGAATTTACTGTTCAATATTTTTTAACTGAATGTTTAGTTCTACAGAAGCTTCATCACGCTTCGATTCATTACAGAAAAGGAAACGGAATTGCTGATCGTTTTTGGTAGTAACAATAATCTGGTAGGTTGTAGTGTTACGATATCTGTAGTTTAAATTGGTCAATTCCTTGATACTATCAAGGCGAATAGCGGTTGCTCTTTCAAAATAACCAAAGCTTCCAACCAGCCAATTCTCGGTAAGGACAAATGGCTCGTTCTTGCAATAATCTGTATAAACTGCATTTGCCATTTCCTGATCAATCTCAGCGAGAGTAGCAGGAATCTGTGCATCAGTTAAGCCATGTGCTTTCTTTAAATTTTTTTCAATCATGGCACCCTTTAATGAGGTTTGAGCTGCATAGGCCTTTCCAAAATAAAGAAGCAATGCTGCATGAATCACAATTCCCACCACATTGCCGATGATAGAGGAAATCGAGAATTCAACAATATATCTGACCAGTGAAAGTGCAAGAAAAGCTAAAGATATTATGGAATAAATACAAACGATTTTGGCATAAAATTTTGGACGATTGTTAAAATGAGATGAAATATTATTGTACATTTTAGTACGCTCCTTTTGTATGAAATGTTAATTTAAATTATAGCATGGAACGTATTATGTATTCAATAAAGATTCACGGTAATTTCCAAGATAAATGAGGAAATCACCGTGAATCCTTCTATTTTGTATATTGACGGGCAATTCGATCTTCAGGATGAACATCAACTAGGTAAAGTACGATTAAAAAGAACCATTCTAAGGGTTTCATTATAAACCATACCAGATCGGCAATCCATTTTGATTTGATGAGTTTGGCAATGGGTAACCCGTGTTTATCATAGAAATCACGAACGCACTTATGTAATCTTGGAGTTTTCTCTTCCAAAATCTGTTCAAAGGCATTGGCAACACAAAGCTGTCTGTTAACAATAACAGCGTGGCCATGACGTTTTCCCATACGTAAGGGCTTTACTATTTTTTCATGTCCACCGGCAGCAACAGTACATAAATAGTGTCCGTCATAAGGGAGACTTTGTGGTGGAATCTTGGTTGAAAAGGTAAAATCAGCAGTTTCTGTAAAAGCTTTGATTGCAGCATCCGGAGCCTGTCCAAAGAGAGCAAGAATGGCAATCAGCAAACCAAGAAGAGGTATCATAAAAAAGATAGCAAGCAAGGGCCAATTCTTGGAATTCAATAAAAGGCTGTTAGCTTTTGACAAAAAGGAATTGCTCTCTATCCTGGACATTCTATTTTCGTCCGGATTATAAGTTTTGATTTCTCTGATAATTATTTTTGCATCAATCATAAAGAGATTAAATGGGATAGCCAATGTAAAAATAAGAGTGGGATCTGCCTTCGGAATAAATTGAAGAGCAGCGATACCAATAATAATGAGCCCCATGTAAAGACCTCCGATGGAAAGGACTGTAACAAGAGGAGAGCGCTTCTTGTTTGGAACAAAATGTAGTACAGCCATGGATACCATGGAAACACCAAAGATGCCAATTAAAGAAGGCATATATGCAAGGTTAATAGGGCTATGCAGCTCCTGAACATATATTTGAGTACTCCAATCAACCCATTTTATATTTGAGAGCAGGAAAATATATAAAACATAATAAAGTAGTGCAAGAGTAATCGTAAAAAAGTCATATATTTTTTCAGACACGGAAGCTTTTGTTTCTGTATTACTCTTATATGCTGCAAATATCATAAAAAAGTTGTAAATGGTGATTGCAAGAGGCAATACAAGACATCCACCGACAATGATTATGGCGAAAATGGTATTGGGCAAAATCTCCGAGAAGAAATATTGGTCGTTCCAGTAATCGGGACGGGATATAAAATCAAGAATCAGTTCTATGTTGAACAGGAAAGCAGCTGCTATTCCAATACCAAAAGATATGAATAATTGTGCAAGAATAGGGTGTTTTTTTATGGAACGAAATAATCTTTTAAACATAATACCTCCAAGGCTATGCTTTAATTTGTTCTTTTGCATAGTCACATAATATTTCCATGGCTACCGTAGAAACAAAATCAAAAGAGTGGCAGCCAACCTCTTCCATGATTTTTTTGACCTTTTTCCATACAAGCTCAGAACGAATTTTGTTTAGAAAATCCTGTCCTGCGTAAGTAATATCAGTAATATAGCCGGAGTAATCTCCAAGTAAATCTTTGGAGATTTCAGCCTTTACAAATCCGGCTTCTGCCAGCTTCAGACATGAATAAACCAGCTCTTCCTTGCTGTAGTTTTCCTGGGCAGGAAAGTCATCAATATAGACCAGTTTCCCCAAGACACTTTTCTCAAGCTCCAATAAAACAATACGAACACATTCTGCGTTAAGTCTCATATGCGTGGTCTCCTTTATTAAAAGTAAGTATTTTTTTGATGTGGTTACATTTATGGCTTAATAATCAAGTTAGCGATTATGATCCGGTAACTAAAAATTGCGAATGTGAAATGGCAATTTATAATTTGCACAGTGATTACATTTATATTATAATTTCATGGTGTATTTTACAATTAATATAAACGAAATGATTATTAAGATTTAGTGAAGAGGATAACATTATGAGAATTAAAACATCAAGAACAGCACCGGACCCATTGGCAAGCAAGGAATATGCATTTCCTGCATTTGCATCAGGAAAACCCTTCCCGGAAAAGAAGACAGGACGTCTTCCTGCTATGGGCTGGAATAGCTGGAATGCTTTTGGTAGTGGAAATACAGAAGCACTGACGAAGGTGATGGCTGACAAAATCATTGAACTTGGATTGGATCAGCTAGGCTATGAATATCTGGTATTGGATGATGGATGCTACTGTAGTGAAAGAAACGGGGATCATTTGGTTAATGAGCCTGTGAAATTCCCAAGTGGATTCAAGGCACTGGCAGACTACATCCATGGCAAGGGATTAAAGTTTGGTATGTACAATGATATCGGAACCAATCTTTGTGCAGGGGCAGCTGTAGGTACCTGTGGATTTGAGGATATCGATGCTCAGAATTATGTAGATTGGGATGTAGACTTCTTGAAGGTAGATAACTGCTATTACTTATGGGATAATGCAACCTTCTCTAATGGAGAAAATGCCAGATTTACCTACGCACCAAGGATTCAGAGTATTCGTTTGGTTGCGTTGGATTCCAAGAAAGAAATGGTATTGGATGCAGTAAAGGATGGTGTTCTTGCAGGCAAGGGCGGAAAGAAGGAAGAGGCATTTGTTTCCTTTATTGGAACCTTCGACGGTACCAATACCGGAACCAGCCCTGTAGGTGATATGAGCAGTGAGCTGGTATTTACAGTAAATGCTGAAAATGCAGGAGAATATAAACTTTATGTAACCTATGCTTCTGCCAAGGAGGTTGGTTGTGGCGAATGGCTTCAGGTAGCCGTTGGAGAGGTGAGCGCGGAAAACAGATTTTTTGATGCCTTATTACCGGAAACTAAGGATAAGGATACCTTTACAGAGTCAGAGGCTATTAAGATTACGTTAGAAAAAGGGGAAAATGTTCTTCGACTTATGAACCACAGAAGACAGGAGAATACTCTAAATTCTTATGCGGCCATGTTTTATGCTTTAAAGGAAGCAAAGCCTGACAATGATATTTTGCTTTCTATCTGTGAATGGGGTAAAACACAGCCTCATAACTGGGGATACAAGATCGGTGATTCCTGGAGAATTTTAAATGATATTACCTTTATGGTTGGTAGTGATGGGGATCCCGGACGTGGCTCCTGGAACGATCCCGGCACCCAGAGTATTGCATCTCAGTACAACAAGTGTGTAGTGATGGACGAGTTTTCAGGATTAACTCTTGGTTACAACGATCCGGACATGATGGTGGTTGGTATGAATGATATTACAACAACCATGGCTCAGACACATATGGAAATGTGGTGTATGATGAACTCTCCACTGATGCTTGGCATGGATCTTCGCAGAGTAGAAAAGGGAGATGAAATCTACAACATCATAGCCAATAAGGATTTGATTGATTTGAATCAGGACGCTCTTGGTATTCAGGCGAAACGTATATATTCTACCTTGAAGCTTGCAAATCCGGACAAGGATTACACAACAGATAATAATCGTGTAGATGTCCTTGTAAAGCCCTTGGCGAATGGTGATTTTGCAATTTCTTTCTTCAACTTAAGTGAAGAAAAGAAGGGTAAGGTAAGTGTTGATACTGATTTGATTCTTTCTATGGTTGGCCATAAGATGGTGAACGCAGAGAAAATCGCTTCTGCAGGTGAATTTACTGTAAAGAACCTGGTAACCAAGGAAGAGTACAAGGTGATGGGTAAGGAATTCTCTGTAGAAGAACTGGAAGCCTATGGCAGCAGAACTGTTCGTGTCAGTGTGGTGTAACCTTACGGCAGCAGAACCATTCGTGTCAGTGTGGTGTAACCTGAGCCGATTTCAGGGGATATTTAAGTTTGGATAAGTGGTTCAACTGTAAGGAAAGAATATAAGCTTTTAAGGAGCAAAAGGTACCGGCGGTGCCTTTTGCTTTTTTTCGTGGTCATGGTTGCTGGGGATGATATAGATTTATTACATAGGACGTTTGCTGTGCATTTTATTACTGTGTATTCTATTACGGTGTTCTATTACTGTGTACCTTGTTGTGACCGGTTGATTAGGATTTGCAAGGTACTTCTTAAAAATATGACCCAAATCAGAAAGAACATAAAAACAGGTCAAGAGAAAAGCAGGAAAGATATGACCTAAATCAGAAAGAATTCAAAAACAGGTCAAGAGAAAGGCAGGAATGATATGACCTAAATCAGAAAGAATTCAAAACAGGTCAAGAGAAAAGCAGGAATGATATGACCTAAATCAGAAAGAATTCAAAAACAGGTCAAGAGAAAAATAGGAATGATATGACTTAACCCAGAAAAATTCTGAAATAGGTCATAAGAGAGAAGAAAATCATATGACCTAAATTGAGGGAAAATGTTTATCAAGTCATAAAGCGTAAAAAATATGTTTGCAAAAAGGAAAATATGATACGGAAAATATGAGAAGGGTGTAAGAAAAAAACGACCAAAATGGCTAAAACGACTAAAACGACATAAGTCGTTGCGCTTTAGTTGTTTTCCGATTATCCTACAAATGGGAAGGACATGTGGCCATAGAAAGTTACGAACGAAATGGAGAATCAAAATAATGAATACCAGGGGGAAAGATACAAAGGAAAGAGATAAAGGATATGAAAAGATGAGGATATGAATATGATAACAATTTCAGAGTTTGTAAAGGAAATATATTTCGCAATTGATAGGGATAGGTATGAAAAGGAATCGGACCTGTGTTTACTGGCCTACGAAAATCTCCTGATTGAGAACCAGGACTATGTCTACAGATATAGTTCTTTAGACAAAAAAACTATGGCCAGAATCAGTCATATGTTTCTTAAAAAGCTTTTGCAGGAGGCGGATGAGCCAAGCATCAAAGCGGCGGAAATCCTAAAGGATCTCTATGATTGCCATGTTTGCGTCAATCATATTGGACAGATGTATGTAAAAGGTATCATAGAGCCCATAGAACCTACACTTTTTGGAAATGAAGAAAGGGTTTCTAAGAGCGAAGCCTTTCAAATAATTACCAGATTGTTACATAAAGATTTCAGAAAAGAGCTGTAATGTTACAGCTCTTTTAAGTTTTGAAAAAATGTGGATATATGCTGTATCTTTTGGTATAATCAATCTGTATGTATAAATTGATTTTTATGGGGTATGGAAGGAACTGAAAGTATGCCAAATAAAAAGAAAAATTATATTGTTCTGAAGGGACGAATCAGAACTTACTTGAACTTTACTATATATCTTGGTATTTTGTTGTGTGCTGTTTCGGCAGCAGTTTGTCTGATTAATTATCTGGCAGGTGTGATTGTAGCGACATTCACATTGATTTATTTAGGAATTACGCTTTATCTGAATTTTTATAATAAACCGATTATTATGAACGAACTGGTCAGCTTCGCAACAGAATATGGTCAGATTCAGAAGAAGCTTTTAAAGGAATTGGAAATCCCCTATTCGATCCTGGATGATTCCGGAAAAATCATTTGGATGAACCTGGCTTTTGAAGGGGTGATTCATCAGAGCAAGGGATATAATAAGACCCTGTCTACCATATTTCCAACCATGACAAGAGATAAGATTCCCAATGATCATGGAGTGAATGAGGCCAGATATGAATTATCCTATGAAGATAGAGAATACGAGATTTTCTTTAAGAAGGTTTCCTTAAAGGAAATGGCAGAGCATAGTGAGATGATTGCTTCTGAGGAATACAACGGGTATCTGATTGCGGTATATCTGTTTGATAAGACCGGAGAGAAGCTGGCAATCAAGGAAGCAGATGACCAGTCCCTTGCAGTTGGACTTATTTACTTGGATAACTATGATGAAGCATTGGAAAGTGTGGAAGAAGTCAGAAGATCCCTTTTGACAGCGCTTATTGATCGAAAGATTAATAAGTATATTTCTTCTATCGATGGTATTGCCAAGAAGGTTGAAAAGGATAAGTTCCTTGTGATTCTTCGTAAGAAGGCAGTAACTCAGCTTCAGCAGCTCAGATTTGATATCTTAGAGGAAGTTAAAACCGTAAATATTGGTAATGAAATGGCAATTACCATCAGTATTGGTATTGGTCTGGGAGGACTTACCTATGCACAGAATTATGAATTCTCCAGAACGGCTATTGATTTAGCACTGGGTCGAGGTGGCGACCAGGCGGTAGTTAAGACCAATACAGAGGTTACCTACTACGGAGGTAAGAGCCAGCAGGTAGAGAAAAATACTAGAGTGAAGGCTAGAGTGAAGGCTCATGCCCTTCGAGAAATTATTACAGCCAAGGATCGAGTATTGATCATGGGTCATAGATTCCCGGATGCCGACAGCTTTGGTGCTACAGTAGGTATTTATCGTATTGCACAGACACTTGGAAGAAAAGCACATATTGTTCTCAACATGGAAACCTGTGCTTCTGTACAGCCCCTTGTAGATTTATTCAAGGGTAACAGTGATTATGAAGAAGATATGATTATCAGTGGACAGGAAGCTGTGGAGTTTGCTAACGGAAACGTTGTTTTGGTAGTCGTTGATGTTAATAAGCCCTCTATTACAGAGTGTCCCGATTTGCTCAGATATTGTAAGAGCGTTGTGGTTTTGGATCACCATAGACAGGGTACAGAAACCATCGAGAACGCGACACTTTCTTATGTAGAACCTTATGCATCTTCTGCGTGTGAAATGGTATCAGAAATATTACAGTATACCTATGACAATATTCGTATGAAGGCAGAGGAAGCTGACTGTATGTATTCCGGTATTATGATTGATACCAATAACTTTATGAGTAAAACCGGTGTTCGTACCTTTGAAGCAGCAGCTTTCCTTAGAAGAAATGGTGCGGATGTTACAAGAGTTCGTAAGCTCTTTAGAGAAGGTGCTATGGAATACAAGGCTAAGGCGGATGCAGTCAGCCAGGCTGAGATTTACAATCAGGCATTTGCAATTTCAGTTTGTACCGGAGAGGATTTACCCAATCCTACAGTAATTGGTGCGCAGGCTGCCAATGAGCTCCTGAATATTAAGGGTGTGAAGGCAAGCTTTGTATTAACAGACTTCCAGGGTAAGATTTATATCAGTGCCAGATCCATTGATGAAGTCAATGTTCAGATTATTATGGAGAAGATGGGCGGCGGCGGACATATGTCAATTGCAGCTTGTCAGATTGAAGGAGCAGGTCTGATTGAGGCAATCGGAATGCTTAAGAGCACCATTGATACTATGCTTGAAAATGGTGAAATCTAATTGAAAATATTTAGGAAAGGTTAGGATAGAACATGAAGATTATTTTATTACAGGATGAAAAGAAATTAGGCAAAAAGGGTGAAATCGTTGATGTTAGCGATGGATATGCAAGAAACTATGTATTGCCTAAAAAGATTGGTGTAGAAGCGAATAACAAAACTATGAATGATTTAAAGCTTCAGAAGGCAAATGATGCTAAGGTAGCACAGGAGCAGCTTGAGGCAGCACAGCAGCTTGCAAAAGATTTAGAAGAAAAGATTGTAGTTGTAAAGATGAAGGCCGGTGAAGGCGGAAGAACCTTTGGTTCTATCTCTTCTAAGGAAGTTTGTGCAGCATTTAAAGAACAGTTTGGTATTGAACTCGACAAGAAAAAGGTTCAGATGAATGACAGTATCAAGTCATTCGGTAACTTCGAAGTATCTGTAAAGCTTCATCCCAAGGTAACCGGAAAGTTTACCGTAAAGGTAACAGAAGCATAGTAGGATGACTTAAAATGAAGTAGCTGTCGAAATGTGGGGACAAGTATGGAAGAAAATGCAATCAGAAGAATGATGCCTCATAGTATTGAGGCAGAACAGTCTGTGATCGGTTCCATGATTTTGGATAAGGATGCAATCAATGTTGCTACAGAAATCATTACCGGTGAAGATTTTTATAATCAGCAATATGGTGTTATTTTTGACACTATGGTGGAACTGTTTACAAAGGGTGAGCCGGTAGATATGGTAACTCTGCAGGAGAAGTTGAAGGAAAAGGATGTTCCTCCCGAAGTTTACAGCATTGAGTTTGTGCGTAATCTCGTAAGTAATGTTCCTACCTCTGCAAATGTCAGATATTATGCCAATATTGTGGCTGAGAAATCTACCAGACGTAAACTGATTAAATTGAATAATGAAATCGCTGAAAACTGCTATTCTGAAAAAGAAGAGCTGGATGTGCTGTTGGATGATACAGAGAAGAAGGTATTCCAGTTGGTACAGAAGAAGAATACAGGAGACTTTGTCCCTATCCGTAATGTAGTTATGAATGCCATTAACAGAATCGAAGCTGCGGCAAAGAATAAGGGTGCTGTTACAGGTATTGCAACAGGTTTCCTTGATTTGGATTACAAAACCGCAGGTATGCAGCCTTCAGACCTTGTTTTGATAGCGGCAAGACCTTCTATGGGTAAGACAGCGTTTGCACTGAATATAGCACAGCACGTTGCCTTCCGTTTAAATAAAACCATCGCAATATTCAGTTTGGAAATGAGTAAGGAACAGCTGGTAAACCGTATGTTTTCTCTGCAGTCCAATGTAGATGCACAGAATCTTCGTACAGGACAGTTAAGTGATGAAGAGTGGGAGAAGCTTTTGGAAGGTGCACATGCCATCGGCAAGTCCAATCTTTTTATCGATGATACTCCCGGTATCAGTGTTTCAGAACTTAGAAGTAAATGTAGAAAATTAAAGCTGGAGCATAATCTTTCCATGATTATGATTGATTACTTACAGCTTATGACAGGTAGCGGAAGGTCTGAGTCAAGACAGCAGGAAATCTCAGATATTTCGCGTTCACTGAAGGCTATTGCAAGAGAATTGCAGGTTCCTGTACTTGCTCTTTCGCAGTTATCTCGAGCCGTAGAACAGAGACCTGATCACAGACCTATGATGTCAGACCTTCGTGAATCCGGAGCGATTGAGCAGGATGCGGACGTTGTAATGTTTATCTATCGAGATGATTATTACAACCATGACACAGAGAAAAAGGACATTGCAGAGATCATTATTGCAAAACAAAGAAATGGTGCGATTGGTACTATCGAACTTGCATGGTTACCTAAGCTTACTAAATTTGCAAATCTGGAACACCAGAAGCATGATTAAGTAAGAACAGCAGGATTTATTTAAGACAAAATACTTATATGGCATTGATGTAGACATAAAAAAAGAGCTTCGAGTTAATCTCGAAGCTCTTTGTGTTCTGAATTATTCCTCAGAAATTGCTCCAACTGGACACTGACCAGCACAAGCACCACAAGAAATGCAAGTATCTTTGTCGATTACTGCAACACCGGTATCCATGCTGATTGCTCCAACAGGGCATCCGCCTGCACAAGCGCCACAACCTACACAAGAATCGTTAACAACATATGCCATAGTTTTATCCTCCTCTTAAATCTCACAATATATTTACTACGGTTATATTTTAATATAGAACAACGCTAAACTCAAGCATTTTTTAATTCTTCACGTCTCTTTTTTATACCGTCAATAATTGATTTTTTCTTTTCAATTACGGTATTTTTGTCCATAGCAGGGACGCCTTTTAATTTGTAGGACATACCAAGCTTTTCGTATTTGCTTTCACCCATGGTATGGTAGGGAAGAACGTCAAGAGCCTTCAGGTTAGAAAATTGTCCAATAAAGTAGCCTAAATCAAAAAGATATTTTTCATCATCAGTGATTCCTGGAACCACAACATGACGAATCCACATATCTACATGTTTTTCATTTAAATAAGAGCAGAACTGAAGAATATGCTCATTAGGCTGTGAGGTTAAATCCTTATGCTTTTCAGGATCGATATGCTTGATATCAAGCATCACTAAATCTGTCAGAGACATGAGCTTATCCATCTTTTCTACTAACGCGGTATTATCGGGGTTATAAGCAATACCGGAAGTATCAATACAGGTATGGATATTTTTTTCTTTTGCAAGAGTAAATAATTCAATGAGGAAGTCTACCTGCATTAAGGGCTCACCACCGGTTACAGTCAAACCGCCACCATTTGCATAGAATGGTTTATTTCTTTCGTATTGTTCAATAATATAAGAAGGCTCCATTAAGGTACCGGCATTCATTTCCCAAGTATCGGGATTATGACAGTACGCACATCTCATAGGACAACCCTGTACAAATACAACAAATCTTGTGCCGGGGCCGTCTACAGTTCCAAAGCTCTCTAATGAATGAATTCTTCCTTGCATGAGAAACATCCTTTCCTAAATGAATGATTATTTTTTCTTGAAAAAACCCGGGAAGATAATCTTCCCGGGTGCTTATCTTTTGTAATATTCCTGGAACAATTAGATTGCTTCGTGGAATGTACGAGAGATAACGTCAGCCTGCTGTTCAGGAGTTAACTTGATGAAGTTAACAGCGTATCCGGATACACGGATAGTAAGCTGAGGATAGTTCTCAGGATGAGCCTGAGCATCTAATAAAGTATCTCTGTTTAATACGTTAACATTAAGGTGATGACCACCCTTTGTTGCATAGCCATCTAATAAGTTTACAAGGTTGTTAACCTGTGCTTCATTTGCTGCCATGATATAATTCCTCCTATATTTTTATTGGTAATCGTCCAAACCCTGATGCAGGGTAGGAACACTACAAGCGAGGGGAGTGCGTGAGCAATCCGAACAACCCATAGTCTGGACATTTTTTGTCGTTTGTGTTTCTTCGCGGTCAACATTGATGTGGCCCATGCCATTTGCCATGCCCTCATCAAGCATTCTCACGAGATCATCAATCATACTTTTTTCGTCCATGTTTCACCTTACCTTTTATTGGATCCGGAGAGCGCCGAAGCATTCTCCGGAAGGTTGTTTAATTATTTGTTTAAATCTAACTCGATATCACCGCTGAATACCTGATCTTCTTTTCCAAGAGCTCCAGGAATGATGGTGAAGGTATTAGAGATACCATCCTGTGCATCATTGAAAGGAAGCTTAGAAACTGAAGATAAGGAAGCAACAGCACCATGAGTATCACGGCCGTGCATAGGGTTAGCACCAGGAGCGAAAGGCTGTCCCTTTCTACGTCCATCAGGTGTGTTACCTGTAGCCTTACCATAAGTTACGTTAGAAGTAATTGTAAGAATTGATGTTGTAGGAACACCATTTCTGTAGGTATGATGTCTTCTTACAGCGGTCATAAACTTATGAACGATGTCCTGTGCGATTGAGTCAACACGATCATCATCATTACCATACTTAGGGAAGTCACCGGTTGTCTTGAAGTCAACGATGATACCGTCTTCATCACGGATTACTTCAACCTTAGCATACTTGATTGCTGATAAAGAGTCAGCAACGATAGAAAGACCAGCGATACCTGTTGCGAAGTATCTCTTAACGTCTCTATCATGAAGAGCCATTTCTGCTCTCTCGTAGCAGTACTTGTCATGCATATAGTGGATGATGTTCAATGTGTTAACATAAACATCTGCCTGCCACTCGATCATATCCATGAACTTGTCCATTACATCATTGTAATCAAGAACGTCACCAGCAACAGGACGATACTTAGGACCAACCTGCTTCTTAGTAACTTCATCGATACCACCATTCAAAGCGTAAAGTAAACACTTAGCTAAGTTAGCACGAGCACCGAAGAACTGCATTTCCTTACCAATTCTCATTGAAGATACACAACAAGCGATACCGTAGTCATCACCGTGAGTTACTCTCATGAGGTCATCGTTCTCATACTGGATAGAAGATGTATTGATAGAGGTCTTAGCACAGAACTTCTTGAAGTTCTCAGGAAGTCTTGTAGACCAAAGAACTGTCAAGTTAGGTTCAGGTGAAGCACCTAAGTTGTTTAATGTATGAAGATAACGGAAGCTCATCTTTGTTACCATATGACGACCGTCAACACCAACACCACCAAGAGACTCGGTTACCCATACAGGGTCACCAGCGAAGATCTGGTTGTATTCAGGTGTACGAGCAAACTTGATCATACGAAGCTTCATAATGAAGTGATCAACGAACTCCTGAATCTGCTCTTCTGTAAATACGCCGTTCTTTAAATCTCTCTCAGCGTAGCAGTCAATGAAGGTAGAAGTACGTCCAAGGCTCATAGCAGCACCATTCTGCTCCTTAACTGAGCAAAGATATCCAAAGTAAGTAGCCTGGATAGCTTCCTTAACGTTTGAAGCAGGCTTAGAAATATCACAGCCATAAGAAGCTGCCATTTCCTTCATCATCTTAAGAGCAACGATCTGCTCAGAGATTTCTTCACGAAGACGGATAACATCATCTGTCATAACACGTCCTGTAGAATCCTTCTGCTCAAGCTTATCTTCGATCAATCTATCGATACCGTAAAGAGCAACTCTTCTGTAGTCACCGATGATACGTCCACGTCCGTAAGCATCAGGAAGACCGGTTACGATATGAGAAGAACGACATGCTCTCATCTCTGCGTTGTAAGCATCGAAACATCCAGCATTGTGTGTCTTTCTGTGTGTAGAGAAGAACTCGCTGATTTCAGGATCAACTTCGTATCCGTTATCTGCGCAAGCTTTCTCAGCCATTCTGATACCGCCGTAAGGCTGTAAAGAACGCTTGAAAGGCTTATCTGTCTGGAAACCTACGATAGTTTCCTTGCTCTTGTCAAGGTATCCAGGACCATGAGAAGTAATAGTAGAAACAACCTTGGTATCCATATCAAGAACACCGCCTGCTTCTCTTTCTTTCTTCTGCAAGTCAAGTACCATTGCCCATAAATCTTTTGTGTTCTGTGTAGCGCCAGCTAAGAAGGTATCATCTCCATCATAAGGATGATAGTTTTTCTGGATGAAATCACGTACGTTGATTTCATTCTCCCACTTGCCACCTACAAACTCGTTCCATTCAGGTCTCATTTGAAATAGCCTCCTAATAAAATTATTGAATTAGTGAAATTAAGTGTTTAACGCTTCTAATTCCATGCAACCATTATAAGAAAAACCCCGTATACAGTCAAGCGATGACGTGTATTTTTTTGTATACAAAGTTTACTATTCGCACTAAAAATGACCGAATGCTCCTGCTGTGCTTGCACGAAGCAGGATGTATTCGGTCATTTTTTGCCTGCGAAGCAGGAACTTCACCCACATAAGCATTCGAAGCATCGAAAGATGCGGAGAGCTCCGAAGGAGCGGGAATGCGCATGAGGGTGAAGTAGTGCGAATAGAGAAAGGAGCGGAAACTCCGTGTATAAAAGCACAAAATATCGGTTACACTTGTCATAAAGCGAAGAAAGTATTATACTGTACCCATTGTTTAAGACTATTATATTAGGAGGAAATAAATATGCAGGGAATTACTAAGGACATGACAATCGGAGAAATCTTACGCATGCAGCCAGAGGTTGCACCGATCCTTTTACAGGCAGGTATGCACTGCTTAGGATGCCCTTCAGCACAGGGCGAAAGTCTTGCAGAGGCAGCATTGGTTCATGGCATTGATGTTGATGAATTAATGAAGGCAATTGCTGAGGCATAAGTGAGAAATGCGAAAGGGCGAGTGAAAAATGAGAAATCATTTTTTGCTCGCCCTTTTTTTAGTTATCTTTATTTCTATGTTTGAGATGTTTAGGTAACTTACCATCAAGAATTCTTCTTGCCGCTTACCTTTTTTGAATAATATAAGAGTTTTAGGTAACTTACCATCGAATATTCTTCTTAACAGTTACCTTTTTACTTTTATTTACAGTAATTAGGTAATATTTCTACGGCTCCCCTTTATTACATTACCTTTTGTTGTTTAAATCTGCGAAATTTTTTCAATTGCACTCACAGAGAGAAGACATTTACAATGCTCCGCGATAAATGCAGGTGTTGTCTGACGAATGGCAAGGGGTGTTGCATATTCGGAAAAATGATTGCAAAGCTTAGAAAAAACCTCTGGTGCCTGCTCTGCCTTCTTTAAGAAAAGAAGATATTGATCGTTTTGTGTGTCTTTGTAAAGACTACTTTCAACATCGCTATTTCTCACACCCTTTGTAGCACTGATCAGGGAAGGGAGATTTGAAAAGCAGAAGACCTTTAACTTTTCAGGCTCTTCTGTGATTGGTTTTTGCTCTATCTGAGAGGCTCCGGAGAGCTTGGTGGACTGCTTTCGAATCTGGTGGAACAGATCTCTGATTTCATTACGGGAATCGGCTTCGGAACCATATTCGTCATCATCCTCATCATCCCGTTCAAAGTCATCCAGAACAGAAGGAGTAAACCTAGCAAAACGGGTATCCAGTTCCTCGGGATCCTCTACCTTGGTAATCATCAGAACCAGGGACTCCGCACTCATGGGAATTGCTTCGATGAGTAGTGGCATGTTCTCGGCAGAAAAACCAAATTCGTGGTTAGCCTGTGCCATCATGTCACGGAAAAGAGATTTGGCCTTTTCAGTACCATAAGCCAGTTCGCTAAGATCCATTCGGCGGCTTAAAAGGTCTTCTTTGGTAAGAGTGCAACGTATTTGATTGTCATTTACTTTTTCAATTTTCATATGAGTTCTCCTTTCAGCCGTATATATTTTGTGATTAAAGAATAGACGTTTGCAGGGGGTTCGTCAAGAGAATCTGCGCTTTGTTTAGGAAAAATTTATAGTTAAAAAACCATCTTGCAAGAAGTGGAAATAATGGGTATAATTAGTATGTGCTTCCGGTAATCCGTAAGGAAGGGAGGCAGTTTACTCATTATACTTATTTATATTCTATTATTCATGGAACGATTCGTTCCTCTCATCCATTAATTAGGTACAAAAACACACAAGCGTGCAATACAAAATAGTAGTGACCTTAATTTAGGATGTCTTATAGGCCGTGCGTGCCGCCGGGGATTCCTCATTATATTCCCAAATTTATCATTATTTATAATTCAACCTTTATTTATGTAGCATATCCAAATTTCAGAAGTATAGACATTTTGTAATGTATTTCCAATATTTGTGGTCTGCGAGCAATTTATAAAAATAAGATGTAATGTACAGCCGGAGCACTCTACTCAATACTGGATTTTTCTGTTTTGTCCGAGCGGAGATTATATTAATATATCACATTCCTTTTGGCCTCTATTTGAAGGATGATAAGGAGAAAATATGGAAGAAAGAAATCAAACGCGAAAGGGTGAACTATTGTCACAAATGCTTGAAATGGAAAAAAACGGAGCATCATTTTATTTGGACGGGCTGCCATCCTCTCCTCAAAGGCTGGTTGATACCTTTGTCCGCGAAAATGCACTTTATATGGCGGATTATGTTTTAAATGACAAAGGCGTTGTAGAAGAAGTGCGATGTGATAAATTGACTGATTTGTAGACTGTAAATATTAAAAGCCAAAAGAGTGCCTCTCTGAACAATCAAATCAGTGGTTTTTTATTGAATTTTGACAAGGGAAATGATAGTATTGTGTAGATACACTGTTTTGAGAGGCAGGAGTAATCTCCTGCCTCTTATAACATGATGACAGAATTTACTTTGCAGAGGAAATAAATATGAAAAAAGCAATTCCCGTTTTGGTCGCACTGATTCTTATTTTTATAATTGGAAGCGTTACAGTAGCTTCTTTTTTACAGGAAAAATATTCCTATTCCAAGGAACGGGTGAATCTTGCAGACTACTATGGCGTTCCTGAATCAGGAGAGCAATTAGTCATTTATTTACATAATGAAAAGATAGATGATATTGCGGTGATGAGAAACGAGGTTTGTTACTTTAATATAGAAACCGTTAAGAAGTACATGAATGATACTTTTTATATTGACGAAGCGCTGGAAAAGGTTCTTTTCACAGATGCAAGCGGTACAGTTACTATTCAATTTGGAGAGGATAGTTACGAAACTCCTTCCGGTAGCGTAAGTATGGGACATCCGGTTTGCTTTGTGGAGGATGGTCAGCTTTATATGGCTGAGGATTTCGTAAGAAAATATGCAAATTATTCCCTGGTTATTGCACAGTATCATGTTCTTTTACAGACAGAGTACGGCAAGGTAGACGTTGCAACTGTTACCAAGAAGAGTGCAATCCGCGAAAGAGGCGGAATTAAAAGCAGCATCGTATGGGATGTGGCTGCCGGAGACAAGGTTATTGTTTTGGAACAGCTTGAAAATTGGAGCAAGGTTTTGACCCAGGATGGATATGCAGGCTATATCGAAAACAAGCAGTTAAGTGAAGTGACAACAGAAGTACAGGCAGGAGAAATACGTTATACGGCACCTCAGTATGAGTCCTTTGCATTAGATGGAAAGGTTTCGCTGGGATGGCATTCCATCGGTGGTGTTGGCGGTAATGATACCTTAGAGAGTATGGCGTCAGCTACCAAGGGATTAAATGTTATTGCACCTACCTGGTTTTCATTAAAGGATAATGCAGGTAACTTTGAAAGCTTTGGTACAGTTAGTTATGTGGACAAAGCCCATAAAATGGGATTTTTGGTATGGGGTGTACTGGATGATTTCAACTATTCCAATGTAAATGGTGTCAGCATTGATGATACGGAGATTTTATCCAATGAAGAAAGCCGTCGCAACTTGATTCAGGGAATCGTAAGAACAGCAGTTGAACTGGGACTGGATGGAATTAACCTGGATTTTGAAAAGCTTTCAGCATCAGGCTCAGAGGCTTTTGGTCAGTTTCTTCGTGAACTTGCCATTGAATGTAAGAAAAATAAGCTTACCTTCTCTGTCGATAGCTATGTACCTTTCAACTTTAACAACTATTATAGAAGAGACATTCAGGGACAGGTTGCAGACTATGTCATTATCATGGGATATGATGAACACTGGCATGGAAGTAAGGAGCCCGGAAGTGTTGCAAGTATTAATTATGTAAGTAACGGTATTGAAAAGACTTTGGAACAGGTACCCAAGGAAAAGGTTGTAAATGCTCTTCCTTTCTACAGTATTGTGTGGAAAATTGACGGTGCGGATGTTTCAGATGACTATTTGATTCTTTCAAATACAGAGGATTTTCTAAACAGAATCAGTGTATCGCCTCAGTGGGATGAAGAAACAGCGCAGGAATATGTGGAGTGGACAAGCGGCTCGGCAACCTATAAGCTGTGGGCAGAAACACCAGATAGTCTTGCGGTTAAATTAAATGTTATGAAGGCTAAGGATATTGCAGGTGTCGCAGTATGGCAGATAAACTACGGAACACCGGAAGCGTGGGCATTAATTGAGTCCTATATCAATACACCTTAGTATTATTTACCCGGTTACATCATACAATGACATAAGGTTTGCTCAAAGGAAGTGTCAGATGAAGGTAACTGGAATAAAAAATAAAATGATGGAAATGAAAAGAAAGCTTCGCATAGGGTTTGTCCTGGCGGGGCTTTTTCTTCTATGTTGTTATGAAGCTGTGCACCTGACAAATTCTAAGGATTGTGAAGAGGTGAAGGAGAAGGAAGCATTAGGAAAAGCCTTGGAGTCAAAAGGGAAGTACACAGTGGTAATTGATGCAGGTCATGGAGGAAATGATCCCGGCAAGGTTGGAAGCGGCAATGTTCTGGAAAAGGATATTAATCTTGAAATTGCTTTAGCATTGCAGAAATATTTAAGCATGCAGGATATTTCTGTGGTTATGACAAGGAATGAGGATGTTCATCTGTCAGGAGAAGGGGCAGGGAGCATGAAAAGCAGGGACATGAAGGAACGAATTCGAATTGCAAATGGGGCAAATGCGGATTTGATGATCAGTATTCATCAAAATAGCTTTCCACAGGAGTCTGTAAAGGGAGCACAGGTATTTTTTTATAATAAGAGCGAAGAAGGGAAAAAACTTGCAGAGACGTTGCAGGAGATCATCAAGGAAATAGATCCGGAAAATCACAGACAGTGTAAAAGCGATACCTCTTATTACTTACTAAAGAATAGCAGTATTCCTACAGTGATAGTGGAATGTGGATTTTTGAGCAATAAAAGAGAGCTTGAATTGCTTCAGTCCAAGGAGTACACGGACCGGCTGGCATACCTGTTAAGCATTGGAATTTGGCAGTATCTCAATGGGAGGACAATGCCTGTAAACACGAATTAACTTGAGATTTAAAAAAAGTATGGTATAATAACCCACAAGAAAACTAGGAAAAGCGGAGAATAAGGAATGGAAACTTTAGTTTATCGTTTTCTTACAAAATCTGCAGAGTATACGAAAGCAGAGGATGAGCAGTTAAAAGCAGCCGGTGAGATATTGCAAAATGGCGGTTTGGTAGCTTTTCCCACAGAAACAGTTTATGGTTTGGGAGGAGATGCATTAAATCCCAAATCTTCAGAAAAGATTTATGCTGCAAAAGGAAGACCTTCCGACAATCCATTGATTGTACATATCAGTGATTTGCCAGATCTTTACATGATTGCCAAGGAAGTTCCAGAAAGTGCGAAGAAATTAGCAGAAGCTTTTTGGCCGGGACCTATGACAATGATTTTAAAGAAATCGGAGATTGTTCCCTATGAAACAACAGGGGGACTTGAAACAGTAGCGGTAAGATTTCCTTCCCATCCATTGGCACAGAAGTTAATTACCTATGGTGGTGGCTTTATTGCGGCCCCCAGTGCCAATACCTCAGGAAAACCCAGTCCCACATTAGCAAAATATGTGGAAGAGGATATGATGGGGAAGATCGATGCCATATTGGATGGCGGTGAAGAGGTTGGAATCGGCCTTGAATCTACCATTGTTGATATGACCGTAAATCCTCCGCAGATTTTAAGACCGGGCTATATTACAGAAGCAATGCTTTCGGAGGTTTTGGGAGAAGTGGATATAGATCGAACAATCCTGGAAAATCGAAGCGATTTAAAACCCAAAGCACCGGGAATGAAATATCGTCACTATGCACCAAAGGGTGATTTGACAATCGTTGCAGGAGGCGAAAAAGAGGTAGTTTCCTACATCAATGAAAGGCTGAAGGAAGCAGCAAAAGAAGGAAAAAGAACCGGCGTTATTGCAACAAAGATGACCGAAAAGCTTTATCAGGCAGACTTTGTAAAGTGCGCAGGAGACAGAAATAAAGAAGAAGATATTGCACGTAATCTCTATAATATTTTGAGAGAATGTGACGATGAAGGTATAGAGGTAATCTATTCAGAAAGCTTTGACGCGACGGGCCTTGGTCAGGCAATTATGAATAGGCTTTTAAAGGCAGCAGGACACAAGATTATTACGCTTACATAAGCGTTAATTTAGGGGAGGAACATTAAAATGATAGCAATTGGTAGTGATCACGGCGGATTTGCATTAAAGGAGAGAATCATCTCTTACTTGAAGGAGCAGGGCATTGCATATGAGGATATGGGCTGTTTCGACAAGAGTAGTGTTGATTATCCGGTATTTGGAAAGGCAGTTGCAAAGAAGGTTGCTTCGGGCGAAGCAGAAAAAGGAATTGTTGTTTGTACCACAGGTATTGGTATCAGCATTGTTGCAAACAAGGTAAAGGGAATTCGTTGTGCTTTATGTACAGATACCTTGTCAGCTAAGATGACCAGACTTCATAATGATGCAAATGTACTTGCACTTGGTGGTGGAATGACAGGCGACAATTTGGCAATTGATATTGTAGAAACCTTTTTAAATACACCGTTCTCAGGTGAAGAAAAACACCAAAGAAGAATTAATATGATTGAAGATTAGTGCAAGAAAGGATGCTTCTATGGCAGTAAAAATGTCCGGAAAAAGACAGGATTATATCAGCTGGGACGAGTATTTCATGGGTGTTGCACATCTGTCCGGAATGCGTTCCAAGGATCCCAACACACAGGTTGGAGCTTGCATTGTAAGCAGAAACAACAAGATTCTTTCTATGGGATACAACGGCTTCCCGAACGGATGCAGTGATGAAGATTTTCCATGGGAAAGAGATGGGGAGGATATGGCAGAAACAAAGTATGCCTATGTTACCCATAGTGAGTTAAATGCAATTTTGAATTACAGAGGGGGCTCTCTTGAGGGAACGAAGTTATATGTTTCGCTGTTCCCCTGTAATGAATGTGCCAAGGCCATTATTCAGGCCGGAATTGACACTGTAATATATAGCAGTGATAAATACAACAATACGCCTGCCAATATTGCATCAAAGAAAATGTTTGATGCGGCAGGGGTGAAGTATGTTCCGTACGAGCATACGGGAAGGAAATTGGAATTAGAGCTGTGAAAAAGAAAGCAAGAAAAACTGCAAAACGCTTTATCGTAATGCTGGCGGCCGTATCCATGCTTGTAATGAGTATGCCGTCTGTTTCTTGTGCTGCAAAGTCGAAGACGGAGCAGGAGATTGAGAAGAAGGAAGAAGAAAAGAATCAGGTAGGAAACAAGAAGGATAAAACGGAAAAGGAACTGGAAGAGCTTAAAAAGAGGGAAGGAAACCTGAAGGATAAGCTTGCCAATCTGAATGAGCAGTTAACACTCCTCAGTATTCATCTGATGGAATTGGATGAAGCAATCAGAAACAAAGAAGAAGAGATTCGTATAACACAGGAGAACCTGGCCAAGGCAAGGGAACTTGAAAGCTGGCAGTATGAATGTATGTCAGCCAGAATCCAGATGAGCTATGTGCAGGGAAAAAAGGGAATTTTGGACAGCTTCCTACGTGCCTCAGGTTTGGGGCAAAGTCTGAATACTCCGGTTTATCAGCAAGGAGTAGCCTATTACGATGACAAAAAACTGGATGAGATTATTGGAACCAGATTGTTTATCGAAAGTGAAGAAATTCGTCTTCAGGGGGAAGAGGAAGAGCTTCAGCAGCTGAAGGCAGAGGCAGAGGCTGAAAAAGACAAGGTGAATGCACTTATTGTGGAAACCGGTGAAAGCATCGAACAGTATGGTGATCTGATAGATGACGCAGAAGCCCAGGCCCTAGCCTATGAAAGGGAATTACAGAAGCTGGACGGAGACCTTGAAAAGCTGAAAAAGAAATTAAAGGAGGAGCAGGAAGCATCCAGAAGAGCGGCAGCCGGTGTTTGGAGAAACATTGGAGATGTCAGTTTCTCAGACAGCGATCGTACCCTTCTTGCCAACCTGATTTATTGTGAAGCCGGAGCAGAACCCTACGAAGGTAAGGTAGCCGTAGGCGCAGTCGTTGTAAACCGTGTACTAAGTGGTTGTTACCCAGACACTATGGTAGGTGTCATCTACCAGAGAAGTCAGTTTTCGCCTGTTGCCAGCGGACGCTTGGAGCTTGCACTTGCCTCCAACAAGGCCACCAAGAGCTGCTATGATGCCGCAGACGAGGCCATGGCCGGCAAAACCAACGTCGGAAACTGCGTATATTTCCGTACCCCCATCGAAGGCCTCACCGGAATCTCCATCGGCGGCCACATATTCTACTAAACCGCCCGGGTATACTTACTTTGAATGGGAAAGCCTCTGGGACGGGCCGCCAAGCAGTATGGCTATAGGGGGCAGGCACCCCCACCCACATATATTTTTAAGCAGACCTTGATTTCACGTCGGTACTTCAAGAATCGTAACCCCCTACAGGAGGGCCGGCCGCCCATAAAATATTTTTTTGACACGCTTTCGCTCTGCATTTTTCGTAGCGGATACTAATAAAAACCCGTCAATATTCGGATGAATATTGGCGGGTTTTTAAAGTACCGACGAAAAACAACGGTCTAAAAAATATTTTATGGGCGGCCGGCCCTCCTGTAGGGGGTTACGATTCTTGTTAGTATCCGCTACGTGAAATGTAGAGCGAGAGCGTGTCTGTCTAAAAATATATGTGGGTGGGGGTGCCTGCCCCCTATGGCCATACTGCTTGGCGGCCCGTCCCAGAGGCTTTCCCGTGGTAAACAATGGCCCCGGGCGGGTTTAGAGAGATTCCTCGGCGCGGGTGAGGACATCCTGGAGGGCGGAGAAATCACCGAACTGGATGGTGTCCAGGAGAAAGCTTAGTTGGGAGAGACAGGTGGTCATTTCGTCCTTGGTGATCATGTCTTCCTTGTAGGCAAGGGAGAGTTCATCTAAGTCTACGACGTTGAAGTGGCCATCGGGATAGATGATGACGTCGGCAAGTAGGTCCTTGACATAGAGGGAGTTGGTTTCCTTTTCGTAACGGTAGGAGACGATATCACAGTACCAGTAGAGAAGGTCTCCGTTTGCAGTATAGAATTTGCTGATTTTCAGACCATGTACAAAATCATATAGGGAACAACCATGATCAAACTCTTTTTTGGGGTTTAGAGTGTTCCAGGTAGTGATTAAATGGTCTGCATCATAAGAAATAATATGGTCCTTTTTTAGTAAAATGCATTCGGAAGGAATGACTCTTTGACGATATAACATAAGGGTATTGATATCCGTAATTCGCTCCATTTTGCTCTCCTTTGTAATGACTTAAATAAAATATATGGATATCTTAGTATATTTTGTAAAAATGGTCAAAGGGAAAATGGAGTTAAGACATGCTTTTACTAGACATTTAATTGATTTTTTTGTATAATAAACAATGATATGCTGGTGGAAATATTCAGATAAATAAATGGATTTTGCAAGACAAAAATATGGAGAAAACGGTGACTGATGCAGAGGAAAAGATCATACGATAAAAGTGTATATCAAAGCCTGGCACTTGTGTTTCAGTTTGGGATCAATATGCTGGTGCCGATTGTACTCATGTTGTTTTTGGGGATTGCGCTGGATCAGCATTTTCAAACAGGATGGATTTCCGTAGTATTCTTTTTTGCCGGTGCGGCAGCAGGCTTTACCAACATCTATAAGATGACCAGGGGAGTTATGAAAAGCAGCAGAGAGAGGACAGAGGAAATACCGGAAAAAACCAATGAAGAGCTAAGCAAAGAAATAAAAGATGCGCTAAGTCGGGAATTGGAAAGAAACAATGATGGAAAGAATTAAAAAAATAAACAGAGCACTTTTGGAGCTGGAGCTGGGAATCGTATTTTTGAGTGTGATAGGACAGCTCATAGGACTTCTATTTTACAGGAATGTTGTGATGGATGCTGTAAGTCTTTTGATCGGAAGTGTTCTGGCGGCACTTATGGGCTATCACATGTATAGAGTTTTGGATGTGGCCCTGGATTTGGGGGACAAGGCGCCGGCCAAGATTGTAACAGGCAGCATGCTTCGCTATGGTGTACTGATTATAGTTTTTTTGATTGAGGTCTGGTCCGGTGAACTGAACCCGGTAATAACCTTTATTGGGGTTATGTTTTTGAAGGTAGCAGGCTATATACAGCCTTTTACCCATAGATTTTGTAATTATATTTTTCATGAGACAGATCCGGTGGCACAGCCCCTGGAAGAAGAACATGAGGAAAATAAAACTACCTAAAGGGAGGTGAGAGTATGAGGTATGGAATCTTGTTATCCTCCGCTGATGACATCGATTTTATGATTCACGGTATCGCGAAGTATAATTTCTTTGGTCATGAAGTATGGATAACAACGACACATGTTTGCGTCCTGATCGTTATGTTGATTTTGGTAGCCTTTTCCATTATAGCGGGAAACATGCTGAAAAAGGCAGCAGATGTTCCTAGCGGATTTCAAAATGTTGTGGAAATGATCGTGGAACTTTTGGACCATGTTGTTGATGGAGCCATGGGCAAGAATGCACCAAGGTTTTATAACTACATTGGAACTATTTTCATTTTCATTTTGTTCTCAAACATTTCCGGTTTGCTGGGACTTAGACCACCAACAGCGGATTATGGCGTGACCTTACCCCTTGGTTTGATTACTTTTACTTTGATTCATTTCAACCAGTTTAAGTATCAGAAGCCCAAGGCAATTTGGAAAGATATGTGTTCTCCATTACCACCTTGGTTACCGATTTGGTTTCCAATTAACTTAATCAGTGAAATTGCAGTACCTATTTCATTGTCACTTCGTTTGTTCGCGAACGTTTTGTCCGGAACAGTTATGATGGCATTGATTTACGGATTACTGAAATGGGTGGCAATCGGATGGCCCGCAGCACTGCATGTGTACTTCGATTTGTTCTCCGGAGCAATTCAGACATATGTATTCTGTATGTTAACCATGACCTATATCAACAATGCAATGGGTGATGGCAACTAACATTTTTGCACAGACAAAAATGTAACAAAATTTCATAGCTAATTAATGTTTTAAGGAGGAAAAAAACATGGAATTTAATACAAACTTTATCTTAGGCTGTTCAGCAATCGGTGCAGGCCTTGCAGTTATTGCAGGTATCGGACCTGGTATTGGACAGGGTATTGCAGCAGGTCATGCAGCAGCTGCTGTAGGTCGTAACCCAGGCGCTAAGTCTGATGTAACATCTACCATGCTTCTTGGTCAGGCCGTAGCGGAGACCACAGGTCTTTACGGACTTCTTGTTGCAATGTTATTGTTGTTCGTTAAACCGTTAGGTAAATAAGCCTCTCAAACAAAAATCATACGCAAAGGTTTGCGTTAAGAGGAAAGGAGGCAGAGGATGATACTTTTAACGGCAGGGGAGCAGATGGATAGATTATTTGATCTGGACTGGCAGCTCCTTTCGGATTCTTGTTTAATGATCATTGCAATCTTTGTTTTATTCCTGGTAATGAGTTACTTCTTGTTCAATCCGGCAAGACAGGTTTTAAATAACCGTAAAGCAAAGATCAAGGGTGAGTTAGACGATGCGAAAAAGAATATGGAAGATGCGCAGCAGCTTCGTGCTCAATATGAGGAAAAGATCAAGAATATTGACAAGGAAGCAGAAGCAATCTTAAGTGAAGCCAGAAAGCGTGCGCTTGCAAATGAAACAGAAATCATTGAAAAGGCACGTCAGGAAGCTGCTCATATCATGGAAAAGGCACACATGGAAGCAAAACTTGAAAAACAGAAGATTGCTGACGAAGTGAAGAAGGATATGATCAACGTTGCAACACTTATGGCTAGCAAGGCTGTAGCTACTTCTATGGATGTGAAAATTCAGGAGAGTCTGGTTGATGAGACTCTGAGAGAGATAGGTGATAATACATGGCTAAGCTAGTCGCTCAAACATATGGTGAGGCGCTGTTTCAGATAGCCATGGAAGGAAATCTGTCAGACGTTATGCTTGCAGAAGTCGAGTCCATTGGCGAGATTTTGAAACAAAACCCTGATTTTGACAAAATGATGCTCCATCCCAAGATTTCCAAAACGGAAAAACAGAATATCATGAAAACGGTATTCGATGGGAAAGTCACAAAAGAGATGATTGGTTTTTTGGAACTTGTGTTAACCAAGGAAAGATACGCAGAGCTTTCAGAGATTTTTGAATACTTTGTCATCAAGATGAAGGATATTAAGAAAATCGGTGTAGCTTATGTAACCACTGCCATGGAATTAACCATGGAAAAGAAAAAAATCATTGAGCAAAAACTTCTTGATACAACAAATTATCTTACCATGGAGATGCATTTTATCGTTGATCCCGAAATCATCGGCGGTATGGTAATCCGAATCAAGGATAGAGTTGTAGATAGTAGCATCCGTACAAAGATTACGGAGATGAGAAAGGAATTATTACAAATCCAATTAGGTTAAACTATTGGAAGAAAGGTGCGAACCAGTCTATGAATTTAAGACCAGAAGAAATTAGTTCTGTGATTAAAGAGCAGATTAAGCGATATGCGGCTGAACTGAATGTATCAGATGTTGGTACAGTTATTCAGGTAGCTGACGGAATTGCCCGTGTCCATGGTCTGGAAAATGCCATGCAGGGAGAACTTTTGGAGTTCCCCGGTGAAGTATATGGTATGGTATTGAACCTGGAAGAGGACAACGTCGGTGTCGTTCTGCTTGGTAATCATAAGAACATTAATGAAGGCGATACAGTAAAATCTACAGGACGAGTTGTAGAAGTACCTGTAGGTGATGCAATGCTTGGACGTGTTGTAAACGCTTTGGGACAGCCTATTGATGGAAAAGGACCTGTTCAGACAGACAAGCATAGAAAAATTGAAAGAGTTGCAAGTGGTGTTATCACAAGAAAGTCAGTTGATACTCCTTTGCAGACAGGTATTAAGGCAATCGATGCCATGGTACCTATCGGAAGAGGTCAGCGTGAGTTAATCATTGGTGACCGTCAGACCGGTAAAACAGCAATTGCACTTGATACCATCATCAACCAGAAGGGACAGAACGTAAAGTGCGTTTATGTTGCCATTGGTCAGAAGGCATCTACAGTTGCCAATATTGTTAAAACTTTGGAAGAGTACGGTGCTATGCAGTATACAACCATCGTTGTATCTACAGCCAGTGACCTTGCTCCTTTACAGTATATTTCTCCTTATGCAGGATGTGCAATCGGAGAAGAATGGATGGAAAACGGAGAAGATGTATTGGTAGTATATGATGACTTAAGTAAGCATGCTACCGCTTATCGTACACTCTCCTTGCTCCTTCGTCGTCCACCCGGCCGTGAGGCTTATCCCGGTGACGTATTCTACTTACACTCAAGACTTCTTGAGAGAGCTGCTCGTATGAGTGATGAATACGGCGGAGGCTCATTAACAGCGCTTCCTATTATCGAGACACAGGCAGGAGACGTTTCAGCTTATATTCCTACCAATGTAATTTCTATTACAGACGGTCAGATTTATCTGGAAACAGAAATGTTCAATGCAGGTTTCAGACCTGCGGTTAATGCCGGTCTTTCTGTATCACGAGTTGGTGGTGCGGCACAGATCAAGGCTATGAAGAAGATTGCAGCACCTATCCGTGTGGAGCTTGCACAGTATCGTGAGCTTGCAGCATTCGCACAGTTTGGTTCAGAGCTTGATGCAGACACCAAGGAGAAGCTTTCTCAGGGTGAAAGAATCAAGGAAATCTTAAAGCAGCCACAGTACCAGCCAATGCCTGTACAGTATCAGGTTATTATCATCTATGTTGCAACCAAGAAGTATTTGCTTGATGTTAACGTAGCTGATATCACCAGATTTGAGAAGGAATTCTTCGAATTCCTGGATACAAAGTATGCTGAAATTCCTCGCAATATTGCACAGGAAAAGGTAATCAGCGACGAGACAGAGGCACAGCTTGTGAAAGCAATTGAGGAGTTTAAAGCACAGTTCAACTAGTTTAGTTTAGAAAGGCGAGGTTTCTTATGGCATCAATGAGAGACATAAAGCGTCGTAAGGGTAGTATTCAAAGTACCCAGCAGATCACGAAAGCCATGAAACTGGTTTCAACCGTAAAACTGCAACGCGCAAGAACAAGTGCAGAGAATTCCAGAGTCTATTTTGACTGTATGTATGCAACCGTAAGTAGTATTTTATCCAGAGTAGGATCGATTCATCATCCTTATCTTGTGGCAGGAGATTCTCCCAAGAAGGCAGTCATTACCATTACTTCTAACAGAGGTTTGGCAGGCGGCTACAATTCAAACATTGTAAAGCTGATTACCCGTCATCCCGAATGGAAGAAGGACGATGTTGTTATTTACGCCATCGGACACAAGGGAAAAGATGCTTTGATTCGTGATGGTTATCAGGTAAAGGCAGATATGTCTGAGGTAATCGAGAATCCTACCTATCCGGATGCTATGGCATTATGTGACGCATTATTAAAGGATTTTGCCAATGGGGAAATCGGTGAGATTTATCTGGCATATACCTCCTTTAAAAATACTGTGACACACGTACCAACTTTAATGAAGCTGTTACCTGTTGATTCATCAGAAGCGATAGATGAAACAGAAAAAGAAGAGCAGGATGCTCCAATGAACTTCGAAGCAGAGGACGAGGATGCACTTAACATGATCGTTCCCAAGTACATTACCAGCTTGATTTATGGTGGTTTAGTAGAAGCAGTAGCCAGTGAAAACGGTGCACGTATGCAGGCCATGGACAATGCGACCAGCAACGCGGAAGAAATGATCAGTGATTTGACGCTGAAGTATAACAGAGCTAGACAGAGCTCTATTACACAGGAATTAACAGAAATTATAGCGGGTGCCGAAGCTATTTCGTAAGAAATGTCGGCACCTAGGAAAGGATATTAGGTATGACAGGACAAAATAAAGGAAGGATTACGCAGGTTATCGGTGCGGTTTTGGATATTCGTTTTCCTAACGGACAGTTACCTGAAATCAACGAAGCGATTTTGATTCCTTTACAGGACGGAGATGAGCTTACCGTTGAAGTATCCCAGCACTTAGGTGATGATACTGTAAGATGTATCGCGATGGGTACTACCGATGGTCTGATCAGAGGAATGGATGCAATTGCTACAGGTGCTCCTATTTCTGTTCCCGTAGGTGAGAATACCTTAGGTCGTATCTTTAACGTTTTGGGTAAGGCGATTGATAATAAGCCGGCTCCCAGTGATGTTAGCTACGAGCCTATTCATAGAGCTGCTCCTAAATTTGAGGAACAGTCAACCGAAACAGAACTGTTAGAGACAGGTATTAAGGTCGTTGACTTACTTTGCCCTTACCAGAAGGGTGGTAAGATTGGTTTGTTCGGTGGTGCGGGTGTAGGAAAAACCGTACTTATTCAGGAGCTTATCAGAAATATTGCTACAGAGCATGGTGGATATTCTGTATTTACCGGTGTTGGTGAGCGTACTCGTGAAGGTAATGACCTTTACCATGAAATGACCGAGTCAGGAGTTATTGATAAAACAACCATGGTATTCGGTCAGATGAACGAGCCCCCGGGAGCAAGAATGAGAGTAGGTTTAACAGGACTTACTATGGCAGAATATTTCCGTGATAAGGGTGGAAAGGACGTACTTCTTTTCATCGATAACATTTTCCGTTTCACACAGGCAGGTAGTGAGGTTTCAGCATTACTTGGACGTATGCCTTCAGCGGTTGGTTATCAGCCTACCCTGCAGACAGAAATGGGTGCATTACAGGAAAGAATCACTTCTACAAAGAATGGTTCCATCACTTCCGTTCAGGCGGTTTACGTGCCTGCGGATGACTTAACTGACCCTGCACCTGCTACAACCTTCGCACACTTGGATGCTACCACTGTATTGTCCAGAGCGATCGTTGAGCTTGGTATTTACCCTGCAGTAGATCCTTTGGAATCTACCTCCAGAATCTTGGATCCTCGTATCGTTGGTGAGGAGCATTACAAGACTGCACGTGGTGTTCAGGAAATCCTTCAGAGATACAAGGAATTACAGGATATTATTGCAATCCTTGGTATGGATGAACTTTCAGAAGAGGATAAGCTTGTTGTTTCCAGAGCAAGAAAGGTGCAGAGATTCTTGTCTCAGCCATTCTTCGTTGCAGGACAGTTTACCGGTTTGGAAGGTAAGTATGTTCCTATCAATGAAACAATCCGTGGTTTCAAGGAAATTCTGGAAGGAAAACATGATGACGTTCCTGAAAGCTACTTCTTAAATGCAGGAAGTATTGATGACGTTCTGGCAAAGGTAAAATAAGCCCATAGGAAAGGAATGATGTGATGGCAGAAAAGACTTTCACCTTGAACATAATCACACCTGATCGTGTTTTCTACGAAGGAGAAGTATCCATGGTAGAGATGAACACATCAGAAGGTGAAATCGGCATTCTTCCCGGACATATTCCCATGACTGTCATTGTAAAACCGGGTATTTTAAAAATCTATGAAGAAGAGGGCGTAAAGAGCGCAGCTCTTCATGCCGGATTTGTTGAAATTCTTCCGGGCAAGGTTACTGTACTTGCGGAAATCGTAGAGTGGCCCAGTGAAATCGATGAGAGTCGTGCATTGGCAGCATTGGAGCGTGCAAAGGAAAGAATCAAGGAACATGATGGTGCAACTGACCTAGCAAAAGCAGAAACAGCCTTGCTTCGTGCAATTGCCCGAATTCAGGTAATAAAATAATATTCCATAACCCCAAAGGACACATTCTGATAAATTTCGCATAATTTATAGAAACAGTACTTGGGGGTAAAGTATGGAATTCGAAAACTTGCCATATTTTATGGCACATCCGGGGATATATAATACTGCGGGAGGCAACAGATATTCATCATATCTCACCCTTCCCGCAGAGAATACCCTAATGCAGGATATGGATTATTTTGGACAGATGTACCCTGCTAAGGTGAAGAAATATCAGATTAGAATCAGAGAAGTCATGAACAAGCTGGACTATGAAGGCAGCGTGATTTATGATGAATTTCCCGATCGTTTTTCTTTGGAGAGAATGGTGGATGGTATTACAGACATTATTATTAAAGAAGAACGTACAAATGGGGAAGAGGATATTACAAAAGACAGTGAAAAACCGCTAATCTTCGTGTTATTATGTGTAGAAGTTTATAAACGAAGACACGGTGGCAAAAACAAATATATTATTTAAGATGAAAACAAAGACTCGATTCTGCCATGTGTTATGGGCCGGCTCGAGTCTATATTTGATAAAGGGTAGAACGATGGAACTTCTGGAAATGATAAAAAAAATAGAGACGGAAGGCTTGGTACAAGCGATTCTTTCCAATACAAGAGATCATGAATTTGGTGAGAAGATTAAGATTCGTCCCATAAAACTGAAGAATGAGATGAAGTATCAGGCGGCCAGATATACAAAGACCCAGGTATTCCATGAAAATCTGACCGTGGAGGAGTTATTAAATAAGCTGAATGACTGGCAGACCAATCAATTTAAGCAAGGGGAATATACGACCGAGGAAACCAATTTCATTGTTCTTGTGAGCCAGAAGGGAAAGATGACCATTAAGGGTAAGAAGCTTAAGCCAGAGGAAAAGAAAAAGACTGTAACGGAAGAAAGTCTTTCTCACAATAGAGAAAAGCAGTATATTCTGAAGGAAGGAAAGCCGGTTGAATTCCTTGTAGGGCTTGGTGTTCAGAGCAGTGATGGAATGATTGCCAAGAACCGCTATGATAAGTTCAGACAGATTAACAGATACTTGGAATATATTGAAGATGTTCTGGATACCCTTCCTAAGGACCGTCCCATTAGAATCATTGATTTTGGATGTGGGAAAAGCTATCTGACTTTTGCCTTGTATTACTATTTAAAGGTGTTACAAAACAGAGATTTAGAGGTTCTTGGACTGGATTTAAAGAAGGACGTTATTGAACATTGCAACAAGCTGGCGAAGGAATGTGGTTATGACAATCTTCATTTCGTGGTGGGAGATATCAGTTCCTTTAACGGCTGGGACAGTGTAGATATGGTAGTATCCCTGCATGCCTGTGACACAGCCACAGATTACGCACTTGAAAAGGCAGTAAAGTGGGGAGCCAAGGTGATTATGGCAGTTCCCTGTTGTCAGCATGAACTGAATAAACAGATGAAGTGTGATGCTTTGGAGCCGGTATTTAAGTATGGCATCATCAAGGAACGTATGGCAGCCTTGATAACAGATGCTGTCAGGGCCAATCTGTTAAATGAGCAGGGCTATGAGACCCAGATTTTGGAATTTATTGACATGGAGCATACCCCTAAGAATCTCTTGATCAGAGCAGTAAAAAGAGAGGATGCTCATAAGAAAATGAAAAAGCCCGGCAGAGGGATAGAAGAAGAAAGAGGGCGTTTACAGGAAATGATGCAGATGCTGCAGATAGATCCTACATTGGAACGCATTTTGAAATAGGAAAGTTTAGGGAAGAAACATGAAAAAAGCCATAATCAAAATATTGATTTGGATAATATCCTTCGTTTTGGCATTGTATATATGCGGAAGGGTAATGAATAAGGAAAACGTCAATCTGACAACGGATATGAGTATTGCAACCCTGCCCCTGATTACCATGGAAAAAGGGGATATTCGGTACAATCAGCTCCATGGTTATCTGGAAAACATGGATATTCGTTATCAGTTAGAATCCCTGACCGAGATCGGGGAAGACAGGGAAATTGCTTTTGAAATCAAAAATTACGGCGTTCGAATTGATTCCATTGCGTTGCAGGTTCGTACTGTTAATGGGGACAGATTAATAGAGAATACGGAAATTAAGGATTATGAAAGTGAAACCGGAAAGCTGATTGTAAAGGCAAAATTGAAGGATTTGATTGAAAAGGATCAGGAATATGCACTTACCATTTTGCTGAAGGATGCACAAGGAAGAGATATCAGGTATTATACACGTATCACTTGGAGTGATCAGACCAGGGCAACAGAAAAATTAAGATTTATCAGAGATTTCCATGATAAAACCCTGGACAAGTCCAGAGTATCACTTTTATCTCAATATATGGAAAGCAATTCCAAGGGAGATAATACTACTTTGCACAAGGTAAATATTCATAGCAATCTGGATCAGTTGTCCTATGGAGAACTGGGGGTTTCTCAGGATGGTGAAACCATATACACATTGAAGGATTTGAATAAATCAACTGCAACGGTAGTGGCGGAATTTACGCTGGTGAATGATCGTGAGGAAACCTTTAGAGCCAGGGAAACCTACAGAATTCGTTATACTACAGATCGTGTATATCTATTGGACTATGAACGTACCATGTGGCAGCTTCCCAATATGCAAAAGGATGATTTTCAGGGAGATAAGATTGCACTTGGTATTACCAATGAGGATATGCAGCTTGTAGAAAGTGAAGACGGAAACATCATTGGTTTTGTAAGCTATGGAAACCTGTATGGTTACAATCTTACAAACAATAATCTTACAAAGGTTTATTCCTACAATGATAATGAACGAAGTGATGTGAGAGATGATTACAAGAATTATGATATTAAAATTCTTGGAATTGATCAGGATCAGAATATGTATTTTGCAGTATACGGTTATATGAACCGTGGTTTGCACGAGGGTGAAGTGGGAATTCAGCTTTCCGTATATCGTGGAAGCAAGAACACTTTGGAAGAAATTATTTATATCCCCAGTGTTAAGTCTGCAGAGATTGTAAGAAACGATATGAATAAGCTTCTCTACTATAGTCCGGAGGGAATCCTGTATTACTACATGGACCACGGAGTATATGCAGTCAATGTCTTAGAAAAAACACAGGAATGTGTGGCAAATGCAAGCGAAGAACAGGGCCTTGGAATCAGTGATAATCAAAAGATTATTGCCTGGACAGAGGGAAAAGACTTCCATATGATGAATCTGGAATCGGCATTTCGTTTTGACCTGCAAGCCAAAACAGATGAGTTTATCACACCCATTGCTTTCATGGGAGAAGATGTTATTTATGGTGTCACCAATAAGGCTGACGTATATATGGACCAAAGTGGCAGAGAAACCAGCCCAATGTACAAAATCTGTATTTCCAATATCTATGGCAAGATTTTGAAGGAATACAATCCCGAGGGAATATACGTAGTGGATTGTCATATTGAGGGAAATCAGCTTTCCTTAGAGCAGGTAAAGAAAACAGACAGTGGTGCCTATGTAGAAACCCTTCCGGAACAAATTGTCAGTAACGAAGGCAAGGTGTCACCTAAGAATAGTATTTCAGTGGTGGCCATAGATATCTATGAGCAATTTGTACAGATAAAGTTAAAGGGTAACGTGTCAGATAAGACTTTACAGGTACTGACCCCCAAGTGGGTTGTGTATGAGGAAGACAGAGGTATTGAGCCAATAGAACCCTCAGAGGATATGCAGTGGTATGCATATGGCATGGATGGACTAATGGAAGTTACCAATGAACCTGCAAAAGCTATTCTAGCTGCCTACCCCTGTGCCGGCTATGTAACCGACAGCACAGGAGCCAAGGTATGGGTTAGAGGAAACAGAGTTACCAAAAACCAGATTATGGCAATCAAAGAAAGAGGCACCGGGGCAGGAGAAAATACCTTATCGGTATGCCTGGATACCATTTTAACTTTTGAAGGAATCTCAAGAGATGTTCCGGAGCTTTTGTCACAAGGTAAAACTGCAATGGAAATATTGGAAGAGTCTCTGCCAGATTATGAAATCCTGGATTTGGAGGGTTGTCCAATGGATGCAGTTCTTTACTATGTCAACAAGGATATTCCTGTTATGGCTATGGTAGAAAAGGGACAGAGCGTTTTAATCGTAGGCTTTAATGAATACAATGTAGTGATTATGGAGCCTTCCACCGGCCGTCTTTACAAGAAGGGCATGAATGACTCGGCAAAATGGTTTGAAGACTATGGAAATAAATTTATCACATATAGCAAGTAGATTATGTGATGGCATAATCTTCATAAAAAATGGACGATGTATTATTATGCAAAAATGATAATGAGGAATAATATGTACAATATAGGAATATGTGATGATGGGCAGAATGTTTGTACATTTTTGGAAGAGTTGATTTTGGAATATTCCCAGGAACGAGATGTAAAAATAGAGACAAACGTATGGTATAGTGGGGAAGGGTTGAGAGATTATCTTTCTGCAGGAAATCATATAGATGTTCTTTTTTTAGATATAGAATTATTAAAGATGACAGGAATAGAGGTGGGTGCCTATATTAGAAATCAGCTTGATAATTTGAAAATGCAGATAGTTTATATATCCGGAAAAACTTCTTATGCGCAACAGTTATTTAAAACTCAACCATTAGATTTTCTGGTAAAACCGCTTAATAAAGTAGATGTGGAAAATGTATTGAATTTGGCAATCAAAAATATAAAAAGGAAAAATGAAAGATTTGAATTTCAAATAGGACAGGATTATTTCTTTGTTAATATGGGAGATATTGTCTATTTTTCCAGCCAAGGAAGAAAAATAAAAATTGTAACAGAGAAAAAAGAGTGTGAATTTTATGGAAAACTAAAAGAGATAGGAAAAGACCTGCCCAAAGAATTTATTATGATTCATCAATCGTATATAGTAAATACGGATTATATATCAAGGTATTCCTATGATGCAGTGGAGTTAACAAATGGCACAATATTAACCATTAGTCCAGGCAAGCGAAAAATGGTTAGGGAAATTATTTTGAAGGAAGATAAATATGCTTGATTTTGCGATTTGTGCATTAACTAATCTTTTTAGAATTTATTTAACGGACAGATTTGTATCATGCTTTTTTGAAAAAAGAGAGTCGTCTAAATATAAAAAAATAGTATACATCGTTGTTTTCTGGCTTGTTAACACAATTCTATTTTGGAAATTGCATTATGTTTGGATTAATATTGTAACTAATTTGGTTGGTATCAGCGCAATCGTATCATTATATACAGAGTCATTTAAAAACAATGTGTTCGTAGCTTTTTTTGTTTATTTTTTTATGGTAGCTTGCGATGTTATTTCAACGATGCCATTTATTCAATATGAAGATGGTGTGGCTCATAGCCAGGTTTATGGAGTTCTTTCTTTTTTTCTTATATTCATAAGTGAATTGATCAGTGAGAAAGTGATAAAAATTCGAAGAAATAAAAATGAATTACATAGTATTTCACTGATTATTGTTCCCTTATGTAGTGTGGTGGTTATTTCATTGTTAGTATATTCCGGAAGTTGTACCGGTTTAGGAATGGCCCTCGTATGTCTAGGATTATTGGTTATTAATTTTTTAATGTTATATTTGTACAATATGTTGGTTGTTTCTATATCAGAGAAGTATGAAAATGATGCTTTAAGACAGAAGGTTGACATATATGCGAATCAGTTGAGAATTATACAACAGAGTGAAGGCAAAATTAAGATGTTGAAGCACGATCTGAAACATCATTTGAATGAATTGCAGCTTATTTCAAAACAATATAATGCTAATGAGATTCAGCAATATATCGATGAAATGAAGGGATATATTAACAATCCAGATGAACTGGTAGATTCTGGAAATGTAGAAATTGACAGTGTTTTAAATTACATGTTGCAAAGAGCAAAGGAAAAACTAAAAGATGTCAAGGTAAGAGTTACCATCCCTGAAAATATTAAACATTATTTTGAAATCAATATTTTAATAGGCAATCTTTTAGAAAATGCAATTGAAGCTTCAGTACAAACAGAAGAAAAGTATATGGGGGTTGCAATAGAACATAAGAAAGGAGTTCTTCACATAAAAGTTGAGAATAGCTTTCTGCAGGGTAAACTTAAAAGAAAAGCTGATTATTTATTTGCAACAACCAAGGAGATAAAAGAACAACATGGCATTGGTTTACAAAGCGTTAAACGTATTGTGGAGTCTAGCAATGGAAGCATGGATGTTGATATAGAGAATAATATTTTTAAGGTAGCAATTGTTTTGTATATGCCACATTAAAAATTAGAAAGAAAATTAGTAGGAGTAAAGTTTTGATGTATAGACTTTGCTCCTTTTTATTTTTGACAAAATTATATATTAATTATTACATGGCACATAAAATGTCGAATTTTGATGATAATGTATAAAACGGAAAGGAGGTTATACTGTATGGAAAAAGTAAGAAAAATGACCAAAAATATAATTGTAAAAATGGCTAAAAAATCGGCAGCAAGAGAAGTAAATTCTGCATGTCCATTTGTAAATTATCAGCCAAAGGAATCACAGATTGTAAAGAAATTAAGAAAGTTCTAAATGAGGTATTAAGTCCGGTTATTACATCTATATGTGTAATAACCGGAAAGTCAATTTTAATTTGATGTGGAAAAACATTAAAGTTAATGTACAAAAATTTATGTGGTGATTGAGGTATCCGTATGATTATGGAGAAATTTATCAGAAATATTTGTGGGGAAGAGGAAACAGAAGAGGAGAGAGAAATAATCTGTTTTGGAATAGAATGTTTGATAGGTGATATATGGGGGGTGTTATTAACTTTAGGTATTGGAATATGTCTTCATCACTTTTGGGAGTCTGTAATCTTATGGTTATTCTTATATCCGTTAAGAATAAATGCAGGAGGGTATCATGCTAAAACTAGATTAGGGTGTTTCTTTGTTTCGGCAATTATGTTGACGGTAGCATTAACAGTATTTACGACTTCATCATATTATCTGATTTGTTATCTGTTCTTATTCTTTGTGTTTTCAAGTTTTATTTGGTGGCTTGCTCCAATTGATAATTCGTCCAAACGATTAGATTTTTTGGAAAAAAAAGTATATCGAAAAAGAACAAGAACTATTTTGATACTTGAATGTATTAGTGTATGTATAGGGGTTATCTTTCAATGGGAACTATTTGTAAAAAGTGTAATTATGTCAGTTAGTATTGCGGCAACTTCAGTGCTGATTGGATATCTAGTATGTTTATTAGAAAAAAGAAAATGTTGTTGGTGAAGTTTTATTACATAAATCGATTTTAAATAGGTAGTTAAGGATTGTACTGACAAAATAGAAAAATCATAAACTATATTTATGAGTGTATAAATAGATTCGAAAGAGTCTTTTTATATAATAGAGGTTGGGGTAAATTCGCGAAATCCACATAGCCTCAATAATATGCACTTTGTGAAAAGTTCCATGGAAAAGAATATCGCTTTTCATAAGTGTCCCAAAAAAGGAAGGAGAAAGAGGTTTTCATTTATGAAAAGGAAATTTAGATTTTTATCTGCAGTTATATGCAGTCTTTTAATTATGAACTCTACAATCAGTGTAGCTGCGGCACATTGTGACAAAGTTACTTGGAGTAAGGATGGTAGTCCTTGTTTTGATGCGAGTTGCAAAAGGACAGGGATAATCACAAAGGGATATGAAGCATCAACAGAGGGACTGGGTCTGGTGATTAGATGTCGCTATACGGTTGGAGCAACCATTAATTGTTATAATTCTTACAATACATGTTATGCTAATGCATCAAATACGAATTCAGTGAATGTTACTGCATCAATATCTCAATGTAGTAAGGCAGAATATTTTGTAAATCGGCATTGGTTTCAAAATGCGCAAGGTAACATTGAATTGGATACTGGAAATGTAACATATATTTATGAGTATTACTAAATTGTAAGAATTCAAAGGTAGAGGGATAGAATACTATACCTTAAAAGTTAATTGTATAGGAAGTTATTTGCGTTGGGAGATCCATCATCTTATGTTTGAGATTCATTAGTTTAGGGGGCTTTGCTAAGTAAGCTTGTGAAAATCATACGCTATGAATTTAGGATCTCCTTACGTGAAATAACCAGTATTGTTATTAAAGAGGTATGTTAAAAGTGTTTAAACATGTTTTAGAACAAAAAAAGAAGATGTTTAGTTTTATCTTTGTCTTTATGATATTGCTGCTTCTTTGTAGTTGTAAAAAACAAAGAGATAATTATTCCAATACTTATAATATGTACGAGAAGGTTACAGTTGATGATATATATCCAGCTGATGATAAAACGATCTGTATGATATTAGATTGTATGAATTTTGGAAAAATGGTTTATTTTGAGATAGATGATAATATTGAAAATGATGGAGAGCGAAAGCATTTTATTTATGATATAAATTTAGGACAAAGAAAAGAACTAAATGGTCCTACAAAATGGGGGGATAAGATAAGCATTTTACCCAACAATCAGATATTATGGGTAGATCTTAATGGGGATACTTATATTATTGATGAAAATGGGACAGTATTGCAATATACAAATTTGCTTGATGAAATATATGAAAGAGAAGCAAATCATAATATAGATATTTATGTAGATGGTATAGTTGCTGAATATGTAAGTGGAGATGCGGATTATATATATGTGTTGACTACTTGCTATGGTAAATATTCCGGGAGATATGAGCTGGTATTAGATTATAACCTTAATTTAGTTAATAGTGAAATGAACGGTGCTGAATTACTGTTAGAAAGAAGTGGATATAAGACCAGATTATACAAACAGGAAAAAAAGAAATACATGGTTTGGGAATATAAACCAGGTACATGTGAGATGAAGATGGTTCGAAAAGATAAAAATCAACCGATTCATATGGCTAATTCTTCAGTGATTTTTCCGGGAGATGATTTATACGAATATTATTTTAGTGAATTTAATGAAGAGACTAAAACAACCAATTTTGTTGGTGTTAAGAATGGAGAATCATATAAGGTTTTTTCTTTTGAACAAATGGGATTATCATTGGAAAATATTAGCTATATTGTTGGAGATGGACAAGGCGGATATTTTATTGGTGAATATAACCAAGAGGAAAAGTGTATTCAAATTATATCTTTGAAGAAATCTGATCAAGTTAATAATTATGATGTAAAAAATGGCAAATATACATTGGTTGTAGGGGGAGTTTTTATTGGTGAACAGATAGTGCAACTGGTGGATGGATTTAACATGCAATCGGATCAATATTACATAGAAATAAAGGATTATATGAATGACTATGATGATTATGATGACGCAATTAGAAATCTGAATGTAGATATGATATCCAATAGTTTCTGTGATGGTTATTTTTTGAACGGATTAGAAGTAGAGACATATGCTGAAAAAGGTGCCTTGATGAAACTTAATGATTATTTTGAGTGTAATGAGATTGCTAATGTCTTTACGGACCAATTTTATAGATTGGTTACAGATAAAAATGGGAATATTTATTACTTGATACCATGTTATAAGCTTAAGGGACTGGCTTCAAAAGAGGGGATAGACTATGGTAATCTTACAGATATTACTGATAGATTAAACGAGAATTATGTTTTTTCGAGTTATACTGAAAATATTTTATTCCCGACGATTATTCAGTACTCCGGTAATCAGTATATAGATATTGATAAGAAAGAAAGTTATATCTTAGAAGATGATTTTAAAGATTTACTTTTATTGATGAAAAGGCAAAAAGAGATTAATAAAACACTCAATAATACGGTAGATAGATATAGCGCGGGAGAGGCCCATACCGTTAGCATAGATATGTCGTATCCAGAGTGGTATTTTTATTATGAGTATTTTATAGGGAGAGATTATGTTAGTGATTTCCCAGGCGGTATGGGGCTGTGCCTAGATGCCAGTTTTTACAGAATTGCGATAAGTAATAAAACCGATTGTAAAGAAGGCATGTATGAGTTCTTAAACTATGTGACGAATGTTGAAACTTACAAAAAATATTATAAATATGAGGGATTTCCGGTAACCGAGGATTCATGGGTATATTTAAAGGAAAGGCTGCTCGCTAAAGATGATTTCTATGATTCAAATGGAACATACAATTATGTTAATGATATAGTTTTAGGTACAGGAGATTCACAATATGTGTTGGAAGCTGGAAGTATAAACGAAGAAGATTTTGATAGAATGAGACAAAAAGTTGAGAAAGCTGTTTATATAAAACCGATTCCTGAAAAATATATCAGCATAATAGTTGAAGAGGCAAATTATTATTTTGAGGGTAAAATTAGTTTAGAAGAAGCTGTACATATAATCGACAATCGCATTAAAACTGCATTAGAGGAATAATATCAGTGAAGAAAAAACCGTGGAAATAATGGATAGTAATGGGAATTATTGGATGGTAGTAGGTCCTAAAGTTGTTAATCCAAACCACAATTCAAATCAAGCCATCTTGTAATTGAAGGATTAAAACCTCCGGTAAAAGATATTGAAGAAGTGATACAAATGAACAAAAAATACTTATATATATCATCGTATAGCAAATAATGCACCGATGCGATAATACTCAAAATAAATGTTGATATTTAGTAGAAAATGATATAGGAAGTAAATGACTACAAATGTAGTTGACATGTATAAGATAGATATAATGGATTCACAAGAATCTTTTATATAAAATGATGAATTTGAATAATACGCGAAAAATCAGATTCACAAGAATTTAGTACTTTGTAAAAAAGTCCATGGTCAAGTATATCGCTTTTTGCAGCTGTACAAGAAGAAAAAAAGACGCTTCTAAAAATAAAGTTAACAGGGAATCGTCTTAAAATCATTTAGAAGAGAAGGAGAGGTTATATGAAAAACAAAACAATAAAAACAAAAATTAATCGTTTATTGGCAGTTACTTTTGGCATGATGGTTCTGGTATCATCAAATGTTACTACTCAGGCAGCCCCCTCTGATTTAGGTGCATCGAAAACAGGTAAATCTGAGGTGGAAAACACTGAAATTATAGAAAAACCAGGATATGTTGAAGAATTAACTCAGAAATTAGTGAGTGTTGAACCAATTGAAAATATAAGTGTAGATGGGAAAAATTATGATTTCGTATATGACGATTTTAACAGATTGATAGAAGAAAAAAGTAGAGATAGTCACATAGTGTTTTGGTATGATGGGCAGGACATATCCAAAATAAGTTGTCCAGAGTATGATTTGGAGTTTGTTTATACAAATTATTATGGACAAAATAGGTGTGAAAAATTAGTATATCAAAAAAAGTTTTTTTATTTAAAGTACGATAATATCGGAAATGTAAGTGAAATATATGATGAACAAGGTAGAAAAGTAAGTGAGTATCATTATATAAATGGGAATCCGTTACCACAAGTTATAAACTATAACGACTGCATTATAGGAGAAATAAATCCATTTAGATATCAGGGATGGTTTTGGGATAATGAAACATGTTATTATTATTTAGGTGAAGGTATTTTCTATGATCCTATTTCAGAAACATTTATTCAAAATGAGTACAAGATTACTGAATACGGTAAGAAGTGGTTGGAACAAAATACGGGAAGTAAATCTATGGGCTACAATGAAATTCGATTTATTGAAAATACATATAATGCAGCAATGTCAAGTTCTGGATATGGAGCGAGCTCATATTCTGAAGTAACACAATCACAGTGGAATAATGGGTATAGATGGTACGATGGAGTGAGCGATTTAGAAGTTGTGGCAAGATGTATATGGGCAGAATGCACTTATTCTAGCAGGACAAATGATAGAATCGGAATTACGGCGGCAATCATGAATAGAAAGATTTCAGGGAATGTAAGTGCTAGAAGTGTGGTAACAAGTCCATCCCAATTTTATACGGTAAATCCGCCATATGCTTCATTATGGCAAAACGCTCAAACTAGAACTGCAAAATCAAAAACCAATGTTCCGTGGCAACAAGCTACAATGCTTGCTTGTGTAGCCATCTATGCAAATAACACAAGTGATATTGGTTATTTTTACACCATACCTGCAGGGATTACTACGCAAAAGAATTTCAGAGCTTTGGATTCTGTATCTAGGGATTATAATAATGGAAATATAAAGATAGCAGGTGTTGTTAGACATGATATAGCAATTGCAGGGTATGGAACGATAACAACATTGAATGATTATCAGTATTTAGATAATTTAGCAAATCAGCATTATACAATCTTTTTTAATGATTAATGAGGAGATGAACGGTATTTTTTTAAAAAGAATAATAATTTTTTTTGTAAGTTGTGTAGTTGTATTTGGGGGTGTCACTAATGAAGTAATTGAAACAACCAATGTATATGTGGAGAATACAGATTTATTACGAACAAAGGAACTAACCATCTGTGATAGTAACAAATATAAGATGTATTGTGGAGAACATGAATTTGCATATATAACTGATCGTGAATCAGTGTATTATGTATGTGACTATGGTAATGGACAAGTACATGGATGCGAAATAGAGGGTATTTCTAAGGCGAGGGCTATCTGGGGATATGCAAATCATTTATTTATTTTAGATGGTGGTGAAATAAAGCTATATGATATTGGTAATGAAGTGTTTATACCTATATCTGGAGACCTGCAATATGAGTATTATTATGAATTGATGAATTTTATGGAACAATACAACGGAAAAATAGAAGACATTTATATTCAAATTCCAAACTTTATAATGATAAAAAGTCAGGGAGAATGGATTTGTTCTGATGAAAATCAGGATATCGTTGTTGATTGGAATAATGTAGTTCAGATAAACGGGCAGGGAGCTTTTCCTGAGCTTGTTTTGATGAACGATGGTTCTGTTGTGGGAAATATAAATGGAAATAGTGGACTCAATTTGGATATGATACAACAAATTAACGAATGGAAAAATGTTAAAAAAGTTGCATTAGGTGTTGTTCCATTTGCACTTTTGGAGAATGGGACTGTAATCACAACAAAGTATACGGAAGCATATGCATCTGATGTAAAAACATGGAAAAATATGAAGGATATACTAGCCGACTTATATGTTACAGTGGGATTGCAAGAAAATGGGAAAGTTAAAGTTTGCAGCCCTATGAATCGTAGTTTTTACATCGCTGAATCTTGGAAGAATATATGCTATATTTCAATTACGCCATATTATTTATGTGGTGTAAACGAAGATGGAAAAATTCTATTTACAGATTATAAGGGAATAGATGATATAAGCTTATATTTACAGAATGGAGATTGCCCCAATTTGTGTAGAGAACTATTTATGAAACCATAACAAAAATTAAATCAAAAAGTAGAGGCTTCATAACCTTGGTTATGAAGCCTCTGCTTTTTGATCTATTAGAAATATTATAATTCACCATTTTTATATTTTGTAACAATACTCTGGATTCTTTCGTTAGGATTTAATAAATCGCCAATAGAAGAATCATGGTTCAAGGTATCAATGATGTAAGCAATATATTTACTCATATCACAGTTGATGTACCATTCTCTCTCTAAGAGTTCGGGTGTCTGGTAGATCAGGTTGGTTGTAAGAATACGAGTGATGATGCCATTTTCGTATGCCTTATCAAATTTATCAAGACCATTGGTAAATAAACCGAAGGTTGAGAAGACGAAAATCTTGTTAGCCTTACGTTCCTTCAATGCTGAAGCAGTCTCTAAAATACTGTCTCCGGAAGAAATCATATCATCGATAATGATAACATCCTTTCCTTCTACACTGCTTCCAAGGAATTCATGAGCAACGATAGGATTTCTACCATTTACAATCTTGGTATAGTCTCTTCTCTTATAGAACATACCCATATCAAGACCAAGCACGTTGGCAATATAGATGGCTCTCTTCATTCCACCTTCATCAGGGCTGATGACCATCATATGGGAAGAGTCAATATTAAGACCCTGTACGTTCTTTAAAAGTCCCTTAATGAACTGATAAGCAGGCTGTACAGTCTCAAAACCATGTAAAGGAATTGCATTCTGTACACGAGGATCATGTGCATCAAAGGTAATAATATTGTCAACGCCCATGCTTACAAGCTCCTGAAGAGCAAGTGCACAGTCCAAAGATTCTCTGGTGGTACGCTTGTGCTGTCTGCTTTCATAAAGGAAAGGCATAATAACGGTGATACGACGAGCCTTACCACCTACAGCAGCGATGATTCTCTTTAAATCCTGATAATGATCATCAGGAGACATGTGGTTTTCATGTCCGCATAAAGAATAAGTTAAGCTATAGTTACATACATCTACTAAAAGATAAAGGTCATGTCCTCTGACAGACTCTAAAATCATACCTTTAGCTTCTCCGGAACCGAATCTGGGAACCTTGGTCTGAAGAAGATAAGAATCTCTCTGATAACCGGAAAAGGCTAAAGAGTCCTTATGCTCACTTTCTCTTTCAGTTCTCCATTTTACAAGATACTTGTCGATTCGCTCACCAAGAACCTTACATCCTTCTAAGGAAATGATACCTAAGGATCCTACGGGAATGGTTTCCAGGTTACGCTTTTCTTCACGAGATGGCATAATATTTTTCTCACTTTCCTGATATTTTTTTCATCATACGAATGTCCGGGCCGGATAATTTACATAAAGAATAGTGGCTGGTTATTCGTGAAAATACGCGATCGGAATAGCGGTCACGCAACTCCTCCAAGCTTAAGTTGGTGGAAATGATTGTTGCCTTCTGCCTCAAATGTCTTTCGTTTAACAAAGAGAAAAGGGTAGAGGTAACAAAGGAATTTGTTACTTCTGTTCCAAGATCATCGATGATGACCAAGTCACAATTATATATATCTTCTCTAAAACTTGCAAGATACTCTTTTTGTTTGTGATCAAAGGTGTATCCTGACATAGTATCAAAAAAGCCACACGAACTAAAATATATAACCGAACGGCCTTTGTCAAGTAATTCTTTGGCAATACAGCCGGAAAGAAAGCTTTTTCCGGTTCCTACGGTTCCAAAAAAGAACAGATTTTCATATTTTAGTGAAAAATTATCAACAAAAGCATGACTTACATTAACTGCGTTTTCGAAACGGGATAAGTCCTCGCCCTTATAATAATCATAAGATAAAGCAGAAAAGTTGTTGGTCTTCAGAGAATCCTTTATATTGGACTGCTCGTAAAGAATATCCATTTCCTGTTTTTTGAAACAGTGACACTTCTTACCTAATATATATCCGGTGTCTTGGCAATCGGGACATTCGTACTTTAGTTCCAAATAGTCCTCGGGATAACCGTTTGAGACAAGAAGCTCTTTCTTCTTTAATGATAGGAGACGAATCTGTTCCTTGGTGTTAGTAAAATCCGCATTGTCACTGTCTAACATACGAAACAGATTTAAACGGGCGGTTTCCGCAATCTTACTGTCTAACTCAGCATAGGCAGGAAGCTTTCTAAAAATCTCTTCCTGCCGACTGCTTTGTCTATCATGTGCTAATATTTGTTTGTTTTCGTATTTTCTGATAATGGATTTAAATTGTGCTTCAGTAAGTGACACGATGAACTCCTAACTGTTAGTTACTTAATAACTGCTTTTCCAAAGAATCAAAATCATAGCTGTTCTGCTGGAACTGATTAAACTTGTTGAAAATAGTTCCGGTAGTATGATGGGTTAAATCATTTTTTCTCTGGATATACTGTTCATCCAACTTTTTAATGTCTGATTTATGATGAACGCCGGATTCCTTCCAATTAGAAAGGATACCTTCGGCATATTCAAAACGATGCTTGTCTGTTGTAAGAACGCATCTTTCACAGGCCTCCAAAATAACATCCTGGCTGAAAGCATATTCCTTCATCCAACGATTGATGAATTCAACTTCCTTTTGCGTGGGAGAGGAATTCTTTCCAAGTGCATTCATAATCTCATATACACTCTTATCATATTTGGTGGAAACCTTCTTCGCCTGTTTTACAGTAGTAATGTTTTGCTCTGCCCAGCTAAGAGCAACCTTTTCAATATAACGGAAATCACGTTTGTCGCGATCGACACAATACTGAATGAGGTAATCAATTAAGTCATCGCTAAAATGAAGAACATCTGAAATATAAAGAATGGTCCTCATATCGTTAGAAGTTAAAGGACGAGCAATATACATCTGCGCTGCGAATAAAAGCTGCTGTGTTTCTTCCTTTGCCTTGAAGGCCTTTAACTGCTCTGCAGTGTAAACAGGTTTTTCATATGGATCTTCCATAGCAGGTTCTTCTGCAATCGTCTGGGTTGTAATTACGATTGGCTGCGCTGCAGGAACAACCTCTTGGATTTCATCAGCCTTCGGCTGTAAGCATAGATCGGTATTGCTCTGCTTGTCAGTACCGGTTAAATGGCACAAGTGTACTCCCACAAGGTTTTTATTCTCGTCAAAGTCAAGACCAAGGAGCTTTTTCTTCTCCCAGAACTTTAGAGCCTTTAACACATCCTTTTCGGTGTGATTGAACTTGTCTGCAATATCAGACACACTTGTGGGCAGATTGGCCCCAATCATACGAATAAGGTATAAATATACCTTTAACTGCGCATCATTAGCGTCCTGCATATAATGATCTATAAAGCAGTTGGAAACTGCTGTTGTCTCTACATAATTGTCTTTGTATAACTTCAAGCGTGCCATTTTTACACATCCCCTATTTCTTAAAAACTGCCCGGAAGAATGGGAAAAACATCATATAATCTCCATGAGCATGGTTATTTTAGCATAGCAATTTTTAAAATGAAATAGGCATTTTGCCGAGATTCTACAGGGCTTCAAAAAAGGAAAAATGGGGGTTAAATGTGGATAATGTGGATAACTTTTGTGGAAATGAAAAAAGTCTTGAAAGTATAGGCTTTTTTTATAAATCGGGAAATCAGATGTTATCCACAAATGTTAAAAAAATATCCACAGTTATGAGGCTTTTGAAAAAGCTTCACACTGTGGATAATGTGGATAACTTACTTTCCGAGGAGGTTTTCGCCGATTTTTAGCACATCTCCTGCCCCCATAGTTATCAACAAATCATCTTTCGTGCAATTTTGCAATAAGAAATTTTCAATTTCATCAAAAGTTTTAAAATATTCACAAGGGCATCCAAGAGCTAAGATTTCATCCTGAAGGTTCTTGGAACTGATTCCCAAAGTGTCCTTTTCACGTGCTGCATAAATGTCTGCAAGAACCACTCTGTCCGCCAGAGAAAGTGACTTTGCAAACTCCGGTAAAAAGGCCTTAGTACGGGTATAAGTATGAGGCTGGAACACACACCAAAGGGTATTGTGTTTTATCTTTTGCGCTGCATTTAAGGTAGCTGCAATCTCTGTTGGATGATGAGCATAGTCATCTACGATGGTAACGCCGCCAATGGTTCCCTTGTATTCAAAACGACGATCGGTTCCGGTAAATGCACCAAGAGCATCCGCGGAGATTTCCTGATTGATATCAAGGATATCAGCAGTTGCAAGAGCAGACAAAGCATTTAATATGTTATGCTTTCCGGGAACCTTTAAGGTAATATCAACAGTTCCACCGGGAGTGTGAGCTGTAAAGGAAGCACATCCCAGTGTATTTAAGGTAATATCGGTTGCATAATAATCAGAAGAAGCATCCTCGCCGAAGGTTAATACCTTACAAGGCAGGTCGCCTGTGATTTCTGATAGATTCTCAATTGCATGATTGATGATTAGTGTACCATCGCTGGGCAAAAGAAGTGCAAACTTACGGAAAGAAGCACGAATATCATTCAGGTCCTTAAAGAAATCCAAATGGTCTTCTTCTATATTAAGGATGACACTGATTTTAGGGAAGAAGCTTAAAAAGCTGTTTGTATACTCACAGGCTTCCGTTACGAAGTAAGGAGAATCACCTACACGAATGTTTCCACCGATGGTTTTTAAGATACCTCCAATAGAAAGTGTAGGATCCGTATCTGCCTTGAGTAATATCTCAGAAAGCATGGATGTAGTTGTGGTTTTTCCGTGCGTTCCGCTAATGGCGATTGGAAGCTCATAGTTTTTCATAATCTGTCCAAGAAGCTGCGCTCTACTTAATATAGGAATCCCTGCTTCCTTGGCGGCAATCAGCTCTAAATTGTCATCCCTGACTGCACTGGTAAGTACAACTACATCAATATCTTTATGTATATTGGCTGCGGATTCACCAATGTGAACCGTTATTCCATTTTTTTCTAAGGCATTTGTAATGTCGGAGGCTTTTCTGTCAGAACCCGATACGGTAAAGCCGGCTTTGTTTAATATCTCTGCAAGTCCGCTCATACTGATTCCGCCGATTCCGATAAAGTAAACACTAATCGGGTGTTCAAAATCGATCTGATACATAAATAACTCCTTTTGTCATATTGGACAACTAAATAGTATCATGGGCAAAGAACCCCATAATCTAAGGTATATTATATACACATATACTATAAAAAACAAATCTTTTTCGAAGGCTTATTTGTCGAAATATTGACTTGTGTGTGCACATTTAACAGAAAAAGATAAATTGAGAATGTAAATTTGTAAATAATATTCACCAAATTCGATTATTGTGATATAATCAAAATATCTAAACACTATGGGGTTAGTGTTGTAAATAAACGTAATTTAGTAGACAGAGGTGATGAGATGATCAAGAAGGAAATGATAGCCATGCTCCTTGCAGGTGGTCAGGGCAGTCGTCTTGGAGTTTTAACTTCAAAGGTGGCAAAGCCTGCGGTAGCATTTGGCGGAAAGTATAGAATCATAGATTTCCCATTGAGCAATTGCATTAATTCCGGTGTAGATACAGTCGGTGTTTTGACCCAGTATCAGCCACTTCGACTGAATGCACATATCGGAATAGGTATTCCTTGGGATTTGGACAGAAATATTGGTGGTGTAACGGTTTTACCTCCTTATGAAAAGAGTGCGAACAGTGAATGGTATACCGGTACTGCCAATGCGATTTATCAGAATATCGATTATATGGAAACCTTTAATCCGGAATATGTATTGATTCTTTCCGGTGACCATATTTACAAGATGGATTATGAGGTAATGCTTGATTTCCATAAGGCAAACGGAGCAGATGTAACTATTGCGGTTATGCCTGTACCCATGGAAGAAGCCAGCAGATTCGGTATTATGATTACGGATGAGAACCGCAGAATCACAGAGTTTGAAGAAAAGCCGGCAAAGCCCAGAAGTAATCTTGCAAGTATGGGTATTTATATCTTCAATTGGAAGGTATTAAAGGAAGCATTGATTGCCATGGCAGACCAGCCCGCACTGGATTTCGGTAAACATGTTATTCCTTATTGCCGTGATAAGGGTTCACCCTTGTATGCCTTTGAGTTTAATGGTTATTGGAAGGATGTAGGAACCCTAAACTCATATTGGGAAGCAAACATGGAGCTTATAGATATTGTTCCGGAATTCAATCTCTATGAGGAATATTGGAGAATATATACAAAGAGTGATATCATTACTCCCCAGTATATGTCAGCAGACAGTGTAGTGGAGAGATGTATCATTGGTGAAGGAAGCGAAATCTACGGCCAGGTATACAATTCTGTAATTGGCTGTGATGTTGTGATTGGTAAAAACACCATCGTTCGGGATTCCATCATTATGAATGGAGCAAGGATTGGAGAAAATTGTGAGATTTACAAGGGTATCCTTGCAGAAAATGTTGAGATTCAGGACGAAGTGAAGTTGGGTGTTTTAGAGGAAGCAGAAAATGAAGCAGCTCCTCATATCTATAACCATGGTTTGGTTACCATCGGTGAAAAGAGTGTGATTCCTAAAGCTACAGTAGTTGGTAAAAATACCGTTATTTCCGGCGTTACCACTCCTTCGGATTATACAGATGGCTGCTTGCCAAGTGGCGGAACATTGATTAAGGCATAATAGTCACGGGATCAGCAAGGAAAAAGGAGGTTGTAATGTGAGAGCAGTAGGTATAATATTGGCAGGTGGCAATAACCACCGCATGAGAGAATTATCGAAAAAAAGAGCTGTCTGTGCTATGCCGGTTGCAGGTAGCTATAGAAGTATTGATTTTACCCTTAGCAATATGTCTAATTCACATATTCAGAAGGTAGCAGTATTTACCCAGTACAATTCCAGAAGCTTGAATGAGCATTTGAGTTCTTCCAAGTGGTGGGACTTTGGACGTAAGCAGGGTGGATTGTATGTGTTTACACCGGCAGTTACTATGGAAAACAGTAACTGGTACAGAGGAACGGCAGATGCTATTTATCAGAATCTTACATTCCTGAAAAATAGTCATGAGCCCTATGTTGTAATTGCATCCGGAGACGGAATTTATAAAATGGACTTTAATGCTGTTTTGGAGTATCATATAGAGAAGAAGGCGGATATCACCGTTGTCTGCAGAGATATGGAAGCCGGAACGGACATGGAAAGATTCGGAACCATGAAGCTTAACGAAGATTTTCGTGTAGAGGATTTTGAAGAAAAGCCATTGCAGGCAAAAACCAACACCGTATCATGCGGTATTTATGTTGTCAGAAGACGTCATCTGATTGAGATGATTGAAAAATGTGCCCAGGAAGACAGATATGATTTTGTAAGGGACGTATTGATTCGTTACAAAGATATGAAGAGAATTTATGCGTACAAGATCAAGGATTACTGGAGAAACATTGCTTCTGTAGAGGATTATTTCAGAACCAATATGGATTTCTTAAAACCCGAGGTTCGTGATTACTTCTTTAAACAATATCCGGATGTTTATTCCAAGGTTGATGACCTGCCACCTGCAAAATACAATGTAGGAGCAACCATCAAGGACAGTTTGATTTCCAGTGGCTGTATTGTAAATGGTACAGTAGAACACTCCTTGATTTTCAAGAAGAGTTACATCGGAAACAACTGTGTAATCAAAAATTCCATCATATTGAACGACGTTTATATAGGTGATAATACCTATATTGAGAATTGCATTGTGGAGAGCAGGGATACAATCCGCGCCAATTCAAGATTCGTTGGAGAAGACGGAATTAAGATTGTTATTGAGAAGAACGAAAGATACGTTCTTTAAGATAAAATAAGCAACTTATCAGGGGGAAAAGACATGCAGATTACAGATGTACGTGTAAGGAAAATTACGAAGGAAGGAAAAATGAAAGCAGTAGTTTCCATTACATTAGACAACGAATTTGTTGTTCATGACATCAAGGTGATCGAAGGCGAAAGAGGTCTTTTCATTGCTATGCCAAGCAAGAAGTCTGCAGATGGAGAGCATAGAGATATTGCACATCCTATTAATTCAGACACCAGAGATATGATTCAGAAGATTATTCTCGAGAGCTACGAAAGAGCAATGGAAGAACCGGATGCTGAAGAATAAACCTTGTAAAAAGACGAACAAAAAAGCTGCCGCATGGCAGCTTTTTTTGTTGCACGTTTTTGGAGGAGTAGGGTATTATAAAGGTTAGACCATATTTCACATGAACAGTCGGATGAAAGGAGAAAATATGTATATTATTGTAGGACTTGGAAATCCGGGAAAAGATTATGACAGAACCAGACATAACATTGGTTTTCATACAATAGATTATATTGCAGACAAGGCAGGAATCAGTGTAAATGAAAAGAAGCACAAGGCTCTTGTTGGTAAGGGAGTTTTTCAGGGAGAAAAGGTGATCCTGGCAAAACCCCAAACCTTTATGAATCTGAGCGGAGAAAGTGTTCGGGAACTGGTGGATTATTATAAGATTGACTGGGAAGAGGAACTCATCATTATTTCCGATGATATCAGTCTGGATGTAGGTGCCATCAGAGTGCGTAAAAAGGGAAGCGCCGGTGGACATAACGGACTTAAAAATATCATTCAGCATCTTGGAGGGGAAGGTTTTACCAGAATCAAGATGGGAGTAGGGGAAAAGCCCAAGGGTTATGACCTGGCAGATTATGTCCTTGGACACTTTTCCAAGGAAGAACAGGTTCTTATGGATGAAGCTGCGATGAAGGCAGCAGAGGCCATTGGGACTATTTTTACAGATGGTACAGATATGGCAATGAATCGATTTAACAGTAAGGGTGGAAAATAAATGCAGGCTTTGGTTGCTCCTTTCGCAGAACTGGCGGAGTATGAACAGGTGAAAGAGGCCCTGAAAAAGGGGAACACACCAATTTCTCTGAGCGGTTGCGTGGAATCACAAAAACTTCATATGATTTACAGCTTATCCTTGGGATTCAAATATAAGGTAATTGTTACCTATAGTGACTTAAGAGCCAGAGAGATTATGGAAGAGTACCGTTTTTATGACAGAAATGTCGTTTTTTATCCTGCTAAGGATTTAATCTTTTTCCAGGCGGATATTCACGGTAAACAATTGACCAGAGAAAGAATCAAAACATTGCGAAGACTTGCGGAGCATAAGCCGGTAACCATTGTAACTACCTTTTCTGCACTCATGAGTCCACAGGCAAAGTGGGATGAAGAAGAGGATGTCATCACCATTAACAAGGGTGATATCATTGAAAGCGAAGCGTTAGCGAAAAAGCTAGTGAGCCTTGGCTATGAAAAGGCTTACCAGGTGGAAACCGCCGGACAGTTTTCGGTACGAGGCGGTATTGTAGATATTTACGATTTAACACAGGAAAACCCGTATCGTGTTGAACTGTGGGGAGATGAGGTAGACTCTATTCGTTCCTTTGATGTGTTAAGTCAGAGATCCGTGGAGAAGCTTTCCGGAATCAAGATATTTCCAGCGGGGGAATTTGTATTATCAACAGACAGACTTCGTAAGGGTGTTGAACGAATCGAAAAGGAAGCAAAGAAGAGAGAGGCTTACTTTAGAGATCATTTGAAACCTGAGGAAGCAAGCCGAATCAAGAATCAGATGAAGGAAACCAGAGAGCAGCTCTTAGAATTTCATGAGCTTGTAAATCTGGATAGTTATATACATTATTTTTATGAGGACACAGTTTCTCTGGTAGGACTTTTATCACAGTTGGTCCAAGGTGAAAATCAGGGACAGCTTTTGTTTTTTATGGATGAGCCCATTCATATTGCGGAGCATGCCAATGCTGTGGAGGCGGAATTTCGCGACAGTATGAGCCAAAGAGCAGAAAAGGGTTATATCCTGCCAAAGCAAATGGACCTTTTGTACAGTAAGGAAGAAATCCTGGCGCAGCTTCAAAATGAAAGCTTAATATCACTTTCTGCCATGGATACGGGTGCAGCACTGATCAAAGCAAAAGTAAGACTGGGAGTAACCGCCCGAAGTATTTCTTCCTATAACAATAGCTTTGAAACCCTGGTAAAGGATTTGAAAAAGTACAGAAAACAGGGATATCGAGTGATTCTCTTATCAGGCTCTCGAACAAGAGCCAAGAGAATTGCTATGGATTTATTAGACCAGGAGATTCCGGCAGTTTATTCAGAGGACCCTTATAGAGAGGCCATTCCCGGTGAGGTTCTGACTCTGTATGGTTCTGTGCGCAAGGGCTTTGAGTATCCTATGATTAAGTTTGTGGTTATCTCTGAGACCGATATTTTTGGCGTAGAAAAAAAGAAAAAACGTAAAAAAATATATCAGGGTCAGAAAATCGCCGACTTTAATGAACTGAAGGTAGGAGACTATGTTATTCATGAAAGTCACGGACTTGGTGTTTATCAGGGAATTGAAAAGGTTACAGTAGATCATGTGACCAAGGACTACATGAAGATTCAGTATCGAGATGGCGGAAATCTCTATGTTCTTGCAACAGAATTAAATGTAATCGGAAAGTATGCAAGTGCCGAGGGAAGTCATCCCAAATTAAACAAGCTTGGGGGCAAGGACTGGGAAAAGACGAAAACCAAGGTGAAGACAGCCATTCAGCAGGTAGCAGAAGAACTGGTAAGTCTTTATGCCACAAGACAGGGTGCAGAAGGCTATCAGTTTGGAAAGGACACAGTTTGGCAAAAGGAATTTGAAGAAATGTTTCCTTTTGAAGAAACGGAAGACCAGCTTGCGGCAATTGCTGATACCAAGATGGATATGGAAAGCAAAAAGACCATGGACAGACTAATCTGTGGTGATGTTGGATATGGTAAGACAGAGATTGCCATTCGTGCAGCTTTCAAGGCAGTACAGGAGGGAAAACAGGTAGTATATCTGGTGCCGACCACCATTTTGGCACAGCAGCATTACAATACCTTCTGCCAAAGAATGAAGGATTTCCCGGTACGTGTAGAGCTTTTATCCAGATTTCGAACTGCTACAGAGATTAAGAAAACCCTGGTAGATTTAAAGAAAGGTTTTGTTGATATTGTAATTGGTACCCACAGAGTTCTTTCCAAGGATGTGGAGTACAAGGATTTAGGACTTTTGATTATTGACGAGGAGCAGCGATTTGGTGTAGCCCACAAGGAGAAAATCAAGCAGTTAAAGGAAAATGTGGATGTTTTGACATTGACTGCAACACCAATTCCAAGAACACTCCATATGAGTCTGATTGGTATTCGTGATATGAGCGTACTGGAGGAAGCACCGGAGGAACGTCTTCCTATTCAGACCTTTGTTTGCGAATACAACGAGGAGATGGTTCGAGAAGCCATTCATCGTGAAATGGCAAGAAACGGACAGGTATACTATGTTTACAACGTAGTCAATAATATTGCGGATATTGCAAGCAGAATCCAGGAGCTGGTACCGGAAGCCAATGTGGCCTTTGCCCATGGTCAGATGAAGGAGCAGGAACTTGAAAAAATAATGATTGATTTCGTCTCCGGTGAAATTGATGTGTTGGTATCGACCACCATCATCGAGACCGGTCTTGATATTTCCAATGTAAATACCATGATTATTCATGACTCTGACAGACTGGGACTTTCACAGCTCTATCAGCTCAGGGGCCGTGTGGGAAGATCCAATCGAACAGCTTATGCATTCCTGATGTATAAGAGGGATAAGGTATTAAAGGAAGTAGCGGAAAAGAGACTTGCTGCAATTAAGGAATTTACAGATCTTGGAAGCGGATTTAAGATTGCCATGCGAGATTTGGAGATTCGTGGCGCCGGAAGCCTACTTGGCATGCATCAGCACGGACATATGGAAGCGGTAGGTTATGATTTATACTGTAAGATGCTTAACGATGCTGTCCAAAAGCAAAAGGGTATTGAAAAGCAGGAGGATTTCAACACGGCGGTCAACCTGGATGTAGATGCCTTTATTCCTGCAGATTATATCGTGAATGAATCACAAAAGCTGGATATTTATAAGCGAATAGCAAGTATTACAAATGACAGGGAAAAGGATGAAATGATTGATGAACTGACAGACCGTTTTGGAAATGTTCCGGTTTGTGTTCAGAACCTGCTTCGTATTTCTCTGATTCGTGTGAAAGCCCATGAGCTTTATCTTGAAGATGTTACAGGTAAAAATGAAAGAATTGTATGTACCTTTATGCCTCGTGCGCAGATTGATCCAACGAAGATTCCTGAATTAATCAAGAACTATAAGGATCGATTAAAATTTACCGCTTATGGAAATCCGTTCCTTACACTTCGATATTATAAGTGTGGTATGGTGGAAAAAGACAGTCAGACGGTTTTGGAAGAAACGGAAAAGCTTTTACGTGAAATGGAAATATTAAATAAGGATAAAGTGCAGATATAGTATATTTACCCCTTATTTAATGTATGTTATAATGTCTGTTAATGAGACTTATACAGGTCTTGTTTTGAAACGAGGTGAGATGAATGAACGAAGGACGTCCTTCCTCTTTAGGAGAGCAGATCAAAGAGGCTGTACAGGAGGGAATCGTTACCGGTGATTTTAAAAATTTAAATCGGTTAGTCAATGATTCTGTGAACATTGCGCTTCACGAAGCGAAGCAACGTACCGGTTTTGAGATAAAAAGTGGTAGAGAAACCTATCAGAAGCAGATGCAGCAGATGAAGGATAGCTGGAAATATTGGGCAGCACAACACGAGGGGAAATCCAATTCCTACAGTGTTGATCCTGCAAGAAGAAGATCCAGCACCGGTGAGGTAGAAAGCCGTGGCAACGAAAAGTTCAGAGTTTATTTTGAAGGCCCCGGAAGTGTTCGGTTTGAAGGAAACAGGAAGAGAGGATTATTCCAGAAGAAGGGGTATGCAGGTAGTATCCTGAAGCGTATTTTTGGTGGTATCGGTGCATTTTCTTCGGGAATTACATGGATTGTATTTTCGGCATTGGGCCTGGCACCCGGAATATGGATTTCCGGTTTATGCTTTGCCATTTTCCTTGCGATGGTTTTGGATGGAACCTTTAGAGGAAAGTTCTTAAAAAGAGCGCAGAGATATGTAGATATTTGCGGCTCTCATCTTTATGCAACCATCGATGATTTGGAAAAAGGTACTTTGTTTAGCAGAGGAAAGATTTTAAGAGATCTTAGACGTATGCTTCAGGAAGGAATTTTCCCACACGGACATTTAGATGAGAAAAGAACCTGTCTGATGCTGACGGATGATTTGTATCAGCAGTATTTAGAGGCAGAAAGCGGCAGACTTGTTCGCGAAAAGGAAGAGGAAAATACAGGTGCCGGTCAGATCTTAAGTGACCAGGAAAAGAAGGATGCAGAGCTAAACCAGATGATGACAGAGGGTCGTGAAGCAGTAAGAAAGCTTCGTGAATTAAACGATGCCATCGAGGGTGAGGTCATTTCTCAGAAGTTATACCATTTGGAAAATCTTTTAAATGAGATATTTGATAAGGTAAAACAGTATCCGGAGAAGATGCCTCAGATGCATACCACAATGAATTACTATCTACCAACCATTATAAAGCTGGTAGAGGCATACAAGGAATTTGATCAGGTCAGTGCACCGGGACCGGATATCTTATCTGCCAAGGCAGAAATAGAAAAGACACTGGATACTATTAATGAAGCCTTTACAGAACTTTTGAACAATCTGTTTAAGGAAAAGGTATTTGATGTTACCACAGATGCACAGGTACTTCAGACCATGCTTGCCAAGGAAGGTCTTGCCAAAGATGGTATGTTAAAGGGACTGGGCGAAGAAACAAATTCAAACGAGATAAAATTAGAACTATAAAAATATATTAGGAGGGTTTTAAAGTGAGCGATTTAGATGAAATGTTAAAAGAGGGACCTACACTTACATTGGATATTGCACCTGCACCGGCTGCAACAGAGATCGCAGCAGTTGCTGAGGAAGAGGCTGCACCTGAAAAGAAGGAAGAAGTAGAATTAACTCCCGAAGAAAAGAAAATGGTTGATGATTTTGCAAAGCAGATCGATTTAACCAATACACAGATGGTTCTTCAGTATGGCGCAAACAGCCAGAAGAAGATTGCTGATTTCTCTGAAAGTGCACTTGGCAACGTTAGAACCAAGGACCTTGGTCAGATCGGTAACATGTTATCAGACCTTGTAACAGAGCTTAAGAGCTTTGACGAAGAAGAGGAGAAGGGCTTCCTTGGAATTTTCAAGAAGGGTTCTAACAAGCTTACCAACATCAAGGCAAAATACGATAAGGCAGAAGTAAACATCAACAAGGTTACTCAGGTAATGGAGCAGCATCAGATTACTCTGTTAAAGGATGTAGCAACATTGGACAAGATGTATGAATTAAACCAGAACTACTTCAAGGAATTATCTATGTATATCCTTGCAGGTAAGCAGAAGCTTGAAGTTGCAAAGAACGAAGAGCTTCCCGTACTTAAGAAGAAAGCTGAAGAAAGCGGTCTTCCTGAAGATGCACAGAAGGTTAGAGATTTTGCCAACATGATCGACAGATTTGAGAAGAAAATCTACGACCTTGAGCTTACCAGAACCATTTCACTTCAGATGGCTCCTCAGATTCGTTTGATTCAGAACAACGACACCATCATGAGTGAGAAGATTCAGTCCACTCTTGTAAATACGATTCCTCTTTGGAAGAGCCAGATGGTTATTGCTATCGGACTCGACCATTCTCAGGATGCAGCAAAAGCACAGCGTGAGGTAAGTGATATGACAAATGCATTATTAAAGAAGAATGCAGAAACATTAAAGATGGCAACCATCGAAACTGCGAAGGAATCAGAGAGAGGTATCGTTGATATCGAAACCTTAACGCAGACCAACCAGACCTTAATCAGCACCTTGGACGAAGTAATGAAGATTCAGGAAGAAGGACGCAGCAAGAGAGCAAGCGCCGAGGTCGAACTCCAGAGAATCGAAAACGAAATGCGTACCAAGATCATGCAGATGGCAAAATAGTGTATCTATAAATATTTTTGTAAGACGCATTTACGCTTTATATTTTCAATAACGGATACTAACAATAAAGAGGCAGGAGATTCAATTCCTTAAATGGATTGCTTCCCCGGCCTTTTTTGTATGGTAATTCTTTTTCTTTTTTGGTTTCACTAGTTTAAGTTTCACTAGTTTAAGTTTCGCTTTTCGTAGTCACTAATTTGCGGTCATTTATTTGCGGTTACTATTTTGCAGTCACTATTTTGCAGTCACTAATTTGCGGTTACTATTTTGCGGCCACTAATTTGCGGTCATTATTTTGTGGTCACTATTTTGCGGTCACTATTTTGCGGTTACTAATTTGCGGTCATTATTTTGTGGTCACTATTTTGCTTTATGGATTTATGGGTTTATGGGTGATAAGAATTATGTCCTGAATTATGTCCAGAGAGGGAAAACAGTTCGAAAAGACATAATATTTATGAAAGGCAGAAGGGAAAGTTATGTCTTGAGTGGGAAAACAGTCTAGAAAGCCCTAATATTTAGGAAAGGCAGAAGGGAAAGTTATGTCCTGAGAGAGAAAACAGTTCGAAAAGCCCTAATATTTATGAAAAACAGAAGGGAAAATTATGTCTTGAGAGAGAAAGTAGCCCGAAAAGCCATAATATTTATGAAAGACAGAAGGGAAAGTTATGTCTTGAGAGAGAAAGTAGCCCGAAAAGCCCTAATATATAGGAAAGGCAGAGTGAAAAATTATGTCCAGAGAGGGAAAACAGTCTAGAAAGCCATAATATTTATGAAAAACAAAAGGGAAAGTTATGTCCTGAGCGGGAAAACAGTCCGAAAAGCCCTAATATTTATGAAAAACAGAAGGGAAAATTATGTCTTGAGAGAGAAAGTAGCCCGAAAAGCCCTAATATATAGGAAAGGCAGAAGGGAAAGTTATGTCCTGAGAGGGAAAACAGTCTAGAAAGCCATAATATTTATGAAGGACAGAGGGAGAAGTTATGTCCTGAGAGGGAAAACAGTCTAGAAAGCCCTAATATTTATGAAAAACAAAAGGGAAAGTTATGTCCTGAGTGGGAAAACCGTCCGAAAAGCCCTAATATATAGGAAAGGCAGAAGGGAAAGTTATGTCCTGAGCGGGAAAACAGTCTAGAAAGCCATAATATTTATGGAAAGCAGAAGGGAAAGTTATGTCCAGAGAGGGAAAACAGTCTAGAAAGCCATAATATTTATGAAAGACAGAAGGAAAAGTTATGTCCTGAGCGGGAAAACAGTCTAGAAAGCCATAATATTTATGAAAAACAGAAGGGAAAGTTATGTCCAGAGAGGGAAAACAGTCTAGAAAGCCCTAATATTTATGAAAGACAGAAGGAAAAGTTATGTCCTGAGAGGGAAAACAGTCTAGAAAGCCATAATATTTAGGAAAGGCAGAAGGGAAAGTTATGTCTTGAGAGAGAAAGTAGCCCGAAAAGCCCTAATGTTTATGAAAGACAGAAGGAAAAGTTATGTCCAGAGAGGGAAAACAGTCTAGAAAGCCCTAATATTTATGAAAGACAGAAGGGAAAGTTATGTCTTGAGAGAGAAAACAGCCCGAAAAGCCCTAATATATAGGAAAGGCAGAGTGAAAAATTATGTCCTGAGAGGGAAAACAGTCTAGAAAGCCATAATATTTATGAAAGACAGAAGGAAAAGTTATGTCCAGAGCGGGAAAACAGTCCGAAAAGCCCTAATATTTAGGAAAGGCAGAAGGGAAAGTTATGTCCTGAGAGAGAAAACAGTTCGAAAAGCCCTAATATTTATGAAAAACAGAAGGGAAAATTATGTCTTGAGAGAGAAAGTAGCCCGAAAAGCCCTAATATATAGGAAAGGCAGAAGGGAAAGTTATGTCCTGAGCGGGAAAACAGTCTAGAAAGCCATAATATTTATGAAAAACAAAAGGGAAAGTTATGTCCTGAGAGGGAAAACAGTCTAGAAAGCCATAATATTTAGGAAAGGCAAAAGGGAAAGTTATGTCCTGAGAGAGAAAACAGTCTAGAAAGCCATAATCTTTAGGAAAGGCAGAAGGAGAAGTTATGTCCAGAGAGAGAAAACAGTCCGAAAAGCCCTAATATTTATGAAAGACAGAAGGGAAAGTTATGTCCAGAGAGGGAAAACAGTCTAGAAAGCCATAATAATTATGAAAGACAGAGGGAGAAGTTATGTCCAGAGAGAGAAAACAGTCCGAAAAGCCCTAATATTTAGGAAAGGCAGAAGGGAAAGTTATGTCCTGAGCGGGAAAACAGTCTAGAAAGCCATAATATTTATGAAAAACAGAAGGGAAAAATATGTCCTGAGAGAGAAAACAGTCCGAAAAGCCATAATATTTAGGAAAGGCAGAAGGGAAAGTTATGTCTTGAGTGGGAAAACAGTCCGAAAAGCCATAATATTTATGAAAAACAGAAGGAAAAGTTATGTCCTAAAAGAGGAAAAAGACTGTGGAGCCATAGTAATAGGGATGTTGGACAAAAGAATTAGATTTTTGTGTGATGGGATGAGCAAAATATATGAAAAAAACAAATAAAATCATTTTGACTATTGTTACGATTGCGCTTGTGAGTATTGTGATGGTTATCATTATGTCAAAGACTAAAGCTAAAGAAAATGAAAATACAAATGAGACATCCATAAACCAATCCGAGAATAATACTAGTGCTAATGGGGTGGATGCAGTAGAGGAACCACAGGAACAGGCAGTGGATGAAGAGGCTTGGATAGCAGCTTGCAAGGAATATTGGATAGAAAAACTGGTTTCCGAAGGAATTGTAAAGAACGAAAAAGAAGATTTGTTTTTCTTTACGGATTTTAGTGAGAAAAAGTATCCGGATGACGAAGGTACTTATCAAAAGGAAAAACTTTGGGTTGTATCCGTAAATGAGATTGGAGAAACTTCGTTTTATAAATCAGAAGGTAAAAAGAGGGTTCAACAAGACGGAAAGGTTGAGATTACAGATACAGTTCACACTGAAATACCGGAACTGGCAGATAGCGAACAATTACTAGAAATGACACGAATTCCATATCATATATATGATACTGATTTGGATGGCAAGGTGCTGATTGAAGAGGTTATAAGGCGTAGAAAAGAGAAGAATCCAGAAGGTTATGTGCTCCTGACAGATCCTGAAAAAGCATTAGAAACTTTACTTCCATTAGCTAGTAAAGGTGGAGTTTTCACTCAGTACTTTTTAGCGGATGGCATTTTGGAATATACTTTTTCAGACGGGAATAAAGTATATCTTCAAATGTACAAATACAATGATGTTTGGTATCCCAACATGGTTGAGGATAATATTTGGGCAGTGTATCCTGGGACAAAAGAAAGAGATTTAGAGATTTTAGATGAGAACAGATTGGCCAATATCTATTTGCAGGAAGTAACGGCTGATACTTTAAGAGAAGTAAAAGAAGTTGCAGAAGGAGGTGGTGTTAGGGAAGAGTGGTATGAAAAACTGGAGAATCGTTTTGTATTTCTAAGCAAAGCAGAGGGAACAGATGCGGCTCTATATGGTATGTATGGTGGCAATGGTTTAGTTCTTCGTGTAGGAAATCAGACTTATCCTATATATATGTCTTGGGTTTCACCACACATGGTTTTGCCGGTACTCTATGCAGGAGATTATGACAATGATGGTTGCATGGAATATGCTATCAAAACACACCTTAAAACCGGCACCGGTGTTAGTGGGGATGAACTTTGCATAGTAGAAATAGAGAACGAGGATTATCAGGTACATCCATTTGAACGATATGATATACAAAAGCAGTTGAATGAAATTAAGTATGATTATGAGGAAGCAAATCATATGCTTATTGTTCATCAGGAAGATGGTGAGGATAAATCCTTCAGTCTTGGTGAATATTTGCAGACGTGCTTGGAAAATGGAAATACAGCTGAATTTAAACAACTAGTATTTGGTGATATCGAAAGCTTTAATTTGGTAGATGGAAAGTGGTACTATACTACAACTGGAGGAATTGCTCTATATAACCAGCCCTGGCAGGATTACGATGTCTCCATTGAAATGGTTTGTCCCGTTATTTATAATGAAATGGGAGAATTTCAGTTTGGCATAATGCAGTTTGAATCAGAATCTATTGGTACTATGGTTAAATAATGCAAACACAGTAAAAAATTGCTTCAATTATGAAAGGACTATTTGCAAAACACAAATAGTTCTTTTTCTGTTATATGGGCATCCGTTGAAAATTACACCATAAATTTACAACCATAAATTTTTTTGATTGACAGAAAAATAAATATAATATATAAATATATGTGAAATATTTCAAAAAAAAGCAAATATATATATATTTCAAAAAATGGGTAGGGGAAAAGAATTTTTTGAAATATAACAAACTGATTAAAACCTAGGGGATAATAATGTAAGAAAGGATAAAGTATGAAGAAAACATTTAAAAAATTAACTGCAATTATATGTGGTGTGATGATTGTTGGATCAGTTCTTGTTGCAGATGCTAAGAACCCAGCATTTTATATTAAAGATGGAGATGGAAATTCAATGGCCAAATGTTCATTGAGTGTAAGTAAATCTAAGTATACTGCATCAACTCAGTGTTGTGGTGCATACAGTGGATTTGAAGCAAACGTTAGTGTTCTTGTTTTAGATAAAGATGGTATGCTTCTTTCTGGTGCGACAACAATGAATAATGGACAAAATTGGGTGACAGCAACTACTGGAAAAGTAACCGCTAGTAAGGTTAAAAGTTATAGAACCAGACATTGGGTAAGAAATGCCCAGGGAAACATTGTTGGAGATACTAATTACAAAGATTATACAGATTTGTATTATTAATCCGATATTTGTGCCTTAGAAGTTTGTGTTTAGTTTATCTGGATTTATTCTTTTCAAATTTTAAAGAAAGTATTAATATCAGATAGTTGATTAAGTGATTAAGTGGCACAGAATAAGTTATTAAAGGAAAATAGCAGGCATAGAAATTATTCTATTGCCTGCTATTATGGTTAAGGAGAACTACATTACTATTATGAAAAAAAATATTAGATATTTCTTTTTAATGTACCTGTTATTATTATTGTGTGGCTGTGGTGAGATCGAGATTAAAACAGCAAAAGAATATAATAGGTTTCAAAAAGAAATTGTGGCAGGAATCGAGCCGCAAAATGAGAATGTGTGTCGTTTGGAGACGGATTTTTTAAATGCTTCCAGTTTGATATATCATGAAGTATATATTAAAAAAGATAAAGATAATAAAGAATATACTCAAAGTATATTTTTTGATTATGAAATAGAAGACAAAGAAATAATTCCCATAAACTTTCAAATGGAAAATCTTCTTTGCGTTAAAATTCTCGACAATGAAAAAATAATCTGGATTAACTGGAATGGAGATATTGCCATTACAGAGAAGAATGGAGAAATAGTAAATCAAAAAAATATTCTTAATATTGCTGAAAATAATAATATACATTTAGATGAACATACATATTATTCGCTAACCTCTTTGTGTTGTGATAATCAATATATATATATAATTGGGGAGCTTACGTTAGGAAATTCTCCTGTCAGGTTCAACTGTGTAACTGATCAAGAACTGAATGTATTAGCTGTAGATACAGAAAAAATAGTTGCTGCATACGAAGAAAGCAAAGAAGTTGTACTTCTTTCCAGAAACAAAGATAACTATGAAATTTGTGTATACGATGAGAATGCAGGAGAAATAAAAAAAACAAAGGGACATTCCAGCAAAACAACTGAATTGTATTCATATTATAATCGTAATTTAATAGGAGATACTAAGTTTGACAGGTACATTGCTTTTGATCCTAGTGAGCAAGGAGTATTTAGCCCTAATTTGTGTGGTATAAAAAAAGGAAAAATTTATAATGTTTTTTCGTATGAAAAAATGGGAATTGATTTTTCTAATATCAAGTATATAGCAAGTGATAATCGTGAGGGCTTCATTATATGTTTACAAGGTAGCAACTCAAAAAATTTACAACTGATTTCATTGAAACCATCAGAAAATGAAATGAACTATTCTTTAAAAAATCAAAAACAGGTACTTACAATTGGAATAGCTGATTATTGGACAGAATACGAGCCGTATATAGCAGGGTTCAATATGGAATCTGATAAATTCTATATTGAAGTTAAAGATTATATAAAAGAATATGGGGACTATAATGATGCAGTTACACATTTGAACATGGACATTATTGCTGGTAAGGCTTGTGATGCTTATTTTTTAAATGGTTTGGATGTTGAATCTTACTCTGAAAAAGGTGCCTTGTTGGAATTAAAGGATTACTTTGATCATAGAAATAAAGAAGGGTTAGAAGACTTTACTGATACATTTTATAGATTGGTTACCAATCAGGATGGGAAAATTTATTATATAATTCCATGTTATAAGTTGATGGGACTGGGGGGAAAGGAAAAAATAGATTTTTCTGATTTGAGTAATATAGATGCTATGCTTAATGAGAATTATGTTTTTTCGAATGATGATACCCGAGTTTTATTAAAGAGGATAATACGATATTCAGGTGATAGATATATAGACATTCGTAATAAAAAAAGCAACATAATGGGAGAGGAATTTCGATCTTTGCTTGAACTTTTAAAGAAACAAAATGATTGGAATCACAAATCTCAAGAAGACATGGATAGATTTTGTAACAACGAAACATATTGTGTTGATGTGCATATTTTATACCCGCAATGGTTCTTTTATTTTGAGGAATTCTTAGGTCAAGATTTTGAGGCACTTTATCCTGGTGGAGACGGGCTATGTATTGATCCGATGACATTTATACTTGGAATTAGTAGTAGCTGTGAGAATCCAGAAGGGATATATGAATTTTGGGATTATATTTTTTCAACTGCTGTTTATAGAAAAAATTTTTCTTATGAAGGTTTTCCAGTACTAGAAAGTATTTGGGAAGAGAAAAAGAAAGAACTACTTGCTACAGAAAGATATTATGATTGTGATGGAAATCTATGGGAACCATATGATATAAGATTGGGATCCGGACAATCTGAGTTTGTCTTAAAAGCGGGAAGTATATCCTCTGAGGATTTTGAACGAATGAGGAAAAAAGCTGAAGAAGCAATATATGTTAAGCCTATGCCAGATAAGTATGTAGATATTATTATCGAAGAGGCATTAGAGTATGTAGATGGGAAAAAAAGTTTAGAAGAAACATTATACACTATTGATAACAGAGTGAATATAGCACTTAGTGAGTAAAAGTTCAAAAGATATTTTGGGTCATGAAGGTGGTAGAACAGTAGGTTATTTAAATGGGCAAGACAATACCTGAATCACCATCGCTATATTTTGTCACAGAGATGTAAATAAGACGGAAGGTTTTGCAGAGCGCAAGCGTGTCTGCGTAAAAATAATGAAAGCTTCCGTCTTATGAAAATTCCCCATGGCATAAATCAGCGATGGTGATGTTGGAGAAATAATCCTGGAAGAGCTTTTCGTAGCCGGACCACATAGAGATGGTTCGGCATTCTTTTTTTCTGGGGCAGGCCTCTGCGTTTTTCTCAAGACAGGAAACGGGAATCAGAGAGTCCCCTTCGGTTAATTCCAGGATTTCAAGGACTGTGTATTCTTTGGGGGTGCGGGTAAGATAATAGCCGCCACCTTTACCACTGGTTCCCTTTAAAAGACCACCGGTGACCAAGAGTTTTACGATGCTTTCTAAGTATTTTTTGGAGATGTCCTGGCGAAGTGCAATGTTGTTTAAGGGTACCGGTGTGGACGAATTCTGTTCAGCTAAATCTATCATAACACGTACTGCGTATCTTCCTTTTGTTGATATCATAAATTACCTCCGTTTTATTTACCTATTGACATAGTAGGTAAATAGGTTTATCTTATGCTTGTAATATATCAGATATGCTTTGGAAAGTAAAGAAGGTGTAGGTATACTCGGAAGGAGAGAGAACGTGAGTGAGTTAATTTATTTGGATAATGCAGCAACAACTGCAGTAAAACCGGAAGTTTTTGAGACAATGAAGCCATATTTTGAGGAGATGTATGGCAATGCCTCAAGTATATATAGATTTGCAGGAAAGGGAAAAGTGGCAATCGAGGATGCAAGAGAAACCATTGCAGAGTTTCTTGGATGTAAGCCCAGAGAGATTTATTTTACCGGTGGCGGTAGTGAGTCAGATAACTGGGCGTTAAAGGCAGTGGCTTTTGCAAAGAAAGAACAGGGAAAGCATATTATTACTACCAAGATTGAGCATCATGCCATTCTTCATACCTGTGAATATTTAGAGAAGCTTGGTTTTGAGATTACCTATTTGAATGTTGACGAAAATGGTGTGGTTGATTTAGAAGAACTGAAGGCTTCTTTAAGAGAGGATACTATTTTAGTATCTGTTATGTTTGCAAACAATGAGATAGGTACCATTGAGCCTATCAAGGAAATCGGTGCTATCCTTCATGAAAAAGGAATTTTATTCCATACCGATGCAGTGCAGGCTTTCGGTCATGTGCCCATCAATGTAGATGAATGTCATATTGATTTATTAAGTGCCAGTGGTCACAAGATCAACGGACCTAAGGGCGTAGGTATTATGTATTTACGTGATACTGTGAAGATTGGTGCCTTTATTCATGGTGGTTCACAGGAGAGAAATCGTAGAGCAGGAACCTTAAATACCCCCGGTATTGTAGGATTTGGTAAGGCAATTGAAATTGCCAAGAGAGATTTGGAAAAGAGACACAAGAAGGAAACAGAGCTTAGAGATTATCTGATTGAAAGAGTATTAAAGGAGATTTCTTATACTAGATTGAATGGTCACAGAACCCAGCGACTTGCAAACAATGCAAACTTTAGCTTCCGCTTTATAGAGGGTGAATCTTTACTGATTATGTTAGACCAGAACAACATTTGTGGTTCCAGTGGATCAGCCTGTACATCAGGATCCTTGGATCCTTCCCATGTTCTTTTGGCAATCGGACTTCCTCATGAGATTGCCCATGGTTCCTTAAGACTTACCCTGTCTGAGGACAATACCAAGGAAGAAATTGATTTTGTAGTTGAGAAGTTAAAGGAAATCGTTGGAAGACTTCGTAGCATGTCTCCACTTTATGAAGACTTCATCAAGGAAAATAAGTAAAGACGATTGAAAGAGAACTGTAAATAAGAATAGACTTGAAGAAAGAGGCGTAAGAATATGAGTCAGGTTTTAGAATACAGCGAAAAGGTTATGGACCATTTTACCAACCCCAGAAATGTGGGAGAAATCGAGAATGCATCCGGTGTTGGCACCGTTGGTAATGCCAAGTGTGGCGATATTATGAGAATGTATTTGGATATCGAAGATAATATTGTAAAGGAAGCCAAGTTTAAGACCTTTGGCTGCGGTGCCGCAGTGGCAACCAGCAGTATGGCAACAGAGCTTGTAAAGGGAAAAACTGTGCAGGAAGCCTTGGAGGTAACCAACAAAGCAGTTATGGAAGCATTACACGGACTTCCACCGGTAAAGATTCACTGCTCACTTCTGGCAGAGGAAGCAATTCATGCAGCACTTTGGGATTATGCAGAAAAGAATCATCTTGTAATTGAAGGATTAAAACCTCCGGTAAAAGATATTGAAGAAGTGATAGAGGAATGATTTGACCATTATTAGCGGGAAGATTGTTTGTCCTTTTGGCAGTTTTTTGTTTCTTATTATGCTTCTGAGAGAGAAAACAGTTCGAAAATCCTTAATATTTATGAAAAACCGAAGGAAAAGATATGTCTTGAAAGAGGAAAAAGACTGTGGAGCCATAGTAGCAAGACTGTCAGGATAATATTTGAAAGTTATTCTTTGAAAGAACTATTTCTAAGTAAAACGGAAGAAGAAAAAATGTGTTCTTTTTCGTCGTAACAGAAGTAGTATTCGCCATTATATTGCTCTGCAATTTGTCGAATACTTTTCAATCCATAGCCATGCAAGCTAGAATCAGATTTTGAGGTTATGATTTCGAAATGATTGTATCGCGGCGCTTGTGGGCAGGAATTCTTTAAAGTAATTAGGGTGTAGTTTCTGTTTTCAGGAATAGTTACTAATAATTCTATAAATGACTCTTGTTGTGGTTGTATTGCTTCTATGGCATTATCCAAAAGATTACAAAACAACGCAGTTATATGTTCTGGAGTAAGAAAAGAAACTACATTACTACGAATGTCCACGTGAAAGGTTATGTTTTGCGCGCTACAGTGATTATTGTAGTGTGAAATGATAGCATTTAAAAGAGCATGATCACAGAAAAAAGTCGGTTTGGTCAATTCATAAGAATCGAGTAGATTACTTATATAGTCGGATATTTTCTGAGATTCTCTTTGTTGATTCAATAAAGCGATAGAATTCAAATGATTTTTTATATCATGAACCATTATTTTTTGAGATTCATCCTGTTTTAAGAGTGCGGAATAGTGCTCTGCTGAGTACATTTCTTTTTGAAGCTGAAGTTGCATTTCTAACGATTCTTGGCTTTTTCTAAGGATATAGCGATAGATTCCCCAAATCATGATATTGATAATAAGTAATAAAAATGTGCTAAAGAAAATGAGTCTGTTTAATTTAGGAGAAACTTCATAATTCATGCATACAGTCAGTAGTGTATAGAAAATAATAAAAGAAAAAGTGGGAATGATTAATAGAATAAAACTTTCTTTTCTAGATAGAGAGGCAGAAATTCTTTTGGTAGAAAAGATACTTGAAAGAATAAATAGTAGCAAAAAATATATTATTTTTGAACCAACGGTCAAAAAGGTAAGATTTTCAAAAAAATGAGTTTCTTCATAAAAATTGATGGCTAACTCAGGGAAAGCACTTAGGATTAATAATTCACTTAAACTCATCATTATGGTTGTAAGAAGTCCGTGGAAGAGTGATGAGAAGAAAGTGGTGTCGTATATATAATAAATAAAAAAAGAGTTAACAAGGAAAAAGAGGAGTCCGTTTAAAGAAAAAATATTTAAAGAAAAAATCAAAGAAAGAACACTATAGGAAGAAAACAGTAAAACATACTTAGAACATTTTCTGCGTTTTACAACAAAGGTTGAATCACTGTACTGTAGTAATATTAATGCCTCTATTACGTATACGATAAAAAATAAGATATTCTTTTCCATTAATACTCCTAATTATTGTGTGTTTTTGATATACCTAAAAAACGTCTCTTTAAAAGATGTATACTTTCTTCTTGTTAAATAAGCGGTTTCTTTTTGGTGGCTAAAATATATAAGCGAGTGATCAAAATCAGTTACGTATTTAAGATTAACGATAAAGCTTCTGTGTGACTGAAAAAAACAGTTTGGTGGTAAGTTTTTTTGCCAATACGATAATTTTTGGTTGGATTCGTATTCTGCGTTAGGAGTGTGGACGATGACTTTACGATCCCTAGCCTCCACATATATGATATCTGAACTTAAAAGTAAGTGGACACCGTTTTTGGTTTCAACAGGAAGAGAGGTATTAAGTGTATTATAGAGCAATAGTGCATCTTTCAAATTGCGAAATAGACGTTGCTTATCAATTGGTTTTGAGAGATAGCGAAAAACATTGAAACTCATAGCATCATCTAAATAGGAAGAAAAAGAAGTTACAATGAAAATGATAATATTGGGATTTTCATCTTTAAGCTTTTTTCCAGTCAATATTCCACTAATTCCAGGCATTTCAATATCTAGAAATACAACATCTTTATTACCTGTGTCTGCTAAGAGGGATTCACCATTATCAAAACTGACTATTTCAGGAGATGCTAATTTTTGTGAGGAAAAAAATTCGTTCAGCATTTTATGAAGTTGGTCCTGAATTATTTGATCATCATCACATATTAATAATCGCATATTAAGTACACCTATCCTTGATTTGGGAATATTATAAATGATATACTGAGCAATTGTAAATATAATGAAATAGTATATTTTTATTACAACAATCTAGAGTGAATCATAAATGAAAGAACAGATAACTTTATATAAAGTGTTTCTTGTTCCAATTTTTTTGATTACGTTCGACTAATGTTTCTGTTATATTGTCAACTAACAGAATATCTGCCTCACTACATAATCGTAATTGGGCGGTAATGTCCTCAGGAACATCATTGGGATGCGAAGTACCCAGCAATAAATAGTCAGGAGTTACTTCTAGAAAAATACAAATCTTTATTAGGGTATCTAAACTAGGTTTTTTACGTCCATTTTCTATAGAAGACACATGATTATTGGATATATCTAGGTACTCAGCCATCTCTCCCTGTTTTATCTTTTTTTCTTTTCGACGAAGTTTAATCCTATTTCCGATTATATCGTAACACATATCCATGTTTATCAACTCCTTTATTGAGATATTAACAGTGGATAGGAATATTTCGAAGAATGTGCCACAGGAATATTCTGTATTACTTTGTACTGGTACCACATTATTTTTTAGATGCTACATGTAAATACAGGCGAATCTTCCTAAAAATGACCAAATAGGTTGCATTATCGACCTTTGATGCAAGAACTATTGATATAAAAATGCGTTCTGGTTAGTATGATATTACAATCATGATTGAATTATATGTGAAAGAGTGGATAAATTTCCACTGATGAATAGGAGAAAAGCTGAAGAGATTTGTCTGTTGGTGTATAATTGTAGAATTAATATTTTTGTGTGGATGTAGCAATCAAAATTATAAGATTGCGAAATTATCGGAGACTGAATTGGATGTATTGTATCAGCAGGAATTTGAACGATTCAGTGATCGGCTTCCCGGTGAAATTCAGGGGAACAAGCTATAGAGTAGAACTTGTTCCCTATTTCTATAGCAGTTATAATATAGGATAGTGGGGTGTAATCTATGAAATTTTGTAATTCAATGAAAGTCATTTTTTTCTTATTATTTATCTTTGTTTTTTGTGGTTGTGACAGAAAAAATATCCCCAATGCTCGTGACTATAACAGGTTTGAACGTGTTTTAGAGCAGGTATCTTTAGTTGATGATAATATATGGAATGTTGATATTTGTATAACTGATGATAAATACATGCTTTACAGAGTACATTTGGCAGACCAAAAAGAAAGTGGAGAATTAGGATTTTTAATAAAATATTATATTTATGATTTAAAAAAACATACAAATAATGAATTGTTGGTTGACGAGTTCATGTGGCCTTTGGGCATGGAAGAAAACATGATTATGTGGCATAAGATTCAAGAAAAGAAAATTATATGGACAGACTGGCAAGGAAAAAAACAGAAAGAATTGGACTATAAGAAATTATATAATGATATAAATGAAAAAGATGTTAATAATTGCGAACTTACTGGTTTCAAATGGGATGGAAGTAATTATTATCTATGTATATTGGATAGAGAAAGTAAATTATTTATATTAGATAAAGACTTCAATCTTGTAACGAAAACACAAGGAAAATCAATAAATCTTTTAGATGTTGGAGGACATATATCCATCATAATAGGTGATGATAAATCTGGCAAGGAATACGTGTTTAGTGAGAAAAAGGGAAAACTGGAAAAAAAAGGAAAAATTGGAAAAATAGTATATGAGAGAATGAAACATTCATTACTATTTGAAGGGGATACACTGTATGATTTCTATTTGTACTCTACTGATTCACAGAGCGCAAACGAAACCGGTACTTATTTGATTGGAGTGAAGGATTGGAAGATGTATAACATTCTATCTTATGAAAAGATGGGAATGGATATGGGGACGATGCTGATTGCTGGATTTTGGGCAGATGGACAGGGGGGATTTTATCAAAGCAGATTAGCTGAAAATTATAAAACTTTGGATATATATCACTATTCGCGCACAGACACTCCTGGGGATTATTCTATAAAAAATGGTAAGACGATACTTAAACTTGGCGGAGTTGAGTTTCCTAGTGGATTGGCTTATATAGTAGAACAATATAATCGTCAATCATCAGAATATTATATTGAAATAAAAGATTATTTGACAGAGTATGGTACCTATAATGATGCAATTCAGCACTTAAACACAGATTTAATTACAGGTAATATATGTGATATTTATAGTTTTGGTGGGATTTACTTGGACGATTATGTAGATAAAGGTGTATTTATGAACCTGCAAGATTATTTTTCTCATCGAAATGAAAATAATCTGGAAGATTTTACGGATCAATTTTATAACATTGCGGCAAGAGAAGATGGAAATATTTACTATCTGTTTCCGTATTTTATTATATCAGGTGTTGGTGCCAAGGAACCTGTTGATTTTGATGATTTACAGATATATATGGACGAAATTGATAAAAATACCATATTTCTAGGGGATACTAATCTTGCACTTTTGAATTGGTTATTGCGTTATTCCGGTACGCGATACATTGATGAAGCTAATATGGTTAGCTATGTGAAGGAAGAGTCTTTTAAAACAATGATGGGCTTAATAAAAAAACAGAGTGATATGCAACTACAATATGAAGATTCAAAGATAATGTATTGTAAAAATGAGACTTTGGCTGTTAAGGTGGAACTTTTATATCCGTATTGGTTTTTTTATTATGAACAATTATTGGGAGAAGGGTATCATGTGTCTATGCCTGGAAAGGATAATTTTATTATAGATCCTATGAGTGTCGTTTTGGGTGCATGTAAGGAAACACTAAATAGAGAAGGGGTATATGATTTCTTTGATTATATTTATTCGCCACAGATATATTATCGATGCTTTGCATATGAAGGATTTCCAGTCTTTGAAAGTGGATGGGAAATGTGGAGACAGGAGATGTTGGCCAAAGATAATTACTACGACCAAAATCATCAAGTTCACATCGTAACAGACTTTGTTATGGGTGTGGAAGAAAGTGAACGGACAGTTAAACATGGCGATATCACGGAGGAAGATTTTTTACGTATGAGAAAAACAGTTGAACAGGCGGTTTACTTAAAACCGATGCCAGATAGATATGTTTATATTATCTTAGAGGAGGCAGAGCCGTATTTTGAAGGGAAAAGAGATTTAGATGAGACGTGCGAGATTATATATAACAGATTGAATATAGCATTGCAGGAATAGTCTTTTATTAATGAGAACAAATGATATGTAGTTTAAAATTTTATTTAGAAGTTGTCCCAATATGTCGTTTTATTGTCGTTTGGTGTAAGAGGTGTTGATATAAAAACACGCCTTAGTTAGTATGATATTACAGTCATGATTGAAAGTCATACGCTATGAATTTAGGATCTCCTTACGTGAAATAACCAGTATTGTTATTAAAGAGCAATACAAACATCCCTTCCATGAGACGTATCAAATGAACGAAAAATACTTATATATATCATTGTATGCTTCAAAAATGCAAATTCTCAAAAGAAGGTTGAAAAAGATGAAAATATAGAATATTATAATAACGTCGACAAATGTAGTTGTTATAGGAGAGTATATAGTATGAATCATGACATGATAAGCAAAGATCTTAGTGGCTGCGAAAAGCTCATCATGAAAATTGTATGGGATGCAGGTGAGGATATTTCTACGCAGGAAATTATTGATGCCCTAAAAGTAAGGTATGATAAGGACTATGCAAGAACAACGGTAGTAACATTTATACAGAGGCTATCAGAGAAAGGTTTTGTTGAATATTATCGTGTAGGCCGAAACTCATATGTAAGAGCCCTTAAGGATGAAGAAAGATATAAACAAACATTTTTAAAGGGAATTCAAGACTTTTGGTTTCATGGAGATTTATCCAACTTGGTTGCTGCCCTGTGTAAAAAGGAGAGGATTACAAAGAAGGAAATTGAAAAGTTAAGAGAGGTTATAGATAGTTTGGATGATTAGCTTTGTATATATGTTATTACTGACTTCTCTTACCGGAAGCATTTTATTTCTGGTTTGGTACGGAGTAGCAAGAATTATGGAAAAATCAGGATATCTGAATATTGTTTTTTATGTTCTTGAAGGGATTCAGATCTTTTGGTTTCTTCCAATTTCTTATTATTGGCTGATTGTGAGAAGTCGAAAAAGATGGGGATATATACTATTTTCGACAATGAAAGGATTTGATATTTGGAGTAAAATTATTCTTCAACTATGGATTCTGGGAGTATTGTTAATGGTCTGCAATTTACTAATAAGGTACATATCTATGAAATTGCAAAAAAAGAAGTGCTTTCCGGTGGATGGCGAAGTGTATGATCGGTTTTGCAAGATTTGTAAAGAGATGGAAATAGAACCATCTAAGATTGAATTATTATATGATTACAAGGCTTCGACTCCGTATATATCTGGCTATTTGAAAAAGTATATTGTCTTACCTTGTAGAGAGTATACACAGGAACAGTTAGAGATTATTTTATTACACGAAATAACCCATTCCAAGCAAAAAGGTATGTTCCTGCGATATGTGACAGAACTTTGTGTGAGTATTCACTTTTTTAATCCGGTGACATGGATCTATAGAAGTAGATTACATTATTGGGAAGAATATATGTGTGATTATGAGATAATAAATAAAATGGGTAATCCGGATTATTATTTTCATGTAATTGAAGAAATTGCTAATCATAAGTTTGGAGAAAATATTCTTGGTTTGGGGTTGGCCAAAGAAGATATAAAAAACAGAAGAAATATGATGAAAAAGAGTTATAAAATGAAAAGAAGTCGTAAAATTCTAATCGCATCCATGGCTTTTATGATAATGGTAAGCACTTCTATGGTAGCGGGAGCAACAGAAATGATTGGTTATGGCTACTTTAAAACTTATTTGAAATGGGTAGATGAAAATTCTATTGTTGAAGAGCAAGTGGAGGATGTTGAGTATATAATCGAAGAAATAGAAGAGGGCGTTGTTGTTCACCAAGATATGGAAGACGGAATAAGTATGTTAGGGACCATGACAAACCTAGATTGGCATATTAATGGGAATGAGGTAATGGAATCCTCTGTTTTTAGCGTCACGAATGGACAAGAGATTTTGTTAAGTGCAGTGATTGATCCATTCGATGCAGTGGTTCGTGTGGGAATTAAACAACCGAATGGAACTATACGATATGTCTTAGTAAATGGTACAGGAGGAACTTATCATCGATTTGCAATTTCGCAAAGTGGAAATTATCGAATATATATTCAGAACATGTCATCTAACGCTATTGATGTTAATTTGTCGTGTCGAGTTGAATAAAATCAGGATGAAATGCGTAGGAAATTACGCATTTCATTAAATACTAAACAACTACAGATGTAGTTGACTAAATTACGAGGAGCGTTAATAAATGCTATATTATAAAACAAAAGGGAAGAAGAAATTAATTAGTTAAGGAGTAATTATTATACTATGAAGAAATACATAAATTATTTGGGTGTGTTGATAATCATGATATTATGTGGTTGTTCTACTAAAACAGAACTAGCAGAAAATTATAATTGTTTTACCAGAGAAGAATTAGCGTTTGATAGCTGTACAGATAATCCTTATTTTACATTTGTGTATCCGATTGATAATGAGAAGGTATATATATATGAGTATTCATCGATGTTGAACAATGGAGAAGTTTTTTTTACGGATGAAGTGACATATAAGTATAATCTAAATAATGATGAGAGAACAGAACTTATTATGCCACCAAGGGATCAAAGAAAAAGTATACGTGTAATAAATGATGGTGAGTGGGTTATGTGGAACAACCAAGAGATGAATGTACTATCTTCTGATGGTGTGATAATTAATTCTGCAGATTTATCGGTGATACCTTTTGCAAATCCTAAAGCGCCAACAATCATAATGGATTATGCGGATTATTATGATGGTTCATATTGGTATATTGTAGGAATCGACGAAGATGGGGGAAGTAGTATTTATATATTAGATTCTCAGTTACATGGCTTGCTGTCAAAATCAGCAAATAATAAATGGAAATGTGTTGTTGTTCAGGGGGAATATTGTTTTTTTGACAGTGGTTCAGAGTCATTAATGAAATATGATAGAAGCAATAATGAATTGGTTGAAGTAGGAATGGAATTTCCAGGAAATGAAGATGAATACAGTTGCGCCGCTTTTGTAACAGGTGACAGTGTTTATGACTATTACTTTTATTTTGTGGACATTCCGGACAATCAAGCTATAGAAGATTGTTTATATGGTGTAAAAAATGGAAAGCGATATGCAATCTTTAATATGAAAGATATGGGACTTGAAGATTTTGTTGTTCAGTCGATGATATCCGATGAAAATGGTGGATTTTGGTGTCTTGGTTTCTATAAATCTTCTGTGCAAGATATAATATTATACCATTTTAAACCAAGTGATAATGCACAGGATTATTCAATGGGAGATATCAAAGAAAAGTCGTAATAGCAACAATCGGGGAATCCATGTCATTTACTCATACAATAAATATGTTTAATCGCATCCACGAAGAGGACTTGGAGGAAACAGTGCCAATGGTTATATGTAAGAGATAGAGAAGAGATATCGGCTAAGGAGAATTATATGAAGCAGGTATTAATAGTTTGTGTATTAAGTATGTTTTTGGCGGTAGCATGTAATAAGAACTCTTCGATACTGGTAGAAGATTCTAGTAATGATTCACTTACAGAAAAAAAACAAGAAAGCGTAACTGAAGAGATTAGCTCTTCTGATGTAAAATATGAAACTCAATCTATGCAGCAAATAAAAAAAATAAACATAGATTTATCGAATGTCTATGAAATGTATACGGATGGACAGAGGGTAAAAGCATATGATTGGAAGATTATATCTGAGGAATCAAAAGGATATGAGGATGCTGATGTATGGTATAAAAATGAGAAAATGTCATTACCAATGATTGGGGATGATTGGAATCATTTTTATGATGAGAAATATGAATATCAGTATCAAGGAAGTCTTTTTATCTATGATAAGGAGTCAGAAGAAGAGTTATACGTGTTAGATTATGAAACTGATAGATGGTATGTTTGTGGTAATAATGCTTGCCTAAAAGATGGTATATTCTATGGCGCTAGTATGACCAGGGATTATGCGCAACCCAATACCTGCTTTATGTTTGCGTACGATGTAGTTAATGACAAATTGCTGTGGCGTAGTCAGGATCAAACATATAATTCAATGAATTTTGTCATTGTGGAAGATGTGATAGTTTGTGGATATGGTTTTACTTCAGAGAAGGATTATTTATATCAAATCAATCGATATACAGGTGAGGTGATTAGCAGGTTAGAACTAAAGAAACAACCAGATTTACTAGTTGAAAAGGATGGATTACTTTTTGTACATGCATATGACCATAGTTATGTGATTGAATTAGAATAAAATAGTTATTTAACTAATGTGTAATCAGTGCATCATAAGATGAACTATGGCATCTGTCAATCAGATTAGGTGTTGATTCACGGGGCATAATATAGGCCTCGATTTGTCAGTGATTTACATAGATTCGAAGGAGTTGGATTATGAAACTACGATTTGAGTTAATATTAGGTTTTCTTATTTTAGTATTATTGTCTGGTTGCGGACATATTGAAGAAGACAATAAAAATAGTGAGGGATCGGATTTAGAAGAACAGATATCATGGAAGTGTACCCACACTCCGTTGAAAAAACTATATGAAATGACGGAAGTTTACGAAGATAGAATCTACGCAGGGAGATATGATACGAAAGGAATTGTGATAGATATCTATAAACTTCAAAATATGAAGCTAGTGAAATCCATAACTGTGCCGGGGGAAATGGAAATCAGACATATAGTGAATGTGGACGAGACACGTCTTTGCCTTTTGACTGGTAAAGAGGATGAGAATGAGTGGATATGGGTAGATGTAGACGGAACAGTTGGAGAACCGGAGACATTGCAGTTGGAGAATGCCGGAGAGTTTCCGTTACTAAAGGAAGTGTATACAGATAGTAACAATCTTATATATCTGTGGTATGACATGTATATTCCGGAAAAGGATATAAATGATGCGGCAGAAGGGGATTATTATGTTCATGTAGATAGAGTATATGTTAAGGATCAACAGATGCATACGATTCTGTATGAAGATGTTCTAGACCATAATAATGAGAAGCTGTTAGGTATTTATTTGAATGAAGATAATACACCGGAACTGTTATTGACAGATGGGGAGGAGATTTTTTCACAAAAGATTAGAAAATCTACTTCGGAAAAATCAAAGAGGGATGCATTAAATATGGAAAATCCGGAGCGAATGATAAAAAGTAATTTTGTCAGAAACACGGAACAAGGTGTGCTGTATATTGTAGAAGGAACAATGTATAAGTGTGACCTTACGAACAACAAAGAGAGTAAAGTGATTGATTTATTTAGAGTTGGTATCCAGGAAGAAGATATTATTTCTTTAAGAATGAATGAAGAGCAAATAGAGATTATAGATAATAAGAATGGATTTGAGAAATCTGAATACACGGTGTTATGTCCGGGAGAAGACGGAAAAAAGCTTGTAACACTGGGAGTAATGAGTTTGTATCCTGAATTAAGTAGTGTAATTGCAAACTTCAACAGATATCAGGATGAAATTCAGATAGAGCCTGTAGTCTATGTGGCGGATTATGATTATGATGCTGGATATGCAAAATTAACGATGGATATTATTCAGGGAAAGGCGCCGGATTTAATCAGCGTGTATGGAATAGAATATGAAACACTATCCACAAAGGGAGCGTTTGTAGATTTATATGATTTAATGGCAAAGGATGAGGAAATCAATAAAGATACTTTGGTTTCAAGTGTTGTAAAGGTACATGAAGTGGATGGACACTTATATACATTGGCTCCAACGTTTCGTATATTTACCATGTGGGGAGCAGAAAGCCTTGTTAAGGGACGAAGTGGAGTGGATTTAACAGAGATGATTCAGATATTAAAGGAGCAGGGAGGAGATATTAACAGCATATTTGGATTCTCAGCGGATGAGGCTCCATTTACAACATTATGTTCGGTTAATATAAGTAATCTGATTCACTGGGAAGACGGAACCTGTGATTTTACGGGTAAAGAATTTAAACAGATTTTACAATTTTGTAAAGAGTACAGAGGGGCATGGGTTGATAGTTTATATGAAGGTATTCATAACAAACAGGTGTTGTTAACCTTTGGATTGATTAATTATGTAGAAGATTATTGCGTTGAATCACAGTTGTATGGGGAGCCCATACAGTTCATTGGCTATCCAACAAAAAGCGGAAACGGAGTAGCAGCCTTTTTTTCAGGGGATGAAGTTGCTATTAATTCGGAGAGTAAGTATAAAGAAGAAGCTTGGACATTTGTTAAGTATTTGGTACAAAATGGATATTATGGAGTTGGATTCCCGGTAGAGAAAAAACAATATGAAAATATGCTTCAGGAAGCATTAACTGAGACCGGATATGCAAAAAGAATATATTCGGAAGAGGGAATAGTGAGTATCGGGATAACAAAGTGTGAACCGGAAGATGTGGAAGCTTTTAGAAAACTGGTGGATAGCATCAGCGATAAATATAAACGAGAACTGGTAATACAAAGAATAATAGATGAAGAAGCGGAGGCATACTTTCAGAACCAAAAAGATTTGGATGAGGTATGTAAGATAATTCAAAATAAAGTGACCACGTATATTAATGAACAGGGAAATAAATAGTTTATTAATGGAGGAATTACTTTTGGCACGGAGAGGGAATACAAAGATTTAAATGGGAATTATTGGATGGTAGTAGGTCCTAAAGTTGTTAATCCAAACCACAATTCAAATCAAGCCATCTTGTAATTGAAGGCTTAAAACCTCCGGTAAAAGATATTGAAGAAGTGATAGAGGAATGATATTGTATAGGTAAATAAATTGAAAGAGAGTGCCTATGAAGACAGTATTAATTATTGATGCACAAGGCGGCGGAATCGGAAAACAGCTTATTTCTGAGATTGTCGCAAGAAATTTACCTATTGAAATACTGGCAGTGGGAAGTAATTCTGCTGCAACAGGACAAATGATGAAGGCCGGCGCAACTCATGCTGCAACGGGAGAAAATGCAGTAAGGGTAGGCTGTAGACAGGCTGATTTTATTATGGGGCCTATTGGAATCACTATTGCAGATGCCATGTACGGAGAGATTACAGGAGATATGGCGCTGGCGGTAGGACAAAGTAACGCCCAGAAAATATTTATTCCCATCAATCATTGCAGCAACTATGTGGTAGGTGTATCCAACCTAAATCTAAAATCCCTGATTAAGGAATCTGTGGATTATTTAGAAGAAAAGTTGACTGATTAACATTTATTGCCACAGGCTTTTTTTCATGATAATATATTCGTGGCATGAAGCCGTGGTGAAGAATATGAAGTTCTTCGAAAGAGAGTAAAACAAAAGAGTCAGAACATACACTGGCTTATTTTGTATTTTAAAAATAACATTGCATATTATGAAGGTGTGCCCATTTTCTTTGAAAGGAAAATGGGCATTTTTTTGTAGTAAGAAAGGAAATCGAGATGAAGAAATTAAAACTGTTAGCGATGGCAGTGCTGATGAGTGTATCACTTGCAGCCTGTGGTGCACCGGCGACGGAGGGTGGTGCAACAACAAACAACAAGGAGGAAAGTACCCTTGTTTATGGTTCCGGAGATTATACAAGAATCAATCCTGCCATGGATGAACATGGAGAAATCAATGTTCTTATTTTTGATGGTTTGACAGACCATGACGGAAATAATCAAATCATCCCAAGACTTGCAAAAAGCTGGGAGTTTGATGAAGAGAATTTAACTTATACCTTTCATTTGGAAGAAAATGTACAGTGGCATGATGGAGAGAAGTTTACAGCAGAGGATGTAAAGTTTACCATCGAAGCCATTATGGATGAGAATAATGGATCTGAGAACGCACCAAACTATGAGGATGTGGAAGAGATAAATGTAATTGATGAGAATACAATTTCTTTCAAACTTTCCGCACCCAATTATGCTTTCCTTGAGTATATGACCATGGCAGTTCTTCCCAAGCATTTGTTAGAGGGACAGGATATGCAGGAGTCTGATTTCTTCAGAACTCCGGTTGGTACAGGCCCCTACAAGTTTGATAGCTGGGAGGAAGGTCAGGCCATTGTATTAAAGAAGAATGAAAATTATTTTGCAGGTCCTGCAAAGATTGATACTGTAATTTTCAAGATTGTTCCCGATGACAATGCTAAGGCCATGCAGTTAAAGAGTGGCGAATTGGATTTGGCACAGGTAACCCCTAAGGATTCTGAAGGCTTTAAGGATGTAAAGGGTTATAAGCTTTATGACATGAATACCTCTGATTATCGTGGTATTTTATACAACTTCTGGAATCCTTACTGGCAGGAAAATGGCGATTTAATTCCAGCAATTAACTATGCCGTTGATCGTCAGGCTATTTTGGATACCGTTATTTTAGGCTATGGCGATGTGGCTTATGGTCCACTGCAGAGAAATATTTATAATAATGAAAATGTAGAACATTATGACTTTAACTTAGAGAAGTCAGCAAAAGCTTTTGAAGAAGCCGGATGTGAAAAGGATGCAGAGGGGTATTGGTGCAGAGACGGAAAGAGAATCAGCTTTACCATCAATGCAACGCCTACCGATCAGGTTCGTATCGATATGGCACAGTTAGTGGCGCAGCAGTTACAGGAAGCCGGTATTGATGCCAAGGCAGCAGTTCCTGCAGGCGGTATCGATTGGGGCGGACAGGAGTGCTGCATTATCGGATGGGGTTCACCCTTCGATGCAGATGATCATACCTACAAGGTATTTGGTACAGACAAGGGTGCGAACTACTCAGGATATTCCAATACTTTGGTAGATCAGTACTTAACCGAAGCTCGTCAAAAGAAGGATGAGAAGGGAAGAGGGGAAGCATATGACAAGTTCCAGGTAGAGCTTGCCAAAACACCGGCATATACTTTCTTCTGCTATATTGACGCAATGTATGTTTCCAAGGATAATATACAGGGAATCGATCAAAATACTGTTCTTGGTCATCATGGTGTAGGTATTTTCTGGAACATCTGTGATTGGGAAATCAAATAAAAATCCTGGGAGTGGAATGCAGGTATGAAAGAAGTTTTAAAAATTGAACAATTGAATATCTGTATTCCTTCTAAGGAAGGAAATAAAGCTATTTTAAAGGATCTCTCTCTTTCTGTTTATGAAGGGGAGATTCTTGCTATTGTGGGAGAGTCCGGCTGTGGAAAAAGTATGTTGTGCAAAAGTATTATGGGACTTTTACAGCCGGGAATCAAAAGGGAGAGTGGCAGCATTCTTCTGAATGGAAGGGAATTAACGCATCTTTCGGAAAGGGAAATGAACCATATACGAGGCAAAGAGGTTTCCATGGTGCTGCAAAATCCTGGTGCCTGCTTAGACCCCACCAAAACAGTTGGGGCCCAGCTCTGTGAAGTGATGAAAAATGCCCACAAGGACTGGAATAAAAGTAAACTGAAGGAAGAAGCCATTGCTTTAATGGAGCAAATGGATATTGATCATGCCAGGGAGCGAATGAAGCAATATCCTTACAATTTTTCCGGTGGTATGTTGCAAAGAGTGGTAATTGCCATGGCGGTCTCTACAGAACCAAGGCTGTTACTTGCGGATGAACCAACCTCCGCTCTGGATGTAACTGTACAGGGGGAGATATTAAAAATCCTATTAAAGCTGCAACAGGAAAGAGGACTTTCTGTACTTTTTGTCTCTCACGATATGAATGCTGTTTTACAGGTGGCGGATCGTATTGTAGAGATGAAGGATGGAACAATAGTTGCAGGGGAGGAGCATCATGAGTAATGTACTAATGAAAATTGAGCATGTAACTCATAGGTATTCTCTTTTGCAGCATCAAAAGATTACAGCACTATCAGATGTGTCCTTTGATGTCATGGAGGGCGAAATCCTAGGCTTAGTCGGGGAATCCGGTTCCGGAAAGTCAACCCTTGTTTCCTGCCTTATGAATATTCTTCATCCCACAGAAGGTAAAATATATTATCAGGATATTCTGATTAGTGATAAGAAACAATTTTCTCAGAACAAAAAGCTTTTACAAAGTAAGCGTCAGATGATATTCCAGGATTCTATTTCCAGTTTAAATCCGCGAATGAAGGTGGTCGACATTATTGGAGAGCCCATGCGAATCCATCATGTTACAACACAAAGAGGAAGTGTGAGAGCGGAGGCCGGTTTTCAGTTAAAATATGTTGGGCTTTCCGATGAATTCTTGGACCGCTATCCCTGGCAGCTTTCCGGAGGACAGAGACAGAGGGTCGCTATTGCAAGAGCGTTATGTATGGAACCCAAGCTCCTTGTAGCGGATGAACCTACCGCTTCCTTGGATGAGAAAACAAAGAATCAGATTGAGGAGCTCTTTTTGCATCTGCAAAAGGAGCATGGGTTTACCATTATTCTGGTAGCCCATGATTTAAAACTGGTTCAGAAGCTTTGTAACAGAGTAGGTGTTATGAAGGATGGAAAGCTTTTGGAATTGAATTCTACAGATGAAATCTTTCATCGTCCCAAGGATCCTTATACCAGGAAATTAATCGAAACCATGGAAATCAAGGAAAAGGAAAAGAAAGTTGAATAAAGGATTATATTTTGTAAAAAAAATAATAAACTTCATAATCAGCGTAATCGTTCTTTCTATTGTGGTATTTGCGATTTCCAGATTGACACCCTTAGATCCACTGCAATCCTATTATGGAGAGCGAGTGGAAAAAATGAGTGTTGAGGAAAAAAATGCAGCCAGAGAAAAGCTTGGTTTAAATGATCCGTATCATGTGCAATATTTTAGGTTTGTGGAAAATGCATTGCATGGAGACTTTGGGATCTCTTACAAATACAAGCAAGATGTTTTAAAAGTCATTGAAAAGAGATTGCCCAATACTCTGATTTTGGGCGGTGGCGGTTTTGTGATTATTTTCATTGGATCCTTGGGACTTGGACTTATTTGTTCCATGAAGGAGGACGGGCCCTTAGATAAAATCATTTGTAATGTGGGAACCATACTTTCCTGTATTCCGGAGTTTTGGATTTCTCTTGTGTTGATTTTTATATTCTGTGTAAGCCTTAAGGTACTACCAAGCAGCGGAGCTGTAACAGTAGGAAAAGGGGGAGATCTGTTAGATCGAATCCGGCATTTAATCCTGCCTCTAACCATCGTGGTTTTAGAGCATCTTTGGTATTATGCGTATATGATTCGTAATAAGCTTTTGGAGGAAAAGAGGGCGGATTATTTCTTATTGTATCGTGCTATGGGCTTTTCCGAAAAAAAGGTAATTTTTAGACATTGCCTTCGAAATGCCCTTCCGGCATACCTTAGTATTATGGCTATCGCGGTGCCCCATATCCTTGGGGGAACCTATGTGGTCGAAACTGTATTTTCCTATCCGGGAATCGGAAGCTTATCCTATGAAAGTGCCAGATTTGCAGACTACAATCTGTTAATGATTTTGACCTTATTTACGGGTATTGTGGTAATGTTTTTTAACATGATTTCGCAGATGATTAATGAGCTGATTGATCCCAGAATGAAGCTGCACACCATAAAGGAACAGGAGGTTTTGGAACATGAAAAATAAAAAACTTCCCTGGATTTCTCTTCTGATGTTGGTTTTCATTGTGGGTGGATGTATTCTGGCAGATGTTATAGGCAAAACTAATTTTGCCTATATGGATACAGACAGAGTAAGTCTCTCGCCGGGAAAAGGGGCATTATTTGGTACCGATATGATGGGACGGGATTTGTTCTCACTTATTTGGCATGGGGGAAGGGTTTCCCTGACAATCGGATTTTTATCAGGAATGATTTCTACAACCATGGCAGTGATTTATGGCTGTATCAGTGGTTTCTTTTCAGACTATGTGGATGAGTTTTTGATGAGACTAGCAGATATATTGTTAAGTATTCCGGGACTATTGCTGGTTATTTTTTTACAGGCTATTTTGGGTAAAGCATCCATTGTATCTTTATCTATAGTGATTGGGTTGACGGGATGGTTTAGTATGGCCAAGGTGGTCAGAACAGAAGTAAAGCGCTTTAAAGCAAGCGAGTTTGTGATTGCCTCAAAATGTATGGGAGGTAGCTTTTTACATATTGTATGGCATCATTTTTTGCCGAATCTCTTGCCTTCTATTATGTTTATGATTGTTATGAATATCAGAGGAGCCATTGTAACAGAGTCTACCCTTAGCTTTATGGGACTTGGCCTTCCTATTCAGGTAATCAGCTGGGGAAGCTTATTGACTCAGGCAGAGAGATGCTTAACAACAGGTGCCTGGTGGATCTTTATGATTCCCGGACTGTTCCTGGTGGCATTAGTATTAAGTTTAACCAATATAGGTAACTTTGTACGAAAAATAGGGGTGCCACAAACCTGGTCTTATGAGAAATAATGTTTGCAAAGTGTGGAAACTTACAATTTTTGATTATATTTTTTCTTTTCCTATTTTAGAAAAGTGTGCTAATATGATAGTCCGTAAGAGTGCTTACGGACTATTTTTTGAATGAAATTGTATTAGGAATGGTGCCAGATTTCTCTGAAAATTTGGACAGGATTCCAAGGAAAGCGAGGATATATATGAATATCTCAGAAAAATTAAAAGAAATTGGAACAAGAAGAATCGGAATGTCTCTTTTTGGTGTTATCATCTGTGCAATTGCGGTGGGAATCTTTAAGATTGCAGCCCTGGGTGTAGATCCCTTCCAGTCCTTCATGAGTGGTATGGATCAGCTGATTCCCATTGAATTTGGTACACTTTATGTTATTGTAAATGCTGTTTTACTGCTCTTTAGTATTGTTGTGGACCGACACAATATTGGAATCGCAACCTTTATTAATCTGTTTTTATTAGGCTATATCACACAGTTTACTTATGAATTCTTACAGACAGTGATTGTAAATCCCGGAATGATGATCAGAGTAATCTGTCTTCTTGTGGGTATTGTCATTATTTGTTTTGGTTCAGCCTTCTATATGACAGCAGACCTGGGTGTATCTACCTATGATGCAGTTGCAATTGTATTCTCAAGTAAGTGGAAGCTTGGAAAATTCCAGTATGTAAGAATCGCTTGTGACATCGTTTGTGTTATACTAGGTACAGTAGTCTTCTTGATCGGTGGAGGCGCTGTGAAGTCCATTCCTACCATCGTAGGTGTAGGTACCATTATTACTGCTTTCTTCATGGGACCATTGATTGAGTTCTTCAATGTTAAGGTTGCAAGACCAATGTTAAAGGAGAAAAAGTAAGAAGCTACAATTTGATAGAGAATAAGGAGTATTTATAAATGGATATCCTGCATTTAAAATCCCCCGGAAATTGGATCAATGATCCCAATGGTTTTATTTATTATGGCGGAAAGTATCACCTGTTTTATCAGCACTTTCCCTATGCACCGGTGTGGGGAACCATGCATTGGGGGCATGCGGTAAGTGATGACCTGGTGCATTGGGAGCATGTAGGCATATCCATTTTTCCGTCTAAGGAATATGACAGGAATGGTGTTTTTTCCGGGAATGCATTGCTGAAAGATGGAAAGCTCTATTTATATTACACAGGAATACAATATCCGAATCCCAATCCTGAAAACATTCATTTGGACTTAAACTACGGTTTGATTGCAAGCCAGTGCGTGTTAATCAGTGAGGATGGCATTCATTTTGACAATCTAAACCGGAAGAAGTGTCTGATTCCCCCTTCGAAAAACGAGGAAGAAATGTCTTCTGTAGATACCAGAGACCCTAAGGTGTTTTACAAGGATGGGAAATATTACATGATTCTTGGAAGTAGCCACGAAGGAAAGGGAAGACTGATTTTACTGGAAAGTCAGGATGCACTTCATTTTTCCATAAAGGCACATTTTGAAAGTGAGGAATTTGGCGGTATATTTGAATGCCCGGATTATTTTGAACTACAGGGAGAGCAGCTTTTGTTTTGTGCAGCCACAGACTATTTAAGAGATGGACTTACCTATCAGGCCCAGGAAATCTATAAGTTCGTGGATTTCAATTTGGAAGAAGGAACACTTACCTATGAAAAGGAAAGCTTCTTCTTAGACTATGGCATGGATTTATATGCAACACAGACCACATTGGATGCAGAGGGAAATCGTGTATTTATTGCCTGGATGCGAATGCCGGAGCCAAAACTAAAAGAAGGGGGACCTTGGAATGGACTAATGACCATGCCAAGAATACTTTCGGTGCGAAATCATCACTTGTATTTTGCGCCCCATCCGAAGGTAGAGGAGATGTTTACCAAGGAAATTTCGAGTAGGGCTCTTGCAGAAGTATCAATAAAGGGCGCCAATGTCAGAGTCTATGAAGCTTGTGAGAAAGAAAAATCATTTACACCATACAAGATAGAAGCGCAGATGATAGAAGGCGGAGAAATATCTATTGGGGGATATGAGATTTCTATGAAGGATGGCTGCATTGCGGTGGATCGAAGTAAGGTTTATTTAAAGGGAGATTACAGAACAAAAATGTCGACACCTGTATTAAAGGATGGGGCTTTTGTGGAAATCTTTGTAGACGAGGATATCATTGAAATTTATGCAAATCACGGGGAGTATGTACTTAGCAGTATTATTTACAGATAAAATAGAGAAAATGTAGAAAAAATCAGAAATTTCTTTATTGGAAACGTAAAAATATGATATAATAAATTTGGGTATATGGGTTATTTTGGGCAAAGCAAAAGGAAGGTATAATGTGATGGGATTACCACAGATTGAAGGTATTTTGTTTGACAAGGCACTGGAACTGATTCATGACGAAGATTTACTGATGACGATTGCACAGGAATTTGCCGAAAGTGCTGACAAACAGGAGGAAATTTTACAGGAAAAGTATCGTGGAATATTTGAGGAGAACGAGGATTCTGAGGAGCAGCTGCATCTTTACAGAGTACAGGTTCATTCCATGAAAAGCAGCGCTGCAACCATTGGAGCCTTTGCATTATCAGAAGAGGCGAAATCATTAGAGTATGCAGCAAGAGATCATGAAGTTGACTTTATTAAAAATGTACATGATTCCTTTATTCAGCATTGGAGAGAAATAAGGGACCGATTAAATGATGGTCTTAGTATAGAGGGTCCGACAGAGCCGGCAGATTATTTAATGGTTAGGCAGTATATGGATCTTTTGATTGTTGCAGCGGAAGCTATGGACATGGATAAGATGGATTTGGTGGCAGCAGAGCTGAAAAAATATATTTTCCCTGACAAGGAAAAACAGCTGGTGTCACAGCTTTTAGATGCTATTTTTTGTATTGATTATGATACTTGTATTGTATTGGCCAAGGAATTGCAACAGGCAATCAGCTAAGGAGTGGAGGAAGCTTATTGAAGCGAGTGTTACTGGTGGGAGTCGTTGACTCTTCCATTCAAAATATACTTAATGAATTACAAATACATTTCCAGGTACAGATTAGTGCACCGGTATATCATAACGTGAATGGAATGATTCGAATTACCACGCCGGATATGGTGGTGATTTATCAGTCCAGACTTGATGATATTCCGCCGGAGCTTCTGACAAAGCTGGGGTCTGATTTTCCCAATCTTCCGATTATGATTGTTTGTGCTACCGAGGAGTACGGATATTTTAAGCCATACTGTGAAGCAGGACAGTTTCACTTCCTGTTTCGACCTTTTACCAAGAGTAAGTTAGCAGTCAAATGCAGACAGATTTTTGGTGAGGATGTATGTATTGTAGAAAGCGAAGAGGGAACGGAAGAAGGTTTTCTTAATAAACTGACGAAAATGGTTGGGGATGAAACAGTCCTGGATCCCTCGCAGAATGGAAAACCCGAAGAGAAAAAATCTTCGAAGCTGGCAAGGATTTTAGCGATTGATGACAGCCCGTTGATTTTACGAAGCTTTAAAGTTATGCTGGAGGAACAGTTTGAGATACGTCTTGCCTTCTCAGGCGAGAAGGGACTATGGATGGTTCATGACTTTGATCCGGATATTATCTTCCTTGACTATGAGATGCCCAAGATGAACGGAGTGGAGCTGTTTCGCCATTTAAAGAGAAACGTAAATCTGCGGGAAGTGCCGGTAGTGTTCCTGACCGGTATAGCGGAAAAGGAGAAAATCATCCAGGTATTGGCAGAACATCCGGCAGGATATCTGTTAAAGCCGGTGGATAAAAACAAACTGTTAGATACCATCGAAAGAATTCTGCATGTCAAAGTCGAGCGAGATGAGGAAGAATAGTTGACATCGTAAGTTTAAGCATAGGAGAAAAACAAGTGTATAAGCATGTAGTGCAATATTATGAAACAGATCGTATGGGAATTACCCATCATTCCAATTATATCAGATGGATGGAAGAAGCCAGAGTAGATTTCCTTGCAAAGTTAGGTTATGGCTTTGACAGACTGGAGGAGGAAGGGATTATTTCCCCGGTTGTTTCTGTAAACTGTGAATATAAAAAGACTACCACTTTTCCTGATGAAATCTATATTGATGTAAAGATGGCAGAGTTTAGAAATGTAAAGTTTCGCCTGGAGTATGAAATGAAAAATGCCAAGGGAGAGGTGGTTTGCGTTGCAAACTCTGTACACTGTTTCTTAAATTCCAAGGGTATTCCTGTTAAATTAAGCAAGGAAAAGCCGGAGTTTTATGAATTATTAATGGGCTGCTTATCATAAGCAGCCTTTTTTGGGTGGAAAATTGAGATTACAGAGAAAAGAAACTACTTGCTATGATGGGTAAGAAAATGATTACCGAATCAGTTTGTAGGGGAAGAAAATGGAATATAATATTTTAGGAAACTTAAGGAACCTTTTGGAATGCAGACTTGGAGCCAATGAGCAGTTGACTTGCAAAATGGGAACAATTGCCTGGATGACACCAAATATTGAAATCATGTCATATGTAGCCCTAAGCGGAAGAAATGGATTAAAAGCACAAACAGAACAGTATATTTGTACTGCAAAAGAGAAAGAAGGCTGCGTGGCTTTTCGAACAGAATACAGAGGAGAAATACTGGACCTTCTTCTTAAAAACAGTGAACTGCTTGTACATCCGAAAAGCTTTTTGGCAAGCAGTCTTAGTGTTCGAGCAGAGGAATCCCCACAGGAGCAAATCGGAAATGGGGTACAGCCCGGCAAATTAGAGAATTTGCTTAAAGTTAAGGGAAACGGCCGGTTATTTTTGGAAGTATGTGGGTCTTTGGCTTCCTATGAGTTAGAAAAAAATCAGGTAATGCTAGTTGATCCTGGCCATTTTATTTGCGCTGATAAAACAGTAACTATTAATGTGGTGCCAAACAAGCAGATGGTTACAACACGAAATGAGGACGAACAGAGTTATCAATTATCTCTGGAAGGTCCCGGAAAAATATATTTACAGACAAGTAAACGATGAAAATAAAAATCAGGAGGTTCGGTTTATTATGGATAAGAATGTTTATTTTATGGATGCATGTAAAAATGGAAATAAAGGTGTAGCAATTGCTCTTTTGAAAAAGGGTGGGATTAATGTTAATTACAGAGACGATGATGGAAACAGTCCTATTTTTTATGCCAGTATGAAGGGGGCAAAGGAACTGGTGAAGTTACTTCTTGAAAAAGAAGCAGATGTAAGCCTTGCAAATAATACGGATAAATATCCTATTCATGCGGCTGCACAGGGTGGAAACCGTGAGATTATGGAAATGCTTATTGAGAATGGTGCGGATGTGAATGAAGCTGATAAAAGCAGTATGGTTCCACTGACCTATGCGATATTAGCCAAGAAGACAGAGGCAGCCAAGTACCTGATTTTAAAGGGAGCTGATTTAAGGATAAAGGATCAGGATGGTAAAAGTCCCATTAATTATATTGAGTCAGTGGGAATGCTTGGACTTATTGAGTTCTATCCTGCTGATGTTATTAATGAAGCGGACAATGATGGAAACAGACCGATTCACAGATGCTGTATGAACAATCAGTCTGAGATTCTAAGGGAAATCTTAAAGAGTGAAAAGGTAGATAAGAATGCAAGAGACGGAAAAAATCATACCGCACTTCATATCAGTGCAAGTTTGGGTAATACCTATACCTGTCAGTTACTGATTGAGGCCGGTGTAGACTTAAATATGACAGACAGCAGTGGAATGACGGCATTACTCTTTGCAGTAAAGAGCGGTAATGAAAGTACAGTTGAAGTGCTTGTTAAGTCAGGTGTAAATGTAAATGCCAGAAATGTTTTGGGAGAAACTCCACTGATTTGTGCAGTTCAAATGGGAAGTGTACAAATGGTAAAAATGCTATTGGAAAAGAACGCAGATTTAAATGCACGAGATAATTTTGGAAACACTGCATTGGCGTATGCAACACAGGATTCTGCCATTGCAATCGTTGAGATGCTTTTAGAAGCCGGCGCTGAAGTATAAGGGAAAGAAATAGAGGGAAGTGTACAGTGAATATTATTGAAGTATTAGAGAAAAATGTTGGAGAACTTGATTGGACAAAAAAGGAAGTAACAGAACAGATTGCAAAGTATGTTCTTGAGAAAGAGGATGTTGACCACTTCCTTTCAGATAAAAACGAAAATATTTTACATATTGCAGCCCTGTATGATGCAACAGCCATTGTGATTGCATTGAAAGACAGAAAGGATTTAATGGACGCACAGGATGCGGATGGAAACACACCTTTCCACGTGGCAGCAGGAGTTAAAAATTCCCATGTGGCTTGGCTTTTGGCCTGGTACGGTGCACAGCAGGATATTCCCAATGCAGAAGGAGTTACTCCCAAGGACTTAATTGTAAAAAATGGAAATATTCCTGTTCGTAAGGTTTTAGGCGGACCAAGACTGGATGTGGATTTTTTAAATCAGGATTGTAAGGATGATACAGATAAGGAAGGGTTCTTTGTAGAAGCATTTCATTTGATTCTCAATGAAATGGATATGAGTAAACCTGCTGACAGAACTTATTTCCCCAATATCATTCATCATATGTGCAGAAAGAAGCTGGAAGTGGATTTGGTTCAGGGGATTTTACAAAAGGGAATTCCCATGACAGAGTCCTATAGCGGGAACCCAATGGATATGAGTCCAAGAGATTTGCTTTTCCAGAAATGTGAAAACTATGATGCTTTGCTTCTTATGAAGGAAGCCGGCGTAGATTTGGACAGCGCCGGTGTATATGGTGAAACTGCAGCCTGTGTTGTAGCACAAAAAGTTGATGGTAGACATGAGGAGTTCTTATACCAAATCGGTAAATGGTTTTCTAAAGAAAGTGTGGAGAAAATCGGCAAAAAGGGAAGTAACGCATTGCATTATGCAGCAGCCAATAATCATGCCGGATTAGTAAAGGCATTTTTGGAAAACGGAGTAGATTATAATATTCCCCGTGGAGATATAGGCGGAAGTTATCCTGCAAAGGCAACTGCTTTGCAGCTTGCTCAGAAGTTTAGTTCCGGAAAAGTAATTGATCTGTTAACGGCTGTAAATGTTGCCAGAGGGGAAAGTGTAAAGGGACAAAAAGTAGCTATCAATTTGGTAAAGAGAGCGGATTACAACAATCCGGAACCGACCATTGCCTTAATAAAGAAATGCCCTGAAATTAGCGAGCAGGATGAACAGGGTTACAATGCCTTGTATTATGCGTACACTGAGGGAATTGTAGATGCCTTATTGGAAGCGGGTATTGATGTTGATGCCGTGGACAAAAAGGGAAATACAATGGTAATGTACTGGGCAGAAAAAGCACTTACAGATAGATACAAAAGGGATACTTTTTATAAAATTTTATCACATGTAAAGAATATTAATTATCAGAATAGTAAGGGAGAAACTCTTTTACATTATGTAATAGAGCATTCCTATAGAAAAGATGCTTTACCATTGATTCATGCAGTTATGGCGCTTAACCCGGATATTACCATCAAAAATAATGAAAACAATACCCCCGGAATGGTGCTTTTGAGCAGAATCGAAAAAGAACGTAACAGAGATTGGTTGGTTTCTCTATTAACCCTCTTTACAGAAGGAAATCTCGGAGTAATTGAAAAGGCATATGGAAGTAAGGTGTTATGGTATTCCAGAGAGTCTGTTCTGAAACTCATTGACTGGTTAGAAGTGCACAAAGATTATTATGAGGAAGTGGATGAAAACGGTAATAATCTGTTTCTGTCTGCCACACAGGCTAATTGTCTGACCTTGATGAAGGCAGTTGCGGACAGATATCCTGAGCAGGTATACGGAAAGAACAATAACGGAGAAAGCGCCTTTAGACTGGCTTCAAAGTACAATATGCTTTCTAAATATGCCTGTGTCCTTTTAATGGACGATGATCACCTAGAGATGAATGAAAGTGACAGAGAGTTTCATTCCATGGAATCTGTAAAATCTTATAAGGAGAAATTTTGCAGATTTGAGGAGGGCATAGTTACAAAGGCTTCTCAGACTATGAGTGATATCTTTGAGAAACAGGAACAGGATGATCCGGATGCGGACTATGTTGCACTTGCACAGTTTATGATGGAAGCTAGTTTAAAGAAGAGAGTTACAGAAAACGGCGCTGTAATTCCAATCGATGTATCCGTACAAAAAATCCTTCTGAAAAAATTTGGCGAGAAATACTTTGAGGAATGGTATGAGTCATTTGTAAAGAGTGGCTTCCATTTGAATGATTCTGTTTTGGCAGATGTTCGTATGGGAATGAAGAAATCAATGGATAAAGTGGTTACCTTTGGTGATTACTTTGTTCTGGATGGAATCTGTCCCAAACAGGTATTAGAGTATCTCATTAAGGAAGGAAAGGATGTCAACGAACCTAACGAAAGAGGATATTATCTGTGTCATAGTCTTGTTGATGATAACTATCAGAATTACTATTCACACGGTAATTCTATTGATGAAGAAACAATGAATGCTGTTCTTTCCATGTTTGATATAGCAACACTGGAGGAGCTGGATACAGCTGGTCGAAATGCTTTACATTATGCAGTAGAGAAAGGTGTTGTGATTGCAGTAAAGGCTTTGCTTAAGTTAGGTGTTAATCCGGATATTACTGAGGATTATACCGACAAATCCGGTTACAGAGAAGAAAAGAAGCACTATACAGCGCTTCATATCGCAGCAAAAAATAGATGTAAGGAAATAATTCAGCTTTTACTGGAAGCCGGTGCAGACCAGAATATTGCAGATCATGAAGGAAAACGCCCCATTCATACCTACTTAACATCAAACCATGACGCAGATGGAGAGATCATTAAGTTATTTACAAATTGTGATGTAGCAGATGACAGAAATACCAATTCTATTATTATGGCTGTTTTATCTGATGTAACCGGAGATAATGTGACCATCCTCAAGAATTTGGGCCTTGATATTAACTCACAAAATGAGAATGGTGATACACCTCTTATTACATTATGTAAGGATTCTCAGGGAAATGTTCCTGCCCTTCGAAATATCCTTGCAATCCCCGGAATTGATGTGAATGTTCGAAATAGAGATGGAGAGAATGCTTTACTTGCATTATTAAAGCATCACGGAGATTCATTTACTCGTGAGATGGCTATGATTTTGCTGGATGCCGGTGTAGATCCGCATGTGTATGATAAGGATGGAGAGGATGCTGTTTCTCTGATTGCTAAGAAAGGCTATGAGGAGTTAATCGCGCACATTCAGGATGAGGAAGAGGAAGAAACACCTTCTATTTCAGGAAATACGCAGAAAGAAGAAATCAGCGCAAAGGCAGAGGCAGATCACAAGGAAGTGCAGAAAAAAGACAATTTTGTAGGTGAGACCGTGCCTTACACAGAAACTAAAGAGGAATATAAAGAAGAAACTAAAGAGGAATATAAAGAAGAAAAGGAAGACAATAGAGAAATGACACAGGACAACGGATTAGAAGAAATTAGAAAAAAATATGAGGAAGAGATGAATAGGTGTAAGGAAAAAGGCGACTATTTGAACATGGTGCAGCTTTCCGGAGCCCATATGCAGCAGGATCCTTATTATGTATCTGCTATGGTACATATTCAGGAAGGAATGATGGCACTAAGGAATTTCCCCGGGGTAATCAGTGTGTTCGGAGCTATTTGCGCATTGGAGCCTAAGAATGTGAATAACTATTTAAATTCTATGATTGCCGCAAGAGAAATGAAAAATTATGAGCTGTTCCAGAGTATATTTGCTGCTGCTACACAGGCACAGCTTCCCACACTTGGTATAATTTATCAGTTCTTATTAAAAGAAGAAGAAAATCCAACCATAAGCGCCAAGGATAAGGAGAGTTATATTATTAATTCCCTGAAACTTAGATTACAGTCCTGGGTTTTGGGAGATAACGCTTCCAGTGAGGCTATCGCAGATTATTATGAGCATTTTGACTTATACTCTATGGATGTCTGCAATGTGGAGCTGGATGAGGAAAACAAGAATTATCTGATTGAGATCTATAAGAGATTAAGTCTTTTACATCTGACAGAGCAAAATGCAGAGCAGGCATATAAGGCAATTGCCATTGAGGAGACCCTTAGTGGAATGGAGTCCGAATTTGCAGGAGAGGTAGAAGAACAGGATATAGATGAGGTAGCCGTTGAATATATGGAAATGGCGAAAGAATCAGGAATGGAATTGTCAGAATACCTTTCAAGTGGCGTGGATGATTCGGAGAATGCGATTGCGCTTGTTTCCCAATATTTGAATATGGCAGTTGAGAATGAGGACAAGGATTTAGCCGAGCAGACCTTGAACTCCTGTGAAATGTTTGCAGAAAAGTTCCCTGAGAAAGAAGAAAGCTTTGCTTTATTTAAGGCATTGCTTAGCGATGAACTTGGAGATACTGATACAGCACTTGTGATCCTGGATGGCATTCTTTCCAAGCATTTTGATATGGATGTCTTTGGTATTTTCTCTGAGATGGTTATTAAAAAGGGAGATGTTAACAAATACTTTAATATGATGGAAAGCATCTATAGACAATTTGAAAAAGCCGGCGACGAGGCAAGCTTTGAGTTCTATGATAATGTAATTGATCATGCAAGAGAGTATAATTTAAAGGAAGTATATGAGCTGTGGATGGAAAGAAAAATGAGTATCTATTCTTCCTTAATCAGAAGTGTATTCTATTTCGCAACGGTAATGATTGATACCGGAAGAAAGGAAGAGGCGTATAAATTTATTGCAGGTTATCAGGACGTTTTGGATGTTCTTGGTGTAGAGGATGTAGATGATTTATCCGTAAAACAGTTCTATGAACTGGCTGATCGTGAAGCATATTATACTGCTAAAAAGAAGGGAGAACCTTTTGTAGAGATGATCACAGATCCACAGGAGAAGATGATTAATGAAATGCTTCAGGAAGCAATCACCAAGATTTGGATTCATCCGAATGGAAAGCAGAATGATGAAGCGCTTCGTCAAAAGAAGATTCTGAAAAAATTAGCAGATGCAAATAATGGAGATGCATGTTATCTTTATGGAAGAACTTGTTTTGGTTCCTCCTGTGTGCCCGGCTGCTATGATCTCGGAGAAGATTATGATGCCGGTGAGCAGGCGATGTTAAAGGGTGTGGAATTGGATACTCCTTTGGCAATCGTAGGCGGTTTCCGTATGTGTGAAGTAGGGGATGTGGCAAATCGAATCAGAACCAGTTCCTATGAAACAAAACTTGATATGTTTGATGCTTTGTATTGTAAAGCATTATCCGGAGATTTAATGTCTGCATTTGTAATTGCACATGCATTTTATTGGCAGGATATTTTCTTCTTCTTTGATTTTGATATGACAGAGGAAATTGAACATCACAGTGCACTTTCCGCAGCATATTTCTATGAAATGCTCTGGCAGGCAGGATCTAACCTTGGCAATGGTAATTATGAGAATATCTTCTCCAGCGGAGATCATGGTGTTCCTGTAAATCAGAAAATGATTGATCATATCAACAGAAAATAATAATTACGGATGGAAATATAAAATGAGTACATTATATGGAATCGGAGTAGGACCGGGAGATCCGGAATATATGACATTAAAATCGGTGCGACTGATTGAGAGGTGCAATGTTTTAGTGTTGCCGGGAGCTTCCAAGGAGGATTGTTATGCGTATAAAATCGTAAAGCAGGTCCTACCTTCCATAGATGAAAAGGTTCTGTTATTTCTTCCTTTTCCTATGATTAAGGATAAAACAGAATTAAAGAAAAGCCATGATCATATATATGAGATGATCGCAGAGAAATTAGAACAGGAAGATGTGGCTTTTCTGACCATAGGAGATCCAAGCATTTATTCTACCTATAACTATATACAGGAAAGGGTTCTTGAATCCGGTAAAGAAGCTGAGATGATTAGTGGGGTTCCTTCCTTTTGCGCGGTGGCAGCAAGGCTTGGCATACCACTTGCTTCTAATAAAGAGGAAATTCGAATCATTCCCGGAAGCTATCAGCCGGATCAATGGGAGGAAGAGAGTTTTCGAGCTGAGGAAAGGACAACTTCAGGAAAAACCTGTATTTATATGAAGTCCGGAAAGCGACTAAAGGAATTGATTGGTTATCTTGAGAAGAGAAGTCAAAATAAACCGATGGAAATCTATGGTGTTTCCAACTGTGGACTTTCGGATGAGAAGGTATATCGTAGCCTAGCGCAAATAAAGGAAGCAGAGCTTGAAAAGTATTTAACCATAATCATAACAAAAGAATAAGAAAACCTTAAAATCGGGGGCTTTTGGCCCTCGATTTTTTGTTGAACAAATTTTTTTGGAAAAATTTTACAATTCCTATTGACATAGTATGAAAAGAGATGTAATATGACAACAGTTAATTCATACTAAACCTATATGAATTACATAGTTGAAAGGAGACATGAACTATGAGAGACGTAAGAATCGAGACAACCAGAAGAGGAGAAGTAACAACCACAGTCATGTGTTGTTGTATGTGTTCGTGTTGTCAAATTTCATGATGAGAGATTTTGAATGTTTGCATATGTAGAAAACGTAAAGCGGACATGGAGCCGTTTTTTTTATTGTCAAATTTAGAAAAGAGATTGGAGATTAAAAATATGAAGAGTTTATTTAATAAGAAGACAAACAAAAAATTAGCAGCACTTACCTTGGCAAGCCTTTTGGCATTTAGCTTAACAGCTTGTGGAGAGGAAGGATCAAAGCCGGGTGAACCCCAGAAAACAGTTACAGAGGATGGCGTACAGATCATTAAAGTAGCACATACCAATTACTATATCCCATATGACTTTGCAGATGAGAACGGTAACTCAGACGGATATGAAGTAGCAGTTTTAAGAGCTGTAGATGAACTTCTTCCTCAGTATCAATTCGAATTTTATCCTACAACCGATGATGATTTGTTAATCGGTGTTGAAACAGGAAAATACGATGTTGGAACCAAGGGTGTTTGGTGGACACAGGCAAGATCAGAAACCTATGTATTTCCTAAGCAGTACATTGGATCCTCTGTCATTGGTATTGTAACCAGAAGTGCTGACAAGGATAAGTATTCTTCTTTGGAAGCATTTGCAACTTCAGGTGGAAAGCTGGTTCCCATCGCTCCTCAGAATGCACAGTACAACATCATTCAGAACTTCAATGCAAAGCATCCGGATGCACAAATTAATTTAGTAGAGGCAGACAGCTTCACTCAGTCAGATGCTTATCAGTGGCTTAGAGAAGGTAGATATGATGCTTATGTAACCATCAAAACAAGCTTTGAAGCAAGCGTTTTAAAAGAGGGTGGTGAGTATCATGATTTTGCATCTGAATTATCTTATGTAGATTATGAAGGTATTCCTACATGGCCCTTATTCAATATCAACAATCAGGAACTTGCAGATGCTTATGACGAGGCAATTGCGCAGCTCATTGAAGATGGAACCATTGAAAAGCTATCAAACGAATATTTCGGATACAGCTTATTTGACTATGTACCTGAAGGATACAAGATTGGCGATGATTTATAAGATTTAAGAAAGGAGGGCTTCCCACATGCGTCCGTTTCATCCCGCATTTATATTTACGGCCTTAGTAAAGATACTCCCATATATTGGTGTAACACTTTTAACCATGCTTGGAACGGTAGTGTTTGGAAGTCTTTTGGGAATCGTACTTGCTAAGGCAAAAATCAAAAGAAGATTTGTTTCCAAGGCATTGGCTGAGATTTATATCTACGTTACCAGATGTGTGCCCTCCATTGTAATGTTGTTTGTCATCTATTACGGATTACCGGAACTGTTCAAGGGATTTGGAATTGATATCAACAATATGGGAAAAGCTTTTTTTGTAATTACAACATTTTCCATTTTGTTTGCAGCCAATATGGCAGAGGTATTCAGATCCGCATACGAAGCAGTAGAAGCAGGACAGAGAGAAGCAGCATTAAGCGTAGGATTAAGTGAGTGGCAGACCTTTTACAGAATTATTCTTCCACAGTGTACCATATATGCATTACCCAATTTTACCAATTCACTGGTAAACCTTATGAAGGAAGGATCCTTATCCTACACCATCGGAATGATTGATGTTATGGGAAAAGGTCAGTTGATTATCGGATTAAATCATGGTTCCTTTTCGTTGGAAACCTATATCGCATTGGCAATTATTTATTGGGTAATGACCATTGTATTTGAAAAAGGACTTGGATTTGTAGAAAAGAAATTATCCAAAGGCAAGAAACTTATCGCAGCATCTTAAGGAGGTGAAGAAAAATGAAACTGAATGGAAAATTCATGGCAGAAACATTCGTAAGTGCTTTGGCCGGAATACCAATCACATTACAGATGACATTTATCAGTTTGTTAATATCTTCATTTTTCGGCTTCTTTATGGCTCTTAAGAGACTTAGTAAAAAGGGCATCGGAAACAAAATCATTTCAGGTTATGTATCCTTTGTTCGAGGAACACCGGTTGTATTACAGATTCTTTTCTTTTACAGCCTGGCACCTTCCCTTTTGAACTACCTATTGAAGGATGTATTGAAAACCAGTATTAACATTTTTGATTTAAATCCAATTATTTATGCGTACATCGTATTTAGTTTAAATACTACTGCAATTTTAACAGAGGTATTTAGATCCGCACTTGCAACTGTAGGACACGGTCAGATGGAAGCAGCGCTTTCCATTGGATTATCCAAGCGTCAGGCCTACACAAGAATCATTATTCCTCAGGCTCTGGTTTCAGCGATTCCGAATATCTGTAACACCACCATTGGTTTACTGAAGAGTACTTCATTAGCCTACATGATGACAGTAAAGGATATTATGGCAATTGCAAAAATGAAAGCAGCCTACGGATACAACTACATTGAAGCATATTTGGTGATTGCAGCAATTTACATCATTGTATGTACAGTCATCCAGATTCTTTTCCAACTCATTGAAAAGAAAATGTCTTCATATAAGAAGCTTGTATTGAACTAGTAGCAGGGAGGACACAAGATGCTTGAAATCAAAAATGTACATAAATCATTTGGAAATAATGAAATTTTAAAGGGTGTAGATATTAAGGTGGAAAAGGGTGACATTATTGTAATCCTTGGCCCCAGTGGTTCCGGAAAAACAACACTTCTTAGAACCTTAAACTTCTTAGAAAAAGCAGATCAGGGTTCTATCGATTTTGGTGATATTCATACAGAGTTTAAGAGTGCTAGTAAGGCACAGATCAATGCCATTCGAAAGAGAACCAGTTTTGTATTCCAGAACTACAACCTGTTTGCCAATAAAACGGCACTGGAAAATGTAACAGAGGGATTGATTATCGGCAGAAAAATTCCAAAGAAGGAAGCTATTGAAACTGCCAAGAAGGCATTAGATAAGGTTGGGTTATCCGATCGATATGATTTCTATCCATCACAGTTATCCGGTGGTCAGCAGCAGAGAGTTGGTATTGCAAGAGCAATCGCAGTCAATCCGGAGGTCATTCTTTTTGATGAACCTACTTCAGCACTGGATCCCGAGCTTGTAGGGGAGGTATTAACCGTAATGAAGAACCTGGCAAAAGAAGGAGCTACCATGATTGTGGTTACTCACGAAATGGCTTTTGCACAGGACGTAGCCAACAGGGTTGTTTTCATGGATGGTGGTGTTGTTGTAGAGGAAGGTTCTCCCAAGGAAATCTTTACAGCACCCAAGGATGAAAGAACTTCACAGTTCCTTAGAAGAATTTTAAGAGCAGATTACGATTACTCCATCTAATAAAAGGGGAGGGATTTATGAATTTAGGATTAAAGGATAAGGTGGCAGCCATTACCGGTGGCAGCGCAGGTATCGGATATGCTACTGCACAGCTTCTTTTAGAGGAAGGGGCCTATGTTACCATTGCAGGACGAGATGAGGAAAAACTGAAGAAAGCAGTGGAAAACTTATCAAAAATCAATGGGCCGGATCACATTAAAGCCATAGCAGCGGACTGCTTTACAGAAAAAGGAATTGAGGCTCTGGGGCAGGCAGCAGCGAAGGGTGGAAAAATTGATATCTGGGTAAACAATGTAGGAACCAATAAGCTGCGCAAGGGAGAAACATACTCCGAAGAAGAACTCGATTTTCTTATTGCAGCAAACTTTAAGTCGGCAGTATTCGGAAGTCAGACCGCTTACACCTATATGAAAAAGAATGGTGGCAGCATCGTCAACGTAGCTTCACTGGCAGCCAGATGTGCATCCTGTGGAAGGGCAACTCTTTACGGAGCATTAAAGTCCGGAGTTGTGGGACTTACCAATACAACAGCCGGTGAATATGCAGCCTACGGTATCAGAGTGAATGCAGTACTTCCCGGATTTACCATTACAGATCTAACGAAAAACAGTGTCATGAGAGAAAATGAAAAGAATGGCCAGTTAGACAGAAGCTTACAAAACAATTTAATGAGAAGAATGGCCCAGCCCACAGAAATAGCAAACGCAATTGTATTCCTTTCCAGTGAGGCAGCCAGCTACATAACAGCAGAAAGTATTGAAGTGTCAGGTGGACACAGTCGCGTATTGAACGCATGGTATTCATACGAAAACAAGGAGGATGAAAGATATGGCAACAACAAAGAAAGAATTAGTATTAAAGGTATTTAATAACGAACCCGCAGAAAGAATTCCTGTATTATTTACACATCACTATTTGGCTCCCGAAGATTTGAATGCAGGTCTTGAAAAGCCTGAGCTTTTAAAGCAGAACTTAGAAGGTGCAAAGAAGTTTAAGGATGAGTTTGATCCCGATATTGTAAAGATCATGACAGATGGATTTTTCTTCCTTCCTTATGATTACAGCCAGATTCAGACCATTGATGATTTAGATAAGATTAAACCACTTCCTGATGACCATATCTGGTTTGAGAAGAGTGTAGAACTTGCAAAGGGTTACAGAGAAATCTATGGAGACGATGTTTTGATTTTCTACAATATCTTTGCTCCATTAACACAGCTTAGAAATCAAGTGCAGAAGTACTTTACAACCAAGGATCCTGTTGTAGGTTTTGTATCTGAAGATGCAGCAAAGGTTGCGAAAGCATTGGATGTAATCGCAGATGATGCAATTAAAATCATCGAGAAGATTGTAAAGACCGGAATCAGTGATGGTATTTATTTAAGCGTATCCAATCCAAACAGACAGATTCCTGCAGATATTTATCAGAAGTTTATTGCACCAAGCGAGAAGAAGATTTTGGCAGCAGCTAAGGCTGTGTCAGAGAACAATATTCTTCATGTATGTGGTTATGAAGGAAACAAGAATATCGTTTCTGTATACAAGGATTATGATGTTAAGGTGATTAACTGGGCTGTACATGTAGAGCAGTTCGGATTAAAGGAAGGTAAGGAATTGTTTGGTAATCGTGCAGTCATCGGTGGATTTGCACAGACCAAGGAAAGTATTCTTTACAAAGGAACCAAGGAAGAAATTGAAAATTATATTACAGAGCTTATTTCTTCTGTTGGAAAAGTTGGTGTAGTGGTTGGTGCCGATTGTACAGTACCTATGGATACTCCTGTTGAGAATCTTCTCTTTGCAAGAGAAGTTGCCAAGAAGCTTTCATAAGGAGGTAGATACGTATGGCAAAGCAGGATATTTTGGATTTGTTTCACGGAAAAGAATTAGACTACGTTCCATCCAGCTTTTGGTATCACTACTGCAGTACAGATGATTTCCCCAAGGGACTTGGAAACGAGGAAATGTTCAAGAATACAGTAGATAAGCACATTGAGCATTTGAACTATTTAAACCTTGATCTATTAAAAATCATGCCGGATGGATATTTTACACTTCCATCTTTACTTGGTAAAGATACAAGAGATATTGAAGTATTAAAGAATTTGCAGCCATCTGATCCTAAGGATCCATGGTTTGAGGAACAGATTGAATTGGTAAGACAGATTAAAGCAAAGGCACAGGATGCAGCAGTATTCTATACCATCTTTTCACCACTATCATTAATCGCTTACAGTCAGTTCCAGTTTGGAAGAGAAAAGCTTGCAGATGAAACAATTGCAAAGTTTATCGAAGAGAATCCTGAAGCAGTAGCACATGCATTAGAGGTGGTAACCAAGGATGTTGAAACCTTTGCAACCAGAGTATTAACCGAAGGCGGTGCTGATGGAGCATTCTTTGCAGTCAGAAATTACAGAAGTATCAATAAAGAAACTTATGAGAAATTTATTAAACCCGGCGAGGTAGCAGTTACTGATGCAATCGCAGCCAAGAAGGACTTAACAATTCTTCATGTATGTGGCGGGTTTGGTTCACAGAATGATTTCTCAATTTACAGGGATTACAATTTCCGCGCATTAAATTATGCAGTCGGAGTTGAAAAACTTTCTCTGGGAGAGGCAAAGGCGTCTTTCCCGGACAAAGTAATAATTGGTGGTTTTGACAACACACCAAAGAGTATTTTGATTCATGGAAGTAAGGAAGAACTGGAAGCAGAAGCTCTTAGATTAATTAAAGAAGCAGGCACTGACAGACTTGTCATTGGTGCGGACTGTTCTCTTCCTACCTTTGATGTAGTACTCGAAAAATTAAAATGGGTAGTGGACTATGTTACTTCAGTAAAAAAAGAAGATATTCACGTATCCATCCGCAAAAACTAAAATAACAAAAATAGGAAAGGAGGTCTTCGCTATGTCTTATGCAGTAGAGACCATTTGTGTACAGGGAAGTGATGAAAGGAATGATGTTTATGGTGCAATTAGCATGCCAATCTATCCTTCGGTTACCTATGCACATCCCGGTTTAAATCAAAGTACAGGTTATGCATATTCCAGAGTAGGAAATCCTACCAGAGATGAGCTTCAAAAGACAGTGGCATTACTTGAAAAGGGAACCCACGCACTTGCCTATACCAGCGGTATGGCAGCCATTGCATCTGTATTTGAACTGTTTGAGAGCGGAGATCACCTGATTGCAACAGATGATGTCTATGGCGGCTCCCTCAGACTTTGGAGCAGTATTGGTGCCCAGCACGGAATTAGCGTCGATAGCGTAGATACTTCCGATTTAGAGGCTGTAAAGGCTAGCATAAAGCCCAATACCAAAGCCATATTTATTGAGACACCTTCCAATCCCATGATGAAGGTGACAGATATTGAAGCAGTAGCCAAGATTGCAAAAGAACACCAGTGTTACTTAATTGTTGATAATACATTTCTCTCTCCGTATTTTCAAAACCCATTGGTGCTCGGCGCAGATTTAGTGGTACATAGTGGTACCAAATATATTGGCGGTCACAACGATGTTCTTGCTGGATTCGTTGTGACAAGAAGAGAAGATCTGGCTGAAAAGCTGGACTTTATATACAAGACCGTAGGAAACTGTTTGTCTTCTATGGATAGCTGGTTAGTTCTTCGCGGAATCAAAACCTTGGCAATCAGAATGGAGCAGCATCAGAGAAATGCTCTTCAAATTGCCAATTGGTTAAGAGAACAGCCGCAGGTTACAGAAGTATTTTACATAGGACTTGCGGACAGAAAGGATAAGGAATTAATAGACCGTCAGTGCAGTGGCTATGGCGGAATGATTTCCTTCCATGTAAAGAATGCAGCTTTAGTTGAGCAGGTTCTGAAAAAAGTAAAACTGATTCGCTTTGCTGAAAGTCTTGGTGGTGTAGAAAGCTTAATTACCTACCCTATGGTGCAGACCCATGCGGCAGTACCGGAGGAACTCAGAGAAAAATTAGGGGTGAATGAAACCCTGTTAAGATTATCCGTAGGAATCGAAAGTGCTGATGATCTGATTGAGGATTTAAAGCAGGCTCTTTCCTAGAAAGGAGTAGCTATGGCAGAAAAGAACTTAGATTTTGATACAGTTGTAAAAAGAAAAGGAACCCATTGTTTAAAATATGATTTTGCAGTAGAAAGAGGCAAGCCCGAAGATATCCTTCCCTTGTGGGTAGCGGATATGGATTTTAAGGTTTCTTCCTATGTACAGGAAGCTCTTCAAAATCAGGTAGAACATGGTATATTTGGCTATAGCGACGGACAGGATGAATACTTTCAGGCAGTGAAGGGGTGGATTTATGACCGCCATGGTTATGAGATTAAGAGGGAATGGCTCTTCAAAACACCGGGAATTGTTCTTTCCATTGCCCTTGCAATTCAGGCCTATACCAAGGAGGGAGATGGTGTACTGCTGCAGCTCCCTGTGTATTATCCCTTCTCAGAAACCATCAGAGACAACAACAGAAAGCTGGTAAGTAATGATCTCGTATACAGAAATGGAAGATATGAGATTGATTTTGAAGATTTTGAGAAGAAAATCGTAGAAGAAAATGTGAAGCTGTTTCTTTTATGTAGTCCGCACAATCCCGTAGGAAGAGTATGGACGAAAGAAGAACTTCTTAAAATGGGAGAGATTTGTTTAAAGCATGGTGTCAAGGTCCTTAGTGATGAGATTCACAGTGACTTTATCTTAAAAGGAAAGCACCTTGTGTTCCCCTCTCTTTCCAAGGAACTGGAGGAGATTACGATTCTTTGTACTTCCCCCAGTAAAACCTTTAACCTGGCAGGTTTACAGATTTCTAACATTCTGATTCCCAATGCAGAGAACAGAAAGCTCTTTAGAGAGCGCTTAGATGCCTGTGGTTACAGCCAGCCCAATGTAATGGGAGTAGTTGCCTGCCAGGCAGCATATGAAAAGGGTACTGAGTGGTATGAGCATTTGCTTGCATACCTAAAGGAAAATGTAGCCTTTGTAAAAGATTACGTAGAGAAGAAGCTTCCGAAGGCAAAGCTGATTGACCCGGAAGGAACCTATCTTTTGTGGTTCGATTTGACTGCTTATGGATTTTGTGATGCAGAATTAAACGAACGTATCATTTACAAGGGTGGACTTTGGCTTGACAGCGGAGAAATCTTTGGACCCTTAGGAAGTGGTTTCCAAAGAATCAATGTCGCATGTCCAAGAAGTATTCTAAAAACTGCATTGGAAAAATTAAAATATGCCTTGGAGGATTAGGCAAAAATAGGGTACAATGTTTTAAAGCTTCATGAAAAGAGGAGTGGACAATGGAACCCAAGGTAAAAGAAATTACGGATCGAAAGCTTTTGATTCGTTATAAAGAAAATGCATCAGAAAAATGCCTGGAACCAATTGCTATAGAAAGCTGTATGGTGCCGGGCACCTTTCACATTACCCCTATTAGAACATGGGAGGATGAAATATATATTTATCTGTCAAATGGAAAAGAAGATATGACGGTGAAGAAATCGGATATAAAACAAGGGAAAGTAACTATTAAGGAAGAAGTTTTTTCTCCTGAAATTATCCGAAAAACAGGTGGATGCAATCCCTGTACCAATTGTGGAAGATGTAGCTGGTAAAAAAAAACGTACTCCTTAGGAGTACAGTTTTTTTATTTTACGCTTCTTTTACGCTTATCCTTAAGCATCAGGAATAAATGTCCCAGACCGATAAAAATCAGGATCAATACCACAACCATATAAATTACACCTACGCCAAAGCTTTCGGAACCCATCTGTGATAAATCAAAACCAAACCAACCGGTTTCGGCACCAAAGTTTAGGAAGTTGTATGGAGCATACATATTTTTTTTCGTTCCCCATCGATAGCCAGTAGCACTCAGAATCAAAATATAGATGACATAGCAAAGCGGAGGGATGATGCCATACAGAGCATCCTTTTTGGTGGATTCAAAGGGATAATCAAAAAGAAGAAAATCAATGATGGCAATAATGGGGGTTGCAAAATGGACACAAAAGCTGGTTGCACCGTTTGCAAAATATGCATGCAATACACCCCCCGGAGTATTGGGCGCCAAAATAAGCATATATACCAAAAAGGTCAAAGTAATGGAAATTGTTGCCAAAAATTTAACGCGATAAGCTGCGTTTGAATGTTGGACATTTTTCTTCTTGCAAAGAGCAATGATCTCCTGAATACAAAAAACACCAAGGACAATATCGATAAAAATATTAGACAAGTTTGTAAAGTAGGTAAAGAACATAAATCCGGTCAGTCGCATACCATAGAGAGAAATGATAACGGCAACAGCCTTCATAACAATTGAAATAATGTTTTGTTTTTTTGATGCTAATTCCATGATGTATACCTCCAAACACACAAAGTATAGCATAATCAAAGAAAATGTGCTATTCTAATTCACAAAATAGACAAGTAATATTTCTATTTAAGAAAAGAGGAGAAGTGAATGAAAAAAAAGGTAATATTATTGATGATGGCTATGAGCCTAATGACATGTACAGTTGCATGTGGAGAAGCTGAGGAGGAAGAGGAATCCAAGGTAAGTTCAGAAGAAAGTACAGAAACGGAAGAAACAGAGGAAAGTAAAGAGAGCGAGGTTTCACAGGAAGAGTCTTCAGAAACAGCAGAGGAAAGCAGTGAAGAGGTTTCTTCTGAAACCACAGAGGAGTCTACCGTGGAAGAGGTAAAGGAGCCGGAGGTTACACCGTCTGTGGAAAATAACAGGGAAAGTGAGCTTTTGACACTTTATACAGGTAGTGAATTTAACAGCGCCTTTGATGAAAATCTATTTAGACCTGCTGTGAATATTAAATACGGAAGAATCTGTTTAAGTGATGCGTCAGCAAAACAGTATCCTGAGCTTGACAAGGCATTAAAGCAGCTGAATGCGGATGAGGAAGCAATCTACCAGGATGGCTTTAAAAGAATGACCACGGAAGTGGAAGACCTTATTTCTCAGGGGATAGATGAAGAAGAACTGGACATGTATCTTCCTTATTATGATGAAAGTTATTATGCCGTAACCAGAGCGGACAGCAGAGTGCTTAGTATATTAGTAAGTAACAGCTTCTATAGTGGCGGTGCCCATGGTATGTATGGAAAGATTGGTCTTAACTATGATACAAAAACAGGAAAAATTTTAGCATACAAAGATGTTTTCAATGATGTCAGTGCTCTTTCCGATGTTATTTACGAAGAACTCTGCGAGCAGTATGACAAGGGTATGTTCTGGGAGCAGACCCCTGAATATATTCATGGTTCCTTTATTGAAGGAGATTCTCCTATTGCATGGGGAATGGATTATCAGGGCGTAGTTATTTATTTTAATCCTTACGAGATTGCATCCTTTGCAGATGGCATTATTGCAGTGAGAATTGACTATAAGGATCATCCGGAACTGTTCAAACCGGAATTTATGGAAGTGCCGACTTCCTATGCTATGGGTGGCGATGAATTTAATCGTTATGTATATGACTTTAACAACGATGGCAAAATCCAGAACCTTGCAATTTATGAAAGCTCAGATGAAAGCGGCTTTATTAATACCATCAACATTGAACTGGATGGCAAGGAAAACTCCTTTGAAATCTGGTCCTACAGAAATGAATACTACATTGCTAATATAGAAGGTAAGAGCTATCTGTATGTAAATACCCTTTCTGAAAGTGATTGGCAAAGTGCACACGTTTATGATCTCTCAAATGATGAGGTTATAGAGACAGAGGTAACCGGAAACAGAATGCATTATGGCATCTGTATAGATGAAGAAAATTATAAGTGGGTGAATCAGTTATTTACCGATCCTTCCGCCTATGAAATGAACTCAAGATTCAGCATTCTTGAAACCTTCAGCGCACACAGAACCTATGCTCTTAGTAAAAACGGTACTTTTGTATCTGATGCAGAGTGGTATGTTGCAGACAATGCTCCCGAAATAGAAGTTAAGAAAGCATTCTCCGGAGAATTAGTAGAAAACGGTAATCCTACCGGTCAGCAATACGAAATCAAGGAAGGAGACCTGATCTGTGTATGTGGTACCAATGGTAAAGATATCGTAGACGTCCTGGATGGCGACAAGGTAATCCGTCTCCATGTTGAAGCGGAAAACTGGCCCCAGACCATCGACGGCGTACCCTTGGAAGATCTCTTCGTAAACTTATTTTTTGCAGGTTAAACAGATTAATCAATATAATCATTGAAGTGTTACTGATGGAATTTATGTAGAAATTCTCGATTCAGGGTAAGAAAGAATCTATAATCCCATAATTGGGACCTTTATTTCACGTCGGTACTTCATAGTTTGGAGCGTAGCGAAAAACTATGTTAGTATCCGTTACGTGAAATGTGGAGTGCAAACGTGTCCCAATTATGGGATTATAGATGATAGAATTATCACGGAATCGAGATCAAATTAATACCCAAGGAGGAAAAGGCAATGACATATGAGGAATTGGTAAAGAAGGTTAAGAAGGCAGCAACAAAGGCAGATGCCAGCGGTGTGAAGGAGCATGTTGCATATCAGTTTAATATTACCGGTGAAGCAGAAGGAATTTTCTATATGGAAATTACAAATGGTGAGATTAAAGTGGAACCATATGAATATTATGATAGAGACGCTATTATAAAGAGCAATGCCGATAATATCCTGAAAATCATGAATGGCAAGCTGGATCCGATTATGGCCTTTACTCTGGGGATGATTAAGGTAGAAGGAAATCTGGAGAAGGCTTTAATTTTAAGATCCATCATAAAATAAGTGGGACTAGGAAGGCAGCAGGGATTGACAGTATGAAAACAATTTTAAAACTTTCAAAAGAAGCATCCAGATATAAGGGTTATTATGTGGGTGCAATTCTTGCAACATTGTGTTTAACCATTGTGAATTTGGCAGCACCGAGAGTTTTGTCCAAAGCGACAGGAATGATCAGTGCCGGATTGACTGAGGAAGGCCTAAAAAGCATTCATGTTTTGGCATTGATTCTTTTGGCCATGTATTTAGGAAGAGTTGTTTTTCGCTTCCTAAACAATTACCTGGCCCATAAAGCAGCCTGGGAATTGGTAGGAGATTTAAGACAGAGACTTTATGAAAAGCTTCAGGTAATGGATTTATCCTTTTTCCAAGATAAACAAACAGGAGACCTGATGAGCCGTGTGGTAAATGATACCAGAGAGTTTGAGCTTCTCTATGCCCATATTATTCCGGAAATGATTTCGAATCTGGTAACCTTTGTGGGTGTTTTGGTGATTCTTCTTACAATCAATTGGAAGTTAGCCTTGTTAACCTGTTTTCCGGTTCCGTTTATTTTGATTTCCGGTGTAATCTTTGCGAAGATTGTCAGACCATTTTTCAAGACCTCCCAGAAGGTCATGGGTGAGCTGAATGCAAAATTACAGGATAATCTTTCCGGTATTCATGAGATTCAGGCCTTTGGACAGCAGGAAAGCGAAGGCGCTATGATGCGAGAGGCAAATACAAAGCAGGTAAAGGCCATGCTTCGTGCTCTTCGTGCCAGTGCAATTTTTCATCCTACCGTTGAGTTTATTTCCTCCATTGGTACGGTATTTGTCATATTCGTAGGTGGTTACTTATCTATGAAGAGCGGGCTTTCGGTGGAAGATGTGATTTCCTTCATTTTATATTTGTCCTTATTCTATGCTCCGGTATCCGGACTTGCACAGCTTTTGGAAAATCTGCAGCAGGCACTGGCCGGCGCAGAAAGAGTTGGATTGATTTTGGATACGCCTTCTAAGATTGTTGATGCAGAGGATGCAACAGATTTAGAGAACATTCAGGGAGCTGTTTCCTTTGAACATGTAAAGTTCTCTTATGAAGAGGAAACACCGGTACTTAAGGATATTACTTTTGATGCAAAACCGGGTATGATGATTGCCTTAGTCGGTCCTACGGGTGTTGGAAAAACAACGATTACACAGCTCTTATCCAGATTTTATGACCCTACAAGCGGTATGGTAAAAATAGATGGACAGGACATTTCCAAGGTAAGCTTACAAAGTCTTCGTAAGCAGATTGCACCGGTATTGCAGGATACCTTCCTGTTTAATGCAACCATTGCGGAAAATATTGCTTATGCCAATCCGGAAGCAACCAGGGAAGAGATTATAGAAGCAGCCAAGTCGGCACATATTCATGAAGATATACTGGCTATGCCGAAGCAGTATGAAACCATGGTAGGTGAGAGAGGTCTACGTTTATCAGGCGGACAGAAGCAGAGAGTTGCCATTGCCAGAGCTATATTAAGAAAGTCTCCGATTATTGTCTTGGATGAGGCGACAGCTTCTGTAGATGTGGAAACAGAGAAACAGATTCAGGCAGCCATTAACAATCTGGCCGGAAAGAAGACGATTGTGGCTATTGCTCACCGACTTTCCACCATTCAGCATGCAGATATGATTCTTGTCATTGAAAACGGAGAAATCTCCGAGAGCGGAACCCATGAAGAACTTATGGAAAAGCAGGGATTCTATTACAGACTACAAAAATCTATGAGCTAATGCGCGATAGGGTTGCACAACAAAGAATCCAATGATAAAATAATGCTAGTTTTATGGGATATGAAGAGTAAAAGGGAATACCATATTAGGAGATAAAATATGAAAAAGAAAGTATTATTTGGATTATTAATTGCATTATGTTTCGTGGCGACTGCATGTGGAAAGCTGGATCAGCCAACTCCTCCGGGTGCCAATATAGATGAAAGTGGAGAAGAATCTCAGGCTGTTTATGAAGCTGTGGATGTGACCAAATGGATTGAGAGTGGAAAGAAGTATGAGGAAACAGGAAATACTAAGCTTGCCTGGGCACAGTTCATTGTTGCAGCATACTATGAGCCTTCCAATCTTGAACCTAAATTGTTTGAAGAAAGAAATCAGAAGCTGATCAATGAGTATGTCGGTTTGGGAGAAGAACCGGAAGATGAGTGTATGGATGAAATCCTGGAGCTTGTTAAGAAGGAAGATTATGATGCATATCTTGATTACTATAAAAAGTGGCTTGCTTATGTAGATAAGAGAAATAAGAGCCTGGATGTTGCTACAGCAAATACCTTGGGAGTCGGCTTCAGAATTGACATTGATAATGGTTTCATCACAGAGAATGTGACGGAAAAGACAGCAATTACGGAAGAAAATATGCCGGAACTTATGCCGGAGGCACCTGTAGTTTATGGCGTGGAGAATGCTAGCTTTTACTATACATTGGATGTAGAGTCCAAGAAGGTTGTTATATATATTGACGGATTGGAAGTATATCCGAGTGAAGAAAAGGCCAAGGGTTATATTGGCAACTAGTTTTTGATTTATTTGTTTTTGCACTCATGTTTTAGCAAAACCTACCGATATATTTATCAAAGAATAAAAGATTTGCTTTCAAAAGAAAGCGAACAAGATTCGGTGCAGGACTGCAAGGAGGCGGTTTTGTAAAGAAGGTTTCGATTCTTTGATGGTAGATCGGAAGGGAGAGAAAAGTACATATGGAAAGCAAGTAAAAGTGGCATAGTCCCAAGAAGGGAGTATGCCACTTTGTTTTTCGTGTCATTACTACCACTTTTCTAAATAGTAATGTGCTTTATTACGTTCTTGCGATAGTACTTTAAGTCTGTTATACTAAGTGCTGTTTATAGAATGGAAAAGAGGAAAAAGCGTGATTGTAGATACACATGCACATTTTGATGATGATGCTTTTGACTTAGACAGAGATACCTTGCTACAAGGTATGGCGGAGAAGGGCATCGTAAAAATTATTAATAGCGGGGCCAGCCTTGAGGGAAATTACAGAACCTTGGAGCTGATGGAAAAATACGATTTTGTGTACGGTTCCTTTGGCGTACATCCCAATGAGACTTTGGAGCTGACCAAGGAAGCTTTGGAGAAGCTCTTAGAACTCAGTAAACATCCGAAGTGTGTTGCTATTGGGGAAATCGGTCTTGACTACTATTGGGATGAGCCGGAGAGAGAGATTCAGAAAAATTGGTTTCTTGAGCAGATGGAGCTTGCAAAAAGAGCACAGCTTCCCATTGTGGTTCATTCAAGGGATGCTGCCCAGGATACGGTGGAACTTATGAAGGAAGGTCATGCTGAGGAAATCGGTGGTACCATTCATTGTTATTCTTACAGTAAGGAGATGGCCCGGACTTTTCTGGATATGGGATTTCATTTTGGAATCGGCGGAGTAGTAACCTTCTCTAATGGTAAGAAAATGAAGGAAGTTGTGGAATATCTTCCCATGGACAGAATTTTGTTGGAAACAGACAGTCCCTATTTAAGTCCGGTTCCCTTTCGGGGAAAAAGAAACGATTCCGGCAATTTGATTTATGTTGCAGATATGATTGCACAGATCAAAGGGATTAGCGCAGAAGAGGTTCAAAAAATAACCTATGATAATGCTCACAAGCTTTACAAAAAGCTTTAGATATAAGGAGGGAGACATAAATGTCATTAGAGGTAAAGGAATTATGTAAAAAGTATGGGGAAAAGACTGTTGTAGATAACATCAGCTTTTCTCTCATGGATCCCGGTGTATATGCACTTCTTGGAACCAACGGAGCGGGTAAAACAACCTCTATCCGTATGATTTTAGGAATGCTTGCCAAGGATCACGGCGAAGTTTTATGGAAGGGTCAGCCTATGGATCCAATGAAATTGAACATTGGTTATTTGGCTGAGGAAAGAGGCTTGTACCCCAAGTATCCTTTAATGGATCAGCTAGTTTACTTTGCTAAGCTCAAGGGCGTTGACAAGGCGGAATGCATGAAGAGGGTAAAATACTGGGCAGAGCGTTTAGAGGTAGAGGAATACTTATTCCCACCTAAGAGCAAAAATAAAAAGCAGGAAAAACCTAAGAATGCCGACCAGCTTTCCAAGGGTAACCAGCAGAAGATTCAGCTGATGGCTGCACTTATTTCTGATCCTGAGTTTCTTATTCTGGATGAGCCTTTAAGTGGTTTGGACCCTGTGAATACAGATTTATTTAAGGGGATTATCAGAGAGGAAATCGCTAAGGGAAAGTATTTAATGATGTCTTCTCATCAGATGCCTGTTGTAGAGGAGTTTTGTAAGGATATTACGATTTTGAATCGTGGTAAGGCAGTTCTTCAGGGTGATTTAAATGAGATTAAGAAGAGCTACGGCCGTGTAAACATGTTCGTTAAGTGCGAAAAGCCCTTCGAAGAATTGATTGCAAAGCATAACCTGGCAATTTTAAATGATACTCCTGACGGAAAACAGTTAAAGGTTAGCGGACAGGATCAGGCCATGGGATTTTTGAATGACCTGGTAAAGGAAGAAAAGGACGTTATTCGTTTTGAACTTCGCGAGCCTTCCCTTCATGAAATCTTTATCGAAAAGGCCGGAGTACAGGACGAAACAAAAACAAATGAAGAAAATACAGAGAAGGCGTAGGTGCATAGGATGAAGAAAAGTGATTATGCCGGCTGGAAGGACGTATTTTCTTTCTCCTTCATGCAAGGCTTAAAGGAAAAGAGCTTCAAGGGCTTTCTGATTTTCTCAGCACTTTTGTTGCTGGTGGGATTACCCTTGTATACAGTGCTCAGTAATAAAGAAGAGGATGTTAAACCAAGTGATGTAGAAAAGCTTGTGTTATACAATGAAAGTGATTTGGATTTTGATGTTTCCTTGATTTTGCAGGATGAGCGTTATAGTGGTTGCACAGTTGTATGCGACAGTACAGAGAGCTACGATGATGCAGTTAAGAGATTAGAAGGAAACGAAGACAAAGAAAACAAAGAGATTTTGGCCAAGATTGAATTTCAGGAAGATACCAATGCGTTCCATTTAATCTTTGTAAAGAGTGCCAAGTCAGGTCTTAAGGACAAGGAATGTCAGACCTTAGTGGAGGACTTTGTAGCTGATTTTAATGAAGCCAAGAAGCAGGCGTTAAAGGTTACAGATGAGCAGGAAGCTTTTATTGCGCAGAATGTTTTAACCAATGTAAAGATGGTTTCGATTTCTGATCAGGGTGAAATCGAACCGGAAAAGGATACTTCAGTGGAAGGAATCTCCTTTGAGGAATATACATTGATGCTTACATTTGTTATGATAGTTTGCCTTTTGGTCAGCTTCTCGTCAAGTAGCATTGCAACCTCCATTGTTACAGAGAAGTCTACCAGAGTTGTGGAATATCTGATGATTAATGTACGTCCTATGGCATTGATTGTAGGAAAGATCTTATCTAATTTACTCTTAGTTGTCATTGAGTTTATATGTGTTGGTATTTGTTATGGTTTATCAAAGGTAATTACAAACCAGATAGCACCTTCTGCTGAGGCAAGCGGTGAAAGTCTTGCAGAGGTCTTAAAGATTATTGAAGGTGCCGGCATAGCCAAAATGGCAATTGTAATCCTGGTTGTGTTAGTGGGTATTTTATTCTTCTGTATCGTAGCAGGTCTTGCAGGTGCATCTGCTAGCAAGCTAGAGGAATTGTCGGAAGCCTTAAAGATTTACAATATCTTCATGATTGGCGGAGCTTATGTTTCTATTGGTATCTGTGTAGGAATTATGACAGGCGGAATGAATCAGAACATTTTAAATGTCGCAAGCTTAATTCCTATTGCAACACCATTTTTGGTTCCGGCGAATTTAATTATCGGTAAGATTGGTATGGGAATTGCTTTGGTATCCCTGCTGATTCTTGTGGTTGTAACGGCAGTATTATTCTCCTTTACCGCAAAGGTATACGAGTCTTTGATTTTCTACAATGGCAGTGTCATGAAGCTGAAGGACATTTTAGCAATTGCAAAGAATCGTAAAGCAGGTGGAAAGGAGGCAAAATAAACATGGAAAAAGGTTTATTTACAGGCTGGAAGAGTATTTTTGGTTTCACCTTGAAGCAGGGTACAAATGAAAAGTTTAGAAAAATCACAACCCTGGTAGCAGTGATTTTCTTTGTGATAGGTTTAGCTGCATGTGTGATTATGGCGGCTGTACAGAAAAAGAATAACGAAAAGATTTCACCTATTTCTACTGTTTATGTAGTAGATGACAGTGAATTAATCTTTTTAGACTTTAATATGTCTTTGGAAGGACAGGAGGAAAGATTCCCGGATGTTACTTTTGATTTAAACTGCAATACAGTAGAAGAAGCAGTAAAGAAGGTACAGGAGGGAGAGGGCAAGGACGTTGTCCTTCACTTAACCCATGATGATAAGGGTTACAACATGGAATTAATTGCGGACTCTGATGGTCAGGTTTCACAGGGCCAGGGAGAGGATTTACTGAAAACCTTGCAGTACTCCATGGAAATTGGCAAGATTGCTTCCTCAGGAATCGCTTTTGATAAGCTTGCAGTTATCATGAGGGGAACCACTGTCAGTACCATTGATGCCGGAGAGACAGAGAAGAGTGAAGGAGAGGAGCTTATGAGAATGCTTGCTCCTATGCTTGTAATTATGCTGATGTATTTCTTGATTCTCTTGTATGGTATGGGCATGGCAAACGTTGTCAGTGTGGAGAAAACCTCCAAATTGATGGAAATGATGCTTACCCTTACGAAGCCCTATGCACTTATTTTTGGCAAGGTTTTGGCAACTACCTTGATTGCCTTTGGTCAGACCATTCTTTGGCTGGGTTGTTTGATAGTTGGTTTCTTTTTAGGAAATACTGTAGCTCAGGAAGTAGTTTATGATAAATTCAGCAATCCTGTTTTAGAGGTTATTAAGCTAATTGGTGAAAATGGCGGTGCAAAAGCCTTCAGCATTGGAAGTATTATTTTGTTTGTGATTTGTGTTTTTGTTGCATTTTTATTCTACTGTCTTCTTGCAGCAACCTTTGGCTCCATGGCAGCCAAGGCGGAAGAGATTAACCAGGTTATGATGTCCTATATGATATTGGTTATAATAGGCTTCTTTGCTGCTTATGCACTTGGTATAGATGCACCGGAATCAACACTTACAATCATCAGACTGATTCCTATAAGTGCGGCATTTAAACTGCCCGGAGATATTTTAATCGGAAATGTTACAGTTCTTGCAGGAGCACTTTATACCTTAGTACTTTTTGCATTTACTATGATACTAACAGTAATTGCAGGTAAGGTTTATAAGAACCAGCTCTTCCACAGAGGAGAAGGTGTCGTAGAAGTGATTAAAAAGCTGTTACTCAAAAAGAAATAAATTGAAAGAATTCAAAGAATTCAAAGGATTCAAAGTATTCAAAGAATTTAAAGTATTCAAATCATGGTGATGTTTTAAATTATGGTAATGTCTTAAAGCATGCTATTTGTTTTAAAGTAAAACGATTCTATAGTTATCTTTTTTATGTGTCAGAGGTTCTGCATTACAGTATGAGCGGAGCCTCGGGCATATAAAATATCTATTTCAATTCAACTTATACGCAAAATATAATAGTTTAACAATTACAAAGTGACTATTAGATACTGCCTTGGCGTATAAAGACTCTATTTATAAAAATTTATACGTATGACTTAAACTGTAATCCAATAGTAGGTGCGTATAATTTTCTTCTTATTATTTCATTTATATGTATGTAGATAAATTACAAAGATAAAAATGAAGCCGAAACATGCAAGTAATCAAATTATCGGCGTATAAAAACCCATTAACAACAAAATTATGGGTATGTAGTTAATTTAAAGGTGATAGAAGAGCGTATAAAAATAGACATCAGCTTGATTTATATGATTATAGGGAAAAGACGCAAAAAGAAGAATACCCAAAAGAAGGATAATAGAATTTTAAAATTGGTCCCAAGGGACGTGTGATCCTAAAAGGATGTATCAGTAAAAAAATAAGAGAGGCTAAATAAGGAGATAGGATTAATGAAAAAAAGTAGTGCTGAATTGGTGGAGATTTTGGAAGATCGTAAAATATATTTGATGAAAAACTTAAAAGCGACAATAAAGCAAATGGAGAGGTTAAAGGGACAAGGCGAACATAAAATACGAGTGCAGAAACATGGCAATGGTTATCAGTATTATATGCGAGTCGATGAAAAGGATACAAATGGCAGATATATGAAAAAGAGTCAGGAGAAAGAGATAAGGGATTGTTTGCAAAAAGAGTATTTGCAGAAAGCTATAACAATGTTAAACAAGGAAATAGCAATTATAAATGAATATTTGTCGAAAGCATCTCCCATAGCCTTAATGAGGTATTGTGAAAATATGAATGATGGCAGAAAAAGGATGATAAAGCCGATAGAGATTGGTGATAGGGAATATGCGAATCAGTGGATGAATATTTCTTATGAGAGTAAGGGGATTTGGGCAGACACACCGGAGTATTACACACAAAATATGGAACGTGTAAGATCAAAGTCAGAGATAATCATTGCGAATACGTTAGGAAACTATGGTATTCCTTACCGGTACGAATGCCCTGTAGCAATTGAGGGAAGGGGGAATTTTTATCCGGATTTTACTGTACTCAATGTGCGCAAGAGAAAAGAAATGTATTGGGAACATTTGGGAATGCTGGATGACTTAGACTACAGAGAGAAGGCTATGAGAAAAATAGCAATATATGAGGCAAATGACATTTTCCTTGGGGAAAAATTAATTGTTACATATGAAAGTATAGGGCAGCCACTAAACGTGAAAGATGTAGAGAGAAAAATAGAAAAATATTTGACGTAGGTGTTTGGAAGATTAAAAATAATTCATAGTATAAAAATGCTCCAGATTATAAAAAATACTGCGTTATGTTTATCAGAATAAAACTGAAAACATAACGCAGTTATTTTTATAATCGGGTGGTCCATTTGGTGCAGTCCATAACACGGGTTGCAAGGCCGTCATAGAATTCAGGCTCGTGGCAAACCATAAGAATGCTTCCCTTGTAGGCCTTCAGGGCACGCTTTAATTCGTCCTTGGCATCTACATCAAGATGGTTGGTAGGCTCGTCCAAAAGAAGGATATTGCTGGGAGCATTGATGAGCTTACACAAGCGAACCTTTGCCTGCTCACCACCGCTCAATACCTTTACCTTGCTTTCGATGTGTTTGGTGGTAAGACCACATTTGGCAAGTGCGGAACGAACCTCATACTGGGTAAAGCCGGGGAAACACTGCCAGATTTCTTCCAGACAGGTGGTCTGGATATCCTGACTCATTTCCTGCTCGAAGTATCCGATTTCCAAATAATCACCAAGGGTTACACTTCCGGAAAGGGGAGGGATTAATCCCAGAATACTCTTTAAAAGAGTGGTTTTTCCGATACCGTTAGAACCGGTCAATACCACCTTTTCCCCACGTTCCATTTCAATGGTAAGAGGACTGGAAAGAGGATCGTCATAACCGATAACCAAATCCTTGGTTTGGAAAATATATCTTCCCGGTGTACGGGCTTCCTTAAAGTTGAATTCAGGCTTGGGCTTTTCCTGGGCAAGCTCGATAACATCCATCTTGTCCAATTTCTTCTGTCTTGACATGGCCATGTTTCTGGTAGAAACTCGGGATTTGTTTCTTGCAACGAAATCCTTCAAATCTGCGATTTCCTTTTGCTGCTTATTATAGGCAGCTTCAAGCTGCGCCTTCTTCATGGCATATACTTCCTGGAACTTATCATAGTCACCCACGTATCTTGTTAACTGCTGGTTATCCAGATGATAGATTAAGTTGATTACACTGTTTAGGAAGGGAACATCATGGCTGATTAAGATGAAGGCATTCTCATATTCATTTAAATAACGCTTTAACCATTCAATGTGTTCTACATCCAAATAGTTGGTAGGCTCGTCCAAAAGAAGAATGTCCGGTTTTTCAAGGAGAAGCTTTCCAAGTAAAACCTTGGTACGCTGTCCACCGCTTAACTGGGTAACATCCTTGTCTAAGCCAATCTCGGCAAGACCCAAGGCACGTCCAACTTCTTCTACCTTGGAGTCAATCATATAAAAGTCATGTTGGGTTAAGAGCTCCTGAATGGTGCCGAAATCCTCCATGTATTGCTCTAACTCTTCAGGAGAAGCTTCTCCCATTTTATCGCAAAGCTCGTTCATTTCCTTTTCCATGTCATAAAGGAAGTCAAAAGCAGAAGAGAGAACATCTCTTACCGTCATACCGGGCTTTAAAACGGTGTGCTGGTCTAAATAACCGACACGAACATTTTTCGCCCACTCGATTTTTCCTTCATCGGGAGTAAGCTTTCCGGTAATAATATTCATAAAAGTGGATTTGCCTTCACCGTTGGCACCAATCATACCAATATGTTCTCCCTTTAAAAGACGGAAGGAAACGTCCTGGAAGATTGCACGATCGCCAAATCCCTGTGTCAAATGTTCAACATTTAAAATACTCATGGTTCACCTCATACAAAATATTTGCCCCCATTATATCTTAAGTATGGCTTCTTGTCATGTGGTTTCTTATTGCAGAGCACCTAAAAATAAGGTATCATTAAGGCGTCCCTATACGAAGAAAGGATGGATGGAACAGTATGGTAATGGACGGAGTAGTCTTTTTGTTTCGGTTTCTTCCGTTGTTTATATTGATATATTTTTTGGCTCCCATAAGCTTACGAAATTTAGTTTTATTTGTGGGTAGTCTCATTTTTTTTGCATGGGAAGACCCTATGTATGTAGGCATCATGCTGGTTAGTGTTCTGATGGATTTTATATATGGTAGATTAATATCCTTAAGCAGGTCGGAAGCTTTTTCGAAGATTTGTCTTTGGCTATCCGTTTTGACCAATACCATTCCCATGGTTGTTTTCTCATTTGTATTCCCTATTGATAAGGGAATCATGGGATTTGGAATGTATATGATGCTTTCCCTTTCCTATGTAATAGCATGCTACAAAAAAGAAGTCATATCACAGAAAAATCCGTTGCATTTTGGAACATATACGACCTTTTTCCCTATAGTTTACGCAGGTGTCATTCCGGACTATAAGGATATGGCTGCGCAGCTTAAGGAAAGAAAGGTTGGAATCCTTGAAGTACAGAAGGGAGTTAGCAAGTTTATTACGGGACTTGCCAAGAAAGTACTTCTTGCAGGCACTATGAGTAAGATGATTGCGGAAATTAAGGAGCTTCCCTCCGGTTATCTGACCGTGAGTCATTCCTGGATTTTTGCCATAGCTACCTTTTTCCTGATTTTCTTTACGGCATCCGGTTATGCAGATATGGCAATTGGTCTTGCCAGAATTTTGGGATTTTCTATTCCGGAAAACTTTGATTATCCGGTTCTTGCAAGCAGTGTTACCCAGTTTTGGGATAAATTTTTGATTACTGTTGTAGGCTGGTTTCGAAGGAATGTTTACCAAACCATATGTAAGGAAAAAAGCGGAATTATTTTAAAAACAATAGGAACCATGGTTATGTGGACCTTTATGGGGATCTGGTTTGGTCGAGGCTTAAACGGCTTAATGGCAGGTTTGTGGTTTGGTGTTTGGATTTCCCTTGAGAGCCTGTTCATCTTAAAGGTATTCAAATTTGTTCCGGGAGTAGTACGTATTTTTGTTACGCATGTCATTATGGTGATTGGTTTTGTTATTATGACAACTCCATCCATAAGCACAGCAGTGTATTATTTAAAGCATATGTTTTTTTATGGCAATGCAAATGTATTTGACACAAGTGTCATTTATTTATTAGGTAAGTATAGTATATGGATTGTGTTTACCTTGGTGGCAGCATTACCATCCTTCCACCATCTGATGGAGCGGATGAAGATGGCAACAACCGGAAGCGGTATGGGATTTTACCGAGTGGTAAACAAACTGTTGCCGGCGGCATTGTTTGTATTGTCTATCATTTATTTAGTGTAATTTTTAGAGAGAGAACAATATGAAGTGGGAAGATGAGAAACGAGATGCATGGCACGCTGTGATTTTTCTGTGCCTGATATGGATGATTATCCTGCTGGCAGATTTGGTGAAGCCGGATATGGATAAATCTCTACTGGAAAATAAAATATTGGCCAAGCGTCCGGTTTTTTCTATGGAAAAACTAATATCCGGAGAATATGCTACCGAGTATGAGGCATATGCTCAGGATCAGTTTGTCAGTAGGGATAAATGGTTGAAATTACGTCAGGATATTGATATCTTTTTCCAGGTACGTGAGGTGCGTGGCATATACATGGGAGATAACAGCTACATGTTTCTAAAGATAAGGCCGGATGAGTATGAGCCTTTGGAAGAAAATGGGTTAAATCGCCTTACGGAACTGGTTCAGAAGTATCCGGATATCAGGATTGGTTTGATTCCAACGAAGGAATGTATACTGAATGAAAAGCTTCCCTTCCTTGCACCTAACTATAAACAAAGGGCTTTTCTTGACAGAGCAGCCGCTAATGTTGGTGAAAAAAACTGGCTGGATTTGTATGCGGCCTTGGAGAACCATGACAAGGAAAAGCTATATTATAAGGGAGACTCCCATCTGTCTATGCTTGGTTGTAATTATATTTATGAAACCTGGCTGGATAGTGAAAAACGTCTGCAAAGATATTATGGACCGGATGATATGGAGACGGTATTGTTTGGATTTAGAGGAGATTTGACGATTCCTCAGGTAGAGGACGTTACAGATCAGATTATGATGGTTCCCAAGGTGATTGATAAGCCGGTAGCGGTATTATATGATGATGGACTGGTTACGTCTTCCCTGGTAGACAAGAAAAAATTGTATAGTGAGTATCCATACGATTACTATCTGGGTGGTGAACATGGATTCGTTCAGATTAACACCGGTTATAATGCCAAGGGAAAGGAACTGATTGTTTTGAAGGATTCCTATGCGAATCCAATTATTCCCTTGTTCATCCCTTATTATCACAAGATTTATGTTATTGATGTGACAAAGTATCACGAAGACCAGGACGCATTTATTGAAAATCATATGACAGACAGAACGGATATTTTGGTGCTGGAGAGTGTTACAGGATTTTTGGAAAATTAGAAAGGATTCATATGGCAAATTTAGGAATACCGCAGAATACAATAGCAGTTTTACAAAAATATAATTTTAATTTTCAAAAAAAGTTTGGCCAGAACTTTTTGATTGATACACATGTACTGGAAAAAATAATAGATGCAGCCCAGATTACAGAAGAGGATATGGTACTGGAAATCGGACCCGGAATCGGAACCATGACACAGTATCTTGCGGAATCAGCAGGAAAGGTTATAGCAGTTGAAATAGACAGTGCATTAATTCCTATTTTATCGGATACCCTGTCAGAGTATTCCAACGTCACAGTTTTAAATCAGGATATTTTGAAGGTAGATATAAAGAAGCTGGTGGAGGAGGAAAACCAGGGAAAACCCATTAAGGTTGTTGCCAATCTTCCTTACTACATCACTACCCCCATCATTATGGAATTGTTAGAAAGCAGAGTTCCTATTGCAAGTATTACGGTCATGGTACAGAAGGAAGTGGCTGATCGTATGCAGGTTGGACCGGGAACCAAGGATTACGGTGCACTTTCACTGGCGGTACAGTATTATGCAAAGCCTGAAATAGTAGCCATTGTACCTCCGAACTGTTTTATGCCAAGACCCAATGTGGGAAGTGCTGTAATTCGACTGGATTGTTATGAAAAACCTCCGGTACAGGTAAATAATGAGAAGTTTATGTTTTCACTCATCAGGGCCTCATTTAACCAGCGAAGAAAAACACTGGTAAATGGCTTGATAAATGGAACACATTTGTCTAAGGAACAGGTTACAGAAGCCTTGGAAGCACTTGGATTTTCGCCCACAATTCGTGGGGAAGCCTTGACCTTGGAGCAGTTTGCTCTTCTTAGTAATCAGTTGGAAAAGTAAAAAAAATTTGGTTGAAATTTTTTGCCAATTTTTTTGACATAGTACATGTTGCTATGTTACACTGAAAAGAACAATGGGCAAATTGTGCCCATTTGTAACAAGGGGTACCTTTTGCAGGGTAAAAGGCTGGAGGAAAAAGCTTTGGATAAAGTGGAATATAAAATAAAAGCGGACGAAATAAAAGCACTGATTAATATGGGTGCTTATCAGGAAGCTGTAGAAATTGCAGACGAAATTGATTGGAGAAGAGTAAAAAGCTCGATGATGCTTTGCACCATCAGTGATTTATATAAAATAAATCGTCGTTATGAGGATAGCCGTAACATTTTGCTTTTGGCATATGAGAAAAATCCGGGAAGCAGAACGATAGTATATTCTCTGTGTGAGTTATCTATCAAAACCGGCGATTTGGTAATGGCACTTGAATATTGTAAGGAATATGCACAGCTTGCACCCAATGATATCGGGAAACATATTTTGACATACAAAATGTATCGTGCGCAGGGTGTTAGTCTTGAAGAGCAGATTGCAATCCTGGAGGAGTTAAAGACCTATGATTACAGAGAAAAGTGGGCGTATGAATTAGCATACCTCTACCATAGAGTAGGCCTTGCTACCAAATGTATTCAGGAATGTGATGAGATGTTTGTCTGGTTCCGTGTTGGCAAGTATGTTATTCAGGCATTGGAACTGAAGATGTTGCATGCACCATTAACAGCTGAGCAGCAGGAAGCATACGACCACAGATTTGACGAGCAGCTTAAGGAGCAAGAGGCTGAAGAGGGTGAAAATGCATCTGCGGCACAGGAAAATGGTGAAGAATCTGGAGAACAGGAGGAAGAAGGTTCTAAGGAGAATATTGATTTATTAAATGCACCTACTACAAGAATCCCGTCAGAAGAGATTGAGATTCAGGTTCAGATGATGGAAAATTCACCTTATGACACCATTAATCTTCAGCAGCAGGTTGCAGATGGATTGAAGGAATACTTTGCAAATGAAGAAGGATCTGAATTAGATAAATATAGATTTTCTTCTGCAACGGAAGAGGATTTGGAAAGAGAAGCCAGAGAACAGAATGTAGCAAGCGACGAGCTTCCGAAGAAATATGAAAACGCATTATCTATGGAATCTGACGGACAGATTAGTCTTGTTGTTCCTGAGCAGAGTGTTGTGGAAAAACAGATTACCGGTCAGATGAGTATTGATGATATTCTCACAGAGTGGGAACGTATGAAGCAGGAAAGCGCCAAGAAGAGCGAGGATAGCGTTCGTCAATTAGTATTACAGCAGACAGGTTCATTATTTACAGAATTTGACGAGGCTATTAAGGACGGCTTATTGGAGCGTATTGAAAAGGGAGAGGCTGTCGAAGGCATCATCGAACCTGAAGATGAAGTAGAAGAGTTGGCCGAGCTTTCTGAAGATGAAAACCAGGAAGATGGATACGAAGCATTTGGTGAGTCTATGGAAGAAGATACTGACGAGGAAGCCGAAGAAGATACCGAAGAAGCAGATGCCGAAGTAGAAGAAACTGAAGCAGAAGAAGTTGCGGAAGATGAAGTAGAAGAAACTGAGGAATCTGAAGAGGCGTTTAATGAAGAAGTAGACGAGGCTGATATCGAAACTGAGGAAGAGACAGAGTCCGAGGAAATTATCGAAAAAACTGTAGAAGCGGAAGAGATTGAGATTGAGATTGAAGAGGACGAAGAAGCAGAAGAAATCGAAGTGAGTGTTGAAGCCGACGAGGACGAGGAAGCCGAGATAGAGGAAGCGGAAGAGGCTGCGGAAGAGGAATCTGAAGAAGAGGAATCGGAAGAAGCTGAGTCAGAGGAATCTGAAGAAACCGAAGTAGAGGAACAGGTAGAAGAGGTCAGAGAGCTTACAGCGGATGAAAAGGAATTGTTCCGTGGTTTCATTGATCATCCCAAGGCGCAGAAGATGCTGACCAAGGCATTGGATGCAATCAGTCTTGCACCATATACCGGCAATGTGCTGATCGTTGGTGAGGATGCAAAGAATTGCTTAAGACTTTGCAAGTGCATGATTAAAGATATGCAGACAGGTGATGCCAACTTCTCCGGAAAGGTAGCAAAGGTTTCAGGAGCTGCTTTCAATAACAGAGATGTAGAGGCAACCCTGGAGAGTCTTGCAGGTGGAGCTTTGATTATTCAGAAGGCTGCAGATATGACAGCAGAAACAATTGACAGAATGTACAAGGCACTGCAGCAGGAAAAATATGGTATTTTAATTTTAATTTATGATACAAGAATCGCAATGCACCAGTTTATGAAGGATAATCCAAGACTTGCGTCTTGCTTTACTTCCAGAATGGAAATTCGTACACTTAGTGACAAGGATCTTGCAAAATATGGACAGGATTATGCAAGAAGCCTGGAATATTCCATTGATGAAATGGGTATCTTGGAGTTACATACCAGTATTGCAGAAAGACAAACAAGTGACCATGCTGTGACCAAAGCAGAGGTTAGAGAAATCGTTGATCAGGCTATTAAGAGAGCTAATAAGGTTTCTTTGGCACATTTCTTTGATATTATTTTTGCAAAGAGATATGATGCAGAGGACATGATCATCCTTCGAGACAAAGATTTTAGAGATTTAAAATAAAAATGATGTAAATCAATGTTGGAGGGCAAAAGGTTGGCAAAAAAAATGCAGAAAGCACAATTAGAAAAAGTATTTGTTTCCGAAGCAGATCAGTATCTTTTTGCGCAGGGAACCCACTATGATATTTACAAGAAGCTGGGTGCGCATGTTTCTGTGGAAGATGGTGTGGAAGGAGTATTTTTTGGAGTTTGGGCACCAAATGCAACTTGTGTTCATGTGGTAGGTGAATTCAACGGATGGAATGAAGACAGCCATATGATGAAGAAAGCCGGGCCGGGAGGAATTCATACCCTCTTTGTTCCGGGGGTACAAGTAGGAACTATGTACAAGTTTTTGATTACCACTAAGGATAATAAGAAGCTGTACAAAGCAGATCCCTTTGCTAACCAGGGAGAATACAGACCGGGAACGGCATCCATTGTTACTCGTTTAGATGATTTTGAGTGGCAGGATGATAAGTGGGTCGAAGAGAGAGATAAAAAGGATGTTTACAAGATGCCGATTTCGATTTATGAATGTCACATCGGCTCCTTTATGAAGCATCCGGATGGAACCAAGGAAGGGTTCTACAATTATCGCGAATTTGCAGATCGTATTGTGGAATATTTAAAGGAGATGCAGTATACCCATATTGAATTGATGGGCATTGCGGAATTTCCTTTTGACGGATCCTGGGGGTATCAGGTAACAGGTTATTATGCACCCACTTCCAGATATGGAACACCTAAGGATTTTATGTATTTGGTTAATCAGCTTCACAAGAACAAAATCGGTGTGATTTTGGATTGGGTTCCTGCCCATTTTGCTACAGATGCCCATGGTCTTGGATGCTTTGACGGAGAATGTATTTTTGAAGATCCCGATCCAAGAAAGGGAGAACATCCTGATTGGGGTACCAAGATTTTTAATTATGGGAAGAATGAAGTTCGTAACTTTTTGATTGCCAATGCACTGTTCTGGATCAAGGAATTCCATGTAGACGGAATTCGTGTGGATGCAGTTGCATCCATGCTGTACCTGGATTATGGTAAAAAGGATGGACAGTGGGTTCCGAATAAGTACGGCGGCAACAAGAACCTGGAAGCTATTGTATTCTTCCAGCACTTGAACAGTGTTGTCAGAGGAACCTATCCCGGAATCTTAACCATTGCAGAGGAATCAACCGCTTGGCCCAATGTTACAGGACCGATTGGAACAGAGAGCCTTGGCTTTACTTTTAAATGGAACATGGGATGGATGCATGATTTCTGTGAATACATGAAGCTGGATCCTTACTTTAGAAAGGGCAATCATTATGGAATGACCTTTGCCATGTCTTATAATGAGAGTGAAAATTATATTTTACCATTGTCTCACGATGAGGTGGTTCACCTGAAATGTTCTATGGTAAATAAGATGCCGGGTTATCCTATTGATAAATATGCAAACCTTCGTGCCGGATATACTTACATGTTTGGTCACTGCGGTAAAAAGGTTTTATTCATCGGACAGGATTTTGGACAGGAAAGAGAATGGAGCGAAGAAAGAGAACTGGATTGGTTCCTCTTAGCCAACGAGTGCAACAGAGGCATGAAGGATTATGTTGCAGAGCTTTTAAAGATCTACAAAAAGTATCCTTGCATGTACGAGCATGATAACTCTTGGGAAGGCTTTGAGTGGATGAATGCAGATGATTCCGATCGAAGCACCTATTCCTTTGTAAGAAAGACAGAGACCGGCAAAAAGCTTTTGTTCGTAATTAACTTGACCCCCATAAAATGGGAAAACTATCAGGTGCCGGTACCTGAAAATAAAAAGTACAAGCTGATTTTAAACAGTGATGAGGTGAGATTTGCAGGTAATGGAAATGAGGTTCCTGCGGAAATCAAAGCAGAGAAGAAGGAGTGTCATTACCATGACTATTCTATTTCCTTAGATTTGCCCCCTTATACTGCTTTGGTATTTTCCTTCTAAATCCACAGTGATTTTGTGAGAAAGAATAAAGAAAAATAAATATTGGTCGAAATAATAAGTGAGTTCAATCGGAGCTCACTTATTTTTTTTCAGACCGGAGGGATTCCCAATGAAAATTACATTTGGAAATATGCAGACCAAAGAGTTGCAGACACCTGTCAATATGGGTGTAGATAAAACTGAAAAAAAGACAGTAGAGAAAAGCGGAATCTCTAAGCCTGTGGTTGCAACCTTTGATGGAAGTAACAGACTGTATGGTCAGGAAGTGCAAAGGAAGGTTCTGGGTGAAAGAGGCAAGAATACACCTAAGGATATTCAGGACCAGGCAGGACTTATGGATTTGCAGAATATGCAGGATGAGATGATACTTTGCGCCCATACCATGTCTGAAAAAGATTATGAGAAAATGAAAGAAAACGGATTTGATCCGGCAGATATGGAGCCGGAAGAAACTGTAACGATTCTGGATAAAATTAAAGCAGAGCTGATTAAGGCCGGACAGGAGATTGTTGGCTATACGGACAGTGTAGATATGACAACACTTTCGGCTGCAGTAGGAGATGAAGGCCTTGCAAGAAGTATTGCTACCGCTTGTATGGAGGAGGATATCCCTCTTACCAGAGAAAATGTGAATGAGATTTACAATGCGGTGCAGCTTGGAGAAGAAACCGGTGCGATTACGGAAGAAAAGCAGGTATTTCTTTTGGAAAATCATTTGGAACCTACTATATATAATTTATCCTTATCAGCCTTTAGCGGAAGTGCCAATATTGGAGCCCCTTTTTCTGAAACCGGACTACCGGAGGAGGAGATTGAAAATTTCTTGGATCGTATTGGGGTGGAAAAAACAGAGGAAAACTTAAAAGAAGCAAAATGGCTGATAGCTAGGTCGCAGGATGTTACCCCGGAAAATATAGAAACAAGAATCGGCTTGAAGGAATTGGAGAATGAGATTCCGACCGACCGACTGATTAAGGCTGCGGTCAGCGCAATCTCTGACGGAAGGGAAGCTGTTGACGGAAATCTCCTAGATTCCCGTTCTTCCTGGAAAAAGAGTGAAGAGTTAAGCAGAATGGATAGCCGTATACGCATGGAAGAAATAAGACTTTTGATGACAGGCGATGCCAATAAGGCCCTTCTTCCCAATGATATATTTATAGATACAAGGCCTATTGAGGAAAGCATAGAAGGCTTAAAGAAGATTAGGGAGGAAATGGCCCGGAGTCTTTTCCCGAATGCAGACAATGCAAGCCTATTGATGGATAACTTTGATGAAGCAACAAAGATGGTTACATCTCTTCAGGAAATGCCTCTTGCACAGGTTGGCTACATGCAGGAGCGAATTCTTACGGCGCCTTTAAGTGAGGTTGCCCTTTCCGGCGAGGAGCTTGCAAATAAACTAAAGGAAGCCGGCGAAAGATATGAGACGCTGATGACTGCCCCAAGAAAAGATTTAGGGGATTCCATAAAGAAAGCATTCCGCAATGTAGATGATATTCTGCAGGATGTGGGTCTGGATACAAGTGATAGAAACAGACAGGCAGTCAGAACCCTGGCATACTGCAGGATGGATATTAATGAAGCACAGATTGTACGAATCGGGGATGCCATATCCAAGGTGGAAAATCTTGTAGAAAGGATGACACCGGCAGCAGTGCTTAAAATGATTCGGGATGGTGTAAATCCTATGGGAGAATCTGTAGAGAGTCTTCAGAAATACTTTGAAGAGTTGCCGGAGGAATATAGAGAGGAAAGTGAAAAATACAGCAGATTTCTCTATCACCTTGAGAAGAATAACGGGATTACAGAGGAAGAAAGAGAAAGCTTTATCGGATGCTACAGACTCCTTCGCAGCATTGAAAAAACAGATGGAGCAGTGATTGGCGATCTGGTAAATTCCGGTGCAGAACTAACCATTCAAAATCTTCTCTCTGGGGTCAGAAGCAGAAAAGCCCATAGCACCAATGTGGTTGTTGATGATAGTGTGGGATTTCAAACAAAGGTGCAGGAAGCGAAAAATACTATTTCTGCACAGATTGCAAAAGCTTTTGAGGACAAAGCAGAAAAACAATTTGTTGCTGAGAAGCTAAAGGAATACAGGGAAAGTGTAGAACAGGCAAAAGACACAAGTGCAGAAGGCTTAATCCGAGCACAGCTTCCTGTGACACCGGAAAATTTACAGGCTATGAAATTGCTTGCCGAGCCACATAAGGATGTTTTCAAAAAGATGAAAACAGCCAAAAACAACCTTCCGGAGGAGCTTAGAGAATTCACAAAGGAGTACAAAGCGGATTTGGCAGAGGCAATAGAAAGTGTAGAAGAAGAAACCGGTATGCAGGAAGGTTATTTGGATGTAAAAGCATTGCAGCTGATGCATAAGCAGTTACGCATCATGGAGAAGCTTTCCGATACAGACGAGTATCATTTCCCTATGGCCTATGGAGAAGATCAGGTGGCAGATATTCATTTGGTATTTGCCAGAGATGAAGAGATGAAAGGAAACATCTCCTTACATATTTATGGGGAAGAAATCGGTGAGGTGACCGGCGAGTTAAGCTTAAGTGATCAAAAGATATGGGGTTATTTGGTAGGAAATGAGAAAAACACCATAATGAAACTGGAAGAAAAAACCGATAATATTAATAGCAATCTTCCGAAGGGAATTACGCTTGGAAGAATCGATTACATTAACAATGGGTCAGGGAAGACGAAGGGCTTTTCGGTGGGAGAAAAGTCAGAAAAGACAGAAGATGCAGAAGTCCTTTACAAGGTAGCATGCGGATTTATCAAAGCAATTCTGGATTAAAAGAGGAAAGGAATCCTTTACATATAAAGAAAGGATGATCGTATGAGAATTAATTACAATGTTTCAGCAATGTTATCCAATAATGCGTTAGCCAACAACGATACCAGACTGGCAACCTCCCTGCAGAGATTGTCTACAGGTTTAAAGATTAACAGAGCCAAGGACAATCCTTCCGGTCTTGCAATGTCCAAAAGAATGAATGCACAGATTGAAGGCTTATCCGTAGCCAATCAGAACTCTGCAGATGGTGTTTCTATTATTGAAACTGCAGATGGTGCCTTGAACGAAATCACTTCCATGTTACAGAGAATGAATGAACTTGCTGTAAAGTCCAGCAACGGAACGATGACAGAGGATGACAGAGCAATCATTCAGAGTGAGATATCGCAGCTGAAGGATGAAATAGAACGTGTGGCGGAAACGACACAGTTTAATGGACAGAATATTTTAGACGGAACATTTTCCGTAAAGGGATATACTAACAATCCGGATATTAAGATTAATGATTTTAGCAAAGAAACACCTCCTGCCGTATATGAAATCAATTCATTAACATTAATTGATGAACTGGACGATAAGGGTGAACCTACCGGTAATAAGCTTCTTGGTGGAATTGATTTGGGCAAAAACTTTCCGGAAGATGCAAAAGTGACCAAGGTGGAAAATGACTTTATTACCATTCAGGGAAAGAATAGCTTCGAAATCAAGCTGGATGTGAATGCAATGGCGGCCGGAACTGTAAACGGACTTACACTTGATGTTATGGATGTGGGACCTATGAGACTGCAGATTGGTGCCAATGAAGGACAGATTTTATCTGTTGATATTCCAAGCATGTCCTTGCGTAATCTTCAGATTGACGAGTTGGATGTAAGCACACCGGAAGGCAGTCAGCAGGGGATTGACAGAATAAAGAGTGCACTTTCTTATGTAAGCAGTGCACGCGGTAAACTGGGTGCTTATCAGAATCGTTTGGAATCTACAATCAATAGCCTGAATGTTACAAGCGATAATATGACCAGTGCATATTCCAGAATTATGGATGTGGATATGGCAGAGGAAATGACAGAATATACAACCAGTCAGGTATTGACACAGGCAGGAACCTCTATGCTTGCACAGGCCAATGAGAGACCTTCGCAGGTACTTCAGTTATTACAGTAATGAATAGGAGAATGATGCCATGACAGGAGAAATGAAGCGTTCCTTTGTAGCAAGAATCAGTCAGGCAAACAGAACCGGACTCGTTGTAATTTTATACGAAATGACAGACGTATATTTGGAGGATGCCCTAAATTCCATGGATGAAAAGAATCAGGAAGAGATAGACCTGGCATTTTCAAGAGTCAGAGGTTGCATCAATGAATTGATGAATTCATTACATGTGGAATATGAGATGGCACAGAATATGATGCGTCTGTATGTGTTTTGCCTGAAGAAACTGGTATATGCGCAAAACAAGAAGGATAGAGAGGTTCTTCTCTGGGTAAAGAATATTTTGAAGAAGCTTTCTACAGCCTATGCACAGGCTGTTAAGGATGACAATTCTCCTCCAGAGATGGTAGGTATTCAAAATGTTTACGAAGGACTTACCTACGGAAAAACCGGAAGAGCCCAGGCCACCCATTTGTACAAATAGTGTTAAGCCTTGTAGGATTTTTTCAGAGAATCCAAATGACCATAACGCTTCAGTAAGGAATTAATTTCATAAATATAAGCATCGATGATGTCATCATCTATAGCGTAATTGAAACCTGCATAGGCCAGTTCCAGGGCTATGCGGGTTTTTTCGATTTCTTCAGTTAAGTTTGGTGCCTGTCCAAATTCTTCCAGGGCATTTTCTGTAGTATAAGCTTTTTTATGGAATACAGTTAGCATAGATTATGTCCTTTCTTTTATCAAAAGTATGGCCGGAAAGAAGAAAAAATATACATATTTTAAAATTTTTTGGAAGGTATAAAGGCCCATTTTATGGGAAGAGGTGGCCATTAAAGAAAAAAATAAAAAAATGCTTTGTTGGAATTTGACAAAGTTAAAAAAGCTTTGGAAATTGCCTAGACAAACGAAAGGGCACATAATATAATCCATTTCACAGAGTCATGCATAACTCAAATCTAAGAAAGCTTTTATTCAAAAAGCAAATCAATTTAAAATCCCAAATGAAAAATTTATACGGAAGGAGGAAGCATATATTTGGAAAGTAGAATTTTGGTATTCTGCGATCCGGAGGAAGAATATACTTGGCATTTATCAGAGTATTTAAGCAGTGATAAGGACTTTCCATGGAAACTGGTGAGTTTTACCAGAGGGGAGGATTTACAGGAATATGTAAGAGAACACAAGGATATAGACCTTTTGGTGACCGAGAGTGTGCTGGAGGTGCTGGAGGGAGAAGGTGTTTCTGACAGAATTATATTACTCAATGAAAGTGGTTATCTCACGAATGCAAATTATTTTAATATCAACAAATATCAGGCAGCCAATCTGACCAAAAAGGAACTGCTTCGTCTGTTTGCAGAACGGGAGCACACCTATTATCCCAAGCTTCAAAAGGAAGGAAAATTAAGAAGGATTGGTATGTTTACTCCGGTAGGAAGATCCATGCAGACCTCCTTTGCGATTTGTTATGGGCATAACCTGGCAAAGAAAAAGAAAACCTTATATTTAAATTTTGAATATTACTGCGGACATAAGGAATTGTTAAGTGAGGAAAAGGGGAAGGATTTATTAAGCCTTCTGTACTATATGAGAACGGAGAGAGAAAAATTCGGAATACGTCTGCAATCCCTGTGTAATTCTTTGGATGGTCTTGATTACATATCCCCCATGTACATGGGACAAAATCTGGTTTATATCACCTTGGAGGAGTGGAAAGAGCTTTTGGAGGAAATCGAAAATCTAGGGATATATGAGTATCTGATTTTGGATTTGTCCGAGGGTGTACAGGGACTATTGGAAATCCTTGGAAGCTGCGACAGGGTTTATACCATGGTAGGGGCTGATTATGTGGCAACACAAAAGCAGGAGAGATTTGAGCAAATCTTAAAGCTTGGAGAATATGATAAGGTTCTGAAAAAAATGGTGAAATGTCAGGTATCCACCCTTTCCCATTTTCCGGAAAGCATGGAGGAATGGTCTTTAACCGAACTTTTTAAAATGGCCAGGGAATACGCCGGTCAGGATATGGAAGAGAATTATTTCGAAAAGAGAGAAGGGGGAGATATGGATGTATAAGGGGAACCTCAACCTGCAACAGTTAAAGGAAGCAGTTTTAGATCTGATTGACTATGGAACAGAACAAAGTGATGAGGAGATTTTAAAGGTCATAGATGAAGTCCTGTGGGAAAATCAGGAATTCGGTTTTCTGCCACTGCATGAATGCGAGGAGGTTCGAAAGGAGTTATTCTATTCGCTACGTCGTTTGGATATTTTACAACCTTTATTGGAGGATCCAGAAGTGACAGAAATCATGGTAAATGGACCGGAGCATATTTTTGTGGAAAAGAAGGGAAGAATGGAAGTGGTTCCGGGTAGGTTTGCATCAGAGGAAAAAATGGCAGATGTGATTCAGCAGATTGTGGCTTCTTCCAATCGAACAGTAAACGAGGCAAACCCTATTGCAGATGCAAGAATATATGGAGCCAGAGTCAATGTGGTTCTGTCCTCTGTAGCCTTAAATGGTCCGGTTCTGACAATTAGACGTTTCCCCAAGGACCCCATTACCATGGAGGAACTGATTAGCATGGGTGCAATCAGTAACGAGGCGTCGGAGTTTCTTAAGAAAATGGTCATGGCAAAATACAATATTTTGATTTGTGGTGGTACAGGAAGCGGCAAGACAACCTTTTTAAATGTTTTATCAGGATTTATTCCGGATACGGAGCGCATTATTACCATTGAAGATAATGCGGAATTACGTCTGCAGGGGGTCAAAAATTATGTAAGTCTGGAAACCAGAGAAGCAACAGTAGATGGATGTAAGGAGATTACTATGAGAGATTTAATCAAAACATCTCTTAGAATGCGTCCGGAGGGTATCAAAATAAAAAAGGGAAAATCAAAGCATAATAAAAAGAGTATCTCCATCCCAGGTGCATTCTTTCAGCACTTCTTTTGCAATTTCATTCCTCTCAGAGGCATCAAACTGATCAAAATTCTCCAATAATCTGATAATCTCATCTCTTTTCTCCATAGCACTCTTCATTTGCATGGCAGATCTTCTCTCATCAGCATTTGAATCTAATAATTTTCTCCTCAGCTTATTATATTCTATATCTAATTTTTCAATCTCATTCACAATATACTTTGCAGCAGAGGATTCAGCATTTGTGGCCAGGGTAGCGGTGAGCTTGCCTATTTTAGCCTGGCACTGATCCATCTGAGAACGGATCACAGCAGATCCATCCTTTGGCTTTTTCTGATCCTTCAGGTATTTCTTTAAGGCAGCGGGATCATGCTCTATCTCTCTGAAGATTTCAAGCACCTTCTCATCCAGTAGATCTGATTTGATTTGGGCCATATCACATGCATCAGCACCGGCCCTCATGCGTTTAGGGCAATAATACCAGGTAGAAACAGAACCATCCACCTTCTTCTTCCTGCTCATGCTCATCATTCGGCCACATTTGCACCTGATAGAGCCTTTTAAGAGTGGGAGATCATATTTTGCCTTCTTAGAGAATGTATTGTGCCCAAATTGGCCCATAATTTGAAAATAGGTATCAGCTTCCATGTATGGCTCATGCACACCTATGCTCACCTTCCAATTCTCAGGAGGTGCAAGCTGATGCTTTTTCTTACCATTCACCTTCTTTTCCATTGTTCGGCCATAGATAATGATACCATGAGATCCATCCCACTTCTCCCTGGGTGAATCAGGATCCATTTGGCAGCCCTTAGATTCAAAATAATCATACATGGCAGCAGTATTCTGCACACAATGTGGAGAGGTAAACATGGAATAGAGCTGAGTAGTGGATAAGAATTTGCCATTTAAGGTGGTTATGCCATTATTCCTGCAATATGTTTCCATATTCTGAAGAGTAAAATGATTATCCAAGAAGATCCTGATCAGATTTTCTTTGTATTCAATCTCTTCAGGGCACTTTTCCAGTGTTTTGTGAGATTTTTGGCCAAGATCAACAGCCTTGATCTTGTATCCAACTGGTGGCTTGCCTCCACACCAAAAGCCTGAAGCTGCAAGGTGATTCATATTATCAGTGATTCTGAGTGAATCAGTACGAACTTCCAGGCCGGAGAAGATCACTGCAAGATACATCATGGCCTCTCCAAGAGGTGTGGTGGTATCAATACCATCCCTCACAGTGATGAATTTGATACAATTTTCCTTTATGGGCTCATAGAAGCGGCAAAAATCTGCCATATCAGAGCACACACGATCTATTTTATAAATAACAACCACATCAATGAGGCCTGAGGCTATATCTTCCTTCAGTTGATTCATTCCAGGCCTATCCATATCAGATCTAACATATCCATCATCCTCATAGAAGGTGACAGATTCCACCTCTTCAGAGGAGAATCTCTGATACAGATGATCCTTGCAGAGAGAATACTGCATCTGAGTGCTCTCTGAAGTATCCACAAAATATGATTTTCTGCAATAAATACCAAAATGCATGCTAAAACCTCCAAAAGTGCTCATTTTGGCCAACTTAAAACCAAAAGAGCCTATTTTTGGGCATAAAAATGCCCGGATGATTGAAAAATCCGGGTGATCATGCTATCATATCAGCACAACAAATTGATTTTTGATCATAAGATCACCAAGAAACAGGAATTGAGTTGCCGCTCGATCCTCTTTTTTATTTCCAACCATTAGAGCCTGGGTATTCACCTGGGCTTTTATTATTCTAGGCCATGTTTGCGTTTCCAATGTCTGAGGCTGATGATTCTTCCCCTTTTTCAGATTTCAATTCATCTCTGTATGCAGATACTTCTTTCTCAATAGCCTCATCCTCTGCATCCTCAACAGCCTTCAGGAACTCCTTCACCTTTTTCTTCAGGGTGGCCCTGGTAGGTTTATCTAATTTCAGATATTCACCTATTAAAGCCTGATCAAAATAATCAAGGCCATACTCATTGGCCAATTCTGAAATGATGGAAGGAGCAACAGATCCGGCAGCAAATACTTCACCGGTTCCTTCTCTCAGCCATTCCTCTCTCACACCATACTCTCTACATATTGAGAGGATGGTTGCATCAGATACTCCTCTGATCTCCTTTTCATATCCACCAATAGCGGAATAAGTGAGGCCCAAAGGTGCTCCGAAGTCTGTTTGATTGAGATTGAGATGAGTTTTTCTCAATTCCTTAATTCTCTTACCAACACTCAATGATAATCACCTCCTGAGGCTAATATAACATTAAAAATGTGACAATGCAACATTTTTTAGAGAAAACCTATTGACTTCTATGGTGCAATGTCGTATTATAATGGTGCAACGCACAAAAAGCGGATCAAGATTTGGAGGGATAAGCCAATGACAAGAGAAGAATTTGAAAAGCGAGTTGATGAAGGAAAGAAAATGCCAACCAGTGAAGAGTATTCAATCATTGAGAAGGTATATACATTCCATCCATCAATAAGTGAAACAGAAGGAAAAAGCCAAATAGCCCTGATCTATAACACATTTGGGATGGCTGTGATCAGAGATATGCTTCCAAGAGCAGAGCTCATGAGAAAGAAAGAGGAAGCATTCACCACTGCAAGATTAGAGATGCAGAGAATCAAGGATGAGATGGAAAACATCAGGAATGGTGGTGAGATCTGATGGCGGGATTAAAAACACAATGGGAAGAAGATATTTATGGGAATAGCCTTCTCCTGGTAGAAAAAGCCAGGGGAAAGCTCAATCTTCAAGAAGTAGCCGATCATCTCAGATATGATTGGAGGCTTCAAGGCCACTATGTGATGCTGATCAATGCGACAGAGAGCACATGTGGAGCTGATTGGGATCCATTTGGAGAAGAGAAGAAGGGAGAAACATGGGAGCTCTACCGAGTAGAAGAGGCAGAGAAGTGCCCGGTGTGCAGCAGGCACACTCCTCTCCTTCAATATTGCCCTGAATGTGGCCATGAGCTCCTGATCAAAGAGGATGCAGATAGAAATATCAGAAGCAAATCAAAGGTACTCCTGGATGCGATCATCAGAACCAATTTGGTTGAGGCTGAAGATGAAGAGGGATGCCTGAGGATCCTGGATGGGATTCTGAAGGAGGTGCTCAGAAATGGCTAATATCACAGAGGAAGATATGGAATACATATGTGATCAGGTGTGCAGATGGCCATATGAGAGCCAGGATGAGGAAGAAATGCAGAGGCACTGTGAAGAGTGCCCGATTGGAAGAAAAGAGGGATAAGCAATGCAGAGGATCATGAAAGTAAGCAATGGAGTGAGTATCTCCTTTGATGATAGCAAGGAGAGAAATGTATTTGAGAGTGTAGAAGCCTGGAAGGCTGAAGGCAGGAAGAGATTTGGAGAGGATTTCTTCAAATGGAGATTCAAGTGCCCTATGTGTGGCCATGTGGCAGCAGTTGAGGATTTCAGACAGTATGCAGATCAGGGAGCTGAGCCTGATTGCTCATATGTGGAGTGCATAGGTAGATACACCGGAGCTCCTGGGCCTGAGAAGGTGAAAGATGCATCAGGATGCAACTGGGCTGCATATGGATTGTTTGGCATTCCTAAGGGCGGCACATATGTATTCACCGGAGAGAATGAAGGAAGGCATATTTTTGATTTTGCTGATGTAGATGAATAACAGAAAGAAGAGGGATAAGCA
>JAZLGY010000015.1:0-6494 GCA_045616525.1 Acetatifactor sp. | reverse complement strand
AAAAACCATAAAGCAAATCGCTACATAGAGATGGCAATTCAAGAAATGAGAAGAGCAGTTTCGTATATGTCAGATGCTGAATTTGAGATAACTACATCCCCGTTAGATATGAGTGAGGGTTAAAATTTAGAGGAAGTTAAGGCTAAACCAGACTTTCAAGGTTAGCCTATTGATTTTTAAGTGAACTCTGCGGATTCAGGAATGATATAATTCATTTTCATATCTGCTAAAAAATGGAACCGAAAATCATCGGTTCCACATGAAAACAGAAGAGCAAGGGAAGAGCAGAACAGCAGATTTACGGGACTTTTAGATGAGTAAAATTGTCAGTTGCACTGCAATAACCATACCAAAACAGGGAACGCTGGATATCAGAGTTCCCTGTTTAGATGTCTGAACATTCAAGCTGGTGGCCTATATCATGTCCGCCTTACATCCTCCGAATTTCTTCTTCAACAGCGTCTGCTGAGAAAACATGGCCCGCTTTGATATCGTCTATGCCTTTCTGCATTTCTATATCAAACTGCTCTTTGTTTAAGCTGCACACGGAAACAGGAACAGTTGCAGGAATTGTCATATCAAAAGGAATTCCCCTGTGCATAACAATTTGTTTTAAGAACATGCCGATAGCATTTGACATTGGAATACCAAGCTGATTAAGAATTTCTTCTGCCTGTTCTTTGGTTTCGGGATCAACTCTTGTGTATATACTGGCAGTTCTGGTTGCAGTTCTTGCCATAAAGAACACCTCACTTTTATTAGTTAGCATTATTATAGCATAAATGCTTGCTAAAAGCAAGCTTATAGCAGGATATCAGGGATGTAATTTGGAAAAGCGAAAAGGTGAGAGCAAATGACCTTAGACAACCAAACGTATTAATAAAAGCAGAGCAAAAACTAAACGAAAAACAGAAGTCACTTGAGGACGTTAATCAGCCACTCGGATTAAAAATGACAGGAAAGATGAATCCCTGTATACCGTGGTTAACCAGTCGGATTTCGATGTTTTTAACCATTTGTATATTTTAAAACTTTCTTCGATAGAACATCATGGTGAATGTTGTCAGTGTGGCATCCTCAGAGAGGAAGAACTACTGGAGATGATTGGTCCAGGAGAGTTTTCAAGCATCACGGTTTACGGAGATGGCTGCACGGTGGAATGGAGCGCTTAAATATCATATGATTGAGGCTGACCAGTTTTTAGACAGGTTGGCTTCTTTTTTTACTGTTTTTCTCACGTGACTTGACAAGCGGTGTTGAATTGAGTTATACTAATTACGCAAGCTAACAATTGGTGTAGAATTGCGCGAAAGGAGGAATCGAGATGCTTTACGAATATTTGATTGAAAACTACAAACCAAACGAGCCAATTTTTGTGTCCGACGTTGAGCTACCGGTTTCTGACTGTAACCTGCGTCAAATGTTCAAATCGCTTTGCGATGCTGGAACGATTAAGAGATTTGATACTGGTATCTATTATCTCCCAAAGAAGAGTGTTTTAAAGAACGGAGTTCCGCTTGCGGCAGATGAAGTTGCAGTGGCAAAGTACATTTTGAAAAAGGGTGAAATCTATGGCTTTTATTCAGGATATACTTTTGCTAATCAATTAGGAATTAGCACTCAGGTACCTTATGTGAAAGAAATCGTTTCTAATAATGCTAGTACTCGAGTAAAAGAGGTCATGGTTAGAAACAAGAGGATATTGCTTAGAAGGGCAAGAACACCAATTAATAATGAAAACTATGTAGTACTACAATTTTTGGAATTGATGAAAGATTTAGAGCAGTATTACGATATTGAGTTTGATGCAGTTTGTGAACGTCTTGGAAAATACGTAAAAGACGAGAATATCACTAAGGCAGACGTGGATAGGTATATAGGCGATTATCCAGACAAGATTTATAAAAATATATATAGGACGGGACTATACAGTGTATTTGCATGAGGATTTAGAACTCTTCAGAGACGTAATTAACGCGACTTCTGAAGATTTAGGAGATAAAGACTTCGCTATTATAGAGAAGGATTATTATGTAACGATGATTCTGAAGCTATTGTCAGAAAATGCGCCAGGATGTGTTTTTAAAGGTGGAACTTCGCTTTCAAAATGTCATAAGGCCATTGACAGGTTTTCAGAGGACATCGATATCAGTTTTTCAAATGTTTTAACTCAAGGACAAAAGAAAAGGTTGAAGGATGTTACGATAGCGGGAATAAGTGAAGAACTGAAAATGTCTATCGTAAATTGGGATCAAGCTAGAAGCAGAAGAGATTACAACTGTTATATTTTTGACTACACGCCTATTGACGGTTTTGTGAAAGAAAGCTTAATTCCAGGGGTTAAGATGGAAGTTGTTCTTAGCTCTTTGGCATTTCCAACTGTCGAGATGGAAGTAACCAGTTTTGTTTACGATTTTCTTATGAAGGATAACATGGAACTCGTAGAACAATTCAATCTTCAGCCGTTCAAAATCCAAGTACAGCATTTGAATAGAACTTTTGCTGACAAGGTATTTGCAATTGGGGATTACTATTTGCAAGGTAAAACAGAAAGACACTCCAGACACATCTATGATCTCTACATGCTTTTGCCAAAAGTAAATCTGAATGATAAATTTGCTGATTTGGTAAAAGAAGTAAGAGAACAGCGCCTGAATGTGCCTACTTGCTTGTCCGTACAGCCTGGAGTAGATATAAACGAACTTCTAAAAAAGATAGAAGATGAAAAATTCTTCTTTTCGGATTACGTGAGCATAACATCTGTTTTCCAGAACAAACCATTGCCATATGAGGAAGCAATCACAGTGCTTAGAAAAATCATAGAATCTGGTGTGTTCAATGGGTGAAATGAAATGCTTTATAAATGACAGGTATGTATCAGAATCATATTTCTGACATGCAGTCCAGGGCATCAATGGTGTGTGTTTAGATCCTCGTATCGGTAGTCATTATAATAACCCATTCTTCGGTTACGGTGGATATTGTCTGCCGAAAGACACAAAGCAGCTTCTTGCGAACTATGCAGAGGTTCCTCAAAATATGATGTCGGCAATCGTGGAAAGTAATAGAACACGTAAGGATTTCATCGCTGATAGAGTCCTTCAGATGGCTGGATACTACGACTACTACAATCGTGGAGATTTCTCAAATTCTTAAAGGCATTGATGAGATCGACTGCCTGAAGGAGCGTTACCGCCAGGCGCAGGAATACATCGCAGATCTATTTATCGGGGAAATAGTACAGACGATGGGACATCATTCTTATAAACAAAAATATAAATGCACTAATTAGTACATATCGCATTGACTTTTAAAGCGAAATGAGTATAATAGTACATGAGGATGTGTCAAAGCTTATGGCGAATCCAAATTATAATCAGAATTATACAAGAGAACAGATTGAAGCTGTTCTCACAAAAATAAAAGAATGTGTTGAAAATGGTCGGTTTCAGATTTCAATGAATGAGAACCGACAGGAGAATATTGACTTCATCAACGAATACAATATTTATCCAAAGAAGCGAAAAGAGATCCTGATGCAGATCTCAGTAGAAGATTTTTGTCATACATTGCAAAATACCAAAATAGGGTATGAATATGAAGTTCTTTACGTCTTTGTTCCGCAGGTTGATTTATTCAATGCTTTGGGTGAACAGGAACGGGTAGATATTTACACCAAGTTCAATGTGATTGAAAGAGCAGATGGAAACAGAACCGTTGTGATCTCTTTCCATAAGCGCAACAAGCCCATTGACTATCTGTTCAGGTAAAGAATTTTTAAAGGAGGAAAGGACAATGAATGAAATGACAGTATTTTGCGAAGAATGCAGAAACGATGTTGAATATATCGTAGAAGAAAAAGAAATGGTCGGTACAATTCGTGGAACCCAGTACCATTATGTAGGAAAAGAAGCGAAGTGTGCTGAGTGCGGAGCATATGTCGATGTTGAAGAAATCAGCGAAGCAAACCTGAAGGCGCTTTATGATGTATACCGTGAAGAAAATGGAATTGTGTCACTTGAAAAAATCCAGGCGATTCCAGAACGTTATGCCATTGGGAAAAGACCTTTATCAGTTCTCCTTGGATGGGGAGAGCATACTTTTACCCGTTACGCCGATGGAGATATTCCGACCAGACAGTATTCCGAAACTTTGAGCCACCTGTTTGATGATCCGGAATATTATCTTAGTATTCTGGAAGAGAATAGAGACCGCATGGCATCTGCGCAGAGCTATGAGAAAAGTCACGCCGCAGCCATGAAACTGATCGAGAAAAGAACTGATATTAGTGGAAAAATCAATGATGTAATCGCCTATCTGCTCAATCAGTGTGAGGATATTACTCCATTGGCTTTACAGAAGAGCCTCTACTATATCCAGGGATTCTTCTATGCATTCTTTGGAAGATTCATGTTTGATGAGGATTGCGAGGCTTGGGCACACGGTCCAGTATATCGCAATATCTTCGCTAGATATGCAGATTATCATTTTGATCCGAGTTCAAAAGTGGAATCATTTGATGCGTCAGTATTTACAGCTCAGGAAAAAGCTGTTTTAGACAGCGTAATTAGAAATATCTGCTGCTATAGCGGAAAGGTGCTTGAAGCATTCACACATAGTGAAGCTCCATGGATTAACACTAGAGGAGATCTTCCGGATGGTGTATCATCAGATAGAATTATAGATCGACAGATGATTGCAGATTATTTTGGAAAGATTATAGAAAGATACAGCATGACCACACCACGTGATATTCAGCTGTATGCAAAAGATATGTTTGCCAACCTATAAGGTGCTGTGAATGGCAAGAAACGAACATCATGTAGTTCATAATCAGAATGGTGGATGGGATGTAAAGTGAATTTTGATTATTAATAAATTTAGGGTGCAAAAACGAAAAAATATCATCCAATAATCACCCTAAAATCAAATTTGTTAACGCCCTCTCATAATGTCATCCAATAGGCACCGTATATTGTCATTCGGGCACTGGTGCTGTCAGGGTTCAAGACCTGAAATCAGATAATGGAGCCCAGTATCTGATCAACATTATCAACAAGAATAGAAAACGGCATCGTCCCAATGTTAAACTGGGATGATGCCGTCTTTGTTTTTGTTAAGAAAAATGGTAACAGTTCATCATCTTTTTGTCTTTAACTATAGTAAACGACAAAATTATTGTTACTTAGAATGAACATAGCGATGCAAAATAGGAGAAAAGGGAATAGCGGCTTCCCTGAACACTATTTTTAAACTTAACAGAAAAATTATTTCACATGAAGCAGTCAGACAGCTTTCAAAACGCGGTATGGTTGCTGAAAAAGTATATATTGAACTTTCGATGTAATCTGGCAAAGAATTTATATTCGGGTGTTCAACCTGACTAAGACCCGGATAATATAATCAGGAAGGAGTGGAGATGAGTACTATCCATTTCCACATCTGTTTTGTGATTTTATTAATTCAACAGACCCGTATGAGAAGATAAGATACATTGATTCTGATGGGTATACGTATTCAGATGATGAAATCGTAACTACTGTGGTTGAAAAATAAATTGCGTTACCATAAAAGTTTTCAATTGTCAATGAAAATTTCATGTAATTTTCACACGCATTCGGATTCGGATGTGGTATACTATAAGTGGTAGACTAGTGGAATTTTATCCGCTGGTCTGATTGTGTTTTAGAATTTATTCGAAAGGAGGGCAAGGTATGGTAAATGTATTAGATGCAGCTAGTTATGTATGTAAAAGATATAAAGATTCTTATGGTACAAGTATCGATGAAATGAAACTTCATAAACTTCTATACTTTGCACAGAGAGAATCATTAATTCAAACCGGAGAACCATTATTTGAAGCGGTTTTTCGTGGATGGAAGTATGGTCCTATCCTTAGAGAAATTCGTGAAGCGTTTAGGAATAATTCATTTGCTCCCGTTACTGATTAAAGAGATTTGGATGAATTAAATAATTTCCGGGAGTTGAAATAACACATTTCTGTACAAATGATAACAATAAAGATTTTTGGAAGAGCTATGGTATCAGGCATTCTATGGGAGCAGTTTTGTTATCTTTCTGCGGTTTAGTGTATTTAGGATGCGAAAGCGTGACAAAGCAGGTCTTTTCAAGGGCATTGAAAACTGGGATCCAGTATTTGCCTGTGGATTCCATGCAGACGGTATCGCAGGGATACTTGGCAAGCCAGTCAGCTAAATCTTCTAATCCTCTGGAAAAGGAAGAAAAGCGAGCTTCCTTGTATTCAGTGCGACCGTTTTTATCAGTGGTTCCTATACAAGCATAAATCCAAGTCTTGTGGACATCCAATCCACAGCAGTTAAAACGAAAAATTTTAAAGGGCATAAACACCATCCTAATAAAAATTAAGAATAGAGTTGCAGTGACTGACTATCCGGCAAAATCGAGTCGATTTGAAAGAGATAAGTTTACGGGCTGTTTAATGCGCCAATCGTTGATGCCTTAAAGGATAGTCC
>JAZLGY010000014.1:0-31920 GCA_045616525.1 Acetatifactor sp. | reverse complement strand
CATATTTGTCGCATACAGGCATGATGCGTTCCAAAAAGTATTTTAAATTTGCAAATAATTTTTCGTCATCTACATCCTTGTACATCTCAAACAATTCTTTAATGTGAGCCATACGCTCAGGCTCCCAACCGGGAAGGATGGCACCGTTGGCATCACCGCTGATGGATGCGAACATATCCTCGGGATTTAATGCATCTACAGCTTCCTGGGTATAAGCCAATACGGTAGATCCGTCGGGACGAACTCTTGCAAGCTCGGTTCTTGTCCAGTCAAATACAGGCATAAAGTTATAACATACCATGTGAACACCTGCCTGACCAAGTCTTTCTAGGGTTGTGATATAGTTTTCGATATATTGTTCTCTGTCGGGACTTCCGATTTTGATAGAGTCATGAATATTTACACTTTCGATTCCGGCAAGTTCAAGACCGGCGTCTTCGATTTCTTTCTTTAATGCAAGGATGTCTTCCATCTTCCATACTTCACCGGGTGCGGTTCCGTAAAGAGTAGAAATAACTCCGGTTACACCGGGAATCTGGCGAATCTGTTTTAAGGTTACAGTGTCGTACTTGCTACCGTACCAACGTAATGTCATCTGCATAAAATTTTCCTCCGAAATAGTTTGGATCAAACTTTGATTTGTTTTGCTAAAATCATGATAACGCAAAAATAATTGCAATAAAATAACAAATAATGCTTGAAATGTTGCAAAAATTGCTTTACTGTAAAATTACTATATGGACGAAAGGGGACTACGTGTATAATGAGTGAAATCGAAGTCAGAATTTATGCCGCAGCCGATGAAAGGCAGTATATGATTGAAGATGATTATGAAGTTTATGAGAAGCAGGGTCCGCCTACAGGTGCCATGAGTTATCATTGTCATAATTTTTATGAGATTATATATATTCTTGAAGGTGAATATGCCTCTGCTGTGGATAACAGAGTATTTCATATGAAAAAGGGAGACTTTCTTTTGGTAAACCAGAACATTATGCATAAGTGCTATGGTGAGGAAGGAAGTAACTTAGATTCCAAGAGAATTATTCTTTGGATTACGGAAAATATGCTACAACGCCTGGCAGAAGGACACATGAATCTTTCAGCCTGCTTTGAAAAGAATGAAGCCAGTGCATATCATTTCCCGGTGGTATATGAGGAAATGCTTCGCGGATATCTGATGAAGTTAGCCATGACGAGACTTCCTGATGTAAAGGTATCAGAAGTAAAAAAGGTGATGGACAGAGGATATCTGACTTTGTTTTTCAGCTATTTAAATGTACTCATTGACAGAGATGAATATGATGCTCCCATTGAGGAGACAACCACCAGTCCCATGGTTCGTCAGGTGGAAGAATATATAGAACAGAATATGAAGAAACCAATCAATGTTGAAGACCTGGCCAATCTGGTGCATATGAGTAAGTATCATTTTTTACGCAAGTTTAAGGATCAATCCGGTGTAACGGTTCATCATTTTATTATTCATAAAAGATTGGTAGAGGCCGGCCAGAGACTGAAGGACGGAGAGGGAATCGTAGAAGCAAGTCAAAATGTTGGCTTTCAGGATTATACGTCCTTTTTGCGGAACTTTAAAAGAATGTATGGAATGAGCCCGGGACAGTATAAACAGTTGAATTAAACCCTTAGGAAAGGGATTATTATAGGAGGAAAAATATGTTTGCCTGCGGAAAAAATTATGAAACATTGTTTTACACAGAAAAAGATGCAGAAGTAGGTATTGTGAAAATTGCAAAGAAGGTTGTAAAGGATTATGAAAAGATAACCTCTCTGAATGCAGAAGTTTTGACCTGTTCTTCCATGGAGGAGATGAAGGGAAAGAGTATTGTATTTTTTGCAAACAGTAAGGAAAGTAATATCCTTGCAGAAATGGAAAAGAAGTCCCTGATTGATTTATCACAGGTGAAGAATAAGTGGGAGGTGTTCGGACAGTTTGTTTTGAACAATCCATGGCCGGGCGCAGAGCAGGTTTTGGTGATTGCCGGAAGTGACAAGCGTGGTACCATCTATGGTATGTTTGATTTGTCTGAAAAAATGGGTGTTTCACCATTGTGCTATATTGCAGACAGTGTAATACCTAAAAAGGATAATATGGAGCTTGAACTGCCTAATATGTATATTTCCAAGGAACCATCCGTACAGTACAGAGGCTTCTTTATCAATGATGAGTGGCCCTGCTTTGGTAACTGGACATTTGGACATTTTGGTGGTTTTACTGCAGAAATGTATGACCATGTTTTTGAACTTCTTTTAAGATTAAAGGGTAACTATTTATGGCCTGCTATGTGGACTTCTTCCTTTGCTTTGGACGGTCCGGGAGAAGCTTCTTATATTCTGGCTGATGAATACGGTGTAGTGATTGGTAATTCTCATCATGAACCCTGTCTACGTGCAAGTGAAGAGTGGGATTTGGTACGAGGTGAGGACAGTATCTATGGTAATGCATGGAACTTCCAGGTGAATCCCGACGGATTAAAGAAGTATTGGGAAGATGGTCTTGCAAGAAGCGCCAGATTGGAAAGCATGGTAACCATCGGTATGCGTGGGGAACGTGATAGTAAGGTGATGGGCGACGAGGCTACATTAAAGGACAATATTGATTTGTTAAAAGATATTATTCATTGCCAGAAGGAACTGATTGCTAAGGAAGAAGTGAAGAATGGTAAAAACCTTCCCAAGCTCCTTGCATTGTACAAAGAAGTAGAACCTTATTTCTATGGTGATGAAACAACAGAAGGCTTGTGTGAATGGAAGGAACTGGAAGATGTTATCTTAATGCTGTGTGAGGATAATCATGGTTATATGAGAACCCTTCCTGATGAAAAAATGCGTAAGCATCCCGGTGGATATGGAATGTACTACCATGTAGATTACCATGGTGGTCCTGTTTCCTATGAGTGGGTAAACTCAACACCATTAAATGTTATTTGGGAACAGATGTGTAAGGCATATGATACCGGTGTAAACAAGGTTTGGATCTTGAATGTAGGTGATTTAAAATTCAACGAGTTTCCGTTAACCTTCTTCCTGAATCTTGCTTATGACTTTGAAAAATACGGTACAAAGAATCCCGGAAAAGAGAAGGAATATACCAGAAATACACTGGCAAAGCATTTGGGTGAAAAACTTTCGGCAAAACAGCTGGATACAGCGGAAGAAATCTTTAGTGAGAGTATTCGCTTGGCAGCGCTTCGAAGACCGGAAGCATTAACCCCATCTGTATATCACCCTTTCCATTATGGGGAAGCAGACAGGATTGCATTGAGAGCAGAAGGCTTACTGGAAAAAGCAGAAAGCTTTGCTTTGGAACTTAAGGGTCTCGGCGAAGATGTATGGGAAGCATGGCACAGTCTTTGCGGACATTCCTCCGTTGGTATTGCAAACCATATTCTTTTAAATATTTATGCGGCAAAGAATGAAGCATACGCAAAACAGGGAAGAAAAGAAGCCAATACCTATGGCGAAATGTATAAGGCCTGTCTTGAGAAGGATCGAAGCCTTGCAAAGGCAATGAAGGAGTTTAAAGCCGGTAAATGGGATGGTATGGAAAGAGCCGCACATATTGGATTTACCAAGTGGAATGAGGATGGATGTAAATATCCGGTTCGTTCCTATGTAGAGCCTTTTGACAGACCAAGAATGCTTGTGACATACAGTGAAAGTGAAAGAGTATATGATAAGGTGTACGGTAGCCCTATGCGTATCAAGGTGGATGATTTCTACTTTGAAGGAAATAAAGAGTCTAAGGTGATTGTTTCCAATTCCGGTTTGGGCGACGTAAAATTCAAGGTAAATATGCCGGATTGTACATGGCTTTCTGTAAGTCAGACAGAGGGTGTGGCAGAGACAAGTGCAGAATTGATTTTTACCTGTGACAGAGAAAAGCTTACAGCAGAGGAAGAAAAAGCAATTGCTTCAATTACAGACGGTGATACTACGGTGGAAGTAGAATTTCAGGTGAAAAAATGGCCTGAAAACTTAAAGGAGGGAACCTTCCTTCCGGGAAAAGGCGGCATAGTCATGGATGCACAGCATTACGTAAGTGCCAATGAGGCATCGGGAAGTAAAGCGGTGGTACTTGATGATTATGGTATCGTCGGCAGTGCAGTGAAGTTTTATCCCGATGATGCATTATATGAAAGAGGCGCAGAGCCTTCACTTACCTATAAATTCTATGCTCCTTCTGAGCAAAATGCCAAGTTAACACTTTGGTTTGCTCCATGTAATCCCATGACCAGAAGTGGCCGAATGGAGTATGGAATAAAGGTGAATGAAGAAGAAATCATTTACAAAAATATTGTCCCCGAGGGTTATATGGCGGGAGAAAACAGTGATCGTTTCTGGTGTACAGGAGCATTGAACAGAAGACATGTTTCTACCATGGATATCCCAGTTAAAAATGGGGAGAATGAATTAACCATTTCCTTTAGAGATGCAGGAATTGTACTAGAGAGAATCTTTGTAAATGCTGATGAAAAATTAGGATACAATTCATATCTTGGACCGAAGGAAAGTGTACGTCGATAAATAGCATTTTATGGGAAATGAAAAGCAAAAAAACAGTAGATTTCTACTGTTTTTTTTGTTACCATAAATGTTGGAGGAATTGGTAAAATTCTTCCGCTTTAGGATGAAAGATTTAGAGGGTAAATATATATTTTTTAGGAGGTAATTCATAAGTGGAAATCGCAGAAAACAAAGAAAAAATCGAAGAGTATCGTGCAAAAGCCAAGGAGCTTGTGGCAAAGATGACCTTGGAAGAAAAGGTGTCACAGACCTTAAACTGGGCTCCGGCAATCGAGAGATTAGGAATTAAACAGTACAACTGGTGGAATGAAGCATTGCATGGTGTTGCCAGAGCAGGTGTTGCAACCGTATTCCCTCAGGCAATTGGTTTGGCAGCAACCTTTGATGAGGACTTTTTGGAAGAGGTAGCAGAGGCTATTTCTACAGAGGGTCGTGCAAAGTTTAATATGCAGGATAAATATGATGACAGAGACATCTATAAGGGACTTACCTTCTGGTCTCCGAATGTCAATATTTTCAGAGACCCACGTTGGGGAAGAGGTCATGAGACCTTTGGTGAGGATCCTTATCTTTCTTCAAGACTTGGTGTACGTTTCGTAGAGGGTATTCAGGGACATGATGAGAAGAACTTAAAGGCAGCAGCCTGTGCAAAGCATTTTGCAGTTCACTCAGGTCCTGAAAGTATCAGACATTCCTTCAATGCAGTGACCAGTAAGCAGGATTTATATGAAACCTATTTGCCTGCATTTAAGGCCTGTGTTCAGGAAGGTAAGGTAGAAGCTGTTATGGGGGCTTATAACAGAACAAACGGAAAGCCTTGCTGTGGTAATGATGACTTATTAATTGATATTCTTCGTAAGGAATGGGGCTTTAAGGGTCACGTTGTATCTGACTGTTGGGCAATTAAGGATTTTCATGAAGGACATCATGTAACAAACACTCCGGTTGAATCTGTAGCAATGGCAATGAACAACGGATGTGACTTAAACTGTGGTAACCTCTTTAGCTATCTTGCACTTGCGGTTGAAGATGGCAGAGTGAATATTGAACGTTTGGATGAGGCACTTGTAAACCTCTTTACCACACGTATGAAACTTGGCGTAATGGAAGAGCAGGAGCCTACCGCTTTTGATAACATTCCTTATACTGTAGTAGATTCCAAGGAAATGAAGGCACTGAATTTAAAGGCAGCAGAAAAGTGTGTTGTTCTTCTTAAGAATGAAAATCAGATGCTTCCTTTGGATGCAAAGAAGTTAAAAACTGTTGGTGTCATCGGACCTAACGCAGATAATCGTAAGGCACTTGTAGGTAACTATGAAGGAACTGCTTCCAGATACATCACTGTTTTGGAAGGTATTCAGGATTATCTTGGAGACGATGTCAGAGTACTTGCATCTACCGGTTGTCATTTGCACAAGGAAAAAGAACAGAATCTTGGCGTAGCCAATGACCGTGTTTCTGAAGTAAAAGAAATCTGTGCATTAAGTGACGTTGTAATCGCTTGTATGGGTCTGGATGCAGGTCTTGAAGGTGAAGAGGGTGACGAAGGAAACGAATTTGCAAGTGGTGATAAGCCAAACTTAAAGCTTCCGGGATTACAGGAAGAAATCTTAAAGACTATCGTTGAAAGCGGAAAGCCGGTTGTACTTGTTTTACTTTCCGGTAGTGCACTTGCAGTAAGCTACGCAGATGAGAAGGTGCCTGCTATTCTTCAGGGCTGGTATCCCGGTGCACAGGGTGGTAAGGCTATTGCAGAGATTCTCTTTGGCGAAAAGAATCCGGAGGGAAGACTTCCTATTACATTCTACAGAACCAGTGAAGAATTACCTGATTTTGAAGACTACAGTATGGATGGAAGAACCTATCGTTACATGAAGAATGAAGCTCTATATCCATTTGGTTATGGACTTAGCTATACAGACTTTACCTATAGTGAACCTGCACTTTCAACTATGCAGGTAGGTGAGGAAGAGGTAGAGCTTTTAGTTACTGTTGAAAATACCGGTAAGAGAGATGGCGTTGAAACTGTTGAAGTATATGTAAAGGCACTTCCCAAGAAGGAAGTAAAGCATGTACCACACTTCCAGTTAAAGGGAATTCGTAAGGTGGAATTAAAAGCCGGGGAAGCAAAGCAGGTAAGCTTCAAGCTTCCATTAGAAGCATTTGCATTGTTTGATGAGGATGGAAAGCCTCAGATTTACGAGGGTGAATATCAGGTATTTGTTGGTGGACAGGCTCCTGATGAAAGAAGTAAGGCATTAACAGGTAAGTCAGTAATTACACTTACCATGGGATGCGATAAGTCCTTCCAGTTAGATTAATTTATAGTATCGACATACAAAAGAAAACTACACCTTGAAGGGGTTGCTTCAAGGTGTGTTTTTTCTTGAAAAGGAGAAAAAATGATTTATACCTATCCTTCCTATTATTCAGAATTTAAATGTATCGCAGACAAGTGTCCGGATACCTGTTGCGCAGGGTGGCAGATTGTAATTGATGATGATTCTCTTGAAAACTATGAGAATTATCAGGGAGAGTATAAGGATACGCTTAGGAAAAGAATAAAATGGAAAAGCGGTGTATTCCGGCAGGATAAGCATGGAAACTGTGCTTTTTTACGTCAGGATCATCTGTGTGATATGTATATTTGTATGGGAGAAGAAAGCTTGTGTAAAACCTGCAAAGAGTATCCAAGACATACGGAAGAATTTGAAAATTTGCGTGAGATTTCCCTTTCCCTGTCCTGCCCGGAGGTGGCAAGAATGTTTGTACATCTGCAGGATAAGGTTGCTTTTGAGGAAACAGAAGATGAGGAAGAAGAATTTTTTGAGGAATTTGATTATTTTTTATTTTCAGAGCTTCAGGATATGAGACAAAACATGGTGGAATGTTTACAGAACAGAGGGCTTCCTTTCAAAAGCAGAATGCAATACATTTTGGACTTGGGATATGCAGCAGATCAATTGTATGAGGATGGTGAATTATCTGAGTGGAGTGAATGGGCGCAGCAAAACAAGGATGTAACGCAAATAAAAATAGTAAGCTTTCAGGAGTTAAATCATATTTTTTCATGCCTTTATGAACTGGAGCTGTTATATCCGGATTGGGAAAATCTGTTGATGGAATCAGAATATTTGCTATTTTCTGCGGGAGAAGAGAGTCTTTCCATGCATATGGACAGCTTTGAAAAATGGTGGAAGGAAAGTAAACTTTTACCTCTGGAAATACTGCTTGAACAGATTATGGTTTATTTCCTGACCACCTATTTTTTAGGGGCGGTATATGATGAGCGAATCAGCGGAAAGGTAGATGCATGTGCGGGACATGTAACAGAAATCTATCTTTTGCTTCTTGCCAGATGGATTCGTAATGAGAAAATGTTAGATGAAGAGGATCTGATTGATATTATTTACAGATATTCCAGGGAAATTGAACATTCAGATGACAATCTGGAGTGTGTGGAAGAACTTGAATGGTTTCAAAGAAGCAAGTGATTGGTTATTATCAATTGACAAGATGGAATTAACTATGTAAAGTTATTTTGTGTGTTCATTTTATGGAAATTTATTCTTATGTTTGTAAAGTGGTAGCACAGGGGATTATGAGTTTAAGTAGTTTTAGGAGTATAAGTAGTTTTGGAAGAAAATAGAATAGATGATTATGAAAAGAGGCGACAGGACAGACAAGAACAGTATCGTCAGATGAAAATCGAAAAAGAAAAACGTCGCCAGGCAAAGCAGAGAATGCTGCAAATGCTGAAAATTGGAATCCCGGCTGTAGCAGGATTGATTTTATTCATTGTTGTGATTGTCATGATTCCTAAGGGAAAAAGGGAAAAAGAGGTGGAGGAATCCTCGGAGCAGGCTCCGGTTACCTTGCTGGATGTAAGCAGGGAGGAACCGCAGGAAACTCCGGCTCCGGTAGAGGTAGAGGATCCATACCTATGGACCTTTGACGGACAGGTGCTTTCGGCTGCCTCTGATGAACATACAGGTGGACCACCTGCGGATACTACCTGTGAATATTGTGTTTTAATCGACGTACAAAATGGACGAATTGTATGTCAGAAGGATCCAAGGGGAAGAATCAACCCGGCCTCCATGACGAAGGTCTTAACGGTACTGGTGGCTGCAGAGCATGTAAAGGACCTGGATGATAAGGTTGTGATCACCAGGGAAATTGCAGATTACTGTTTTGTAAATGATTGTAGTATAGTAGGTTATGAGGTTGGTGAAGAGGTGCCGGTCAGAGATCTGTTTTTCGGAACCATCATGCCATCCGGAGCTGATGCAGCTGTTGCCCTTGCTTGTTATGTATCGGGAGATCAGGAATCATTTGTTGAATTAATGAATGAAAAACTTGCAGAACTGGGACTGGACAAGACAAGCCACTTTACCAATTGCGTAGGATTGTATGACAGTAATCATTACTCTACCTGTTATGACATGGCAGTTATTATGAAGGCTGCAGCAGACAGTCCTTTTGTAAGAGAGGTTTTGTCACAACATGTTTATACAACAGTAGGAACAGAACAGCACCCGGAGGGAATTACCATATCGAATTTATTCTTACGTAGAATCGAGGATCATGATTCGGGTGGAGAAGTTTTATGCGCCAAGACGGGCTATGTATTACAGTCGAAAAACTGTGCAGTATCCTTGGCAAAGGATAAATATGGATTAGAATATATTTGTGTTACGGCAGGATCTAATGGTCCATGGCCATGTATATATGATCATCGAGATATATACAAAGCATATTTGCCGGATGCGTAAAATATATAATAAAAAGTTTTATTTCAAAAAGAGGGAGAAGAAAAAATGATTGAAAAACTGAAGAAAAAAGCCATGATTAAGTGGATTATCTGGGCAGTTGTTTGCTTTGCTATAGCCCTGGTAATTGTAGTAGTAACTTTTGGAAATGTCTTTAAGTATGCAAACAAGGCAGTGGATATTAAGGACTTGGATCCAAAGGACGTTAAGGAAGAAATGCATGTAAAAGGTACCGTAGATATGGTATTTGACTGTTATGCATACAGAGAAAAGTCAAATGGGGATATTGACGAAGCTTGTTTCTTTATTCCTGTAGGTGATGATGCAGAGTATTATATCGGACTTCTTTGTAAGGGTAAAACAGCCAAGACAGCTATGGATGCTGTAGATGCACTCTACGCAGATTTTGAAGACGGTTATTATGACGGGGATAATATAATTGAGGTTAGCTTTGATGGTGTAGTAAAACCATTAAATAAGCAGACAGCAGGTTTCTTTAGAGAATATGTTGAAGAATACTTCCCCGGTAAAGAAGAGTTCTTCCTTGAATATGAAATCAATGATGGTATTTTTGTAGGTCATGAAGATGATGATTATGTTTACGCTTTGGTATTTGCAGCAATTATTGGAGTTGTAGGTCTTTGTTTTCTTATTTATGGTTTGTCAGGAAGCAATGTAAAAGCAATTGAGAAGTACCTTAAGACCCAGCCTAATCCTGAATATACAAAGCAAAGAATAGAACAGCTTGCTGAAACAACCGGTGTTCAGGGTGTTAGAATCAATGAAGAATTCTTATTTGCAACAGCGGGAAGTGCAGTACATTTTGCAGAAAGCAAGAGTATTCTTTGGGCATACCAGCATACTGTTCAGCATCGTACCAATGGTGTTCCTACCGGAAAAACCTATTCCGTTATGATGAAGATGAGAGATGGAAAACAGTTACAGATTAATATGCCTCATGAAGATGCATGTCAGGAAGTTTTAAAGTATATGAATAGCAGAATCCCTTGGGTAATCATTGGATATGATGATCAGTTGATGCGTATGTACAACAAGAACAGAGCAGAAATGATTCGAATTGTTGATGAGAAGATGCAGCAGCTTCCTACAGGATTTGAAATGTAATTTGTAGTTAGAAAAAAGGAGCTATGGACCTTGGTCCATAGCTCCTTTTTTATGAAATATGTTTTATTTTAACTTCTTTTTGTTAGCAATATAACTCTTAACTTCGGCAACAACAACACCATTTAATGCAATCAATGCAATCAAGTTTGGAAGAGCCATAAGTCCATTGAAGATATCTGCGATTTTCCATACAGCAGATACAGTCATGTATGGTCCAATAAAGATTGCTGCAATGTAAATCCAACGATATGCGGTTACGATATTTTTCTTTCCGTCTGTCAGATATTCCAAACAACGCTCACTATAGTAGTCCCAACCAAGAATGGTGGTAAATGCGAAGAATACCAGGCATACCATAAGAATGATAGAGGCTACCTGAGAAGGAATAGGAAGACCTAACTGGAAGGCTTTGGTTGTTACAGCTACGCCATCAAGTCCCATATCCCAGGCACCGGTAATAACAATTGTAAGACCTGTGAGAGTACAGATAATCAAGGTGTCGATTACAGTACCGAGCATAGATACCAAACCCTGTTCTACAGGCTCCTGCGTTTTAGCTGCTGCAGCAGCAATAGGAGCACTACCAAGACCTGCTTCGTTTGAGAAAATACCACGCGCAATACCTTTTTGCATTGCTACCATAATTGCACCCAAGGCACCACCTGAAGCGGCACGTAATCCAAAGGCACTCTGTACGATTTCAGCAAAAGCACCGGGAACGGCTTTGATGTTAAACAATACAACGGACAAAGCGGAAATAACATAAAGAACAGCCATAAATGGTACAATAACCTCGGCTACTTTAGTGATTCTCTTTAAACCGCCAATCAATACCAGTCCAACGCAGAAGGTTAAAATTAGGCCTGTAATAATGGTAACATAGGAATAAGTCTGACCAAAGATTGAGATAGCCCATTGCTTATCCGGGTCGAAGAAATTCCTTGTTGCATCTGAAATACCATTTACCTGTGTGAAGGTTCCGATTCCAAGAAGACCAACGATGACACCAAAGAAGGCGAAAATCTTTGCGAGCCATTTCCATTTTTTACCCATACCATTTTCAATGTAATAGAAAGGTCCACCTACAACATGGCCATCTTCCGCAACAGTTCTGTATTTTACAGCCAGCATACATTCTGAGAACTTGGTTGCAGTACCGAGAAGTGCAGCAATCCACATCCAGAATAAAGCACCGGGACCACCCCAAACAATTGCAGTAGCAACACCCACAATGTTTCCGGTTCCGATGGTAGCAGAGAGTGCAGTACAAAGTGCACCGAAACGACTGATTTCACCTTCGGATTTTTCGGTAGACTCCTCTTTAGAGAACATAAGCTTAAAACCATGAACCAGATGGGTGATTTGTAAGCCCTTTAGTCGAAATGTTAAGAAGAAACCGGTGGCTAAAATCAAAACGATTAATGGAATACCCCACACAAAATCGTCGACTTCGGTCAAAAAATCTGTGATATTAGTTAACATTTTTCCCTCCTTGTGTTACTCTATATAAGTGTAGTTTTACACAAAAAATAGAGCGAATAATAAAGAGATTTTAGCATATTTTATCTTCATTTACAACAATAAGAGAGAAGGAAAGACAAGGAGATCACACATTTATGAAAGAATTTCGCGTGAATTTATATGAAGAAGGTGAATACAATTATCAGGCAGCTTATGGATTTGAACCCAATATACACACATATTTTCATGAGGATGAAGAGGTAAGACCATGTATGATGGTAGTGCCGGGAGGCGGATACTGTATGGTGTGTGGCCATGAGGGTGAAGTGGTAGCAAGAGAATTTTACAAAAGAGGTATGAATACGGTGGTGCTCAGCTATACTTCGGATATTACAATGTCTGTTCCTTTAAAGAAGCAGCCTCTTATGGATATTTCCAGAGCAATGAAGGTTTTGCGTAAAAATCATGAAGAATATCATATTGATCCGGAATGTATTACTGTATGTGGATTCTCCGCAGGAGGTCATGTGTGCGCAACACTCTGTACTCATTTCGAGGAACTAGAAGAAAAAAATACAAAGTATGAAGGAATCAGTGATAGACCGAATGCATCAATTTTGTGCTATCCGGTTATTACTTCCGGAGAATTTACTCATATTTATTCCATGCAGGCATTGATTGGAAAAGAAATGACAGAGGAGGAACTTTTGTATTTTTCAGCGGAAAAACAGGTAAAGAAAAATACGCCTCCTGCATTTATCTGGCAGACAGTAGAGGATGATTTGGTGCCGGTAGAAAATAGTTATTTATATGCACAGGCTCTTCGAAGGGCAGGAATTAGGTTTGCACACTATGCTTTCCCGGTAGGTGGACATGGTATGAGTATCGCAAATGAGGAACTGGCCAGTGGCAGGTACCCGGGAGCATATACTTATGAACAGTTAAACCTTGCCTTGGAGCATATCAAAAATCATACAGCAGTTAATGTATCTGAACAAAGATATGAAGAACTGACAAAACAGTTTTTTGGAAATACGCAGGAAGAAGCAGAAAAAGTTGAAGAAAATACAGCGGATAACACAGAATACAAGCCGGCTGTTCCGGATGTCAGCAGATGGCCGGAGCTGGCATGGGACTTCTTGCAACAGGTAATTCTTAAAAAATCTTAAAAAAGTATTAAAAATCTTTCTGTTTTTTATGGTAATTTTTTAGATGTTGTATTATAATGTAGTGTAGTTTTAGAATGTCCAGTTGGAGGATAGATGTATGATATACAGATGTACCAGATGCGAAAGCGGTTTGGTTTACGATAAAAAGGCAGCCTTGCTATATTGTAAATTCTGTGGAAGCTTCTACTCAGCAGAGTTTTGTACAGAGGAAGATATTCGAGAAATGTCAGAAAATGAGCCTGTAAGAGGTGTGGATCATTTTTCAGCAGGTCGTCCTACTTTTGACTCTATGAGTATGGATTTCCCGGATTTAGATGAAGGAACTTCAATTCTTACTTCACAGAGAAGCAAGAGTTCTGTTCCACAGAAGAATAATAAGCCGGTCAACCTTTTTGAGGAGCCGGATGACTTGTTCCGTCATGAGAACCAGCTCAGTGCTTTTAATGACAGAGGATTTTGGTCAGGTAAGGAGCAGAGTGTATTCCAGGGCTCCGGAAGTGTTTTTGATGGTATGGATTTCCAGTCAAGAGAGTCAGGACTTTCAGATGGACTTCCCAAGATTATTCCAACACAGAATGAAAATAAGACAAACAATAGGGGAAGTATAGAATTTTCGGCTGACAATATTTTTGATACAACCCCTCAGACTACTGTACAGCCAGTAGTGCAGCAGCCTGCACAGACAAAGCCGGCTACTCCAAGCCCTTCATTGGCGTCTATTGAAAGTGCATTTGCTTCAGCAACTCAGTTTGCAGCGGATAACAATTCCTTGTCTTCCAGAAAGAAAATGTTCTCCGGTATGGATTTTGATGATGATTTTGAAGATCAGCAGAACAAAAAGCCTGATACTGTTAATATTTTCAGCAAAAATAATTATGCGAATATAAACGGAAATACCCAGCAGCAGACCTATCAGCAGCCTGCGACACAGAATGTCGGCTATTCGGCACCGGTTGTTGAAGAACCTGTAGCGGAGACACATGTACCGCAATTCAATGTGCCTCAGTACAATGTGACACAGTCACAGCCTACTGTAGAGCCGGCAGTACAGCAGACCTATTCACAGCCTGCCTACGAACAGCCGATGCAGCAGACCTATTCACAGCCTGCATATCAGCAGCCTGAACAGCAGACTTATTCGCAGCCTGCATATCAGCAGCCTGAACAGCAGACCTATTCGCAGCCTGCATATCAGCAGCCTGAACAGCAGACCTATTCGCAGCCTGCTTATCAGCAGCCGGTACAGCAGACCTACTCACAGCCTGTTCAGCCAGCAGCTGAAAAACCTAAGAACTTTGACTATCTGTTTAATACAACACAGACAGGTAGCTTCAATAACAGCAACGGCATAGATGATTTGGATGAATTTGATGATGCAGCATTTAATAGATCCAAGGGCAAAGCTACAGCATTTAATACATCCTCAACATTTAAACCGGAATCTGAAAAGGTAGATGTAAACGAGCCTACTGATATTGAAATGAAGATTTATTTCTGTACCACATGTAACACAAAAGTTATGGTACATGATGGTGATGTATCTTCATATTGTAGTTTCTGTGGAAACAGCACAGTAATCTACGATCGTACATTAACCTTGGATAAACCTAAGAAGATTCTTCCTTTCCGTTTGACCAAGGAAAATGCAATGAATGTTATCAAGGATCGTCTTGGTTACAACAGATATTCTTTGGATGAAGTGCGTGATTTGGAAATCGATGAAGTTAATGGTGTTTATATTCCATATTGGGTATACCAGACAGAAATCGAAAGAAGCATGGATATTACCGTTACGGAAGAGGTACCTGTAGAAGGTCCTATGGCTAAGAAGGGTCAGACCGAAACCAGAACAAGCAATTACTCTAAAAAGGGTTCCAACAGATATCATGTATATCTTGATGCATGTAAGAGTCTTAACGATGTAATGGCTGAGAGATTAGAGCCATTTCATATGGATAAGATGGTGAAGTTTAATACAACCCATTTAAGAGGGTATTATGCTGAAAAGTATGATATTGTGTCTGCTGAGCGTTTAGAGGATGCACATGTAAGTTCACAGATGTTCATGGATCGTGATATCTTATCGCAGGTTCCCGGTGTAAAGAAGGATGAGAAGGATCCCGATAGAATTATCAATGTAGAAAAGAAAAATATTCAGGAGAAGTATGAGGTATTAAACACTGAATATGTATTACTTCCTGTATATTTTGTTTCAGTGAAGTATATGAACCATTCATACAGCGTTATTGTAAATGGTCAGACCGGCAAGGTTGTAAGTAACCTTCCTTTGAATCAGCAAAAAGTTAAAGCAGATGTTATTAAAAATGGTATTCTTACCGGATTGGTATTCAGTATGTTGTTTATGCTCTTTACCAGTGTTAACTTCGGTGCATTAAGCCTGAATTTCTTGCTAGCCCTTCCTTTGGCGGCTCTTGGATATTTTGGATTTATCGGATATAAATCCAAGAAAAAGTACGATGAAAGTTATTATCGTATGCAGCTTAGTAAATTGCAAAAATACGCAGAAGAAGGAGGCAACTAAAAATGTATATTTCATTTAGTATTGTTAAATTCCTGATAGCTATTGTATTTGGAGCAGTTTGTGGTGGTCTTAGCGGACTTTTTATAACACGTAGTCGTTTTCATGAAATGATTAAAATACAGGATAACGACGAGGATTTGTCATTTTATTCTGGCGGACAGATGAGTAAGTATGGTTCTGAATTCCAGAGTTCTGTTGATAAGAGACGTAAAAAACTTGCTTCCGAAAATGCAAAGTTTATTGCTATGCTTGTTGGGGCCGTAATTGCTTGGGCGTTGGTGGTTGTATTTCTTTTCACTCAAAGTACCGGGGTAGGACCTAAGAGAGACGCAGTTGCTAATCTTGGTCAAGGCGAGACAGTGGAAGATGAAAATAAAACTGTGAAGATCAAAACCTTGCCTGTGATGTTGGATGCAGATGGTCGTTTGGTTGTTCCGTTTGAAATCACAAACAAAAGCACTAAGACAATGAAGACTTCTTCTATCTCAGTGTTGATTAATAACGCAGAGGTTACCTGCTTTAAGGGAATCCTTGAAGAGGGTAGTAGCGCTGCAGAACCCAAAATCAAAGAGATTGAGGAACCCATTGTTGGTGGTTCGACAGAAAAGTATTATGTTGTTATTGATACTACAAGTTTGAAAAAAGCAGGAGTTAAGACTGTAAGCAAGATTTCTATGACTTTTGTAACATATACGGAAGATTTTGAGAATAATGGAGCAAAAGAAAATGAGACCTCCATTACAATAGTACAGAATGTCATAAATCAGTAAAAACATCAAAGAACGGATGCTCTGCATACCGTTCTTTTTTTAAAATAAAAAGAAGGACATTAAGTTGTTAGTAACGATAAAGAGGAAAATTATGCGTGGTAAAAAAATAAACAAAGTAGTTCTTTTTTTAGTATGTATTTTCTTGAATTTATTAGGATACATGACCGTTCATTTTTTTAGATTACCTATTTGGCTGGATACTCTTGGAACGGGGCTTGCAGCCTGCTTCTTAGGACTTCCAACAGCTTTATTTACAGGAATATTCAGCTACGGAATGATAGGTGTATTCCAGAAGTATGCGCTATACCATATTCCGGCGATGGTGCTGTTTGTATCGATTGTTTACTATACCTGGGTGAAAGGAAGATTCGATACATTTTATAAGATTGCGGTCACTGGATTTTGGGCAGGTGTATTGGATTCCCTACTTTCAGCTGTAATAGACGGAACTTTTGCAGGAGGCTATTGTGGCAACTCCTATGGTGAAATCCTGACGGATATGATGAAATGGTATAATATCCCTTCTTTCCTTTCTGTCATTGGTGGGGAAGCTATTGTTGAGATTTTAGATAAACAGATTGTGATGATGTTATTATACCTTTTGGTCAAAAGATTTGGCGATGGGAAAAAACTTCCTGCGGAAAATATGAAAAAACTGGCATGTTTGGTTTTGCCGATTTGTATTATTTTTTCCACCATGTCTGTACCATTAGGAGTTTTTGCACTTGATAATCGAAATAGTACGGAAGGCTATGTACCACAAATCTATGATAGTAGTAATTACTTAGTAACATCCTCTGCCAATACCATTGTTGAAACCAGTGATGGACATATTTGGATTGGTGGATATGCAGGTTTAACGAAGTTTGATGGTAATGAATTTATTTTCCTTAGACAAAACGGATTAACCAGTATTACATGTATGCTTGCAGATTCAAATGACAACCTGTGGGTAGGTACCAATGATGGTGGTCTAATCCGATTTGATCATGGTGAATTGAAATATTGGACGAAACAGGATGGACTACCTGTCAATACCATCAGAAGCATTGTAGAAGCAGAGGATGGAAGGGTATTTATTGGAACCAATCAACAGTTATGTGTCATAGAAAAGGATGACTCTGTACGAATCTTAAGCGATACCCCCATTTTTGCAAAAAAAATGTGTGTTTATGAGGGAATTTTAGTTGTTATTGATTTTGAAGGACATTTATTTACTTATCAGAATGATAAACTCGAAAGCTTTGAACCTGTAGCAAATGCTACCTATGGAGACTTGGAAACTACAGAGGATGGTGTTCTTTTGGCAGAAACATCAGGAAAAGTAGATGTTCTTAATATGAAGAACGGAGAGTTTGTTTACAGAAGAACAGCCTTTGATGTACAGGAAGAAATAACACTGATTCATAAGGACAGAACGGGCAGATACTGGATTGGAATGAGTAGTGGAATTGCTTATCGTGAGCCCAATGGCAGGCTGGTTCGACTTAAAATCGATGGATTTGATTCCTCCTATGAAGATATACACGAGGACTATCAGGGAAATATTTGGATTGCCAGCTCCAGGTATGGTGTCTTAAAGCTGTCTGAAAGCCAGTTTATAAATCTTTTTGAGAAATATCATCTTGGTTCAACTGTTGTGAATAGCGTGATTCATGTAGATGATATGCTATATTGTGGTACAGACAGTGGATTATTCATACTTAATGAGAAAAAAGCAAGTGTTGAAAAAAATGAACTGACAGAGATGCTTTCGGGAATCAGAATCAGATTTTTGATGCAGGATTCCAAGCAGAGATTGTGGATTAGTACCTATAGTGATATGGGCTTGATTTATGTAGAACGAAATGGAAAAATCAAGACTTATAATGTAGAAAATGATGGTCTTACCAGCAATCGTGTCAGATGTACCTTGGAAACTAAAGAGGGGACCGTTGTAGTCGGAACCACAGATGGTATTAATTTTATTAAGGATGGCAAAGTAACCGGAACCTTAACTGCGGAGGATGGATTACTAAATACACAGATATTAACCTTGGTACAGGATGAAAGTGGAAGAGTATATGCAGGCAGTGATGGCGCAGGTATTTTTGTTATTGAAGACCAGAAGGTAGTAAAAACAATTACGGTAAATGATGGAATTACATCAGATGTTATTCTTAGAATGGTAAAAATTAAAGAGGGAATGTTTATTATTTGCAGCAATGCGTTGTGTTTCATGGATACAAATGGAAATATCAAAGTGTTGAATAATTTCCCATATTACAATAATTACGACATTTTACAGAAGGATGATGTTTTGTATATTACCGGAAGTGCCGGAATATATGAAGTAAATAAAAATGAATTGCTGGCCAACAGTGAGGATATGAATTGTCGTTTATATCATGCAAATGAGGGCTTGCTCGTAGGTATGATCAGTAATTCCTTTAATCAGATTGTGCCGGGGGGAACCCTGTATCTTTGCAGCAATCAGGGAGTTATTTGCTTTTCTCCGGGCAAGGAAATGGAAAACAATGACCTGAAGTTTGACCTAGAGAGCGTGGAAATCGATGGTATCGTCAGGGAATATGATGGCAAGAGTGATATTATCTTACCCCCAGAGTCCAAGATGGTGGTGCTTAGAGCCGGTATAAGAAACTATTCATTACGTGGTGCCAAGGTCCGCTTCTTCATGGAAAACAACGAGGAACAGGCCAAGGTCTATGAATGGAATCAGGTTGAAACCATTCAGATTCCACAAATAGGAACAGGCAAAAACGTGATTCATTTACAGCTCATGGACAGCTATGGCAAGGAAGTGGTTAGCGAAAAGCTTTATACTGTAAGCCGTATGAAGCAGCCATGGGAAGAACTAAGCTATATTATTTATTTGTGGACTGTTGTCGTGGAGATATGCTTAGTGGCAGTATGGTCCTTGTCCATCTATTATATGTCAGAGAAAAAGAAGGAAGATCTTGAGAAGCTCCACGTTGAGTTGGAAGAGAAAATCAAGGAACAGACAGAGGAGATTCTTGAAGAACAGAAGAAACAGGAAAGACTTCTTTTGCAGACAGTCGTTGCCCTGTCAGGTGCGGTGGATGCCAAGGATAAATATACCAGTGGTCATTCAAAGCGTGTGGCAGAGTATTCCAAAATGATAGCGAAGAGAATGGGAAAGTCAGTTGAAGAGCAGGAGTATATTTTTAGAGCAGGTCTTTTGCATGATGTTGGTAAAATCAGAATTCCGGAAGATATTATTAACAAGACAGGAAAGCTTACGGATGAAGAATATGATTTGATTAAGGTACATCCGGTTACGGGCTACAGTATCCTGAAAAAGATTGATGGTAATAATGGTATTATTGCCATGGGAGCAAAATTCCATCATGAAAGGTATGATGGAAAGGGTTATCCCAATGGACTGGACGGTAAGAATATTCCGGAGATTGGAAGGATTATCGGTGTAGCAGATTCTTATGATGCCATGGCCAGCAATCGAAGCTATCGTAGAGCACTTAGCCAGGATGTGGTTAAGGAGGAAATCATAAAAGGAAGAGGCACACAATTTGATCCGCAAATCGCTGATATTATGTTGGAACTGATGGAAGAGGATAAGGATTATCATATGCGTCAGCAGGATGTGATGGATTGTGTTATTCTTGCGGTAGATGATAGTGCCATGAATATAAGGATTATATCAACAGTATTAAAGGATGAACCCAGATATAAAGTGGTTGGAGCTGAAAGTGGTAAAAAAGCTTTGGACTACTTAAAAGAACACCAGGTAGATTTGATTTTGCTTGATTTGATGTTGCCTGATATGGATGGCTTTGAAGTGTTGCGTCAATTAAAAGATTTGAGTGACAGTCCGGTGGTGTTTATGACAGGTGATAAGAATCTTGAAACGATTGAAAAAGCGTCAGAATGGGGCGTGGAAGATTATATTACCAAACCTTTTAGAGCAATGGAATTAAAAGAAATCATACACAGTGTTCTTAGAAAATAAAAAGAGGTATAAGGTTTTGAAGGAAACATTGAAAAATAATAAAACCATAATTGGCATTATCATAGGAATGCTGGTTCTAATGGTTGTTTTATGCACTTTGATCGTAAAGGCTTTAGGAAAAGAAAATGCCGGTTCAGTAACTGCATCACAGCAGCAGAATGAAAGTATAGAGCAAGGTCAGGTTAGTACCCCTACGGATGCTGTAAATACTTTGTCTGATACAGAAGTATCTGAACGTGCCGAGCAGGAGACTACCCTACAGGAGTCTCCTAGCAAACCGGTGTCTCCTACCAAACCTGCCATAAGTACAGGAACTCTGACTGAGTTTGGAAACGGGTACGAAGGTATTGAAGGAACAGGTAAATATAATTACGGAGAGGCATTGCAAAAGTCACTACTTTTTTATGAATTACAAAGATCCGGAGAATTGCCACCGGTTACCAGATGTAACTGGAGAGGCGATAGCGCCATGGATGATGGAAAGGATGTAGGACTTGATTTAACCGGTGGATGGTTCGATGCGGGAGATAATGTAAAGTTTAATCTTCCTATGGCTTATTCGTCCTCCATTTTAGGCTGGTCCATTTTGGAGGATTATGATGCTTACAAGGAAAGTGGCCAGTTAGAATATGCACTTTCCAATGTTAGATGGGCAAATGATTATTTTATGAAATGTCATCCGGAGGATGAGGTTTACTACTATCAGGTAGGGAATGGCGGACAGGATCATTCCTACTGGGGAGCAGCAGAAACAGTTGCTTACAAAATGGAAAGACCATCCTACTGTGTTACAAAACAGAATCCGGGTTCTACGGTATGCGGAGAAACAGCTGCTTCACTTGCAATCAGCAGTATCGTATTTGCACAGACAGACAAGAAGTACAGCGCATTATGCTTGGAGCATGCGAAAAGCCTGTATGAGTTTGCCAGAAGTACAAGGAGTGACAGCGGATATACAGCGGCAGCAGGCTTTTATGATTCCTGGAGTGGATGGAACGATGAACTTGCATGGGCCGGTGTGTGGTTATATAAAGCCACCGGTGAAGAGAAGTATTTAACTAACGCCAAAGCAGATTATGAAGGTGCAGATCAGAATCATAAATGGGCCATGTGTTGGGATGATGTTCATATCGGTGCCGCATTGTTGCTTGCAAGAGAAACAGGAGACAGTAAGTATGCTAGGGCAGTGGAAGAGCATTTAAACTGGTGGACAACAGGAGACAGCAACGGAGATAAGATTACATATACTCCCAAGGGGCTGGCATGGCTTGACAGCTGGGGCTCCTTAAGATATGCAACAACTACCGGCTATATTGCTACCGTTTATAGCTCCTGGGATGGTTGTGATGATGCAAAGAAAAAGACCTATTGGGAATTTGCAGAAAATCAGATGAACTATGCTTTGGGTGATACCGGTTTTTCCTACGAGATCGGTTTTGGAAAAGATTATCCCAAGAATCCACATCATAGAACTGCCCAGGGTTCTTATTGTGACAATATGAACGAGCCCCAGGAAGCAAGACACACCTTGTATGGTGCTTTGGTAGGCGGACCGGATGCAGGGGATAATTATCGTGATGAGGTTTCTAACTATACCAACAATGAGGTGGCATGTGACTATAATGCAGGCTTCACTGCATTGCTTGCCAAAATGTATGGCAAATATCATGGACAGACACTGGTGGATTTTGGAGCTGTAGAGGAAGTGACAGAAAATGAGCTTTTTGCCAGAGGCGGTATTAATGTTGAGGGACAGGATTTTGTTGAACTAAGAGTTTATGTATGTAATACCTCTGCATGGCCTGCGCGTGTACCACAGCAGCTGGAATATAGATACTATATTGATTTGTCTGAGGTGTATGCTGCGGGTGGAAGTGCTGCAGATATTGTAGTAAGTTCAAATTATATGCAGGGTGGTTCTGAACCGGAATTGGTATGTTGGGATGATGAAAAGCATATATATTATATGGTGGTAAAATTTGATGGTACGGCCATCTATCCGGGTGGACAGGATGCATATAAAAAAGAGATTCAAATCAGAATTCGTAACCAGAAGGGTGTATGGGATAATGAAAATGATCCTTCCTTTGCAGGCATGACTATGGGAGGCAACGAAATACTGTCTGCTTCAGCACTGTATGAAGCAGGTGAGCTTGTGTTTGGCCGGGAACCCGGAGCCGGTGATGGAGCAGGTCAGAAGGTAGAGAAAGTAAACGAGAATACGGATAATAAAGAGCAGCCTGGCAATCAGACAGATAAGCCCAATAACCAGACCACTCCAAATAATAACCAGACCCCGGTGAATACTTCAAATTCAGCATCCGGCGACCGGCTCTCTGTGTCTGTAAAATATGATAATCTTCAGGCCAGTGCAACCAGTATTGCAGGTAGCATGGATATTAAAAATGCCGGAAGTGACTCTATTGATATCAGTAAGCTTAAAATATACTATTATTTTACCAATGAAGAAGGAAAGGGCTTAACATTCAATTGCTATCATGCGGCAATTAATGGAAAAAATGGTGCCTACGGAAGTATCAGTAACTGTAGTGGTAGCTTTGAAAATGCGACAGGACAGGATACAGATACTGCATGTGTCATTATCGTTTCTGATAGCAAAACATTGGAAACGGGAGATACACTTAGCGTGAATTTCTGTATTAATCATTCGGATTGGTCTTTCATGACAACCACCAATGATTATTCGGTGAAGAGTGCAGAAAATATCGTGATTGTTTATGATGGTCAACAAATATTCGGAACTTCGCCGAAATAGTATAAATGAAATTTATAATCCAAAATCCGAAAGGGATAAAATTAATTCATGAAACAGGAAAATTGTAATAAAGAGATTACCAATGAAGAAGAAATCAGCCGGATTGCTACAGGGGTATCTCTCATAAGTATCATAGGCAATATTGCTTTGTCCGCATTTAAACTGTTGGCAGGTTTGATTGCTCATTCGGGAGCTATGGTCAGCGATGCGGTGCATTCGGCATCGGATGTGATTAGTAGTGTCGTGGTAATTATCGGAATCAGATTGGCGGCCAAGGAGTCTGATAAAGAGCATCCTTACGGACATGAAAGACTGGAATGCGTAGCAGCTATTTTACTTGCAGTTCTTTTGTTTTCCACCGGTTTAGGAATTGGTGCCAATGCATGCAGAGATATTTTTACAGAGAAAAGAAACGAACTGGCAATTCCTGGAATATTAGCTTTGGTTGCGGCTGTAGTGTCCATTGTTACAAAGGAAGCAATGTATTGGTATACCAGATATAATGCAAAAAGAATTGATTCCGGAGCGTTAATGGCAGATGCCTGGCATCACAGATCAGATGCATTATCTTCCATAGGAGCATTAATCGGTATTATAGGTGCAAGAATGGGTTACCCCATAGCAGATTCCTTGGCAAGCCTTGTTATTTGTGTATTTATAGCAAAAGCCTCTATTGAAATTTTCATGGACGCAGTTGATAAGATGGTAGACCATGCCTGCGATGAAGAAGTGGAAAATGCGATTAAGGATACTGTTCTGAAGGAAAAGGAAGTAAAACGTATCGACCTCTTGCAAACCAGAGTTTTTGGAAATAAAATATATGTTGATTTGGAAATAGCATTGGATGGAGATCTGAATCTGAGAGAAAGCCACGAAATTGCAGAACGGGTACATGACTCTATTGAAAAGGATTTTCCTAAGGTAAAACATATTATGGTTCATGTGAATCCATTTATTTGAGTTTACATATAAAGATTAAAATACAGGAGATATGAATTTATGGAAGAATATTATAAGGCAATAGAAGAAAAGATAAAGGCATCCGGTTTCCCGGGAAATCTGTCAGGCGAAGAGCTGTATGATGACATTTGCGATCAGATTGATGGAAAAGAGAACGGAGAGTATGTATTGATTTCAAAAAGAAGTGAAGAATTGATGCTGGAGTATCACATCACAATTATGGATGAAGAGTTCAATTTGGGAATTCTGCGCATTACAACTCCGGGAGGAGATTATATTATCGATTTTGACAAGTAAGATTAAAATAACCCGGCACCTTTGTGTCGGGTTTTCTTTTTAGATGATGTTGTTCTGAGAAAGGATAAACAGAATTCCGGTGATAATAATGATGATTGCCAAAATAGAGTATCCAAGGACTTCGGTTTTCTTGGTCTTTGCCGGTGTGCGATTGGTTGTATCAACAAGACCTGACTTACGAAGAGTAGTAATGACCGGCTTGTACAATAAGAAAGTAAAGGATGAATTTAATCCGCCTTTCAGTAAGTTAAATGGAAGAAATATAGTAAGAAGCATTCCGGCAATCTCTTCTCTTGCAATCTTCATATAAAGAGGAGTTACAAGATAGTTCCATAACAGCATGCTGATTACCATGGCAGTGGTTCCAAGTACAAGGCTGATGACGGCGCCTGAAATAGTTCTCTTTCTTTTGTAAACAAAAGCTGCAGTGCATGCAAAGGAGCAGGTGGAAATAATATTCATAATAAGACCAATTACACCGGTATCACTGGCAGTTACCATTTCAATAAGGGAAACAATAACGGATATTACGAAGGAAATCATTGGTCCAAAAATCAAACCGCCTAAAGTTACAATGACATCCTTGGGATCATACTTAAGGAAGAGAACGGCGGGAACACGTCCTACCAGCATAATTACATAAGAAACGGCACAAAGCATGGCGACGGTAGTTAATGTTTTTGTTTTACTATTCATTTTAATGCATTCCTTTTGATCGTTTTTTCGAATAGAGCATACAATAGGATTGAAAAAAAGTAAATAGATATTTTCTTGATTTTTTGTACAGTTCTGAGTATAATTTATGGTGAAACATTTCTACAAAAAAAAGAAAGGTTAGGGACAAAAGAGATGAAGGGATTTATCAAAGAGTTTAAAGAGTTTGCGTTAAAAGGAAACGTAATGAATCTTGCAGTTGGTGTTATTATCGGTGGAGCTTTCCAGTCTATCGTTACTGCATTGACAAACAGCTTTATTAATCCACTGATTGCACTTATCATGGGAGGAACTCAGGTTGATGAAAATGGTAATCCGGTTTATATCGGCGGACAGCTTGTAATCAACGGTGTAAGTTTTGACTATGGTGCATTCCTCTCAGCAGTTATCAATTTCCTGATTATGGCTATTATTCTTTTCCTTCTTATTAAGGGAATGAACAAGCTTATGTCAGTTGGTAAGAAGGAAGAGCCTAAGATGGCACCTACAACCAAGAAATGTACTTACTGTATGAGTGAAATTGCAATTGAAGCTACAAGATGTCCTCATTGTACTTCTCAGCTTGAGGCAAATTAATCAAAAAAGGGAGCTGCCGGGAAGGAAGATCTTCTCCCCGGCAGTTTTTTTCGTTTAGGAATAAATATGAGTATGAAAAGATGTGAAAGGGGAATGGCATGGTAGAATTTCAGGTAAAAATTGAGGCCGGTGATTTATACAATTATCTGATGGCACATGCATATTCGGGAATGAGTGGGCTTCTTGGAAGTTGTGTGGGAGCTTTACTTTTGGTGATTTTTGGGTATAATCATCAAGGGATTTTTCTAATAATGGGTGTTATTTTATTGGGGTATTTACCTTGGACTTTATTTTTGAAAAGTCGACAGATGATGTTGACGGTTGAAGCATTTAAGAAGCCGTTGAATTACGTGTTGGATGACGAAGGAATCACAGTTTCGCAAAATGAAACCGAACAAAAGGAAAAATGGGAAAATCTGTATAAGGCAGTTTCCACCGGAAGAAGTATTGTGGTTTATACGACACGCAACAGTGCCTGTATTTTCCCCAATAGAGAGTTGAAGGATCAAAGAGCTAAGGTGATTGAGATGATCAGTACGCATATGGCTCCGGCAAAGGTGAAAATTCGTTCCTAGTGGATAAAGAAGAGAGTAGAAATATGGTATGTTATGAAACATTCAGCCCACAAGAAACCTTCGAACTGGGCAAAAAGATTGGAAAAGAAGCTAAACCCGGTATGGTCTATACACTGATAGGTGATTTGGGCGTTGGGAAAACTGTTTTTACGCAAGGAGTTGCAGCAGGACTGGAGATTGATGAACCGGTGAATAGCCCTACCTTTACAATTGTACAGGTGTATGAAAGCGGAAGGATGCCATTTTATCATTTCGATTGCTATAGAATCGGTGACGTGGAAGAAATGGAAGAAATCGGATACATGGATTATTTTTATGGAGATGGTTTAACCATGATAGAGTGGGCCAATCTGATTGAAGAAATCCTTCCATCCAGTTATTATCAGATAGAGATAAAAAAAGACCTTGAAAAGGGATTTGATTATAGAAAAATTACAGTAGAGGAAATACTATGAAAATTGTTGCAATAGACAGTTCAGGATTGGTTGCAGGTGTTGCAGTACTTGAGGATGAATCATTACTTGCAGATTATGCAATCAATTATAAAAAAACACATTCGCAAACACTAATTCCTATGCTGGATGCAGTGAAGAATATGATTGACCTTGATATGAAGGATATCGATGCCATTGCTATTTCTGCAGGTCCGGGTTCATTTACCGGATTAAGAATAGGTTCTGCAACCGCTAAGGGATTAGGACTGGCCTTGAATAAGCCATTGATTGAGGTCCCTACCTTGGAAGGACTTGCATACAATCTTTATGGAGAAAAGGCATACGTGTGCCCGTTAATGGATGCAAGGAGAAATCAGGTATATACAGCTGTTTACAAGTTTGTCTCTGATCATGAGGGTTATTCTATGGAAACAGTAGTGGAACCATGTGCAATTGATGTGAAGGAAATATTGGAAAAGTGTAACGAACTAGGTCACGAAGTTGTTTTTTTGGGAGATGGCGTACCTGTTTATGAGGGGCAGATTCGAGAAATATGTAAAGTAGATTATCATTTTGCACCTGCACATATGAATCGTCAGAGAGCGGGAAGTATTGCATACCGTGCCAAGGATTTGGCCAAGTTAGGTAAGCTGGTAGATGCTGCCGCACATGAACCTGAGTACCTTAGAAAAAGTCAGGCAGAAAGGGAACGAGAAGAAAATGAGAGTCATTCGTGAATTACGTGAGAGTGACATTGAAAGAGTGAGCCAGATTGAAGCAGAGAGTTTTTCGCTTCCATGGTCAGCCAATGCCTTTCGTCAGCTGCTTGATGATACAAACAGTATATATATTGTTTGTGAAGAAGATGGTGTGGTTGCCGGTTGCTGTGGTGTGACAGATGTTTCCGGTGAAGGCAATATAAACAATGTAGTTGTAGCAAAAGAATTTAGAAATAAAGGGATTGGCTTGGATTTGGTTTTGGAAACCCTGAAAAGAGGAAGGGAAAGAGGTGTAGAGGAATTTACACTGGAAGTTCGAGTGAGTAATGCTCCTGCAATTAAAATATATCAGAAAGCCGGTTTTGTATCAGAAGGGATTCGTCCCAGATTTTATGAGAAACCGGTAGAAGATGCTATGATTATGTGGATTAGGAAATAAGAGGATAGAAATACATGCTGGATGTATGTTTATTGGGAACCGGTGGAATGATGCCCCTGCCCTATAGATGGCTTACCTCTCTGATGGTGAGATATCAGGGAAAAGGAATTCTCATTGATTGTGGCGAGGGAACCCAGGTGGCTATGAAAGAGGCAAAATTAAGCCCCAAACCTATTGATATAATGTGTTTTACTCATTATCATGCGGATCATATCAGTGGTTTGCCGGGAATGCTCCTTACAATGGGAAATGCCGAAAGAACAGAACCCTTACTTATGATTGGCCCGAAGGGACTTTCTAGAGTAGTAGGTGCCCTTAGAACCATTGCTCCGGAACTCCCTTTTGATATTATTTATCAAGAGATTGAGGGAGATTCGCAGAGTTTTTATTTTGATGGATTTAGAATAGATGCTTTTAAGGTTAACCATAATGTGGTATGCTATGGGTATAGTATAGAAATAGAAAGAATCGGTAAATTTCAGGTCGAAAAAGCCAGAGAATTGAATATTCCTATTCAGTTTTGGAATCCCTTGCAGAAGGGGGAAACCGTAAATATCGGTGATATGGTTTATACACCGGATATGGTTTTGGGAGAGAAACGAAAAGGCCTGAAACTTACCTACTGTACGGATTCAAGACCTACAGATCGAATTGTAGAGTTTGCAATGCATTCTGATTTGTTTATTTGTGAAGGAATGTATGGTGAAAAGGATAAACTTCAAAAAGCAAAAGAGAATAAACACATGACTATGTATGAGGCCGCCAATATGGCAAAGAAAGCGGAAGTATCAGAGATGTGGTTGACACACTATAGTCCTTCGCTGAACAGACCGGAAGAATACATGGATGAAGTGAAAAAGATATTCCCTAATTCCATTGCGGCAAGGGATGGAAGAAGTGTAGATTTGCTATTTGATGAATAAGAAATATTCTGTATTTAAAATATAAATGGAAGATTAAGGACGAGTGCATGGAAGCAACAAAGAAGAAAGGAAAGCCACCAGTTACGCAAGTGACACTTATATTTGCAGTAATGATTGTAGCAATAGTAGGTTACTATTGCTATTTGGTGAACCGTAATTCCGGTGAACGTGTGGAAGAAAAGCTGACCTTTACGCAATCTGTCCTTTTAAGAGATTTGGAAAAGGATTATCCGCCCAGCCCCAAAGAGGTAGTGAAATATTACAATGAGATTATGAAATGTTTTTATAATGAAAATTGTACGGAAGCGGAAATAGAAGAACTGGGAATACAGGCAAGAAGGTTGTATGATCAGGAGCTTCTTGCATACAACGAATGGGGCGGATATATTATCAATTTAAAAAGTGAGATTGAAAGCTACAAGGAAGCCAAGCGAAGAATACAAAGCTCGGCGGTAGCGGCAAGTACAGATGTTGATTATTTCAAAGAAGATGGCTATCAATTCGCAAGATTGAGGAGCAGTTATAATTTCTTACAAGGAAAAGAATCAGTATCCATACAGCAAATTTATTTGCTGCGCAAGGATGAAGACGGTCATTGGAAAATCTATGGCTGGAAAAAGGTTGAGGAATAAAAAATGGAGTTAAACAAGGAAAAGGACATAGAGATTTTGGCTATTGAAAGTAGTTGTGATGAAACTGCTGCATCTGTAGTCAGAAATGGAAGAGAAGTACTTTCTAACGTAATCTCATCCCAGATTGATTTGCACACATTATATGGTGGTGTTGTACCTGAGATTGCATCCAGAAAGCATATAGAAAAAATAAATCAGGTGATTACCGAAGCGCTAACCCAGGCGGACAGAAAACTGGAGGATATGGATGCAATTGCTGTAACCTATGGTCCAGGTCTGGTAGGAGCGCTTCTTGTTGGTGTGTCTGAAGCAAAGGCAATTAGCTTTGCTACAGGTATTCCTTTAGTAGGTGTACATCATATTGAAGGTCATATTAGTGCCAACTATATTGAGAACAAGGAATTAGAGCCTCCCTTTGTGTGCCTTGTTGTATCCGGAGGACATTCTCATCTGGTTGTTGTAAAAGATTATGGCGAATACGAGATTATAGGCAGAACCAGAGATGATGCAGCCGGAGAAGCCTTTGACAAGGTTGCAAGAGCAATTGGTCTTGGTTACCCCGGTGGTCCTAAGATAGATAAACTTTCCAAGGAAGGTAATCCGGATGCTATAGCATTCCCAAGAGCCAAGGTAGCAGAAAGTGAGTATGACTTTAGCTTTAGTGGTTTAAAATCTGCAGTATTAAATTATTTGAATTCATGTGAAATGAAGAAGGAAGAAGTGAATCGTGCAGATGTAGCAGCCTCCTTCCAAAAGGCGGTTATAGATGTTTTGGTAGAACATGCACTTCATGCTGTAAAGCAGTACGGATATGATAAGTTTGCAATTGCCGGAGGTGTAGCCTCCAACTCTTCGCTAAGAAATGCATTTGAAGAAGAGTGTGCAAAAAGAAATATTAAGTTTTATCATCCAAGCCCTATCTTCTGTACAGATAATGCAGCCATGATTGGTGTGGCAGGATATTATGAATTTATCAAGGGGGCAAGAAGCGGCCTTGATTTAAATGCAGTTCCTAACTTGCCTTTAGGAACGCGATAGTTGCCATCGTTAGAGGATGAATATGAAAAGTAAAAAAACAGTCATGATTTTATTGGCAGCAGGCAGTGGCTCGCGTATGAAGAGTGATATTCCTAAACAGTTTATGCCTCTTTGTGGTAAGCCACTGATTTCTTACTGCCTGGAAACAATTGAAAAGAGCAGTATTATTGATGAGTGCGTACTTGTAACCTCAGCTAATGATATGGAATATATGAAAGAACAAATCCTTGGTCAGGGTAGCTATTCGAAAGTAATTATGTGCTGTCAGGGAGGAAAAGAAAGGTATCTTTCTGTATATGAAGGAATTAAAGCCTATGACAGACAACGAGATTGCAACGAGGAGGAGATTATTCTCTTTGTGCAGGATGGTGCCAGACCATTTTTGTCAGAAGACATTATACAAAGAACATATGAAGCGGCAGTAGCATATGGAGCATGTGTCGCGGCAATGCCATCCAAGGATACCGTGAAAATCAGCGATGAAAATGGATTTGTTATACAGACGCCAAATAGAAATAGCGTATGGTCAGTTCAAACGCCTCAGGTATTTTCCTATTCCTTAATCAGAGATGCTTATACAGAACTGGTAGATAAAGAGGAGGAACTTGCAAGTAGGGGAATTGTCATTACAGATGATGCCATGGTGGTCGAAACCATGACGGAGACAGCTATAAAACTTGTGGAAGGATCCTATGAAAATATTAAAGTAACCACTCCGGAAGATATAGAAGTGGCGACTGCAATTATCTCCAAAAACAAAAAATAAAAAAAGTTAAAAAAAATTCAAAAAACGTGTTGACATAGGAAATGATTTTTGATATTATCATTCTTGCCGTTGATGAAACGGGCGCATGGAGAGGTATCGAAGTGGTCATAACGAGGCGGTCTTGAAAACCGTTTGTCCGCAAGGGCGCGTGGGTTCGAATCCCACCCTCTCCGTTTCGGAACTACGGGGTATAATCCTCAAATTCAATATTGATTTTCAATCAACAATTTGGAGAAGTACCCAAGTGGTTGAAGGGACACCCCTGGAAAGGGTGCAGGTCGTTAATAGCGGCGCGAGGGTTCAAATCCCTCCTTCTCCGTTCGGTTCACTTGTAGGATCCGATTGATCTTTGACAAATAAACAGTAATGCAACCCTGAAAATTCTAAACGGGATTTTAGGATTCCGAAAAAGAAGTTTCAGAAGAAACAAACCTAAAAACAGTAAAATCCAAATTAAATTTGGTAGCCAGATTTATCTGGCGAGGATTAACTACGATTTTTATGCAGGCTCTGAAGCAATTCATAAACCTACGGTTTATTTCATTGACATCAGACCCTTGAATGATTTTTCGAAATCATTCAATCATTCGTGTGAACACGATGATTGATGCTTTGAAAAATCGCACAAAAATCTATCATTCAACATGAGAGTTTGATCCTGGCTCAGGATGAACGCTGGCGGCGTGCTTAACACAT
>JAZLGY010000013.1:0-15470 GCA_045616525.1 Acetatifactor sp. | reverse complement strand
TCTACTGCTTCCACCTTATCAACGGCCTGTGTAAAGAAGTATACACCTACATTAAGGCCTGCCTCATTTGCGCCCTTGATATTAGCTCTGAACTTAGGATCTTCAATCAATGCTCCCTTGGTAGAACCACGGTAACCGCATCTGATAATAACATAGGAAATACCTGAATTCTTTACAGCATGCCAATCGATTTCTCCGTTCCACTTGGATACGTCAATACCGATGATACCTTCACTCTTCTTAATAAATCCGTCATCACCGAAGTCATATTCTGCACCCTGGATAATCTGCTTACCCTTTACCTGCTCACCATTCTTGTCATAATATCTGAGCTGGCCATCAATGGTCTGCCATCCGGTATACTTCACATTACCCTTCTTGTAGAACTTGTCATATTTGTAATAATCAGCATAATGCGCTTCTCTATAGGTTTCTCCATCCAATACATACAATGCATTGCCATCTTTATCAAGAAGTGGTGTTGTTTCATCCTGTCTTGGATCTGCACCCTCACAGAATTTAACAGTTACTTCTACGTTTGCAGAAAGGACCTTTTCTCCCACGGTATATTTTACTGTAAGTGTTGTTTTTCCTTCTGCCACACCGGTAATCTTTAAGGTGTTATTTTCAATTGCACCGTCAGCAATTTCTTTATTCGCAGACTCTGCGGATAAAGTGCCGTTTGTTGCGTTGGTAAGCTGAATATTTACAGTTACTGACTTACCCTGTACAACCTCTGCTACCTGTGAATCTAAAGCTAGACCAGTCTCGGCTGCTACAGTTACGCTGACACTTCCGTTGAAAGGACCTACATCTCTTCCAAGGCTATCCTTACCGTTTGCGGTATAGTTAATATTAACTGCACCTTCTGTTGCTTTTACTGCAGTTACATTACCGTCATTGTCAACGGTGACTGCCTCTGCATTGCTGCTGCTCCAAGCAATTCCGGTAAACTGGATATCCTTGCCTGTTACAGTTACTTTCTTACTTTCACCTGCCTGCATGGTAATACTGCCGGGCTCTGCATGTACTTCAAAGCTTTCGAGAGGAGCCACGGTAGGTTCCGGTGTAGGAGTTTCTGTTGGTACCGGCGTTGGCGTTTCTGTCGGTGCCGGAGTAGGTGTTTCTGTCGGTGCTTCTGTTGGTGCTTCTGTTGGTGCCGGCGTTGGTGTCTCTGTTGGTGCTTCCGTCGGAACTTCCGTTGCTACCTCTGTTGGTACCGGCGTTGGTGTCTCTGTTGGTGCTTCCGTCGGAGCCTCCGTTGTTGTATTCTCAGTTCCGCTTAAATAAGTCATGGTCATATTGTTGTATGCGGATGCTGTGCTGATCATATACACCGCAGATGCTGATGTTTTGGTCAAAGGATCTTCGACCTGATCCTTGGAAACCTCAACATAATCAGCAGGTAAGGACTGTGTTTCTACCCATTCAACGGTATCCTCCAGATAACCCTCTACAACAGTATCCTTCTTTGCAGTATCCTCCTGCTTAACGTTGACCTGGGCCTCTGTTTTAATTTCATCCGCATTATCAATCTTTTCGTACTTGATTTGATCCTTAACATCTACAGATAAAACAGTAACCGGATACTTATAAGAAAGATACTTCTCATCCTCAAAAGCATTTACCATCAACTGATAGGTACCGCTCTTGATTCCCTTCATGTAGATTACACCATCCATATCGTCATCCTTCCAGACAAGGTTGGCGCCGCTTGGATCTACAACCGTAACGGAAAACGGTACATTACCGACCAGTTTTCCTGTATCCTTATTTAAAAACTTAATCTTCAAATCCTTTTCAATAGAGGTAGTATTCAGCTTAACGTTTACTACCTTATCATATTCGTTTTCTTCGTAGCCCTCGTTACCAAGTGGTTCCTCGGGTTCTTCCGGTTCTTCCGGCTCCTCGGGTTCTACCACAACAACCTGGGATGCCTCCCATCTCTCCTTGTAAACTCCGGAAATTGCAGCCATACCATCCTGACCGATCATTCCCATATCCTTTAACTGGATTCCCACTGCTGTAGTATCCACAGTCACGGCTTTATCCAGGTTTTTATTAATCATAATACCGCCGCATACCAGAAGAAGAACTGCCACAAGGCCGCCTGCTACAGCAACTGCTTTTCCAAGGGCGGTAGAGAATAAATCCTCTTCCTCATCCTTATCCTCATCCATGTTATCAAGCAATTCCAGGTCATCTACAATACGAAGTTTTCTGTCCTTCTGAACTTTGTTCACAGCTTCCGTCGGAATGATGATGGTTGGTGCTTCCGCTTCTGATTCGTCTGCATACTCTTCATCGTATTCGCCCTCTTCATCATATGCACCCTCTTCATCATATTCGCCGTCTTCATCGTATTCATCTTCGTCAAATACTTCTTCCTGATTCTCAGGCAACAGTTCCTCTTCTAAGGAAACCTCTTCCGGCTCTTCAACCGTAAGCACCACCTGTGTTCCGAAGTTGTCTTCCTCAGCTGCATCAAACTCTTCCTTATACTCTACTTCTTCCCAGGTTTCTTCAAAGCTTTCCTTAATCTCTTCACTTACTTTTTTCTCAACAAAAACTTCGGTAAACTCATCCAGTTCATCCAAATCATCCAAATCACTGATTATTACCAAATCATCCTGGACGATTTCTTCCTCGGCTGCTTCTACCGCTTCTTCCTGTGTGACTTCTTCTGTCAAAGCTTCTTCGCTTGTTTCTTCCGCAGATGCTTCTCCTAGAGACGGAGACTCTTCCTCTTCCTCTTCCTCTTCCACTTCTTCGGTCTCTTCGAAATCTTCTTCCTCTATATCTTCATCCAAATCCAGATCAATTTCTTCAAAGTCATCTTCTACGGGCAAATCCGAAGTATCTGGATTCAAATCTTTCTCATCATCAAAATACTGCATGTTACTTCCTTTCCTAAAAACTAACCATAATCATCCCCGCTTGCCATAGTCCCCCTATGCTAAGCATACTCTTTGAAATTATACCATTAAATCTAATATAGGTACAACAAAAAAGTAAATTTAAGAAATTTATAAGATTCATTTTCTTGATTTTTCTGTTTGATAGTATAAACTAAGAAAAGACGAAGAATATAAGTATTAAAAGTAGACAGAAAGGTTTTGTTTTATGGCAAAAACAAAAGCAAAAAAGAATTTTAAAATCAGTTTTCATCTGGTTTTCCTAGTATTGGTAATTTTATTTCTCATATGGGGAGTATATAAATTTCTAAATTATGGAAATCGTGTTAAATCCCAATATGACCCCAATGCCGATAACGAAGGCTTCGACATTGAAGTCTTGGACAATATGAAGCCTGTTTATGCTTCTCCGGATGAAATGCCACCGGATGACGGAATTCGTACCATCTTGTTTTTGGGTAACGCACCTCTCTCCGATGACAAATACAGTTCGGAGGGTCTTGCAAACATCATTGGAGACATGACCGGCGCACGAATCTATGACTGTTCTATTCCGGGCTCTATGCAAAGTGTTCATTCTGCTGATGTAGCGTCAAGAGATCATCCCATGGATGCCTTTAGTCTCTACTGGCTTTCACTACTAGCTGCAGGAGAACGACCACATGTTCATGAAGTGGCCTTTGAAGTTCTTGGCGACAGCACTCCCATTGAAATCTATGATGCCTATGATACTCTTACCAGTTTGGATTTCAATGATGTTGATGTTATATGTATCATGTATGACGGAACAGATTATTTAGAAGGACAGAAGCTGATTGACAATAACAAGCCCGAGGATATTACCACTTTCTATGGAGCTATGAATGCTTCCCTTGCAGTATTGCAGGAAAAATATCCTCACATTCGCTACATTGTAATGTCACCTGCCTACTGCTATGCAGTTGATGGAAACGGCAATTATTATAATTCTGATTTTGCCAAGGTCGATGGTACACCTTACTCAGAATACTGTGTTATGATGGAGCGTGCAGCCTATGTCAACTATGCTACCTTTGTAGATAACATTTACGGAACCATCAATGAATACAATGCGGAAGAATATCTTCGCGATAATATTCATTTAAACCTGGAAGGCAGAAAAAAAATGGCAGAGCGTTTTATCTACGCCCTGACATTTTATGATTAAACCTTACCACGAAGAAGCATTGTAAAATAATGAAGCTGTCTGATTTTCTTTGGAGCTATTCGAAGCAAAGTCAGATAGCTTTTATTTTTCTTCGTCAGATAAGGATTTTCTTTTATTTCTTTTTTTTGTATTTTTAGACTACTACAGATCTCCATATAGTCCTTATTTTCTCTCTGCATTTGAGAAATGGGAATATGCATCAGATAATCCATTCTCTGAATCAAGCCAAAGCGTTTTGCTTCTGTTAGAAGCTGTGGGTAATGCTCCGTGACCAAATTCAGAACCATATCTGCATTTTTGACATTATCAAGGAATACTCTGGAAAAAGAATTTTTCTTTCTGGTGTTGCTTCCCATTGCATAGAACACATGATATCCACATTTGGGAAGAGATAAAATTCCCTCTATTTCCGGCAGCATTTTTACCAGCACATGGAAATCCTCATTTAACTCTCCCTCCGGGAAACGCTTATCATCAAACAGTTCTCTTTTGACTAGCTTTGTACAGAATGAGCAGTCCCCTCTATGCATTAAAAGTTCTCTCAAAAAGTCCTCTGATAAAATCCAGTTTTCTTCTGTAGGAATTTCACAAATCTGTGCCAAAGGATTTCCCTTTTCATCAATTTCATCTCGGCCAATTTGAACAATATCTACTTTTTTTCTCTCCATGGCTTCCACCAGAGCTTCTATCATATCCTCTGCAATGTAGTCATCGCTGTCTACAAATGCCAAATACTCTCCCTTGGCATTTGTAAGGCCCAGATTTCTGGCAGAAGAGGTACCACCATTTTCTTTATGAAATACACGAATTCTCTCATCCCTCTCAGACATCTCCTCACAGAGCTTGTCCGTGCCATCCTTAGAGCCATCATCCACCAAAAGAATCTCTAAATCCTTGTAGGTCTGCTTGCAAAGAGAATCCACGCATCTTTCCAAATATAAAAGATTATTGTACACAGGTACAATGATACTGACCATTTTGTTCTCCCTATCTATTTTATCTGTCTGGGCTTAAAGGTCCCATGTCATAGGTTGGTATTTTCTTCCCCAGCCACTCTTCCTTCATGCACTCATAAAGTCTTTGCGCAGCAACCTTATGATTCCATAAAGATGCTACAGTTTCATATGCAGCACTTCCCATAGCCGTTCTGTTCTTCTCTTCCATAAGAGGTGCCACCCGTTTCCACAAATCCTTCGGACAGCTTCCCTTATAAAGTACTCCGTTTTTCCCATCCTCCATCATGGTTTTGGCTGCTCCCATAGCTTTATTGGCAACAACCGCCATGGCACTGTTCATGGATTCATTAATGACTGCTCCCCAGCCCTCCTGTCTGTCACTGGTTGCCAGATAAATATGACTTTTTTCCATGTATTCTCTGGTTTCCTCCGGATTGCAGAAGCCCTTCAGTTCAACACAGTCACCAATATCATACTCCTGAATCAGCTGCTTTACATAAGGCATCTTTTCCCCATCTCCAAGCATGGTTAATGTAAACTGATACCCTGCCTTCTTCAAATCTCTTGCAAGGTAAAGCGCTGTTTCCGGATGCTTCCAATCAATCATACGGGCTGCCCACAAAATTCTTACCTTTTCAGAATTTTGTCTTTTCTTCTCCCAAAGCTTATTAAGGTCCATCTCTCGAAATCTTGGGAAATACCCATACTTATATTTCTTTTTAGGATAAGCCAGAACCATATTAAAATCGCCTGCCACATAGGCTCCGGAGCAAAGCATGTATACTCTTTTATTTCTGTACCTTGTATGATCCATATATTTTTTTCGTAGTCCTCTGGGCGTTATAAATTTCCATCGACCGGTCTTATAAATTCGTTCAGAGTATCTCCATACAGGTTTTCCACTTTGTAATCTATCCTGAATATAGCTTTCTTCATCCACACCACCAAAGATTACCACATCTGCATCCATAATCAGGGCTGCACATTTTTCCTCCTCTTCCCAAAAGTTTTTAACAAACCCGGGAACACTTAAAGTTTCTCCCCACCCCATTTTGACTCTTTCTTCCTCCATGGGCTGGGTCTGAATAAAGGTATACTCTCCCTGTTCCGACTCACAGAGTCTTAACAGCTCCTCACTGACAGGAATTTGATGATGATTTATATAATTGGATACAAATACTACCTTCATATGCTCATCCTTTTTCTAACAAGAATCCTATCTGACCATTTCCTCATACAAAGCAATTAAGGTCTCTACATTATCTCGGCCGGAGTGATTTCTCTCTCCTTCCGCCTTCGCTTCATTTGTCATGGAAAGAACATCCCCCTCCATGGCAAAGGCTTTTTTTACCGCCATTTCCAGGGCACCTACAATTCTTGAAAGTTCTCCTTCCTTTTCCTCTCTGTAGCCCTCGTAAATAATACCTGCCTTTTCCGAGATCATAGAGGTAATACCTCCTACATCTGCAGTTACAATAGGGGTTTTCAGTAACATTGCTTCTCCCAAAGAGTTTGGTGAATTTTCAATGGAAGAGGGGCACAGGTATACATTGGTCTGTAAATACTTTTCTTTCATTTCTTCTCCGGAAAGGCTCCCTAGGAATATGACTTTTTCTGTTAAATCATACTTTTTTATCAGCTCCATCAGATAGCTTCCGTAGGCTGATATTTTTAACTTACCCATTGCTCCGAAACGTAAAATATTATTGCCTGCCACATAGACTACTGCGTCCGGGTACTCTTTCAAAATCCCGGGCATAGCCTCCAGTACATAATGAAGTCCCTTAATCGGATAATCTCCCTGACTTACAAAAATACTGTGTTTCTCGCACAGATCATACTGCCATTCGCCTTCATAAAACATAGGACGGAGTGTTTCTCGAAGCACATGATACTGTGCCTCCTTGTGAAACTTCTCTGCATAGAAATGGTCCCACCGGGTTCTTCCCGCTATATGTCCGGCCAGCTTTAATGCTTCCATCTCATACGCTCCACGCTTTACAAACTTTTCTCTCTGCAAAACAATGGTATCCTTTTTCACTATATCACGAAAAGTTTTCTTATTCCGAATTCTAAGTGGAATATTGGCGTAGAAGGCATCCGCATAAACAGAACATAGTCCCTGAATACCGATTAAGCTTCTCTCCGGCTTCTGAAATGCCTTGAATGCAGCCAGGGTATGGGGATATTCTGTACCGAAGCTGTGTACAATATCCGGCTGTGCATCCTTTAGTATCTCCGTAAAGATGCGATCCAGATCTTCTTCATAAATCCAGGGCGCATCCGTATTTTCCAAAAATCCATAATACAGGAGCGTTTTTCCTGTTTCTGTTTCAATTCTCCCCTTCATCCACTTCTTTTCTCCAAGAAGAGCGGCATTCATTGGAAAGGCTACCATAATTTCAGGCCCCTGCGCTACAGTTAACAGATTCTCCAAGAGGCCGGAAATCCACCCTTCCTTTTTACTTCCGTCTATGGAAAAAACCTTGCATATTCTTGGCAACATAATGTTGCAAAGCCACAAAACTTTCATATGTCTCTCCTATCACCATTTAAAATCCCATATAAATGGTGGTATCTCTGTATAAATTATACCCACGTATATTTTTTACCAACACATAGTCATAATCTTCAAACTCACCAATCACCGTTTTATCTTCCGGTAAAATCAAATAATGAACCCCACTCTCCTTGCACAGAGGCAGAAGCCGGTCTAAGGAAACCTCATCCTCCTCCATAAGAACAAACATTGGGTTATCTGCAAGCCACTGTGGCACCAGCTCCTCTCGTCCATACGGCATACAAACCAAAGGAGTATATTGTCTAACGTATTGAAGCATTTCCTTGGGAAAAACACCCATAACTTCTCGTCCTTCAATCACTATTTCATCACAGATCTCCACAACTGCCTCCGGCATATGATAAATATTTTCTGCCCTGCTAAAATGTGGATTCCCATAAATACACTTGCCCGAAACCATGATTAACCCCAAATAACCGATTACTCCCACAAGTCTCTTTTTCTCCTGCAGGCGATATATTATGTTCACGCCGCAATAACTGATTGTCATTGAAATCGGCAACAACCATAAAATACGATAATAGATCTCTTCCCCCGCAAACTCATATACCAGTCGGAACGCTAAGGGATTAAAGAAAACCACCAAGACACAGAGGGGAAAATAAACAAAAAGAATTCTCTTCCACTTTTCCTTCTCCGTTTTCCAAAGGTATACCATCGACAGGAAAAACCATCCAAGAAGAAGGCCTGTTCCCATATATCCCTTTATTAAATTTCCCGTGATTCCAAGCACAGACCTTCCTCCTTTCCTATATTTTAATATATAGCACGGCAAATACAATTGCCGGAATCATACACAGTCCTGTCAAAACCAACACACTGATTTTACGATAAAATACTGCTGCCAAAAAGCTTAATATTCCAAGAAGCATACAAACCAGAAAGGTTCCAAGGGTGGTACACAGACAGGCTGCCGTAACGCCGCATAGCATAGTGCCCCAAATCCCCCAAGGGATCTTCTTATTCTGTTGCAGGCTTTTAAAAATCAAAATCATGAGATAAATCATGGTGGGAATAATAATGCTTCCAAATGCCGCTTTTCCCTGCCGCATTCTGGCAAGCATAAAGTTTTCCACTGTATAAGAGGAAGTATCTCCAAAAATGGTAATCAAAGCCACAAAGGACAAAAATAAATATTTTTTCTCTTTTTCCTTCTCGAAAAGTCCCTGACCGATTCTTTCAAATATCACATATGTTAATGCGATTAGTATTCCCGGCAATATGGTATGGGAAATCACCACCGGCTCTATATTGCTATAGGATGCAAGAACCGCTATCCACACCGGAAAAGGTGCCAGAGAATGTCTCATATCCATCTGTGTATTACCTGTGGAATAAGGCATTAACTCATATAAGGTTTGACTCTTATGGGTTAATGTAGAGGTTGCCACGTAATATGCATCATCCCCATCTCCATAAGTAAAAAAGACTGCCATAAATAGCTGAAAAAGAACCAATGCCAGAAAGATTGCAAGAAAGATTTTACCATTCTTACTCATTTTCTCTTTCACTGTTTTCTCTTCTCTCTTTTTCCATGGCTTTCCAAGAGCAAGGAAGCTTAGAATTCCAAGTACCGTAAGTCCTGCCATACCCATTTTAAACTGAGACAAAATTCTGACATATCCGTTCTCTCTGTGTAGCAGGGTATTATAAACACACACCACTTGAAAAAGCGCCCACATCATCATGCAGCCGCTTATCCATAGAAATCCCGGATGATATTTCTTTTCTCCCATACATGTTACCGGGAGAAAGCCCATTACCATCGGGATTCCAACTGTTAAAATGAGCAAAATCAAAATACCCTGTACAGTCATTGAAAACCCCTTATATATATACCTTTATTTCTTCTTTTCCTGTGCATTTTGCTGCAAAGCCAGAATCAAAATACCCGGTGTATACCAGAATATAGTTGTGAGACAGCTTTTTTTGTAATCCATAATTCCGGCACCGGACAATGCATTATATAGCACAATAATCTCTGCTGCGATAATGATTACAACAAATAATCTTCTTAAGTGGATTCCTTTTCTGCCAATAACCCACACATATACAAGCCCACATAAACCACCGATTGTAAAAAAGGCTGCAAAAAACACGCCTGCTCTGATACACAGCCTTCCAAGCTTCGGTGTGTATCTGATTAAGGTATAGTAATTGCTTCCGGTCCATGCCTCATACGCTCTTCCCCGAAGCTGTACCGGAACAACAAATGCCGGAGCCTGATATGCTACAATATCCCACAATACTTCCTTCATATTCGCTCTGGTATTGTTCCTTAATCCCACACCTGCAATACGCCAAAGTGCTTCATTTGTTTCTCTGTAGGTATAGTTTTCCTCCAACGCAGGAACCAGGACTCTCCATACCCCATCTGACTCATGTGCAGTAGCCTTGACACTTTCCAAAGCTATGGCATCCTGGACATCCTTGGGCAGTTCCTCATAAATTTTTTCAAAACGAATATAGGAAAAACGGCTTACCGCAGCTGATGCGAGGCCTCTTTCCATCCCGTGAAAGGATACATGAAAATAGAACAATAGCGATATTACTTCCAAAACCCACAAAATCGTATACCAAACTCGTCTCTTTCTGTGTTTTTCCGTAAACAAAAAACCATCTTCCACTTTCCACATATGATACATTTCTGCGAATACAAAATACAAACTCAAAACAGCATACAAGGGTCTGATTAACCCAAGTACAAACCATCCGAAAAAGAAACATATTCTGATGTATCTTTTTTTAGTTTTTCTTTCTTCCTCCAAATACCGCAGCTCATGTAACTGCAGATATATGGAAATTACAAGCAAAAACATAGAGGTTGCATAGGATTCCTTGGGTGCATGAAGATGCATTTGCATGCATTGGGGAATGGTAATAAATGCAAGTGCTCCGACATTGCAAATCATCCTTCTGTATTGTAACTCTGCCCCGCGATAAAAGCGCTGCATGTACTCTTCCAGAAAACGAAAACCTGCAAAATACGCAATTGCCAATCTGACACATATTACCATAATCTCCGGTATGCTTCCCTTTAGATTCCCGGCAATCCAGGCTCCGCCCAAAATAATCTGCGCGATATATGCCCAAAACACTAAGTTCTGCCCCAGTTTAAAACTAATTCTCATAGAATTCCTTTACCACTTTACTGATCATATCTACCTGATCCAATGTTAAACCATAATACATCGGCAAACGAAGTAATCTTTCGCTTTCTTTCGTTGTATAAACATCCTCTCCATGGAATCTTCCGTACTTAAGTCCTGCAGGTGCCGTATGAAGAGGTATGTAATGGAATACGGCCATGATCTCATTCTTCTTTAAGTGATCGATTAATGCACTTCTCTCTTCAATATCCTGTGCCTTTAAATAAAACATATGTGCATTATGTGTCAAACCCTCAGGAACTACAGGCAGTTCAATCTTTCCTGCCTCCATTAATGGCTTCAAATTCTCATAATATCTGTTCCAGCATGCCATTCTGGCATCTGTAATCTCATCTGCCTTCTCTAACTGTGCATAAAGGTAAGCGGCATTCATATCACTTGGTAGGTAAGAAGATCCAAACTCTACCCAGGTATACTTATCAATCTGTCCACGGTAAAATTTGCTTCTGTTGGTACCTTTTTCACGGATAATCTCTGCATCCTCAACATCCTTCTCCTCACGAATCAGGATTGCACCACCTTCACCCATACTGAAATTCTTGGTTTCATGGAAACTGAAACAGCCAAACTGACCAAAGGTTCCCAGTGCCTTTCCGTGATAGGTTGACATAATTCCCTGTGCTGCATCCTCAATTACAATCAGATTATGTTTTTTTGCAATTTCCATAATCTTATCCATTTCACAGGAAACACCTGCATAATGAACAGGAACAATTGCTTTCGTCTTTTCTGTAATTGCTGCTTCAATCAGATTTTCATCAATATTCATGGTATCCGGTCTGATGTCTACAAATACCGGAACTGCACCACGAAGTACAAACGCATCAGCAGTGGATACAAAAGTGTAGGCCGGCATAATAACCTCGTCCCCCTCCTTGATTCCTGCAAGAAGTGCTGCCATTTCTGTTGCATGGGTACAGGATGTTGTCAAAAGGCACTTGGTGGTACCTGTCTTATTCTCCATCCACTCATTACATTTCTTTGTGTAAATTCCATCACCACAGATTTTTCGACGTTCTACACAATCCTTTACATAATCCATTTCGTTTCCTACGTAAGGAGGTACATTAAAGTTAATCATAATATATTCCTTTCAAACACTCTAGTTTCTTTGTTTTGCCGTAAGCAAAACAAACTTTTCATTCTCAAAATCTATTGTATAGTCATATTTGACTCCAAAATCCGCAATAATCCTCAACTTTTCTTCCTGCTTTTCATCCTCAAGTCCTACCCCCGCAAGTACCTGCTGGTAATTATGAAAGGATTCTTTCTCAAAAAGAAATACCGGGAATTCTCTGTCTCCGCTTTCCACCTGATTCACAAGAGCGGCAAAGTCCTCTCTCATAACAGATACATTGTAGGAACGCAAATCGGGCCAGGGTGTAAATACAAAGGGCATCTCCAGATAATAGGAGGCAGAGGGAATCCATCCGTACAGGAAAACTTCCTTTCCTTTTAGGTTCTCTTTTTCCACATAAAGAGTTAATTCCTCAATCCATCCGGCCCTTTCCCGGGTTGTTCTCATTCCCTTCAGTATAGCATTATTTTCAACTTTTGTGTAAAGATTTTTTCCGCCGTTTGCTTCCGTAAAGACGTAAGTTGCACCAAATAAAGTTGCCTGTACAAATAACACCACCATATACAAAATCAGCATAATACATGCACCGTTCATAATAAACTTATCCCTGCATTTTATAACCAGGCGATGAAACAAATACAACTGTAAGGGTGCGATCATAAACAAATTATTCATTGCCGAATATAAATGATTGTTGCTTCCAAGAGGGGTAATGCCGATAATCAGGATACCCATACCGGCTAAAAGCTTTATGTTCATATCAAAGTTCTTGGAAAATATCACCACCAAAGAACTTGCGATAGAAAAAATCAGGAAAAATACTGCAAAATAAAATACACTGCCAAGATTATGGTAATCCGGAATATACATTTTCTTTATGGTAAAGAAAACCATACAAAGAATAAATACGATTGCCCCCGAAAAAAATCCAATATAATGCTTTTTTTCCGTTTTCCCTTCTAATTTTCTATAAAGGAATAACACAAGAATAGTAAGGATTACTCCCAGCAGAAAAAAGCTAATCCAGTAAGCTCCGGACAAATAGGCATTCAGCTGACTATACACCATAGAATATAAGGAATAGTCTGAAGCCTCCCCGGGCATAGCCAATAGTCTTTCAATTCCTTTCTTGTATTCTGAAACGGAAAGGGTAAGGGCTACAGGCAATAGACCTGCCATCAGTCCCAATCCATATCCGCCTATACAAACTATGGTTTGTTTAAGGCAGCATAAAAATCCTTTTTTTTCAAGAATTGCCATTGCCCATACAGCTACAATCATGCCCATTTCCGCAAGGTTTGGAAGCCTGGTAAATACATTTAATCCAAGGAGTGCTCCCGCAAGCAAAAAGAACAGAACACTTTTTTTCGTAAGGGTCTTATGGTCGCCTTCCGTAAGCGCAAGGTACAAACACACACAGCCAAGGCCCCACAATACATAGGTCAGATAATTGTATAAAAGAGCTGTGGGACACCAGCACAGGCTTTCTGTCAAAAATTCTCCCGCAAAGACAACCCATACCGGCAGCTTTACTTTTTTTATAAAAAACCAGAAGAAAACAAGTGCCAGAATACTGATCGTTAGAGAAGTATAAAGATTCATTCCCCACATATACTTTCCAAAGGGAAGCTTCATGAGAAAGCTGCCAAGGGCTGTTCCCAAAAAGGTGCCAGCCACCCACATAGGATCCATATTCTTCATAAACATGAAGTTTCCATAGTTGTAACCGGTGTCCCACAAATCTACACCGATAAAAATATGCCTGAAAGGGTAGAAAAAGAGCACCGCTACTGCAAGAAACATTATGAAATTTTCTTTCTTTCGTGCTGTTTTCATCTACAACCCCTTCTAATTCTTTTTCTTTTCAAACATAGAAAATAGCTTTCCTCTGATCATATCTACCAAAATACCTATGATAAATACCACCAAAACACTTCCCAGTGCCTTCAAAACCAATAGTACCGGCCGGTCCTCTATGCTGGCCCCAAGCCATTTCGGCCAAAGCCATCGAACTTCAATGTGCTCATGCAGCAAATATACTCCCAGGGTATACGGTCCCATCTTAAGCCAAAGCTTAGAAAATCCCTTGTCCCCATCCATGTTCCAAAGATAGAAGGTATAGAACAATGACACCGCGCCAAAGAGATTTAATACATGATTATAGCCGTAAGCTGTCTGTACAAAGTCCTCTAATTTACCGGTAGATATACATACCTGATGAAGTACAAATGTAAGACCAAATGTGAGTAAACAGCTTAATACAAAGAGACAAAAGGCTTTTCCTGCGCTTTTAAAAAACGGAATGCCGTAAAGCCTGATATAAGCTGCCACCAGAAATACACACATGAACCAAAGACCATCATAGCCTAAGCGGTCAATTTGAAGCTTTGCGGGGACGATGGACTTCACACCGGAAAAAAAGATTAGGAGACATATAATAAGTCTCTTTAAATCTTCTCTCTTTAAATTCTTGGCTCCCATTGCAAGAAACGGAGCAAACAAATACATCATCACATATGCTGTCAAAAACCAGTAATGTTCCATCTGGAACGGCAGGCAGTATAAAAGCAGCTTGTATATTCCAATATCCGAAACACTTAACAGCTTTTCCTCTGCCGGCAGATGATAGGAAACCATCACCAGTATCACCGGAATCAGAATACAGTAAAAACAGGTTTGTAAATATAGCTTTATTAGCTTCCCTACCTTGAACTGTGCCTCTACAAGAAAGTATCCACTGATCAGTACGTACACATTGACTGCCACAATTGCAAAGGCTTCCATAAACCAGGCAATGTAATGATTTGTTTCAAGTGGTCCTGTTAATGGAGCCAAAAATTCTCCCTTGGACAGATAATGGAGCAGGACTACCATCATCATTGCTATACATCTTAAGCATTCAATATTTGCCATTCTTTTCTTCATAGCCCTCTCCTTTCTCTAACCTACTTCCAGGTTCCGATAACTTCTCCCTGCACATTGTCTGTAACCTTACTAATAATATACTTCGGTCGGCCCTTCACTTCCTCGTAAATTCGGGCAATATAGTGACCGATAATACCAAGGCTTAACATAATAAAGCCACCTATGATTAATACTAATAAAATAACTGTGGTAAATCCCTCTACGGAATTGCCCATCAGGAAACGTACCAGCGTCTGAATGCCTAATATAAAACTAAACAATATAGAAACCACCCCTAAAATCGTAACCAGCTGAAGGGGTGCTGTGCTAAAGCTTGTAGTATTACTGATTGCATATTTTAAAAGGCTCATAAAGGACCACTTACTTTGTCCATAAGCTCTGTCCTGCACCTCGTATTCTACCTTGGTTGTCTTAAAACCGGCCCAGAAGCTTAAGGCTCTAAAGAAGGTTCTTCTCTCAGGTAAGTCTAAAAGTACCTTTACCACCTTACGGTCAAGGAGCTTAAAGTCTGAGGAGGCATTCATATCCATCTTCATCATAGAACTCATGGCCTTATAGAACAAGCCTGCAGACATCTTATAAAATAAAGATTCTTTTCCTCTGCTTGCCTTGATTCCTTCAACCACTTCATAGCCCTGCTTCCACATATCCCACATCTG
>JAZLGY010000012.1:0-69604 GCA_045616525.1 Acetatifactor sp. | reverse complement strand
TAGGCAAATTTGAATTTGTAGAATTTGTTATGGCGAAGGATATACTTTGTTATGATGCCCAGAACAAGATAGAGTATCTAAATTGTGAGAAAAACAAAAATTAGATGCTTAGAATGATGATATTTGAATGATAGTGTATCTAAATTGAGAAAAAATCTATATTTAGATACCTAGAATGATGATATTTGAGTAAGAGAGCATCTAAATGGGGAAAAAATCTATATTTAGATGCCTAAAATGATGATATTTGAATAAAAGTGCATCTAAATTGGGGGAAAATCAAAAATTAGATACCTAGAATGATATTTGAAAAAAGTGCATCTAAATTGCAAGAAAAGCAAAAATATGATGCTTTCAACATGAAAAGAAGGCAAATTTGCATCTGAATCAGTGTTTTGAAAATGTTTCGATGCCATTTTGAAAGAGTTGGACAACTATCAGCTTGTCGAGCTGATGCGTTAGACAAGAAACTTGAAGTTTTCAAGAATTATTACACATATTAACGCGCTAAAGTTATGGGAGCAAAATGCTACCCTCGCTAGCCCGAATAACCGGAAGCATATCGTTCTTCGTAAGATGATAATATGTGATCATATTTTAGAGAGATGTCCTGAGACTTGGTGGGATGTGCTGAGTAATATACAAACAAGTAACAAATGAGAATGTGTATCTTGGCAAGAATCCCAGTTTTGTGAACATTAGTGAAATGAGTAGGTGATATTTAATGTTTTCAAGGATGAAGATCTTAGAATCTACGAGGGATTATTCAGACAGGAATGAGGACAGACATACCTGCCTTTTACTCTGAATGGTTTTTGAATAGACTAAAGGATGGATATATTATTGGATTTGTTTTAAATTTCGTTTAGAGGAAGAAGAGAATCTTCAAAGGGCTTCGCAGCAATGTGGAGCTCTTTTTTTGATTTGGAATGAACGGTAAGAACACCTATAGTGCAGATTTAAAACTTTAATAAATATTGGGTTAGTGTAGAATAGAAATATATGAGCATATATTTAAAAAATGGGAAAGTAATAGAATGCATTATGGGAAAAACTATGTCTGCTTATGGAAATACATTATTAGAAAAATGTAAATGTTCTTGGCTGTATGACATGATAGATATAATAGTATAAATTATCAGGAGTAGTGAATAAGTATGAGCGAAGTTATTGCAATTATTATTTCGGTGTTAAAAGTGCTTTTGACGATACACATACCATATTACTTTGATTTATATGGAACGCCATTTCTTGTAGGTGGTCTTGTCTGGTATGGTTGGGACTACGACCAATTTTCAGGTTTTCAAAGGGGCATATTTATCCTGTGTGTGATATCGTCGGCAATAAGAATATGGATGATTTTTGCTTTGATATTTTCCAATAACAAAGGTATTGATGGAATTGGAGAAGCTCTTGGCAAAGTTATAATACTCAATTATGCAAGAATGGTATCTATTATAACCGCTATTGTACTGTTTGTTACATGTACTATATCTTTTGCACAGGGTCCACTTATCATCGGTGGAGTTTTTGTTTGTACAGTTTTGTTTATTGTATGGCTTAATATACCTGAATATATTCGACGTTCGAAAATTACAATTACTCAAGTACGGGAAGAGAATATGCATTCTGTGAAGGAGTTTGAAGATGAATTGATTAGTAGAAAGCTTCTGACCGAACAAGGCATGATGTATGGAATAGATAAGGATTCCAAAGAATATAAACAACTGGATGTGCTGTCATGGGACAAGGATGCCAATAAAAAGTATCCGGCTTATATGTATGTGTTTGGCATAGATAATTATCTTGATAAAGATGCCATAGATGAGGAGATATTAAGAAGACATTCATGGCTTGGCTTTGATAAAAAAATATATTTTTATATTTACTATATAAATGGACAGATTACAGCTGTTCCGGCAGCATGCTGGAAGCAGTTCTACGAAAGAAATATTATGGCGATGGATCTCATTTTTTCAGAAACTGAACGCGTTTATGTTTACGATTTCAAAAAGAACAAATACATATATTTGGCTGAAAAGGATGGTATAGGCAGCAAATATGTTAGTCTCTATGACAAAAGCCAGGGTAAGCTTAAATACGAATTAGATTTCCTTAACAAATCAAGCTATTATAGCGAATACATGTGTGTCGCATTTCTTATGGTAGATCAAGTCAATCTTGACAGTATCACGCAAGGCTTTAAGAAATGGGCTTATCAAAAGAAAATGGAGAAAATGGATGAGTAACTTTATATTTTAGGAATGATAGACCGGCAATAGAAATTGCCAAGGGTATTTCCGGTATGGCAGAAGGTGTGGATTAAGAATGGAAAATATGTAAAGTAAGATATACTATGTTTAACTAAGGGGATGTGTTATAATACGCATGTTATAAAAAAGCATTGTAAGGAATGAAGATGGTTGATTACAGAAAGAAAGTGGTTATTCGCTCAATAAGAAGTTTTGTTGTTGCCATGATTGTTTTAGCTTTACCCGGAATTGTTATGGGACTATTTAGAACTAAAATGTTATGGTGGACAGTTTTGGCGATAATCCCATTTATTATGATGATTAAAAATATTATAGGGATAATTACCTGGAAACTGACAACAGCAACAATTGAATGGGTGGAATTAGTGAACAATCTGGATCAGCCATACACTGCCACTTTTCTATTCACTAAAGAAGCCGGAAGAGTATATGGTATTTCTGGAAGATGCATTTATCCAATGAGAACAAGGTAAAAGGGGAATTTATGAGTAACGAAACATTTAGATTTGCCAATAGTACAGAACATGAAATAATATTGAATTCAGAAAAAACAGTTTTTTGGACGCGCCTTTTGTTTTTTGCGTTACTTGCACTTATGTTTCTGGGTGGATTATCTGCATTTGTTTTGAAAATGAACAAAAGTACAAATGAAATAAGCAATGAGAGGGAAGAGGCAGATTTCCTTTTAGGTTTTAATGAAACTGAAGAAACAGTTATTAAGGAATTATATGGTGACCTGGACGAAAAAGTAGAAAGCCTGGTTTGGGAAAATAAGTCGCAGTTTATAGATAAAGAAAAAACGACTGCAACCGGTACTATTACATATAATGAGCCTGCAATGGAAAGCTATCGTAAGCAGAAATTGGAAGAATTAAAGAGTCAGATTGACTATCAAAAGGTACAGACTATTTTAGAAGAGAGAAAGTCAGAATATCAAAAGAATCAGAAGTCACAGAGCAAATCAGGAAAGGAAAAAGTAAGCTCTGAAAATGTAAAGTTATTGTTTTTGGGAGCAGTTTATGCTTTGGTTTTGGCTGTTGCAGCTTACTTTGGAAGAAAAAGATATAAGTGTATTTTGGATCAGGATTATATGATAACGGATGCAGTGATTAATAAAAAACAGTTAAATATAAGACGTGATATTTTACCACGAAGAATCATTGTTAACTATGCCGGTGGAACAGAGGAAGTGGTTGTGACCGCTCTGCAAACACTATCAATGCATGTCGGGGATCAGGTATACTTAATGAAGTTAAATACCGGATACAGACCATACAAACTTTGTAAGAAATAGTGTCATCTATAAGGAGTTTTCAATGAGCCTGCAACAAGAAAATAGAAAAAGGATAGATTCCCTGCAGACTGTGAGAGCATTAGCTTTTATCGGAATTTTTACTTCTCACTGTGGATTAGGACAATTTGGATGCTGGGGAGTATCAGTTTTTCTAGTACTATCTGGATTTGTAATGACATATACATATTACGAAAAAGAACTTTCTACATCTGTAAAAGATTGCTTTAGCTTTTCAAAAAAGAAAATAAGCCGGTTATACCCATTGCATATTTTGACTATGGTATTTGCTCTGTTTTTTATAGGAAGAGAGCTTTACTATGAGTATTCAGTGAAAAAGCTAGGACTTGCATTGGGCAAGGTAATTTTAAATGTGTTTTTAGTACAGTCCTGGGTACCAACAGACAGATCTTATTTTTCGCTAAATGGCGTGGCCTGGTATCTGTCGGTTTGTGTCTTTATATATTTTATGTTTCCGATTGTACTAAAAAGAGTTAAGAAGATTAAGAGTATTTATACTGCTATTTTGGCAATTCTAATAGTTTATGGCATCCAGGTGATGCTGGGACTGATTTCCCAAAACTTTGTACTGGAAAATCTGACATTTCACAATATTCCCAAGTGGCTGATTTATATTTGCCCTGCCTTTCGTTTGGGTGACTTTTTAATTGGCTGTCTTTTGGGATATATCTATCTTCACAAAAAGATGAATATTCATGTTTTAATTGCCAGTTTTTTGGAAATACTTACTTTGATAGCTATCTGGTATTCACAGGTTGCCTTTGCAAGGATGCAGGGGTTACTGGGAGCAGAGTATTTTCGATATACAATGTTGTATACGCCTACCACAATTTTATTGGTGTATCTGTTCGCAATGAAGCGTGGAATTATCTCAGGAATATTAACCAATAAGCCGATATTATATTTGGGGTACATTGGTTCTTATGGGTTTTTGTTCCATCAGCTTTGTGGAAATTATTGTGATTATATTGCATATTACGCGTTTAGGGTGATTTTGAGTCCCTGGCAGAAATTTGCAATAATTTTTCCTGTAACGCTTGCATTGACAGAAGGATATTTGTGGTGTGAGAGACAACTGAAAAAACGTAATTCCGTTGAAAAAACAATATAAATTTGGTATAATTTGGTTATGATTTTTAAAGTTAGTTGCATGTGGTGACATGCGGGAAGTGAGGCAACAATGAAAGCGAAGAAAGTTTTAGGATTACTTACAGCGGTAGTACTTAGTGTTAGTATGTTTGCAGGTTGTGGGGCAGAGAATAGCAGCGAATCTTCACAGGGAAACGGAACCGTAGCGGAAAGTACATCACAGAATAATGAGGAAAGTACAGAAGTGGTTACAGGAGATACTGTTGCAAGTGAAATGTATATACAGTTTCAAGATGAAATTGTAAACAATGATGATTTGGAACAGGTTGCCAACAAATTATTGGAGAATGAACAGTTGGCAGATATGGCTGTTGGCTGTTTCCCTGTAGAAGAAGGATTTTTGAATGGATTTGATGCAGAGATTACGGGATTTAATGAAGGTATTTGCTTTGGTCCCATGATTGGTACCATTCCTTTTGTAGGATATTTATTCCAGTCAGATACCCCTGATATATTGGTTGCTGATTTAAAGAGTCATGCACAGTTGAACTGGAATATTTGTACAACAGCAGATGAAATGGTTGTAGGCGCCAAGGGGGAATATGTATTTTTTGCTATGGCACCCAAGTCCTTTGAATAAGCGGAATTCAGTAGTAAAAAATACCTGCAGGGAGTGATGTTGTGAAAAATAAAAAATCGATCATGTGTTTTTCGGGTTTGCAGATACTGATATTTCACTTATGGGTATATGTTCTTCAGAGGAACCAGGCAGAGATCTTTTTAAAGCAGACAGCATATATTGGTGTAGATATTTTCTTCTTTGTATCGGCATATTCCTTGGCCGGTAGAGAAGTTAAAAATTATTTAAAATTTATCTGGTCCAGATTTCAGGCCGTGTATTTGAAGTTTATTCTTTTTGCACTGATAGCATTTTTTTATGCCAAGTGGACAGTAAAATATTTATTGGAAGTCATAAGTGGTGTTAATCTGTTCCAAAAGGGAGGAGGAGCTTTTTTGTGGTTCCTTCCTGCGATTATGATTTTCTATCTTCTGTTTCCTTTATTTCAAAAATGCGATAAGAAGAACAGAATTCTTACTATGATTTTTGTGGTTCTGCTCTGGGCAGGCGTGTCATTTTTAGCAACAGGACAAAAGAAGCTGCATCCTATGTTTATTTATTGGCACAGAATCCCGGTATTCTTACTGGGATATTATGCTGCAAAGCTGAAGGCTGTGGATGAGATATGGAAAAGAAAATGGTTACAGCTTGTACTTGGTGTAGTATTTACTACAGGTGGTTTTGCTTTACTGAATCTGTTTGCATTTAAGGTTCGTTTGCAGGTACCATTTAAGGATATGTTTTATGTGACCGTGATTCCGGCAGCTGTTGGCCTTATTTTGCTGGTAGGCTTGATTCCGGAGTTAAAACCCATTAGGTGGATTGGATCTTCTACCCTGGAGATGTATGCCATTCAGATGATTTTTGGATACAATATCGAGAATAAGCTTTTAAAAGCAACAAAGTATAAACAACTATTATTAACGAATCTGTTGACGATTATATTTGTAGTTGTAACGGCAGTTTTGGTACATTTTTTCTATGATTATGCGCAAAAGAGCATAAAAAAAGTGATTAGTAAAAAGGATAAATAAAGACATGAAGACAATCAACAGCTGGGGAGATACAGAAGAGGATTTAAAAGAGAAAAAATTTAAAATTGGCCCAATGTTAAATTTTAAAGCTATGTGTAATCTGTTACAGGAGATGACAGAATATATCGGAGAGCCTACGGATAACTACCCCAAAAACGAATTGCGGAAAATGTGGCTGAATTTGATGATTATTTATTTGGTTTTATTTTCCTTCACCAGAGCGGCTATTATGTTTATTACCATTCCATTTTGCATTTTTTATGGTTATGTGCTTGTGAATCTTTATATCGCCTGGAAAAATTTCAAGTATTCTAAGGCAGAATTTATTCTTTCAACCATCATTACTTTGGTGGCGTTATTTATTGGTTCTCAGTTTATAGCGGAAATGATATTTAAGTAGAAAAGCCCTTGCCCAGCAGGGGCTTTTTTTGTATTCTATAAAAAGGAAAAGAACATGAATGAAAAGTTTTAAGGAGAGCGGAAGATGAAACTAATATCTTGGAATGTAAACGGATTACGTGCCGTAACAGGAAAGAATTTTTATGAGGACTTTAAAGCACTGGATGCGGATTTCTTTTGCCTGCAGGAAACCAAATTGCAGGAGGGACAGATTGAGATGGAACTGCCTGGATATGAGATGTATTGGAACTATGCAGAGAAGAAAGGATATTCAGGAACGGCTATTTTCACAAAACATCATCCTATCAGTGTGACCTATGGTATGGGAATCCCGGAGCATGACACAGAGGGTAGAGTGATTACTTTGGAGATGGAAGATTTTTATTTGATTACAGTGTATACGCCGAACTCTCAAAATGAACTTGCAAGACTTCCATATCGTATGAACTGGGATGATGCTTTTCGTTGTTATGTAAAGGAGCTCTCCGAAAAAAAGGGGGTTATTATCTGTGGAGATATGAACGTGGCACATAAAGAGATTGATTTAAAGAACCCTTCATCCAACCATCATAATGCAGGCTTTACGGATGAAGAAAGAGAAAAGATGACAGAGCTTTTAAAGGATGGCTTCATTGATAGCTTCAGACATTTCTATCCGGATCAGGAAGGAATCTATAGCTGGTGGTCCTACCGATTTCAGGCCAGAAGCAAGAATGCCGGGTGGCGTATTGATTACTTTTTAGTATCAGATAACTATAAGGAGCACATGGAGAGTGCTGCCATTCATACAGAGATTATGGGATCAGACCATTGTCCTGTAGAATTGGTCATTTCATAAAAGTATAAATAGTAAAGGAAGGAGGAGACAGGGTGAAAAAGGAAGGTTATTATTCCAGTGGACAGTTTGCGCAAAAGGCGCATGTGACCAAAAAGACACTTCGATATTATGATGAACATCGTTACCTGACTCCCTCCTATATCAACGAAAACGGTGCTCGTTTTTACACCGACCAGGACTTTCAAAGGATTCAGCAGATTCAACTTTTTAAATATCTTGGGTTTTCGCTGGATGATATTAAGGAGATGACGATGAGAGATGTGGATGAGGCATCCCTGACCAGATCCTTAAAATTACAGCTGGGACTTTTGGAGGAACGAATTGCACAGATGAATGTGGTAAAAGAGATATTACAGGATACCACAGAATTAGTGGCTAAGAAGGAGGAGGTTGACTGGTCAAAGTTGGTACAGGCGATTTCCATTACAGGTATGGAAAACAGTCTAAAACAGCAGTACAAGAATGCTTCCAATATTTCTGCAAGAATTGCACTTCATAGATTATATACGGCCAACAAACAGGGGTGGTTTCCCTGGGTGTATGAACAGTGCCAGCTAAAAAAGGGACAGACGATTTTGGAACTTGGGTGTGGAAACGGTAGTTTATGGCTGGAGAATATTAAAAGGGTTCCCCCGGAGGTAGAAGTTTATCTGACAGATCAGTCAGAAGGAATGCTTCGTGATCTGAAAAAGAATATGAAGAGTGATGGACGTTTCTCCTATGAAGTAGTAGATTTCCATGAGATTCCGTTTGAAAATGAATCTATGGATATGGTGATTGCCAATCACGTTCTTTTTTATGCAAGGGACATGAAAAAGGTATTAAAAGAAATACAAAGAGTGTTAAAACCCGGTGGAAAATTAATCTGTGGTACCTATGGAAGTAAACATATGATTGAAATCAGCAGGCTGGTAGAAGAGTTTGATGACCGTATTGTTTTGGCAGCAGAGCATTTGTATGAGATATTTGGCAAGGAAAATGGCGGAGAAATATTAACACCGTATTTTGAGAAGGTTACCTGGGCTGAGTATGAGGATCATTTAATGGTGACGGAACCGGATCCTTTGGTGGATTATGTGATTTCCTGTCATGGAAATCAGAATCAGTATATTGTGGACAATTATAAAGAGTTTCGTCAGTTTGTAGATAAGAAGGTAAGTAAGGGGTTTTATATTACCAAAGAAGCCGGAGTCTTTATAGCTACAAAGTCATGATGAAACCCTTCAAAAGTAATCATAAGAAAATATTAATAAAAAAGTACTTGAAGGTGCCCTTGGGGCACCTTTTATAATGCAATCAGAAACAAGAAATCATTCGTAAATCTATTACAATTAAAAGGAGAAAAAAGATGACAATTATCGTTACCGGTGGTGCCGGATTTATCGGCAGTAATTTTGTTTTTCACATGTTAAATAAATATCCTGACTACAGAATCGTATGTTTGGATTGTCTTACCTATGCAGGAAACCTTTCAACCTTAGCTCCTGTTATGGATAACCCTAACTTCCGTTTTGTAAAGGAAAGCATTACAGACAGAGAGGCAGTTTACAAGCTTTTTGAAGAAGAGAAGCCTGATATGGTTGTAAACTTTGCAGCTGAGAGCCATGTAGACAGATCTATCGAAAATCCAGAAGTATTCCTTGATACCAATATTAAGGGTACAGCAGTATTGATGGATGCATGTAGAAAATATGGTATCAAGAGATATCATCAGGTAAGTACCGATGAAGTATATGGTGATCTTCCTTTGGATAGACCGGACCTTTTCTTTACCGAGGAAACTCCAATTCATACAAGCAGCCCTTACAGTTCATCTAAGGCAGGTGCAGACTTACTTGTTCTTGCATATCACAGAACCTACGGTCTTCCTGTAACCATCAGCCGTTGTTCAAACAACTACGGTCCTTATCACTTCCCTGAGAAGCTGATTCCTTTGATGATTGCTAACGCATTAAATGATAAGCCACTTCCTGTTTACGGAGAGGGCTTGAACGTTCGTGACTGGTTATATGTTGAAGATCATTGTAAGGCAATCGATCTTATTATCCATAACGGAAGAGTTGGAGAAGTATATAATATCGGTGGACACAACGAGATGAAGAACATCGATATCGTTAAGATTATTTGTAAGGAACTTGGTAAGCCTGAAAGCCTGATTACTTATGTTACAGACAGAAAGGGACATGACATGCGTTACGCTATTGATCCTACCAAGATTCACAATGAACTTGGCTGGCTTCCTGAAACCAAGTTTGCAGACGGTATCAAGAAAACAATTCAGTGGTATTTGGATAACAAGGAATGGTGGGAGACCATTATTTCCGGTGAGTATCAGAATTACTATGAAAAGATGTATGGCAACAGATAAAAAGAAGTAACATTCTACCGGTACAAAATATAGTATTTTGTACCGGTTTTCTTTTCGGTATTTGGTTCCGGATGACCTGGTTATATAGAAAAGAGAAAAATCAAGATGCTGACAAAATAGAAAAAACGATATGAATTGTGTGACAATATGCAAAGAATTCTATTGTATATTGTGATTAGTTTTCGAAGGCTAACTACAGAAAAAATATCAAAAATAGCCTATTATATAAGCGGATTTTGAATTGTGCATTTTTTTCATGGATATTATTTGATACAAACTTTTTGTATGTTAATTGACAGAAAAATAAAATGAAAATATCCAATTAAACAATAATTAAAAAAATAAAAATTATGCTTTAATTACCAAACATTTTGTGGTAGTATTTATTACGGACACACAACATATAGTAGTTTGAAACTAAATGCGAAAAGGCCGAAAGATGTGGCTTTTATGACATTTTCGAGATTTTTGAGGGAATGTTTCGAAGATAAGTTTAGGGGATAAACAGAGTATTGTGTACTACATATAGTGATTAATTATTTATTTTAAAGGTAGAGTGGGAGAGCTATGGACGTTAGGGTAAAGAACAAAGTCATTAAAAGAAATGGTGAAGAGGTTGCATTTGACGTAGACAAGATCGTTAATGCTGTCAGCGCAGCGAATGAAGGCGTTGATAACATTCATAAGATGAATGTATACCAGATCAGAGCCATTGCTGATGACATTGCAAGACAGGTTGAGCGCATGACACATGCAGTAAATGTGGAAGATATTCAGGATATGGTAGAAACAGATATCATGGGTATGCGTGGATACGAGGTTGCGCAGAAGTATGTTCGTTATCGTTATAAGAGAGAGCTTGCCCGTAAATCAAATACAACCGACAATGGTATTTTGGCATTGATTGAGCACATCAATGAAGAGGTTAACCAGGAGAACTCTAACAAGAACCCTGTTATTAACTCTACACAGAGAGACTATATGGCCGGTGAGGTAAGTAAGGATCTTTCTAAGCGTGTTCTTTTGCCGGAAGAAATCGTGCACGCGCACGAAGCCGGAATTATTCATTTCCATGACACAGATTATTTTGCACAGAAGGAACATAACTGTGATTTGATTAACCTGGAAGATATGTTACAGAACGGAACCGTAATCAGCGGAACCATGATTGAGAAGCCACATAGCTTCTTTACAGCATGTAACGTTACAACCCAGATTGTTGCACAGGTAGCAAGTAACCAGTATGGTGGTCAGTCCTTTACCTTGGCACATTTAGCTCCTTTTGTAGATATCAGCCGTAAAAAGATTAAAGAGGGCGTTATTGCAGAGCGCAAGGAATGCGGAGAGTCTTTGGATGATGCAATTGTAAGTAAGATTACAGAAAAGAGATTAAAAGAAGAGATTCAGAGTGGTATTCAGACCATTCAGTATCAACTTATTACATTGATGACTTGTAACGGTCAGGCTCCTTTCGTAACTGTTTTCATGTATCTTGATGAGGTACCTGAAGGACAGGTAAGAGATGACCTTGCAATGATTATTGAAGAAGTATTAAAGCAGCGTATGCAGGGTGTTAAGAACGAGAAGGGTGTATGGATTACACCTGCATTCCCTAAGCTCATCTATGTACTTGATGAGGATAACATTACTGATGAAGCTCAGTACTTCTATTTGACAGAGCTTGCAGCAAAGTGTACCGCCAAGAGAATGGTACCTGATTATATTTCAGCTAAGATTATGAAGCAGTTAAAGCAGGGAGAGGTATATCCTTGTATGGGATGCAGATCCTTCTTAACCGTAGAGGATAATCAACTGAAGGAAGATGGCTCTCACAAGTTCTATGGAAGATTTAACCAGGGTGTAGTTACCATTAACCTTGTAGACGTTGCATGTACTGCAGCAGGAGATATGGCTAGATTCTGGGAGATTTTGGATGAGAGATTGGAACTCTGCCACAGAGCACTTCGTTGCCGTCATGACAGACTTCTTGGAACTATCTCAGATGTTGCACCTATTTTATGGCAGCACGGAGCATTGGCAAGACTGAAGAAGGGTGAGACCATTGACAAGTTGTTATATGGTGGTTATTCAACCATTTCTTTGGGATATGCCGGTCTCTATGAGATGTGTGTAAGAATGCTTGGCAAGTCACATACTGATCCTTTGGCACAGCCATTTGCATTGCAGGTAATGCAGAGATTAAATGATAAATGTAAGGAGTGGAAGGCAGCAGAAAATATTAGCTATTCTGTATACGGAACTCCTATGGAATCAACAACCTATAAGTTTGCAAAGTGCTTACAGAAGCGTTTTGGTATCATTGAAGGTGTAACCGATAAGAACTATATTACAAATAGCTATCATGTACATGTTTCTGAAGAAATCAGTGCATTCGATAAGTTACAGTTTGAGGCGAAGTTCCAGAAGCTTTCACCCGGTGGTGCAATTAGCTATGTTGAGGTTCCTAACATGCAGCAGAATATTCCTGCCGTACTTTCTGTTATGAGATTTATCTATGATAACATTATGTACGCTGAGTTAAATACAAAGAGTGATTTCTGTGAAAACTGTGGTTATGACGGAGAGGTTCAGATTAAAGAGAGTGAATCCGGAAAATTAATCTGGGAATGTCCGAACTGTGGTAACCAGGATCAGAATAAGCTTTTCGTAGCCAGAAGAACCTGTGGTTACATCGGAACCCAGTTTTGGAATCAGGGAAGAACACAGGAGATTAAGGATAGAGTTCTTCACTTATAATTAAAGATTTAGTAAGAGAGGTATCACTAGGGTGGTACCTCTTTTTTGTAGCGAGGCAGGAAACCAAGCGGCCACGAAGTGGACATTTGGTTTCACCCGAGCGTACACGAAACAGAGGCGGAAGTCGCAAAGCGACGTCTTTCACGAAGTGAAAGGCATCTGTGAGTGAAAAAGAGGCAGGAAACCAAGCGGCCACGAAGTGAAAGGCATCTGTGAGTGAAAAAACGATACAAAAAAATGGGGATATAGTGTATAATATTTTTATTGTGAGTATTGGAGAATAGATGAAATATGAATTATGGAAATATCAAAAAATATGATGTTGCAGATGGACCCGGTGTAAGAGTCAGCTTGTTTGTATCCGGATGTAGACATCATTGTAAGGGGTGTTTCAATCCGGAAACCTGGAACTTTGATTTTGGACAGCCCTTTACGAATGAAACAGAAGACGAGATTATAGAGGCATTAAGACCTGATTATATTGAGGGCTTCACGGTTCTTGGGGGAGAACCCTTTGAACCCGAAAATCAGGCAGTGATAATGCCTTTGTTAAAGCGAATAAAGGAGATTTTTCCTAAGAAAACCATTTGGTGCTACTCCGGTTATTTGTATGATGTTGATATGATTCCGGGAGGCAAGATTTATACCGAGTATACGGAGGAAATGCTTTCCTATATTGATGTACTTGTAGATGGAGAGTTTGTGGAAGAGTTGAAGAATCTTATGCTACAGTTTAGAGGAAGCAGTAATCAGAGAATTATTCATTTACATGAGGAGCAGTAAATAAACTTATTGGAAAGAGAAGGGGAAAGTAGTGAGAGACGAGAAGATATTAGCTTTATTACAGGATATGTCATTAGAAGAAAAAATCGGTCAGCTCTTGCAGCTTACAGGCAATTTCTTTGATGGAGAAGGACTGGCAACCGGTCCTATGGAGGATATGGGATTATCAGAAGAACAGGTGCATAATACAGGTTCAGTATTATCTACCGTCGGTGCTGCTAAGATTAGAAATATTCAAACAGAGTATTTAAAGCATCAGAAGCATCAGATTCCTATGATGTTTATGGCAGATATTATCAATGGTCTACGTACAGTATTTCCCATTCCTTTGGCACAGGGCTGTTCCTTCAATCCTGCAATTGTAGAAAAGATGGCAGAGGTGGCGGCCAGGGAGTCTGCAAGAAGTGGATTGCATGTAACCTTTTCTCCGATGGTAGACCTGGTTCGTGATGCCCGTTGGGGTAGAGTTATGGAGTCTACCGGTGAGGATGTTTGTCTGAATGTTGCTATGGGCAAAGCAATGATACAGGGATATCAGGGAAAGGGTATTGGTGAAAAGGATAGAGTATCTTCCTGTGTAAAACATTTTGCAGGTTACGGCGCACCAATAGCCGGCAGAGATTACAATACGGTAGAAGTCTCCGAGAGAAGCTTTGCAGAGGATTATATGCCTGCTTATAAGGCTTGCGTGGATGCAGATGCAAGAATGTTCATGACAAGCTTTAATACCCTTGGAAGAGTACCTTCTTCGGGGAATAAGGAATTAATGCAGGACATTCTTCGTAAGGAGTGGGGATTTGACAGTATATTAATATCTGACTGGATGGCAGTAAAGGAACTGGTATATCACGGCGTGGCAGATGGCGATGCGGGTGCTGCATTCCTTGGTATGCAGGCCGGTGTAGATGTAGATATGATGTCCAACGTATATATTAACCAGTTAAAGAAGTTAATAGAAGATGGCAAGGTTCCTATGGAATGGGTAGATAGTGCCGTGCTTCGTATTTTACGTTTTAAGAATGAACTGGGGCTTTTTGAAAATCCATTTAAGGATGCAGATGAAGCCTTTGATGAGACGGCAGATATTGCACCGGAGCATAGAATGATTGCAAGGATGGCAGCACCGGAAACCTTTGTACTTCTTAAAAATGAAGATCAGATCTTACCTTTGTCCAAGGAAGGAAGAGAGGGACAAAGGAGCATTGCCTTTGTAGGTCCATATATGACAGAAAAGAAAGTATGTGGTGCATGGTCATTGTTCTACAAGCTTGAAGAGAATGTGACTTTGTATGAAGGCTTACAGGATATGAAGCTTTCTATTCCATATACAGTTAGCAGAGGTTGTGGCACTCTGGCTGTAGGAGAAGAATTAAGCGGTCTACAGGGGGCCAATGAAAATACGTTAACCAAGGAGGAAGCACAAAAGCTTCTCCTTGAAGCTGTAGAGAATGCCAAGGCAGCAGATGTGGTTGTTATGGCAATCGGTGAGCATAAAGATTATACCGGTGAGGGTGGCTCTAAAACGGAAATTACTATTCCGGAGCATCAGATGGAACTTTTCCGCAAGGTATATGAAGTAAACAAAAATATAGTTGTTGTAAACTTCAGTGGTCGTCCCTTAGACCTTCGTGAAGTAAATAAAAAAGCCAAGGCAATATTGCAGGTATGGTTCCCGGGAACAGAAACAGGACATGCGGTTATGGATGTTCTGTTTGGAGACAGAAATCCGGGCGGAAGACTTTCTATGTCCTTCCCATACAATGTTGGACAGGTGCCGGTATATTACAGCGAACTTCATACAGGTCGTCCTTATTATGAGGGTAGCAACAACAGATTCTGTTCAAGATATTTGGATGCACCGAATAAACCATTATTTGTATTTGGTTATGGTTTGGATTATACCACGTTTAAGTATGAAAACCTTACCATAAGCAATGGAACAAAGAAGGCGGGGGAAGAGCTTAGGGTCAGTGTAGATGTGACCAATACAGGTGACAGGGATGGCCAGGAAGTAGTTCAGATGTATATTCAGGATGTCTTAGGCTGTGTTGCAAGACCGGTGAGAGAACTTAAGGCCTTCGAAAAGATTGGTCTTAAAAAGGGTGAAAAGAAAACAGTCACCTTTACAATCACAGATGACATGTTAAAATTTTACGACCTTGATATGAACTATACAACGGAACCGGGTACCTTTAAAGTCTATGTTGGTTCTGACTCTAATGCTAATGATACTGTAGAGTTCGAACTTATTTAACACATTCATACAAAAAATAGTATTCATTCATTAGAAAATAAACGAAATTTTCATCTTGACATTTGGAACTTTATGCTTTATTCTCTCTATATGCCAATTTAGTGGTTTAAAGTGTTGCACTTTAAAGCACTAAAGAGTTAAGAAATAGAAAAGAGGAGTAAAAATTATGTCAGGAGAAAGACAGGGAAGCTTAGTATCCTTCAGACCGGATATTAAGGTTATGGATTGTACAATGAGAGACGGTGGTCTTGTAAACAACTTTATGTTTACAGATGAGTTTGTTAAGGATTTATATCTTGCAAACATCAAAGCCGGTGTTGATTATATGGAGTTTGGTTATAAGGCATCTAAGGAAATCTTTGATCCTAAGGGTTTTGGTAAGTGGAAGTTCTGTGATGAGAAGGATATCAGAGCAATCGTTGGTGATAACAAAACTGATCTTAAGATTTCAGTTATGGCTGACGTTGGAAGAACAGATTTCAAGAAAGATATCATCCCTCGCAAGGACAGTGTAATCGATATGATTCGTGTTGCAACTTATATCAACACTATTCCGGCAGCAATTGAGATGATTGAAGATGCAAAGCAGAAGGGTTATGAAGTAACCGTTAATATCATGGCAGTATCTAAGGTAAATGATGCAGATCTTTTATCAGGACTTGAGCTTCTTGCACAGAGCAGTGTAGATGTTATTTATCTTGTAGACAGCTTTGGTGCTTTCTATCCTGAACAGATTGAAAAGCTTACCACTTCTTATGTAGAAATCGCTAACAAGTATAACAAGAAGATTGGTATTCATGCACACAATAATCAGCAGCTTGCATTTGCAAATACTATTGAAGCTGTTTCAAGAGGCGCAAGCTTCCTTGATGCAACTATAAGTGGTATGGGACGTGGCGCAGGTAACTGCTACATGGAAAGTCTTCTTTCATTCCTTCGCAATCCTAAGTACAACAAGATTGCTATTATGTCTTTCGTTGAGAAGCATATGCTTAAGTTAAAGGCAGACGGAGCTGTTTGGGGATATGATATTCCTTACCTTATGACCGGTGTATTAAACAGCCATCCTTCAAGTGCTATTCAGTTTATTAAGGACGGAAGAACTGATTATGCAAACTTCTATCAGGAATTAATTGATAACGTATTATAGTAAAAAGAGGCTTTGTTTACGAAAAAGTAAACAAAGCCTTTACTTTATTCTTTTTTTCGTTGACAGTAGTTGTTTTTTTGTCTATGATGTCCTTGGGGATAATGTAGGGGCACTTTAGGAGGTTAAAGTGTTTAAACAAAATAAAGGTTTTTCGTTAGTGGAATTGATTATAGTAATTGCTATCATGGCTGTATTGGTTGGTTTTCTTGCACCTCAGTTTTTAAAGTATGTAGAGAAAAGCAGAGATTCCAAAGCGATTCATAGTGGGGATGCCTATCGTGAGGCAGTTGAGGTTACAATTACAGCAATCGCAGGTGGCAATGATGAGAACAATATCGGAGATTCACTTGAAAGCGGTTATTATGCGTTTACACCGACTGCGACAATTTCTACAGCACCCGGTGGACAGGTTATGCGAGATGTTGCAAATGCCATGCATATTGGGCCCAGTGACAGATTTGAAGCAATTGCTATTGTTGACAATTATCAAGTAATGCAGGTGACCTATAGAGATATGAACACAGATAAGGTGTACGTATGGTTTTTAGATGCACCAAGAGGTAGTGCACTTGGTTCATATACCTCTAATATCAATACCTGGATTGTTTTTGATAATGCAGGACCAAACTGGACGGCTGATTATGCAGGGGTATCCAGTGTACAGTGGAATGGTAACTAAGAAGAACATTTAAATAAAGAGAGAAATATATGAAGACCAGAATAATAAGTATCATTATAATTCTGGTCCTTTTATTTGGTATGATGAAGATTGCAGAAGGCGCAAACAGTAACAGCATACCGGTAGGAAAGGACCAAACATCAGAAGGATCCGAAAAAGGACCCGAAGAAGAGACAGAAGAAGAGAACCTTCAGCAAAAGGAAGAAGCTTCCAAGGAAGAAATTTTCAAGGAAGAAGCTTCTAAGGAAGAGGTTCACCTGAATGAATATCCGATCACATGGCAGAATGCAGTCTTTGAAATGGAAGAGGACGAGAATGGCTGGGAAGAAGATGAATATGCCAATCTTGCCATAGCCAAGGTGACAAACTATGTCAATATTCGTAAGGAACCCAATACAGACAGTGAAGTACTGGGCAAAATCTATGCAGGTGCCGTAGCAGAGGTTTTGGAAGTATCCGGAGAGGATCGTGAGTGGTTTCACATTGTTTCCGGAGATGTAGAAGGTTATATCAAGTCAGAATATTTTTACTATGGACAGGAAGCTGTGGAGCATGTAGATGAATATGTCACCTACTATGCTACAGTAACAGCAGACAGATTAAATGTACGTAAAGAACAGGATAAAGAGTCTAAACGTATCGGTTATATTGATTTTGGAGAAAAGGTCCGTGTTTTGGAAGACTGCGGTGAGTGGATTAAGGTTGCCTATACAGAAGATAAGGAAGGCTTCGTTTCTGCTGAGTTTGTGACTATTTCAGAAGAATTTACTTACGGTATTTCTATAGAAGAGGAGCGCAGATTAGAGGCTGAGAGAAAGGCTCTGGAAGAAAGAGCCAAGGCCTCGGAGGAATCAAAACCGGAAAAAGCAGAACATGTAGTGGTGAATGCACCATCCAATAATTACGGAAGTAACAGTGAACTTCGTGCAGCGATTGTAGAATATGCAAAGCAATATGAAGGTATGAAATATGTTCATGGTGGAAAGAGCTTACAGGATGGAACGGACTGTTCCGGCTTTACCTGTTTTGTTTACAAGGAATTCGGAGTAAACATTTCAAGAACACCAAGTGGACAGTACACAGGAGATGGAAGAAGCGTTTCCTATGATGAGATGCAGCCCGGTGACATTGTGTGCTATGGTGATGGTAAATGTACACATGTAGGACTTTATATTGGCGGAGGACAAATAATCCACGAAGCCAACTCCAAAAAGGGATGTATTATCAGCAACGTGGATTATATGAAGAATATATTAGGTTATAAAAATGTTATTGACTAAGATCCCAATCGCCAAAAATTTCCTGGCTCCAGGTTTGTAAATCTTCAAGCTTCAAATTGACACCGCCATAGGAGTGGATACCATGAGCTTTTGCAAGTTCCTCTGTATATTCACTTAAATAATAGGCACGCTCAAAACGAACAGGGCTACGGGTATATTGGCAAACCAGAGGATATACTCCGGATTTGTCGTAGTCGATATAGTTTCGGTCCTCTGCAATATGAAAGGTGACAAAAGCCATGCCCTCCAGCATGCTTAACCCACCTTTTTGTGTGGATAAGTAATTTCCAAGAGAATAGTAGCAAAGACTTTGATTTCCGTTTTCACATTTTACTATTTCAATGGGCTGGGGTACGTGTGGATGAGTTCCGATGATGACATCTGCACCTGCCTCAGTCATTTCTTTTGCAAATTCGATTTGATACTTAGAAGGTGTTTTGCTGTATTCAGTTCCCCAGTGAGGACAGACAACAACAAAATCTGCATTTGCCTTTGCTACCTCAATGTCATCCAAAACCTTAGGATTAATCTGCGTGTAGTTGAGATGACCGTGATCATCATAGTCACACAATACGTTCATGTGTCCACGAATGTCTGAAGGAATGGTTTCTGCATTGGGACCATAGGTGTAATTCAAAATCGCAATCTTGATATCGTCAAATGTTAGATACAGGGTATCTGTCACATCCTTTTCCTTGGTAATGCCAAGAAGGTGAACCTCAGGATGGGTAGACCAGAAATCAATACAGTTATTAATACCACGAATGCCTTGGTCGGCTGCATGATTTGAAGCATGCAAAACAACGTTAAAGCCGGCAGCGGCAATCGCATCGCCAACCTCTGTGGGAGAATTGAAGTGAGGGAATCCGGAGAAGCCCAGTTCATTTCCACCAAGGATGGTTTCCTGATTAATAATTTTTATATCTGTAGTAGCAAGTTTATCTGCAATTCCTTCGAATAAAATATCATAATTCAGTGTGCCGTCAGGTTGTTTGCCGGTGTATACAATACCCATATGCATGAGGTTGTCGCCTACCATCATCAGGGTTATTTCTTTATCCTCAAAAGGGATCGGAGTTGGTTCCGGAATTGTGGTTTCTTCAATAATTTCCTGGGTTAATTCTATAGGGGCAGCCTCAGAAACTGAGCTAGAACCTTCTACTTCTATACCTGCGGGCTGAGTGGTATTACATCCGCATAAAAATAACATCAAGGACAATATAAGAAACGCTTTCTTTTTTGCTTTCATATTGTTAACATCTCCTTACATTCAAGTTACTATAGCACTTTGTAATTAAATTGACAACTAACCCGCAAAATGCTTATGATAAAAGAAAGAGAATACTATAATTTAGGGGGAAGAGATGGAGTATTTCAGTATTTTAGATCCTAAGGAAACAATAGTAAAAACCGAAGTAGAAAAGGCACCTTTCTATTTGGATTTAAATCTAGATCAGATTATTGAACGCATTGAAGCAGAGTGGGGAGAGGATATCAAAGAGTTATATTATCGATTACCCGATTCTGAAGAAAGTGAAAACTATCGTAGAGCTATTTACCAGGATGTGAAAAGGGAAGAGGTTTTGGTAGTTCTTCAAAAGTTTTTGCAGCAAATGAAAAGAAGAGAAGAGGTTGTTGAAACCAAAGAGGCTGTGGAAGAAAAGATGCAAAAGCATGTATGGCAGATTCGTGAAATATTCATGTACTGTCATGCGACAGAAGAGCTTATGGAGAATTTAAGTAAGTTAGAATGTAAGTCAGAGGGACTGCGTTTGCTTATAAAGCTCTTAGAGACCTATACCGCATCCGAAAGCTTTACACAGATGAAAAAAAGTGCAGATACCATGATGGAGGAGCTTAGCAGCTTTCGATTACTTCTTACCTATGAAAAAGAACGTTTTTCTGTGGCTGTGGGATCAGGGGTATCTGACTATGAAGGCTTTTTGACAGAGTGTTTTCCGGAGCATGAACCCTACTTAAAGAGCCCGTTTCTGGCAGATCCCAATCTGACAGAACTGGAGTATGAGGTTGTAAAAATCTTTAAGAAAAAACATGGTCCCTTCTTTGTAAAGGCAGCAGATTTTTATAAAGAATATGAGAAGTACGCAGAAGAGAATATTCTTCGTCTGTATAATGAAATTCGTTTTTATCTTTCCTTCCGGGCTTTGCAGAAGAAGCTAGAGGAGAGGGGACTTAGCTTTGCAATGCCAAGAAGGGCTGAAGACAGACAGATGAAGGCAACGGGGTTGTATGATCTGGCACTTGCAATCGTGGGCCTTGATGAAAACCGTAAGGTAGTCAGCAATAATATGAACTATTTTAATGGAGAGCAGTTCTTTGTCCTGACAGGTCCCAACCAGGGTGGCAAGACGACCTTTGCAAGAAGCCTGGGACAGCTGGTTTATTTTTCAAAGCTTGGTTTGGAGGTGCCGGCTCTGGATGCAACGATTCCATATTTTAGCGAGATTTTGACACACTTTTCCGTAGAAGAAAGTGTGGAAAGTGGTAAGGGAAAATTAATGGATGAACTTGCCAGACTTCTTCCCATGATGGAGGAAAATATGGAAAATGCGTTCGTGGTTATTAATGAGCTGTTTACCACTGCAGCTAATTATGATGCTACGATTATGGGTAAAAAGGTTTTGGATTATTTTATAGAACATCATTGTATGGGAATTTATGTTACCCACCTGACAGAACTGGCACAGAAGAGAGAAAAGATAGTAAGTCTTCGTGCAACTGTGAATGAGCAAAAGGTACAGACCTTTATTATTGAAAGAAGCGAGGCAACGGAAGAGGCCGGTGCCAGCATTCAGGTGAAAAAGTACAAGCTGACCTATGAACAGATAAAGGAGAGATTCTCATGAATGTATGTTTATTATATAGGGATAAGGACTGGGTCAATACTGTAGCCTATTACGATTTTAACAGTATTGTGAAGGATTTGGGGCTGGAAGCTCTGTTTCGTATTGCTGCCAAGGATTTGGTAAGAGGCAGCGGGAGAACCATGTATGATGAGCGCAATGACAGCTATTTATCTGAAACCCTGAAAAGAGTTATGCGTATTCCGCTTCGAAACAAGGAAGAACTGTTATACAGACAAAGCATTATGAAGGATTGCTTTTATAAGGAGTCTTTTGTCTGTGAGCTATATGAACTAACCGGTAAAATGCTGGAGAAGTGGGATAAGCTTGGAAGAAAGGTAGGCAATAAGACAGATACCACTTCTGTTGGAAATTTGATTACGCAGATTCATGTATTACGTCTTTTTGTAGATACTTTAAAAGAGATGAAGCGGATTTTCGAACAGGGGAAGATTGGCCTCGAGTCAGAGGGCCTAATTAGCTTCTACGAGCGTTTATGTGAGGAGTTCTCTGAGGAAAAACAGGAGATGCTGGAAAAAATCTTAGAGGATGTTTCCTTTTATACGGATGTGTCTGATGAAGTATACGGTAAGAATGTGTTTAAGTCACAACGTCCTAAGATTATGATTGACTGTGGTCTGGGAGATGGATTAAAGTTTACAGATCTTCGTTTGGAAGGCTTTGAGACTATTGTAAAAAGATATACAAGTCACAATGGCGTTATGTCGGTTGTACAGGGGTATATTAATACACTGGCACCGGATTGCATTGCACTTCAAAAGAATGCGGACCTTCTGGATCAGGCCGAACAACTGGTATTTCAGGTGGTAAGCTATATCATGAATTGCTGCAGTCCCTTTATGAATGCTTTCAACAAGTTCTTCGATGAATTTCATTTTCAAATCGGATTTTACAGAGCGGCGATTAATGTAAGACGTCATCTGATGCGACACAATATAGATTACTGTATGCCACTTGTGGGAGAAAAAGATGTCTTGAACTTTAGAGAACTGAAAGAACTTATTATGAGCATTGAGCAAACCGGAGAAGTAGTTGGTAACACTGTGAATGTAAACAGCAAAATGCTTCTAATAGTAACAGGTGCCAATCAGGGAGGAAAGTCTACCTTCTTACGTAGTATTGGTGTAGCCCAGGTGATGATGCAATGTGGTATGCCTGTTGCAGCACAGAGCTTTCAAAGTGGTGTGTATCCGGAGTTTTTTACACATTTTACCAGGCGAGAGGACAGTGCAATGAACAGTGGACGTCTGGATGAAGAACTTCGTAGAATGGACCAGATTATCGAACATGTAGGGGAGAATTCTATGATTCTTCTCAATGAATCCTTTGCATCTACCACAGAAAAAGAAGGCTCTGAGATTGCGTACGATATTATTACCGCACTTCATGAGGAAGGAATCAAGATTTTGACGGTTACCCACTTACTCTCCTTCGCACAGAAGGTGTTTGACGAGAATAAGGCGAAGACCTCTGATGTTGAGTTTTTAAGTGCAGAGCGACTGAAGGATGGTACAAGAACCTTTAAAATGGTGAAACACGAGCCGGAGCTTACAAGCTTTGGATTAGATCTTTATAAGAACATGATTGAGGATAAACAAACAGGGCAAAACATTGACAAGTAAGTTCCTTAGGTGTTACATTTAATTTAGATAAATGGCTTTTAAAATCTGTCGGAAAGGAGTGGCAATATGGGTATTGGTTTATATGGTAGTGCATATGGATACATGAGTGGAGCGCAAGGCTATGCAGCTTATGGTAATACCGGTAAGGCTTCTTCTTCCGGTGAGTTGACAGGAGTTCCGGGCGCAGAGAACAGTCCTGAAACGAGAGCAGCCAAGAGAGCGGGGAAGGTTGAGTGCCAAACCTGTAAGGAACGAAAATATCAGGACGGCTCGGATGAGATGGTAAGCTTTAAATCAGCTTCACATATTTCCCCGGAATCGGCGGGGGCCAGAGTACGTGCCCATGAGCAGGAGCATGTGTCCAATGCGTATAAGAAAGCTGCGCAGGGAGAGGGCAAGGTTCTGCAGGCAAGTGTCAGAATCAAAACAGCGGTTTGTCCTGAATGTGGAAGAAGTTATGTTGCAGGTGGTGTAACTGACACCAAGATAAAATATAATGAAAAGAATCCGTATGAAAAGAATGCGAAATCCTTTCAGGCGGAAGCTACCAAAGGCAATAAGGTAGATTTGGCAGTGTAGACTTAGAGAGATCGGCGATGCCGGTCTCTTTTTTCGGAGAATGGAGTATACAGATGACAGCAAAGACAGTCGTTGGAATTCTTGCCCATGTTGACGCAGGAAAGACAACCTTGGCAGAGGGGATATTATATACAACAGGAAGTATACGAAAAATTGGGCGTGTGGATCATGGGGATACCTTTTTGGATACCAATGTGATGGAAAAGGAACGTGGTATTACCGTTTTTTCCAAACAGGCCAAGGTGACATTAAAGGAACAGGGGGGAAGAGAGTTTATTCTTCTGGATACCCCCGGTCATGTGGATTTTTCCGCAGAGATGGAAAGAACCCTGCAGGTGTTAGATATGGCATTACTTCTCATCAGCGGTGCTGATGGAGTACAGGGACATGTAGAGACCCTTTGGAAGCTTTTGAAACGATATGAGATCCCCACAATTCTTTTCGTAAATAAGATGGATCAGCCGGGGACGGATGAAAGCCGGTTAATGGATGAACTGTGTGAAAAACTTAGTGAGAATTGTATCAACTTTTCAAACAGAGATGATGAAGCCTTGGCCATGTGTAGTGAAGAAATGATGGAAAGCTTTTTGGAAGTCGGAAATGTTGGCGATGATTTAATCTACAAGGCTATCGCAGAGAGAAAGCTTTATCCTGTCTTCTTCGGATCGGCATTAAAAATGGAGGGTGTTGATGAACTTTTGGCAGGTCTTTCTAAATATGCTCCTGTCAAAGAATATCCGAATGAGTTCGGTGCCAGAGTATATAAGATAGAACGTGATAAAAATGGAATGCGACTCACTCATGTAAAAATCACCGGTGGTTCCTTCAGAGTAAAGGGTCTGTTTCATGAAGAAAAGGCTGATCAGATTCGTGTTTATTCTGGAGATAATTATCAGTTGGCAGATGAGGTTTATGCTGGAGATATATGTACTCTTGTGGGTCCGGAAAAGACATACGCAGGTCAGGGTGTTGGATATGAAAGTGAGGGAGTGACACCAAGTCTGATTCCGGTATTAAATTATCAGGTAAACTTTCCGGAAGGCTGCGATACCTTTAAAGCAATGCAAATGCTTCGCACTGTGGAAGAGGAGATTCCTGAATTGCATGTGGAATGGATCCCGCAGACAGCAAGGGTCTATGTGCAGGTGATGGGACAGGTGCAGATGGAAATTCTAAGTCGTATTTTTTTAGACAGATTTGGAATGGAAATATCTTTTGGAAGGGGTCGAATTTTATATAAAGAAACCATAGAGGAAGCTGTAAAGGGAACCGGTCACTATGAACCACTGCGACATTATGCAGAAGTTAGTCTTGCATTGGTACCGGGAGAGAGAGGCAGCGGAATCAGTATAGAAAGTATTTGCTCTGAGGATGATTTGGATAAAAACTGGCAGAGACTGATTTTTACAAATATTGCTGAAAAGAAACACTTAGGAGTGCTGACCGGCAGTGAAATCACAGATTTGAGAATTATCCTTTTGGGAGGAAGAGCACATAATAAACATACAGAAGGCGGGGATTTTCGTCAGGCAACCTACCGTGCAATCAGACAAGGTTTGATGCAGGCGAGGACAATTCTGTTAGAACCCTTTTACGAATTTAGCATTTCCGTACCCAAAGAGAATATCGGTAGGGTAATGAGCGATATGCAGAGGAAAAGCGGAAGCTTTTCAGAACCGGATATGCAGGGAGAAATGTGCATCTTAAAAGGGAAGGCACCTGTAGCAGAATTAAACGAATATCAGCAGGAGCTTTTAAGCTTTACCAAGGGAAGAGGAAGAATCACCCTGAACTTCCTGGATTATGAGCCTTGTCATGATGCAGCTTCCGTAGTGGAAGACATCAGTTATGAACCGGAGAAGGATTTGGAAAATACTGCAGATTCTGTATTTTGTGCCCATGGTGCAGGCTTTGTTGTTCCTTGGAGAGAGGTACCTTCCTTTGCACATGTAGATACGACCGATCTATTTGCAAAGCTGACAGGAAAACCAAAGCTTGTAAAAGAGGAAACACAGGTTGAAAGCTTTGCGGCTAAGGCGGATACCGGGGAACGGGCAGAGAGAGTCATCAGTCAGGAAGAAATAGAACAGATTTTTATACAAAGCTATGGAAGAAAGCCCTTAGATAAAAATCCCTGGAACAGACCGGCTCCGAAGCCGCAGATAGTAACCCCCAAGATGCCGGAATATAAATACAAACCCAAGAAGCAAGAGGAAAGTTATCTTCTGGTAGATGGGTATAATATCATTAATGCATGGCCGGAATTAAAGGAACTTCTTGATACCAATGCAGACAGCGCAAGAAATAAACTGATAGATGAACTGTGTAATTATGCGGGATGCATTAAAAGTACTGTAATCGTTGTGTTTGATGCTTATCGTGTAAAGCCCAATGCAGGGGAAATCTTTAAATATCAGAATATTTATGTGGTTTATACCAAGGAAGCAGAAACGGCAGATGAGTATATTGAAAAAACAGTCCATGCCATGGGAAGAAAGTATCAGGTAACTGTGGCAACCTCAGATGGACTGGAGCAGATTATTATCTGGGGACAGGGAGCACAACGTTTGTCTGCCCTTGGACTAAAGGAAGAAATAAAAAGAGTGACCAAGGAAGCCTATGAAGGCTTTCAGGGACAAAAAGAAAATGAAAAATTTTATCCGCTCAAGGAAGCACTGGAGGGATTAGATGGACATCTTCAAGAGAATTGATGAGTTATTGGAAGAAAACAGAGTAGAGGAAGCCGAAAACTTAATGGAACAAATTTTGGCCCAGGCTATGATGGAGCAGGACAGAGGTCTGGCTTTGGCTGTATTGAATGAAATGGTAGGATTCTACAGAAGCATTGGAAATGCAGAGCAGTCCTACTACTACGGAGAGGCTGCTCTTGCCATGCTGGAGGATATGGACATGAAGGATTCAGTTCCTTATGCCACCAGTCTGTTAAATCTTGCAACCGCATACAGAGCAGGTGGTAGGTTGAAGGATTCCTTAAAATGTTACAGCAAGGTAGAGGATATCTATGAAAAAGAACTGGATCCATATGATATGCTGCAGGCTAGTTTTTGCAATAACGTCAGTCTCCTGTATCAGGAGATGGGAGACTATGATACTGCAGTAACTGCGCAGAAAAAAGCCCTGCGTATTATGGAAAAACATTCGGACAAGTTTTATGAAATGGCTGTAACCTGTACAAACTTAGCCAATACCCTGTTTATGCTCAAAAAGGATGAGGAAGGGCTTATGTACTTGGAAAAAGCCCTGGCGATATTTGAAGAGCATCAGATTACTGACAGTCATTATTGTGCAGCACTTTCTGCAATGGGTACTCATTTTTACGAAAAGGGTGACTATGAGAAGGCAATTCTTATTTTTACGGATGCTATGGAGGGCATTGAGAAAAACCTTGGCCGGACAGAAAGCTACGAACGTATGAAATATAACATCAAGGTTTGTAGGGATGCCATGGAAGGAGCTGACAACAGAACCAGAATGTCCGGTATGGAACTGGCACAGAGTTACTACGAAGCTTATGGCAAAAAAATGATCCATGAGAAGTTTGGCAAGTATGAGAAACGTATTGCGGTAGGTTTGTGTGGAGAAGGTTCTGAATGCTTTGGGTTTGATGATGCTATATCTGAGGATCATGATTATTTTCCGTCCTTCTGTATGTTTGTGACAGAAGATTTGTATCAGGAAATAGGAGAGGAATTACAGAAAGCCTATGATGAGCTGCCGCAAAGCTTTATGGGATATTCATGTAAGAATCAGGAAACTGTTCAGGGCAAGGGCAGAAGAGGCGTGCAAAGTATCGAGCGTTTCTATGAACGAATTCTTGGAAGGGATATGGCACAGCAGCTTCATCAGGCTGTGGAGGAAAATGATTTTTCAGTATTGGATTTAAGTATGGCAGCAGAACAATCCTTGGCCTGCGCTGTGAATGGGAAAATATTTACAGATCAGCTGGGACTGTTTACCAGAATCAGAAAAGAGTTACAAAGAGGGTATAACCCCAGTTACCTGTATCTTAAGATTGCTCAAGAGGTAGCAGAGTTTACGCAATATGGCCTGTACAATAGTAAGCGTATGCTGGAAAGAGGGGATATAGCCACCAGTAGATTAATGATTGCAACGGCTATCATGAAAGGGGCACATATTCTCTATTCCGTAAAAGGGGTATATGCCCCTCATGACAAGTGGCTCCTGGAAGGGTTGAAGGAATATGAGGAATATAAAGAAGTATTGACACTTCTGAGGCAGGTAGCAGTTACTAAAGAAGAGGATGCAATCCAATTGCTTGAGGATATTGCGCAGAAGCTTGCTACCATTTTATATGGTGAGAACTATATCAGTGATGTAGATGCTTATCTGGATCATCATGTGGAAGAATTGTTATGTAAGGCAGCCTGTTACAAGCTTTCCAAGGATGAACTGGTAGACAGGATTGCAAGAATGGAGTTTGCTAGCTTTGACAAGGTAAAGAATGAAGGAAGACGTGCAAGCTGTCAGGATGACTGGTTTACTTTTTCTATTATGAGAAAAAGTCAGTACTATACTTTTGACTTCGATATGCTCTGTCAGTACTATTATGATTTTGACAGAGAGAGTAAGAGAGGTCACAATCTAATAGAGGAAAAGTATGGCAGAATGATGGAAAGTACGGCTCCGGAAAAATATGAGGAGATAAAACACCATTTCCCGGAATTAAGTCAGGAGAAGAAGGCTATTATAGAGGAAATAGTTAAGCTTCAGGTAGGCTTCATGGAAGAGTTTGCAGCAGAATATCCGCTGCTTGCCGGCAATGCAAGATCCATTCACACTTACGAAGACAATGCCTTTAATACCTCCTATGAAACATATCTTCGCGGAGAACTGGGAACCTATTCGGATAAGATGTTAGAATTATACGGTAAGTATATTGTAAGACATGTCAGTGAAAAGAATAATTTGGCAAAAGAGATTATGGAGTACAACGTAAAAATGTATGGCTATGAAAGCCTTGAAGAAGCGGAGCGGGGGCTTTCTTAATACCAGCCCCCATCCATTGTGATAATCTGACCGGTTAAATATTCAGGTGAATTGATCAGCTGGTCTATCATTTGAGCCACTTCTATGGGCTTTCCAAATCGGTCAGCCGGTATTTCCAGTCTAAGGGCGTCCCTTTCCTCTTCGGAAAAACAGTGATTCATTGCGGTATCGATAACACCACAGGCAATGGCATTTACCTGAATGTGTGAGGGAGCCAGTTCCTTGGCCAAGGCCTTTGTAAAACTGTTCATGCCACCCTTGGATGCAGAATAGGCAACCTCCATAGAGGCGCCAACATTACCCCAAACGGAGGAAATGTTAATGATGGAGCCTTTTCCATTCTGCAAGAACAAAGGGATGGCATGTTTGGAGGTATAAAAACAGGAAGAGAGATTCGTATCTATAACCTGTTTCCATTCGTCGAAGGAAAGGTCCTGCAGCAATCCGATATGAGAAATTCCTGCGTTGTTAATCAAAACATCTAAATTTGAAATGTCAGAAAAAAGCTTTGTAACATCTTCATAATTACTCATATCACATACAAAGCCCTTGCATATAATGTTATATTCTTTTGTTAATTCATCACAGAGAGCAGTCAGCTGCTCTTTTTTTGTTCTGCAGGTGAGAATTAAATGATTCCCTTTTTGCGCCAGGTGGCGGGCGGTAGCCTCACCTATACCACCAGTTGCACCTGTAATAAGTATAGTTTTTGCCATGGATGGATTCTCCTGTCGATTTATATTCGATATGATTATAGCACAGTGCAAGGCGTTTAAAAAGATAGGTTTGGATCTTGAAAATGTTACAAAAGCTTGACAAAGTTACAAAATGATGATACCTTGTATAAGAAATGTAACAATTTTGTAACAAATGAGGTTTGTATGTTAAAAAGAAGTGTTCAGTTTTCAACATGCGCATTTGTGTTTCTTGCCGGTCTCGGACTAAGCAGCATGAAAGCAGATGCTTCCAACTTCAGAATGGTAGAGAATCAGAACTATCAGGCAACCATGATGGCCTATGGTTCCTGTGTTGAGAATACACAGGGCAATAGTGTGGTTGTGGATGATAGACTGGATGCAATCAAGGAAACGATTGTTCTGGAAGACATGTTGGAATCTGTTATTAAAGGAAAGATTTCCGGCAACATTTCCACAGATGGCAATCAGAATGCGGAAGCATTGAAGGAGAAGAGCCTGGTTGTGGCTAATGTTAACAATTATATAAATGTAAGAAGCATTCCAAGTGAAAAGGGTGAAATCGTTGGAAAGTTATACAAGGATGGCGTAGGTATTTTCCTTGGAGAAGAAGACGGATGGTATGAAATCGAATCCGGTTCTGTGCATGGTTATGTAAGAGCGGACCTGGTTTATAATGGTGTTGAAGCTGACAATATGAGAAAACAGGTTGGCACAAAAATGGCAAGGGTAAAAGCGGATGGATTATATATCCGTAAGTCTCCGGATAAGGAGAGCAGTATTCTTGGTATGGTAGCGAACGCTGATGAACTGATTGTTCTTGCACAGGGGGAAGGCTGGGTAAAGGTTGATACCGAGTTTGGCGAAGGCTGGGCTTTTTGTGACTATCTGGAGCTTTACACAGAATATAGTTATGCTGAGTCTATTGAAGAAGAAAAGGCTAGACTAGAAAAAGAAAAAGAGGAAAGAAAAAAGGCTTTAGAAGCAGCGCAGGCAAAGATGACAAGAAATAACGGTGCAGAAACTGTTGTACAGGAGGCCGGAGAATATACAAGCTTTATTATTGATCCCTCTACCGTATCGGTTGTGGGAGATTCAGAACTTGGTATTCAGGTGGCACAGTACGGAATGCAGTTTATCGGTAATCCGTATGTGTATGGCGGTACTTCTCTGACAGAAGGCGCAGATTGTTCCGGATTTGTTATGAGTGTTTACAATAACTTTGGTGTAGACCTCCCTCATTCCTCAGCCGCAGACCGTCAGGTGGGATCTCAGGTCAACAGCTTAGAGGAAGCACAGGCAGGAGATTTGATCTGCTATTCTGGACATGTTGCCATTTACATTGGAAATGGAAATATCGTACACGCAGCCAATGAGAAGAGTGGTATTGTAATTTCTCCGGCTGACTATAAGCAGATTTTGGCGATTAGAAGAATATTCTAAGAAAAAGACAGAATTAGGGGTTGAAAATATTTAAGCAGGATGTATCCGAAGTGATTCATCCTGCTTTTTTCAGACAATAATTTTTACTAAAATTAAAATGAAAAAAATGAAATTGTGCATATTTCCTAAAAATAACGAAAATAACAAAAATACGAATCTAAAATATCAAAAAAACGATAAATATTTATCCACAAATTTCTTTACACAAAAATCGCAGAAACCTAGTTATACACGGATTTATACACATTATCCACCAAAAAAATGGTATTTTTTATCAAAAAATGAGAAAAAATGAAGGAACATTCGTTTTGTACACATGTAATAAATTTGGAAAAAGAGGAAAAAAATGATTGACAATAGTATATTCAAAAATATACAAAAAAAGCTTTAAATTGTTGCAAAAAATGTGAAAAGGTGTTATAATTTCCATACAATAACAAAGTGAAAGGGATGATTTACATGAAATTCATTATCATTGGAAGAAATATTGACGTAACAGAGGGGTTAAAGGGTGCAGTAGAGGACAAGCTTGGCAAGCTTGAAAAGTTTTTCTCGCAGGAAACGGAGGTACATGTAACACTTAGTGTTGAAAAGGACAGACAGAAAATAGAGGTAACTATTCCGGTTAAGGGAAGCATTATCAGATCCGAACAGGTTAGCAATGATATGTATGTTTCCATCGACCTGGTTGAAGAGATTATCGAACGTCAGTTAAAGAAGTACAAAAATAAAATAGTGGACAAGAAACAGAGCAACGCAGATTTCACAGCAGCCTTTGTAGAGAATGACTACATGGACGAAGAGGAAATCAAAATTGTAAGATCAAAGAAATTTGATATTAAGCCTATGTATCCTGAAGATGCTTGCATCCAGATGGAGCTTCTCGGACATGATTTCTTTGTATTCTGCAATGCAGAAACAGATCAGGTAAACGTAGTTTACAAGAGAAAAGGCGATACTTATGGTTTGATCGAGCCGGAAGCATAGGAAAATAGCCCGATTAAGATGAAAGAAGCTGGAAGAGCACTTCGAAAGAGGTGCTCTTTCTTTTTCTAAAAAAATGATAAATTCGTTGCAAAGATTCGCTCTCTATGATAAACTTATTCCAGTGGCTATGATAAAAAAATAACAATCATAAATAACACGAATAAATGGAGGAAAAACAAATGGCAAAGAAAGTAGTTTTAGCCGGTGCTTGTCGTACCGCAATCGGTACCATGGGTGGATCACTCAGCACAACTCCAGCTGCAGAGCTTGGAGCAATCGTAATTAAGGAAGCATTAAACAGAGCAGGTGTTAAGCCTGAGCAGGTTGATCAGGTTTACATGGGATGTGTAATCCAGGCTGGCCAGGGACAGAACGTAGCTCGTCAGGCTTCTATCAAGGCTGGACTTCCTATTGAAGTACCTGCAGTTACCATGAACGTTGTATGTGGTTCCGGTTTGAACTGTGTTAACCAGGCTGCACAGATGATCATGGCTGGTGATGCTGATATCGTTGTAGCAGGTGGTATGGAGAACATGTCAATGGCTCCTTATGCTATGATGAATGGCCGTTTCGGATATAGAATGAACAATGGTGTTTTAGTAGATACCATGGTTAATGATGCACTTTGGGATGCATTCAACAACTATCACATGATTCAGACAGCAGATAATATCTGTGATGAGTGGGGAATCACTCGTGAAGAACTTGATGAGTTCGCACTTAAGAGCCAGTTAAAGGCTGAAGAAGCACAGAAGAACGGTGCTTTCGATAAGGAAATCGTTCCTGTAATGGTAAAGAAGAAGAAAGAAATGGTAGAGTTCAAGGTAGATGAAGGTCCTCGTGCCGGTTCTACAATCGAAGCTCTTGCAAAGCTTCGCCCTATCAACAAGGACAAGTATGTTACCGCAGGTAATGCTTCTGGTATCAACGATGGTGCAGCTGCAATCGTTGTTATGAGTGAAGAGAAGGCTAAGGAGCTTGGCGTTAAGCCTATGGCTACTTTCGTAGCTGGTGCTCTTGCTGGTTGCCGTCCTGAAGTAATGGGTATCGGACCTGTTTACTCTACAAAGAAGGTTATGGCTAAGGCTGGTATGAAGATTGAAGACTTCGATATTATCGAAGCTAACGAAGCTTTCGCAGCTCAGTCAATCGCTGTAGGTAAGGATCTTGGAATCGACGTTGATAAGCAGCTTAACCCTAACGGTGGTGCAATTGCACTTGGACATCCTGTTGGAGCTTCTGGATGTCGTATCCTTGTTACACTTCTTCATGAGATGCAGGCAAAGGGTGCTAAGACAGGTCTTGCAACTCTTTGTATCGGTGGTGGAATGGGATGTTCTACTATCGTTAAGATTGAAGATTAATTTGATAAAATTATATAAGAAAGGTGCCCTGCAAACGCAGGGTACGTTTCTGCGTTTTGGAAATATATCATAAGGAGAAATAAAAATGGAATATATTGTATACGAGCAGAAGGGTTCTTATGCTATTATCACCATCAGCCGTGAAAAGGCTTTGAACGCATTAAATTCTCAGGTTCTTGAAGAATTAGATCAGACTTTGGATCAGGTGAACCTTGATGAGGTTAGATGCTTAATCTTAACAGGTGCAGGACAGAAGTCTTTCGTTGCCGGTGCAGATATCGGAGAGATGAGCACACTTACAAAGGCTGAAGGCGAAGCTTTCGGTAAGAAGGGTAATGACGTATTCCGTAAATTGGAAGTATTCCCTATCCCTGTAATCGCAGCAATCAACGGATTCGCTCTTGGTGGCGGATGTGAGATTTCCATGAGCTGTGATATCAGAATCTGTTCTGATAACGCTGTATTTGGCCAGCCTGAAGTAGGCCTTGGAATCACACCTGGTTTCGGTGGTACTCAGAGACTTGCACGTTTAGTTGGTGCGGGTATGGCTAAGCAGATGATTTACACAGCACGTAACATCAAAGCTGCAGAAGCTTTGAGAATTGGACTTGTAAACGAAGTATACGCTGCAGAAGTTGATGCAGAGGGTAATGTAGTTAAGAGCGCACAGGAAGTATTGATGGCAGCTGCTGAGAAGATGGCTTCTGGCATTGCTAAGAATGCTCCTATCGCTGTTAGAAACTGCAAGAAGGCTATTAACGAAGGTCTTGATGTAGATATGGATCAGGCTATTGTAATCGAAGAAAAACTCTTCGGTGACTGCTTCGAAACAGAAGATCAGAAGTATGGTATGGCATTCTTCCTTGACAAGAACAAGGAAAAGGTGAAGGAGCCTTTCAAGAACTGCTAATCAAAGGAACTCAATAAAATCAAAAGGTGCATGGCACAATTGATTTTTTGAATAAAAAAACAAATTTAAGGAGGCACAAAATGAAAGTAGGTATTATTGGTGCAGGTACCATGGGACAGGGAATTGCTAAGGCATTCGCTCAGGTAGATGGATATGAAGTAGCACTCTGCGATATCAAGCAGGAGTGGGCTGAAGGCGGTAAGGACAAGATTGCTAAGGGTTATGCAAAGCTTGTTGAAAAAGGAAAGATGACACAGGACGTAGTTGATGGCATCCTTGCTAAGACTACTCCGGGTTTAAAAGAGAACCTTTGTGCAGATTGCGATTTAATCGTTGAAGCTGCATTTGAGAACATGGAAGTTAAGAAGACAACATTTGGTGAACTTGACAAGATTGCTAAGCCTGAGTGTATTTTCGCTTCTAATACTTCTTCTCTTTCAATCACAGAAATCGGTAACGGCTTAAATCGTCCTATGATCGGTATGCATTTCTTCAATCCTGCTGATCGTATGAAGCTTGTTGAAGTTATCGCCGGTGTTAACACACCTCAGGAAACTGTTGATAAGATCGTTAAGATCTCTGAAGAAATCGGAAAGACTCCTGTACAGGTTAATGAAGCAGCTGGTTTCGTAGTAAACCGTATCTTAATCCCTATGATTAATGAAGCAGCTTTCATTAAGATGGAAGGTGTATCTGATATCGCTGGTATCGATGCTGCTATGAAGCTTGGTGCAAATCATCCTATGGGACCTCTTGAATTAGGTGATTTCGTAGGTTTGGATATCTGTCTTGCTATTATGGATGTTCTTTACAACGAAACCGGTGACAGCAAGTATCGTGCATGTCCTTTGATCCGTAAGATGGTTCGTGGTGGAAACCTCGGATGTAAGACCGGTAAGGGATTCTACGTATACAATGCAGATCGTACAAAGACACCTGTAGACGCACAGTAATTCATATGGCATAGACCATATAAAAAGATGCAGGCATATAAGTGCCTGCATCATAGATAACAATCAATGGAGGAAATAAAATCATGGATTTCACTTTAAGTAAAAAGCATGAAATGGCACGTACTCTTTTCAAAGAGTTCGCAGAAAAAGAAGTAAAGCCCCTGGCAATCGAGGTTGATGAGACCGAAGAGTTCCCTCGTGCTACAGTAGAGAAGATGGCTAAGGCCGGATTCATGGGTATTCCTATTCCTAAGGAATATGGCGGACAGGGATGTGATATCTTAACATACGCTATGTGTGTTGAGGAGCTTGCAAAGGTTTGTGGTACAACAGCAGTTATCGTTTCTGCTCATACCTCTCTTTGCTGTGATCCTATTCTTACCTATGGTACAGAAGAGCAGAAGCAGAAGTATCTTCCTGACCTTGCTGCAGGTAAGAAGATTGGTGCTTTTGGTTTAACTGAGCCTGGCGCCGGTACAGATGCTCAGGGACAGCAGACCAAGGCTGTTTTAGATGGTGATGAGTGGGTTCTTAACGGATCTAAGATTTTCATCACAAACGGTAAGGAAGCAGATGTTTATGTTATCTTCGCTATCACAGGTATGATTGAGAAGCGTGGTAAGATGACCAAAGAAATTTCTGCATTTATCGTAGAAAAAGGAACACCTGGATTTACCTTCGGTACAAAAGAGAAGAAGATGGGTATCCGTGGTTCATCAACATATGAATTAATCTTTACAGATTGCCGTATTCCTAAGGAGAACATGCTTGGTGCTCAGGGTAAGGGCTTCGGTATTGCTATGCATACTCTTGATGGTGGACGTATCGGTATCGCTGCACAGGCACTTGGTATTGGTGAAGGTGCTCTTGACAGAACTATCGCTTATGTTCAGGAAAGAAAGCAGTTTGGCCGTGCAATCGGTGCATTCCAGAATACTCAGTTCCAGATTGCTGATATGGCTACAAAGGCTCAGGCAGCTCAGATGATGGTTTACAGAGCAGCTCTTAAGAAGGATCAGTATACACAGGATCACAAGACTGTTTATAGCGTAGAAGCTGCAATGGCTAAGTTATACGCTGCAGAGATGGCTATGGAAGTAACAACCAAGGCTGTTCAGTTACATGGTGGTTATGGTTATACAAGAGAGTACGAAGTTGAGCGTATGATGCGTGATGCTAAGATTACTGAGATCTACGAAGGAACTTCAGAAGTTCAGAGAATGGTAATCTCCGCGAATATCATTAAGTAAGACACCAAGACTTACAGATATCGCAGACATCTGCTTGCAGAATGTATGCGATAGATGGAAGGATTGTAGGTGTTGCAACGCAACACCGCGACCGAGAAAAACGAAGTTTTTCGAGGGCTGTCTTACGTGAGTAAAACAGGCCGTCTCGTTTTTCGAGGGCTGTCTTACGTATAACTCTATAATTTAGAAAAGAAAATAAATAATAAGGAGATAAATACAATGAAAATTGTTGTTTGTATTAAGCAGGTTCCTGATACAAAGGGTGGCGTAAAATTCAATCCCGATGGTACTCTTGACAGAGCTGCAATGATGACTATTATGAATCCTGATGATAAGGCAGGTCTTGAGGCTGCTCTTAGATTAAAGGATCAGTACGGCGCAGAAGTTACCGTTATTACTATGGGTCTTCCTAAGGCTGAGGATGTTCTTCGTGAAGCAATCGCTATGGGCGCTGATAAGGGTGTTCTTGTAACAGATAGAGTACTTGGTGGTGCTGATACCTGGGCTACATCCCAGACACTTGCAGGTGCTATCCGTAACTTAGAGTACGATTTAATTATTACCGGTCGTCAGGCTATCGATGGTGATACCGCACAGGTTGGTCCTCAGATTTCTGAGCATCTTGGAATTCCTGTAATTTCTTATGCACAGAAGCTTGAAGTTGAAGGTGACAGTGTTATCGTTGAGCGTCAGTATGATGACAGATATCATGTAATTAAGGCTAAGATGCCTTGTCTTGTAACTGCACTTGCAGAGTTAAACGCACCTCGTTACATGACTCCAGGTGGAATTTTCGATGCTTGCCAGGCTGAAATCACTGTTATGAGCAGAGCTGATTTGATCGATGTTGATGATTCTAACTTAGGTTTGAAGGGATCACCTACTCAGATCGCTAAGGCTTCTGATAAGGTAAGAAAGGGTGCCGGTGAGAAGGTTACTCTTGATCCTACAGATGCTGTTGCTTATATTGTTGGCAAGTTAAAGGATAAGCACGTTATCTAATAATAACGTTTTCACACTGAAAAATTTGGAGGATAATTAAATGAACTTAGAAGAATATAAGGGCGTATATGTCTTCGCACAGCAGGTAGACAATGTAATCAATAGCATTGCTTTCGAGCTTATTGGTAAAGGTAAAGACCTTGCAGAAGCTCTTGGCACTGAAGTAACTGCTGTATTAGTTGGTAGCGACGTTAAGGGCTTAGCTGATGAATTAGCTGAGTACGGCGCTGACAAGGTTATCGTAGTAGATGATCCTGAGTGTAAAGAATACAGAACTGAGCCTTATGCTCATGCACTTTCTTCTGTAATCAACGAGTTTAAACCTGAAATCTTCCTCGTTGGTGCTACAGCAATCGGACGTGACTTAGGTCCTCGTGTTTCTGCTAGAATCCATACAGGTTTAACAGCAGACTGTACACAGCTTGAAGTTGGTGATTTCCCAATCAATCCTATTCCTGGTAAAGAGCAGAAGCACAATCAGCTTCTTATGACTCGTCCTGCATTTGGTGGTAACACCATCGCAACCATCGCTTGTCCTGATTTCCGTCCTCAGATGGCAACAGTTCGTCCCGGTGTTATGCAGAAGAGAGATAGAGTAGCTGGTGCAAAGGCTAACGTAATCGAGTTCAATCCTGGATTCACACCTGATAACAAGTATGTTGAAATCTTAAAGGTTGTTAAGGCTGTTTCTGATACCGTAGATATCATGGATGCTAAGATCTTAGTTTCCGGTGGTCGTGGTGTTGGTAGCGCTGAGAACTTCAAGCTTCTTGATGATCTTGCAGAAGTACTTGGAGCAACTGTAAGCTGCTCACGTGCTGTTGTAGATGCTGGCTGGAAGTCAAAGGATCTTCAGGTTGGTCAGACAGGTAAGACTGTTCGTCCTAACGTTTACTTCGCAATCGGTATTTCAGGTGCTATTCAGCACTTAGCTGGTATGGAAGAGTCAGACATCATTATTGCTATCAATAAAGATGAGACAGCTCCTATCTTTGACGTAGCTGATTACGGTATCGTTGGTGACCTTAACAAGATTCTTCCTGCTTTAACAGAGCAGTTAAAGTCTGAAATCAAGGCTAACTAATTTATAAAAATTAAGGCTGTGCACGTTGTGCATGGCCTTTTTTTATTTTTACGAATCACTTTTGTTTTGAGGAAGAATGTTATATAATAAAACATAAGTGTTTTAATTTTGTGGAGGCGTGTTCCGGATGAAACGAGAGGTTGATTTGAATGAAATTTCAGATGGAAAATTGTATGAAGAAGAGGAATTGGTAAAGGCAGATTGCAATGGTTGTAAGGATTGTAATCAGTGCTGCACCGGAATGGGGAATACCATTATCTTAGATCCGTATGATGTATATCGCCTGCAGGTTGGAACGGGTATGACCTTAACAGATCTTGTAAACGAGAATCGTGTGGAACTTCAGGTGGTAGATGGATTGATTTTGCCGAATCTGAAAATGAGGGGTGAAGACGAGAGATGTAGTTTTCTTGGGGAGGATGGCTGGTGTACAATTCATGAGCATCGTCCCGGAATTTGCAGACTATTTCCCTTGGGAAGAATATATGAAGAGGGGGATTATAAGTATTTTTTGCAGGTGAATGAGTGTCCTGTAAAGAATAAAAGTAAAGTGAAACCCTCAAAATGGTTGGAAACGCCCGAAATGGGAAAATATCATAGATATATAGTAAAGTGGCATGATATTCGAATGGAATTGGAGGAGATGATTGCCACTATGGATTTGGATTTACACAAAAAACTTACGATTATGTTGCTAAACAATTTCTATTTGATGCCATTTGAAAATGAGAAAAGCTTCTATGAGCAAATGGACGAAAGAATTGAAATTTGGAATCTGCAAAGAGAGCAAGCGGTGAAGGTATGAGAGAAATCAATGTAATGGTGCTGTTTAGTGAGTGCGTGTTCTGTCTCATTGCAGCATTAACAATTGTTTTGTCAAAATCCATAGATACATATAAACGAAGGAATCTGTTTCGACTGTTTCTTTGTGGTAGTGTGTTGTTTATATGTGATGTACACTCCTGGCTATATGATGGAAAAACAGGAATGTTTGCATATTATTGGCTTAGGCTAGCTACATTTTTAGCTTTTTTTCTGCCATATGTGTTGATGGTTCTGTACCATATATATGTGTTTCACAGTTTGTACGGAAACTATAGACAAAACAGAGATAAATTGTTGCCTAGAAGACGATATGGGCTTGTATTTGGTTGCGCTATTTGTGCAAGCTTAGTCAATGTTATGCCATTGTTTAATCGATGGGTTTATTATTTTGATGAAAATAATGTATATATGAGAGGCCCATTGTACGGTCTGGCATATGCTTTCGGATTTGTTGCCTTAGTGACGGATGCCAGCGTACTGCTGCAGTACAGAAAGAATACCTCTGATTCTTTGGTGGTGGCTTTGTTATCTTATGTTGTTTCTCCCGGAATTGCTTTGGTAGCCCAACAGTATACCGATAATATTTCTATGGTTAATATTTCAATTGGTATCTCTATGGTTATTATGTATGTGGTGACGATTTTGGAGCAGAATAAGCTGGATCAGATACGAAGCAGGCAGATTTATGAGGCACAAATAGATTTGATGCTATCACAGGTAGGACCACATTTTATTTATAATACTTTGACTACCATTAAACATTTGTGTAAAAAGGATCCGGGGATTGCTATGGAAACCATTGATGAGTTCGCAGCATATCTCCGAGGTAATTTGGATTCCTTGACTGTAAGGCAGAAGATTCCTTTTAATCAGGAATTGAAGCATGTGAAAAATTATATTTCTATCGAGAAAAAACGCTTTGGAGACAGAGTACAGGTGGATTATGATTTGGAAGAAACAGACTTTGAAGTTCCTGCACTGGTGTTACAGCCACTTGTTGAAAATGCAATAAAACACGGAATTATGAAAAAAGAAGAAGGCGGACATATAATAATTCGCAGCTATAAAAACGATATAGGATATGTAGTTCTTGTGGAGGACGATGGCGTAGGCTTTGATGTGGCCGGCTTTGAACAAAGAATTAAAACAGAAATAGAAACAGTTACCTTGGGGAAGCAGGAGCTTACCAAGAGACACCTGGGAATTGAAAATGTCAGAAATCGTATCGAATCAATGTGTGGGGGCACATTGATTGTTGACAGTATTAAAAATAAGAAAACCCAGGTTGTTTTAACCTTTCCATATGAGGAAAAGTGGGGACTAAGTTTAAAATAAAACGGGGATGAATGGAGAAAGAAGATGCATATTTTAGTTGTTGATGATGAACCTTTTGTTATGGAGGAAATGAAGGATTTGTTGGAGCAGGTGGCTCCACAGGCAGAAATAGAATGCTTTTCAAGCCCACAAAAGGCCTTGGAAAGAGCTAAGGAATCAGAGTTTCAGGTAGCTTTTCTGGATATTGAAATGGGTGTGGAAAATGGTATTCATCTTGGAAAAACCTTAAAGGTGATGTATCCGCAGATTAATATTATTTTTGTGACGGGATATTCACAGTATGCGACAGATGCATTACAGATGAGAGCAAGTGGTTACGTATTAAAGCCACCTACCTTAGAAAATATCAAGGAAGAAATGGATAATCTTCGTAATCCTGCAATAGATTTGCGAAAAGACAAGTTGTTTGTTCAGTGTTTTGGAAATTTTGAGGTTTTCTCTGACGGAGAACCAATCCGATTCGAAAGAAAACGAACCAAGGAGCTACTGGCATATCTGATTGACCGAAAGGGTGCTATGGTTACTGTTGGTGAAATAGCAGGAGCTTTATTTGAAAATGATGAGAATGAGGCCAGCAACAAAAGCTATTGTCGTAACCTTTTGGCAGACCTAAAGAAGACTTTGCAAAAATATGGTTATGAAGGTGTGCTGGTACACAGCTTTCAAAATACTTATGGTATAAAGACGGATAAACTTGCCTGTGATTATTATCAGTTTTTAAAGGGAGATCCGGGAGCAATCAGAACCTTTACAGGAGAATACATGTCGCAATTCAGTTGGGCTGAAGTAACGTTGGCTTCTTTAGCATAAAAAAATAAAACTTTTTAAAAGTTTTTTAGTTCTGTTGCATCTTTGTTGCACATGGCATGTTAGTATAATGATGATTTCAATAGAAATCGCCCTTTTTTACATTCATAATACCCCTATAGAAGGATTAATCTAATTAATCCTTCTCCCCCCCAAAAGCAAAGAGTGATGAGAATCACTCTTTTTTTTATTGCCTTGTAAGGAACCTTTATAGCTTGTAAAGAATAGTGTATAGATAAAACAAAATGGGTTGACGTAAGAATGGCAGATATAAATATGGGGGATAGAAGCAGAGGAGAATTACTGGTAAGAGTTTTCTCCAGTGCGGCCTTTGTTCCTGTTGTGGGAGCTATGATCAGAATTTATACGGAGGATGGAAAAGAAGATGCAGAAAATCGGCAGATTACAGATATATCCGGTTTATCCAATGTGATTTCGCTTGCAGCTCCATTGAAAGAGTATTCTATGGAACCAGGAGATGTGAGGCCATATACAGACTATTCGATTAGGGTGACGGCAGAGGGTTATCTTGGAAAAGTAATAGAAGGAATTCAGGTTTTGCCGGAAGAAAGGGCGGTGCAGAACGTGTATTTGACTCCGGAGGATCTCCCCGGAGAAAGTGTGGAGGAAATCTCTATTCCGGAGCATGTTCTGTTTGGGGATTACCCTGCTTTGATTTCTGAGGAAGAAGAAGGCTATGAGGAAACGGGCGAGATTGTACTAAGTAAGGTGGTGATTCCCGAATACATTGTAGTACACGATGGCGCCCCATCAAATAACGGCGCAAAGAACTATTGGGTAAAATACAGAGATTACATTAAAAATGTTGCGTCTAATGAGATTTATGCCACCTGGCCGGAGGCTGCAATTTATGCAAATATTCTTGCAATAATGTCCTTTACGCTTAACCGAGTTTATACAGAATGGTATCGAAATAAAGGATATTCCTTTACCATAACATCTTCCACGGCCTATGATCAGAAATGGGTCTATGGAAGAAATACCTATGCAAAAATAGATAGACTGGTGGATTCAGTATTTGCAAACTATATTTCCAGACCCGGATTAAAGCCACCGGTATTTGCAACCTATTGCGATGGTAGAAAAGTAAGCTGTAAAGGCTTGACACAATGGGGATCTAAGTACCTGGCAGAACAGGGATACAGGGCAATTGAAATACTGAGGTACTATTATGGTGAGGATGTGTTTATTAATACTGCAACGCAAATCTCAGGAGTGCCGTCATCTTATCCCGGATATGAACTTAAAGTAGGTAGCAGAGGGGAGAAGGTACAGCAGTTACAGAATCAACTTCGAAGAATTGCCCAGAACTTTCCGGCAATTCCAAGAATTACTGCAGATGGAATCTATGGTCCCAAAACGCAGGAGGCAGTGAAAATATATCAAAAAATATTTGGCTTAAGGGAGACGGGAATTACAGACTATGCAACCTGGTATTCTGTCTCAGGGGTGTACGTCGGTGTTACCAGAGTTTCGGAACTGTAGAATAGAAAAAAAGGTGCATTTTACTTGATTTTAGGTGGTCAGATAGGGTAAAATAATTGTGGTGCTTTGTCATCAAATTAGGGTAAGTAGGTGGAAGAATGCAAAAGACAATCAAGCAGATTTTGGACGGAAAATTCAACTATGATAGTGGCGTACTTGACTTTTCCTGCACAAAGATCGAAATTGTCTTAAACGATGAGGAAATATTCGAAAGCAGTTTTTCTATACGTGCGCCCAAGGGCGAGATTGCAGAGGGCACAATTACCACATCTGACCGTAGAATGGAATGCCTTACTACGCAGTTTCATTCAGAGACAGAAGAAATCCTATATCGTTTTCACAGTAAGAATATAGAAGAAGGAGATGTTGTTAAGGGTGAGTTCCATATCGTTAGCGATTTGGGGGAATACTCACTTCCTTTTGTTGTGTCCAAAATCAGAAAGGGTGCGACATCTTCCCTGGGACCTGTAAAGAATTTATTCCATTTTGCCAACTTAGCACAAACGGATTGGAAAGAAGCCTTACAGGTTTTTTATTCGCCGGATTTTGAAAAACTGTTTTATTCTAATGACAAGCAGTATTTACCCCTTTATAAGGGTCTTTCAAGCAATAAATCTAATGCACACAACATGGATGAGTTTTTATGTGCGGTGAATAAAAAAAGACCCGTAAGATTTGAAGTAGATGAAAAAGAAATCCATATAGCCTACAATGAGGAATTAAGGGACGGAAAGGTAGAAGTCCAGACAGATGGTTGGGGTTATATAGAAATAGATTTAAAGGCAGAAGGTGGATTCCTAAAGCTTTCTGCTGAACGTATTTGCGGAGCGGTTGCGTCTGAAGAAATATGTGTTGTTGAATATACAATTATTGAAGAACGTTTGGTGGCCGGAAGCAATCGTGGAAAGATTATATTCAAAGGAATTCACGACTGTTATGAAGTAAATATTGTCATTGATCGAGAAGAGGATGAATTTGTACAAAAAGAGAATACAAGTATTGAGTTTCAGAAGAGTCTTTTGCAGCTTATGCAGCTTTATGTGGATGTAAAAAAGAAGAACATCCCTAACCAGTATTGGAAAAAGGAAAGCTTGCAATTAGTGGAACAGATGACGGAAAAAGATGATAGTAATCTTCTTCTTCGATTATTCCATGCACAGCTGTTTATTACCATGGACAGAATCAATGAAGCGGAGCTTATTATGGAAGAGGTAGCGGAGGCTATCAATTCCATGACCAGATTTGATGAGGACAGAGGTTTATTGGAAGCCTATTATCTCTATCTTTCAACACTTCTGAAATCAGATGAGGAATATGTGGAAGAAGTTGTGGAACGTGTACGTGCTTTGTATATGGGATTGGGAGAACCCTGGAAGATAGGCTGGCTTCTTCTGTACCTTGCGAAGGAGTATGAAAAGAGTGCTTCCCTTAGATATAACTTTTTGGAAAAACAGATTGAAGATGGATGTGTCAGTCCTATTATGTACATGGAAATCCTCAATTTAATTAACGTGAATCCTTCGGTAATCAGACGATTAACCAAAGCGAAGCTTCGCGTGATTTATTATGCGGCCAGACATGACGGATTGTCAGATGAATTGCTGGAAAGAATTCTGTATCTGATTCCACAGTTTAAGGAGTATTCCGGCAATCTTTTGAAATTGCTGATTATGTGTTATGAGGAAAATCCAAGACAGGATATTCTAAAGGAGATTTGCGGATTATTAATTAAGGCCGGCAGAACAGATTCGAAATATTTACATTGGTATGAAAAGGGCATTAAGGAAGGCCTTCGAATTACCAATCTTTATGAATATTACATGAGTGCTCTGGATCCACAGAAGAAACCAAATATTCCAAGAGAAGTTTTACTTTATTATGTTTATCAGGATGAGGCGGATTACAGAAAGAGTGCTTATTTATATAGCTATGTCATTAATCACAAAAATGAGTATTGGGATATTTACGAGAGCTATCATAAGAAAATCAGACTTTTTGTACTGGAACAGGTACAGAAAATGCGTATTGATAAAAACCTTGCGTTTTTATATCGTGAGTTTTTAACAGAATCGGTAATTAATGAGCAAAATGCGGAGGAATTATCCTGCCTTATTTTCTCTAATATGGTTACCGTGGATGACCCCAACATGACAAGAGTCATTGTATGCTACAAGAATTTTGAAAAGGAATTTGGAGTAAACTTACAGAATCAAAGTGCCTGGATTCCGATTTTTGGCAATGAGTATTGTCTGCTATTGGAGGACAAGGATAACAATCGTTATGTACATTCTGTTGAGTATCGTTTGGAGAAGCTTTTACTTCCCGGAAAATATGTCCATCTTGTTTCAAAATTTGTAACAAACCAGCCTCTTCTGGATATGTATGCAGTAGAAAATATGATGGAGAAGAACGAGGAAGAGGAGAGAAGAGAAGCCAGATATTTAACGAAGAGACGTGTCTATGAATGCAGGGATATTTGCGCAGAATTAAGAAATAAGCTATGTGTTGAGATTATGCAGTATCTTTACGATGAGGATCGCACTCGGGAATTGGACGAGTTCTTTGGAATGGCCGATTTAGCCGTTATGAACAATTTCACCAAAATGGAAATGATTCGATTTATGGTGATTCGTGAAAAGTATGATAAAGCGTATGAAATACTACAGAAGACAGCAATCGATGCATCCCATACCAGAACGCTGGTGCGACTGATTGGTTATGAGATTAAGGAGCGGGAGTATGTAAAGGATGAGACTTTGCTCGATTATTGTAAGCAGATATTTGCTCAGGGTAAGTATGATGACATCATTTTAAGATATCTGTGTATGCATTATGAGGGTAAAGTAAAGGATATGCGAAGCATATGGAAGGCGGCAATGTCTTTTGAGGAGGATTGCCTTGCCTTATGTGAAAGAATGCTGCTTCAGATGCTTGTGACAGGAGCCTTTGTAGGTGAGAAAAACGAAATTTTCGAGTATTATCTTTCCAAGGGTGGTAAACCGGAGGTGGAAAAGGCCTACCTTTCGCAGAATGCATATGATTACTTTGTGAAGGAAAGAATTGTATCCGAGGGCATCTTTAAAGAAATTGGAAGATTGTATCGTATGGATGAAAGCATTCACAAGGTTTGTAAACTGGCTTTTATTAAGTATTATAGCGAAAATCCGCAGGAAGCAGACGAGGGTACGAAGGAGCTTGCGGTTACCTTTATCAGAGAGATGATGAGACAGAATATTTATTTGAATTGTTTCAAGGAATTTGGAAAAGGTGTCTTGAATGTGTCTTTGGAGGATAAGACGATTCTGGAATATCACGGGCATCCGGACAGCAAAGTAACCTTACATTATCTATTACAGAGAAATGTAGTTGATGATGGAGATTATAAGATTGTTGAAATGCGTCCGGTTTATGGTGGTGTGTATTACATGGATTTTGTTCTTTTCTTCGGTGAGAATATTCAATACTACATCGTTGAAGAAAAGGGAGACAGGGAAGAACTGACAGAGAGTGGTACCTTACAAAGAACTGATATGGGAGAGGGCGAGAATGAAGATCGTTATTCCAGAATCAATGATTTGGTAATCAGTAATACACTTCGTGAATATGACGGGTTGGAACAGATGCTGGAGGAGTTTAATAAGCTACGGGCACTTTCAGATGATTTATTCCAAATGAAGTAGAAGCTTGGAAAGGAGGGAGAATAAATGCTGAGACCCGGAAACGATAAAGTTATAGTTGGATATGATTTGGGAGACAATACGTCTCAGATTAGTTATTGCTTCCTCAATGATGAGAAAAATATAGAGACTGTTTCCGGAGAGACAGATGCGGAAAGATATACCATTCCTACGGTTCTTTGCAAAAGAATGGGCGTCAATCAATGGTTCTTTGGACAGGAAGCAATAGAGTTTTATGAAAATAATCCGAAGGAATCTATACTGGTTCAGAATCTTTTGCAGCTTGCTCTTTTGGGAGAAGAGATTACAGTAGATGACCAGACCTATGACCCGGTGGGATTACTTACCTTGTTTACCAAGAAATGCATGAATCTCTTGGGTAGAATTGTTCCTATTGACAGAGTTCTGGCATTAATGATTACAACAGAAAAGCTTACCGGTAGCTTTGTTGATATTTTAGGAAAGGTAGTGCAGGGCATTGCACTGAAATATACCCGAGTATATTATCAGTCTCATGCAGAAAGCTTTTATTATTTCGCACTTTACCAGGAAGAAAAGACAAGAGATCATGAAAATATTCTCTTCTATTGTGATGGTGGAAAGATGCTGGGAATGCAGCTCCTCTTTAACTATCACACAACCCCTGTCGTAGCTCACGTGGAGCAGTCAGAGGTACCTGTTGAATTTCCACTTTCGGATGAAGAGTTCGCAAGAAGTGCTTCCAGATTTTGTCAAAGCAGATTGATTTCTACCGTGTATCTGATCGGAAGTGAGTTCTCTGGGGATTGGATGAATCAGTCGCTCCGTTTTCTATGCAGAGGACGTCGAGTTTTTCAGGGAGTGAATCTGTTCAGCAAGGGTGCCTGCTATGCACTTTTAGAAAAACATTATGGAAGTGAACAGGGGAAGAAGTACGTATTTCTTGGTGAAAATAAACTGAAAGCCAACATAGGAATGAGCGTATTCAGAAAAGGTAAGGAATCCTATCTTGCACTTTTAAATGCAGGTGAGAACTGGTATGAAGAAGAAAATACGGTTGATGTTTATGTGGACAAGGATTCTTACCTAGATTTCACGGTAACTCCTTTGATTGGTGGAAAGCCAACCGTGCTTAGAATGGAGCTTCCGGGGCTGTTTCCACAAGAACAGTTAAATATTATTGAAACTGTGGGGGGCTGTAACTTAAGAAGAATTCAAGTTCACCTTTATATGGTAAGAGAAAGATGCCTTAATGTGGAAGTAAAGGACTTAGGCTTTGGAGAAATCTATCCGGCATCGGAGCAGATTTGGACAGATGAGATTAATGTATAGAAATAAAAATGTTGAAAAACAGGAAAGGAGGGACCCATGAGTGCAATTATGAGTATTGGCCGGTATGCCAAGAATCCATACAAGATTAACAGCCTGGAGATGAATGTCTACTGCCTGGAAGAGTTAAGCTTCTTGTTAAAAGAAAATGCTTATTTATTGGATAAGAGCATTATGAAGGACGAATTGGCAGAGTTTTTGGCCAATGAATGTGATTTGGAAAGTCTGGGACTTGAGTTGTCACGTATGATTCACAAGAAGGGCTCCTTAAGCCTGTTTGTTTCCACAATACTGGATTATTCCGGTTTGTTCTCTGATGAGGAAGTCATTGCAGTTGCGTCTGTTTTACGTCAGGGTGGCAAGATGACAGATTTGGAAAAACAGAAAATCAGAGTAGACCGTTTGGTGGAAATGAATAAATTGGAAATCGCACTGGAAGAATATGATGTTTTGATCGCGCAGGTAGAAGAAAATCTTGAGGTAGAAGACTGGTCTATGCGTGGCATGCTGGGGACACTTTGGTACAACAAGGGCATTGCTTTTACCAGGATGATGAGATATAAAAGAGCGGCGGAGTGCTTTTTAGAGGCTTCGAAGCAGGATCCAAGAGGAGAGTATCAGAGGGAATATCTTGCCGCTATGCGTTTAGGACTTATGGACCGGGACTACATTTCGTTTATAGCAGAGCATCCGGAATATTATGAGTATTCCATTGCTCTTGAAAAGGATACTGCGGAAAGTCTGAATAAGTATGCAGAGTCTAAGGAATGTAAGGAATTTGAACGTATTAAGAAGCTTGAGAACGACGGTAAAAAGATGCAGTATTATGATGAAATGAATCGTCTGGTAAATCAGCTGGCAGAGGACTATCGAGGAGGAAGGTTATGATTAAAGAGTTCTTTCATAAGCTTTTTTCCAAAAGAGAGGAAATCGAGGAAACAGATGCCTTCGATTTCGAAAACCTGGGGCCAACCAAGGAAGACGTTAACTTTCGAATTGAGGAAGAACGAACAAGGTATGTAACAGATTATTTGGAACGATTAAAGGATGTTCAGGATGAATTGGAGCTGCTGCAGGGAGAATATGATCAGGTTACTTCCTATCTGTCTGACTTGGAGACACTGGTGGATCTTCCCAAACAGGAGAAAGATCAGCTAAAGGGCATTATTGATGTTCTTGTAGAGGTGGAGAAGCAGTACAAGACCTTACAGGACCGGAATGATCGAATGGAGGACGAGGCCTACTATCGAATCAGGAGCCAGATAAAAGAACTGAAGGAAGCAATAGAAAAAATCAGAGAAGCAGAGCATCAGGGAAGTCTGATTAAACAGGATTTGAAACGTTTGGACAGAGAGAAACAGAATTTCAGAATCAGAACTGCTGAATTGAAAACACTGCTTGCCAATTATAAGGGCATGACAGTGATCTTTATGATTGCGTTTCTTGTGTGTATGGTAATACTGGCAGCTATGCAGTTTGCCATGAATATGAATGTGGTAATCGGATACTTTGTGGCAATTGTAGCATTTGCTTTTGCAATGACTATTTTAGCTGTTAAATATATGGATGGAGACAAGGAATACGAAAGAATCCAGAATACCAGAAAACGCCTGGTCAGATTAACCAATACAGTTAAGATTCGTTATGTGAATAACACCAATCTTTTAAGCTATTACTATTTAAAGTATCATACAGAGAGTGGTAAGAAGCTGGAGCAGGATTATCAGAGATATCAAAAGGAAGCAGAGTTTCGAAAGCAGTTTTCAGAAACAGAGAATAAAAGAGAGGATTATTATAATCGTCTGTTAAATAAATTAAATTGCTATCAAATCAGATATCCAAGAAGACTTGCCGGAAGCCCGGAATGTATTTTGGACCACAAGGAACAGGTGGAACAGAGACATAGTTTAATATTGAGACGACAGACCTTGCGCAAACAGGTAGAATATAATCGTAAGATGCAGGAATCCATTGAGGGAGAGATTCGATTTGTAATCGAGAATTATCCTAGATATGCAGAAGAAATCTATGACATGGTAAACAAATTCGGAGTGAAAAAATTTTGATTAAATGTAAAAATCACGAAAATACTTAACAAGTCATTTAGATTATTGATTTCTCATATTCCCTGGGATATAATTTGGTTTGTTGTGGTCAAATGGAAAAGTTATGACCGAAAGTTGTTAATAATGTAAACAATAAAGATAAAAACGGAGGAACAATCATGAGTACAGATGTATACCAGAGCCCATTATCCGAGCGCTATGCCAGTAAGGAAATGCAGTATATTTTTTCACAGGATATGAAATTTCGTACCTGGAGAAAATTGTGGATCGCTCTTGCTGAAACAGAGATGGAGTTAGGTCTTTGCCAGAACGGTAAGCCTGTCATTACTCAGGAGCAGATTGATGAGTTAAAGGCACATGCAGAAGATATCAACTACGATGTAGCAAGAGAAAGAGAAAAATTGGTACGTCATGATGTTATGAGTCACGTGTATGCATACGGACAGCAGTGTCCTAAGGCAGCAGGTATTATCCATCTTGGAGCAACCAGCTGTTATGTAGGTGATAACACCGATATTATTGTTATGACAAGAGCGTTAGAGCTTGTTAAGAAGAAGCTTGTAAATGTTATGAAGGAGCTTGCAGATTTTGCTGATAAGTATAAGGCACAGCCTACACTTGCATTTACACACTTCCAGCCTGCACAGCCTACTACCGTAGGTAAGAGAGCAACCCTTTGGTTACAGGAGTTCTCTTTGGATTTAGAGGATTTGGAACATGTTCTTGGTACAATGAAGCTTTTAGGATCGAAGGGTACTACAGGTACACAGGCTTCCTTCTTAGAGCTTTTCAACGGAGACCAGGAAACTATCGACAAGATTGATCCTATGATTGCCAAGAAGATGGGCTTCAAGGAGTGCTATCCAGTTTCCGGACAGACCTATTCAAGAAAGGTAGACACCAGAGTTGCAAATATCTTGGCAGGTATTGCAGCAAGTGCACATAAGATGAGTAATGATATTCGTCTTTTACAGCACTTAAAGGAAGTAGAGGAGCCATTTGAAAAGAATCAGATTGGTTCTTCAGCTATGGCATACAAGAGAAATCCTATGAGAAGCGAAAGAATCGCCTCTCTTTCAAGATATGTTATGATCGATGCTTTGAATCCTGCAATCACCTCAGCTACTCAGTGGTTTGAGAGAACCTTGGACGATTCAGCAAACAAGAGATTATCTATTCCGGAAGGATTCCTTGCAATCGATGGTATCCTTGACCTTTGCTTAAATGTAGTAGACGGTCTTGTTGTATATCCCAAGGTTATCGAAAAGAGACTTCGCAGCGAACTTCCTTTCATGGCTACAGAGAACATCATGATGGATGCTGTAAAGCTTGGCGGAAACAGACAGGAGCTTCATGAGAGAATTCGTGAGCTTTCTATGGAAGCAGGCAAGAACGTTAAGGTGGAAGGAAAAGAGAACAACCTTCTTGAGTTAATCGCAGCAGATCCTGCATTTAACTTAAGCCTTGAAGATTTGATGAAGACTATGGATCCTTCTAAGTATGTTGGTAGATCTGTTGAGCAGGTAGATGCTTTCCTTAAGAATGTAATATGTCCTATTTTGGATGAAAATAAAGCTCTTTTAGGTGTTAAGGCTGAGATTAATGTATAAGAAAGAAGAGGCATAAAATATGGGTGGATTTTTTGCAGTAGCTTCAAAAGAAGATTGTGTATTTGATTTGTTTTTTGGAACCGATTATCATTCTCATTTGGGAACAAGAAGAGCCGGAATGGCAGTATACAGCAAGGAAAAGGGCTTTGACAGAGCAATTCATAATATTGAAAATGCACCTTTTAGAACCAAGTTTGACAAGGATGTAAATTCTATGTCCGGTAACCTTGGTATTGGTTGTATTTCAGATTATGAGCCCCAGCCTTTGATTGTAAGATCTCATCATGGTACATACAGCATTACTACCGTTGGTAAGATTAACAATATGGAAGAAATTGAGAAACTGATTTTTGCCAAAGGAACATCACATTTCCTGGAAATGAGTGGTGGAGATATCAATGCTACAGAGCTTGTTGCAGCAATTATCAACCAGAGAGATAACCTTGTAGAGGGTATCCAGTATGCACAGGAACTGATTGAAGGTTCCATGAGTATTATGGTTTTAACCTCAAAGGGTATCTACTGTGCAAGAGATAAGATGGGAAGAACGCCTATTGTACTCGGCAAGAAAGACAATGCTTATTGTGCATGTTTTGAAAGCTTCTCTTACTTAAACTTAGGCTATCAGCCATATAGAGAATTAGGTCCCGGAGAAATCGTTGTACTTACACCTGATTGTGTATCTACATTGGTGGCACCCGGAAAAGATATGAAGATTTGTACCTTCCTCTGGATCTATTATGGATATCCTTCTTCTTCGTATGAGGGACTTAGTGTTGAACAGATGAGATATAACTGTGGTGCAAAGCTTGCAGAAAGAGATAATGTAAAGCCTGATATCGTAGCAGGTGTTCCTGATTCAGGTACAGCACATGCTGTAGGTTATCCAAATAAGAGTGGTATTCCTTTTTCCAGACCATTCATTAAGTATACACCTACTTGGCCAAGATCCTTTATGCCTACCATCCAGACACAGCGTAATCTTATTGCCAAGATGAAGCTGATTCCTGTTCATGACTTGATTCAGGATAAGAGTCTTCTTTTAATTGATGACTCTATTGTACGTGGTACACAGTTGAGAGAAACAACAGAGTTTTTGTACCAGAGTGGTGCCAAGGAAGTACATATTCGTCCTGCTTGTCCTCCTCTTTTATTTGGATGTAAGTATTTGAACTTCTCCAGATCATCTTCAGAGATGGATTTGATTACAAGAAGAGTATTAAAGGAGATGGAAGACGAAGGAAGAGAAATCGACCTTATGAAGTATGTTGATCCTGAAACAGAAGAATATCAGGATATGATTGATAGAATTTGTACTCAGCTCAACTTTACATCTCTTAGATACCACAGATTGGATGATATGATTGATTCAGTTGGTATTCCTAAAGAAAAATTATGTACCTATTGTTGGGACGGAAGAGAATAAGTATGGCAATAAAAAATATAATTTTTGATATCGGTAATGTACTCGTTTCCTTTGCATGGAAGGAGTTTTATGAAAGCTTTGGATATTCAGAGGATATTTTAAAAAGACTGATTAATGCTACCGTAAAGGACCCGGCATGGAATGAGTTTGACAGAGGCGTGTATTCCGAAGAAGAGGTACTTCAGATTTTTATCAAGAATGATCCTGAGATTGAACCACAGATTCGAGAGAGTCTTAACAATATTGAGGGTATGATTGGTAAATATGATTATGCAATTCCCTGGGTACAGGAATTAAAGGAAAAAGGCTACAAGGTTTATTATTTATCCAATTTTTCTTCCAAGGCTTACAGAGAATGTATTGATACCTTAGGATTCCTTCCTTATATGGATGATGGTATCATGTCATATCGTGAAAAGATGATTAAACCCCAGCCCGAGATTTATCAGCTTTTGTTGAACAGATTTCAGCTTAAAGCAGAGGAATGTGTTTTTCTTGACGATACAGCAGTCAACATTGAAGCTGCCAAGGAGCAGGGAATTCATGGTATTGTTTTTAAGACCAGAGAGCAGGCAATTGAAGAATTGAAGGCTTTAGGAGTAAACTAAATATAACGATAAAAACACCGCAGTTTATGCGGTGTTTTTTGAATGGGTCAAAATGCTTTTTTACTTGCCACAAAGGGCATTTTATTATATAATACACTATATGAAAAAAAGGCAGGCTTGTATATGCTTTGCTTTATTACAGAAAGGTATGGAATTGAAATATGGCACTGTTAGAAAAGTGGAAAGAAGTCGCTTATAATGAGAACTTAGGAAAAGAAAAGCTTCAGCAGTTATGGAGCGGTTATTTCCAGAAGGAAAAAGAAATTTATATGGAGCTTCTTAAGAACCCTGACGAAGAAGTTAAGGGAACTGTAAAGGAACTCGCTGAGAAATATAACATCTCAATCATGACCATGACAGGTTTCCTTGATGGTATCAATGATAGCCTTGTAACTCCTAACCCTATTGAAACAATGGAAGAGGACACAGAAGTAAGTCTTAAGTTTGATAAGCAGCTTCTTTACAAGAACATGGTAGCAGCAGAAGCTGACTGGCTCTATGATTTGAAGGAGTGGGATGCTATCTTTGATGAAGAGACCAAGAAGGCTCTTTACAAGGAGCAGAAGTCTTCTACTACCATTGTTAAGGATGCAAAGGTATATCCTAATGATCCTTGTCCTTGTGGAAGTGGTAAGAAGTACAAGAAGTGCTGTGGAAAGTAATTAGCACGATATTTTAGAAGGTAGTTTTCTTTCGAATTCTGATTTTCGAGGAAGACCGGGCAAATTTGTATAAGCAGACAGTTGCGTACTGTCTTGCAAATAAAAAAAATAAAAAGAAAAGAGGAATTTAATTATGCGTTTTTTCGTTGATACTGCAAAAGTAGAAGACATCAAGAAAGCAAATGATATGGGAGTTATTTGTGGTGTTACCACTAATCCTTCTCTTATCGCAAAGGAAGGAAGAGTATTTGAAGAGGTTATCGCTGAGATCGCTTCTATCGTTGATGGACCAATCAGCGGTGAAGTTAAGGCAACTACCGTTGATGCTGAAGGCATGATTAAGGAAGGTAGAGAGATTGCTAAGATTCATCCTAATATGGTAGTTAAGATTCCTATGACTGTTGAAGGTTTAAAGGCTTGTAAGGCATTAACAGCAGAAGGTATCAAGACCAATGTTACATTGATCTTCTCTGCAAACCAGGCATTACTTGCTGCACGTGCAGGTGCAACTTATGTATCTCCTTTCCTTGGCCGTCTTGATGACATCAGCCAGAGAGGTGTTGATCTTATCAGAGAAATCGCTGATATTTTCGCTGTATGTGATGTTGATACCCAGATTATCGCAGCAAGTGTACGTAACCCTATCCATGTTACTGACTGTGCTCTTGCAGGTGCTGATATCGCAACTGTTCCTTACAGCGTAATCGAGCAGATGACAAAGCATCCTTTAACTGATGCTGGTATTGCTAAGTTCCAGGCTGACTACAAGGCAGTATTTGGTGAATAATTAAAATATTGTTTGTGTTTTAAAACAGAAGTTAAAAGCAAAGAAGCCGTGTTTTCACGGCTTCTTTTTTTACCCGGAATGAAAATAGGGCAAAGCTTAGTTCATGCTTTCTTCCTGCTTCTTAATCATTCGACGGACCATCTCGCCACCGATACTTCCGGCTTCACGAGAGGTGAGATCTCCGTTATAACCGTTTTTTAAGTTTACACCAAGTTCAGATGCAACTTCGGACTTGAAACGGTTCATAGCAGACTTGGATGATGGTGCTTCTGTTTTGTTAGAACTATTAGACATAATTTCCTCCATTTCCGATATGCAGTACATCTGCATACCCATTTAAAGTTTCATGCTTTGTCATTTCGTCGACTTGAGACAAGATTTATATGAAAGACAAGAAAGCAGTCCAATCCATGAAAACAGGACTGCTTTCACGGGAGGCTTACTTTAACTTATCTTGATGTTAGTATTGGCACAATTCTGTATTTTATAATGGAAAAATTTGTATTTGAATTGACAAAGACCGGGAAAAAGTATATAAAAATTTGTGGATAAAAGGAGCTCTTTTTTATAAAAGAGATAGGAGAAAATGAAAAAAATTGCAGGAGCTTTTAAGAAGCAACCGGTTTTATGTATAGCAGCCATAGCAATGTTAATTACCTGCTATTTCGTACGTCCGGATCAGGAATATAAGAATTATTTTGATTTTAAGACTTTGGCATGTTTGTTTTGTACCCTGGAGGTTGTATGTGGATTTGCAAGAATTCATACCTTTGAGCTGGCAGCAGAGAAAATAGTAAATAAACTCAGTGATACCAGAAATGTTATTACGGCAGTTGTTTTTATTACTTATATTGGTTCCATGTTACTTGCAAATGATATGGCATTAATTACATTTTTGCCCTTGGGTTATTATGTATTAGAAACAACAGATAAGAAGAAATATATGGCTTATACCTTTGTTTTACAAAATATTGCAGCCAATCTTGGTGGAATGATTACACCTTTTGGAAATCCGCAGAACCTATACCTGTACAGTTATTTCCATATCGGAACCATTGAGTTTATAAAGATTATGACATTACCATTTGTAGTAGCATTAGCACTTATTATCTTTTGCTGTTTTCTGGTACCGAAAGAGGCTATGGAGCTAACGAAGACAGGACAATATTCATTGAATGTACAGAAGACCATTCTTTACAGTTTACTATTCTTCGTATCTATTTTGGCAGTGCTGAGAGCCTTGCCATATATAATATGTACTTTGGTGGTTACAGTGGCAATGCTTTTATTAGATTGGAAGTCACTTAAGGATGTAAACTATGGATTACTGGCAACTTTTGCTGTATTTTTTGTGTTTTCAGGTAATATGGCAAGAATTGATACGGTGCAGAATATGTTTGCAAGTATTATCCCGGGACATGTATTACTTTTAAGTGTTTTATGCTGTCAGTTTTTCAGTAATGTTCCGACTGCAATTATGTTGTCACATTTTACTGCAGACTATACCAACCTTTTGGTGGCTGTAAATTTAGGTGGCCTTGGAACACCGATTGCATCATTGGCAAGCTTGATTACGTTAACGGAATATCATAAGCGTGACAGAGAGCACATGAAGAAATATATTGGAATCTTTATAGGACTGAATTGCACGTTCTTAATTGTTATTTATGGTATGGAAGTTTTATTACAGAGATTTTTTGTATAGAAATTGATATGACGGAAGAGAGGTAGACTTCATTGAAAAAGATAGGTGTATTATTGATTGGTATTTGTATCTGTATGGTGACCCTTTTTGGTGGCTGTGGTAAAAAGACAGATGACACAGTTTTAAGGGTAGGAGGCATGAAGGGTCCTACCAGTATGGGACTGGTCTTTATGCAGGATAAGTATGAAGGTTTCACCGGAGAAAAGGATACTTATCAGATGGAATTTACCATGGTTACGCAGGCGGATGAGTTGGCAGCTATGGTAGTAAGAGGAGAAGTGGATATTGCATTACTACCTGCAAACCTGGCAGCGGTTTTGTATCAAAAGACTGAGGGCGGGATCACTGTTATTGATATCAATACCTGGGGTGTTTTATATCTGGTAACCGGCAATGAAGCTTGGTTAAGCGGTGATTTTCAGATTCAGGATTTAAACGGACAGACCATCTATTTAACCGGTATGGGTACAACTCCGGATTATTGTTTACAAACCCTGTTAAACACTTTTAATATTGAAGCAAAATTAGAATATAAATCTGAGAGTACAGAGGTACTGGCAACACTGGTTAATGATCCCAATGGTGTTGCACTTTTGCCACAACCCTTTGTTACCTCAGCTATTATGCAGAATCCTGATTTGGGTGTTATTTTGGATGTGGACAGAGTTTTTAGTGATGCTATGGGACAGAGAATTGTTACAGGTGTTACCGTGGTACGTGATGAATTCCTTGAACAGCATCCTGACGTAGTAGAGAACTTTTTACAGGAGCACAAGGAAAGTGTAGACAGGATAAATGAAGATCCGGAAGAGGGAAGTAAGCTGGTTGTAAAGAGAGAGATTCTTCCGAAAGAAGCTATTGCCAAGGCAGCAATTCCCAATTGTAAGATTACCTTTGTTCAGGGAGAAGAGATGAAGGGGTATCTTAAAGCTTACCTGGAGATTTTGTATAAAATGGATCCTAAAACCGTAGGCGGACAATTACCTGATGAGGATTTTTATGGAAAATAAGATGTTGAAAAGAATGGGTATTCTTTTCTTGTGGGTTTGCCTTTGGCAGGCTCTTACACTGGTTATACATAATAATATATTGATTTCAGGACCAATAGAGACAATTGCCAGGCTTATGGAGCTTATGACAACTGCGACCTTCTGGGTTAGTATGGGAATGAGTCTGGTTAGAATCATGGCAGGTTTTTTGCTGGCATTATTCCTTGGTGTTTGTTTAGCAATTCTTTCCTACAGATGGAAGCTAATAGAGGAATTTTTAGCCCCCCTTATGTCTGTTTTAAAAACGATTCCGGTCGCTTCCTTTGTAGTTCTGTTTTTGATTTGGTTCAAAAGCGAGTATCTTTCAACAGCGGTTGTAGCTGTGATTTGTTTACCGATGCTGTATTTACCATTTCTGGAGGCATTAAAGGCTATGCGTAAGGATATCAGGGAAATGGCTGATGTTTTTCAAATAGCTGTATCCGGCAGAGTGTTTTATATTATAATACCGGAGGTGTTAAAGAGTGTATCTGTGCAGCTGCAGGTCACAATGGGGATGGCCTTTAAAAGCGGTGTTGCCAGTGAAGTAATCGGAACTCCGGCAAAAAGTATAGGTCTTCAAATGTATTTTTCTAAAGTGAGTTTGGACACCGCTATGCTTTTTTCCTATACGATTGCATTGATTGTGCTTGGTACAGTGGTAGGAAGGTTGTTTTCACTCTTGATAAAAGCTTGCCTTGGGATTAGAGTAGGCTTTAAGAGTGCCAAAACCATGAAGGAACACCCTATACAGGAAATCTCATTTAAAGGTATTAAAAAGACTTATGGTGAAAAGCTGGTATTAGATGGAGATTTTACTTTTAAAAGGAATCAGGCGGAAGTTCTTTCCTGGCCCAGTGGTAGTGGAAAGACTACCCTGTTTCGAATTATTGCCGGTTTGGAAAAAGCAGATCATGCTATAGAGCCTATAGGAGTAAGTGTGTCCTATTTGTTTCAGGAGGATCGTCTTTTGGAGGAAGAGAGTGCGATAGCCAATGTTGCTTTGGTATCAGGGGATGAGGAAGAAGCCAGAAAACATCTTGAACGGGTTCTCCCCGGAGAGGATTATCATAAGCCGGTAAAAGAATATAGTGGTGGAATGAAGAGAAGAGTAGCACTGGTACGTGCAATGATTACGAGGTGTCCTATTGTATTACTGGATGAACCATTCAATGGCTTGGATGCGGAAAGTGCAAGACTTGCCAAGGCTTATATAGAGGAAAACAGAAAAGGTAGGATATGCATTATTGCAGATCATCACAAATAAAAGCTCCGAGACATTTTCGTCTCGGAGCTTTGTTATGTGAAGAATTAATCTTCGTAAGGCTTCATTGTAATGATGGTTCCGTCAGGATTGTACTTTAACTCTCTGAACTTAACACATCTTCTATGGTTTACACCACCTGATAATGAGCTGTCATGGTAGAAGAGATACCACTTGCCTTCGTACTCAACGATTGAGTGGTGAGTTGTCCATCCGATAACCGGCTCTAAGATACGTCCCTTGTAGGTGAAAGGACCTTCAGGTGAATCACCGATTGCATATACGATGTAGTGTGTAGTACCTGTTGAGTATGAGAGATAGTACTTTCCGTTGTACTTGTGCATCCAAGGACCTTCGAAATATCTCTTATCCTCATCGCCTGCCTTCAAAGGCTCACCGTTCTCGTCTAATATAGTGATTTCCTTAGGAGTTTCAGCAAATGAAATCATATCATCATTTAACATAGCAACTCTGGGTCCGAGTGCCTTAGCATCAGCTGGGATAGGAGCAGGATTCTCAACGAATTCACCTGTCTGCCACTTCTCTAACTGACCGCCCCAAAGACCGCCAAAGTATACATAGCTCTTTCCATCATCATCAACTAAAACTGCAGGATCGATAGAAAAGCTTCCCTGAATGTAGTTATCTTCAGGCTTGAAAGGTCCTACAGGGCTCTTGCTGGTAGCAACGCCTAAACGGAAGATGCCATCCTTGTCACGTGCAGGGAAGTAGAGATAGTAGGTATCTCCCTTACGTACACAGTCAGGTGCCCACATCTGCTTGCTTACCCAAGGTACATTACGCATGTTCAATGCATCACCGTTGTCTACACAAGGAGCATCAATGCTGTCCATGGATAATACATGATAATCTTCCATCTGATATTCATCGCCGTCGTCGTTGTCCTCACCATCATGCTCAAGGTCATGAGAAGGATAAACATAAATCTTACCATCAAATACATGTGCTGAAGGGTCAGCAGTGTAAATATGTGTTACTAAAGGTTCATTTGGTTTACTATTATTTGCCATTATTACATCCCTTTCTGTTTGTTAATAGTATATATAATTTAACATATTATCACATTTTTTCATAGTATTTTATTGAAAAAATGTGACAGAAAATAAGAAGAAATATCTTTTTTGTCTGAATTAGCGTTGAAGGAAGGTTGTAAAATAAAAAAGAATGTGCTACGATGATTCAAGTTTCATACAGAAGAGTAAACGGTGCCGGCGAAAAGGTGTTATTTTCAAGGGTTAAAAGGGAAACAGGTGTGATTCCTGTACGATCTCGTCACTGTGATAAGGGAGTGTGTTATCCGATTCAAAGTTATTTGAACCGTAAGTCACTGATAGAAATATTGGGAAGGTGATAATACATGATGATCTTTCAGCCAGGAAACCTGCCGCTTATATTAGTACGGAAAGAGAATGTTTCAGACCACGAGGAATTGGTTGTACTTGAAGAGAACTATGGAAGAAGAAATTCGAAATAGTTTTGTTTGTGTTGCCAATTACTTCGTCTTTTGGACGGAGTATTTTTTTTGCTTTCTATTATTTATTATCATATAAAAAAGGAGAAAAATTATGAAAAAGAAAGTTTTAGTTATGACGCTTGCATTATGTATGTCTATGGGAACCATGGCAGGATGTGGTGCGGAAAATGAAGGTACCTCTACAGAAGCTACAGCCCAGGTGACTAGTGAAGCTACTTCAGAAGAGTCTGCAGAGGAAACCGTAGCGGAATCCACAGAAGCTACAGAAGAGGTGTCTGAGGAGACAACAGAAGAAGCAACTGAAGAATCCACAGAAGAAGCTACTGAATTAAGTGATCAGGAGCTTGCTGATGAAGTTGCAGCTTTAATCGATGCCATCTATGTGCAGGAGAGAAATGAAAATACTGACGAGCAGTGTGCACTTGCAAAAGAAAAATGGGATGCCTTAACAGATGCGCAGAAGGAACTGGTTTTGGGGGAAGAGGCGGATCCTGATTATTTTGGAAGAGATACAGGTGATGCATCCAAGGATGATACATTAAATCAGGACAATATCGGTGAGAATGAGCTTTTGGTAGTAAGCTTTGGTACTTCCTTTAATGATAGCCGTGTACAGGATATCTCTGCTATCGAAAAGGCATTGCAGGAAGCAAATCCTGACTGGTCTGTAAGAAGAGCCTTTACAGCACAGATTATCATCAATCACGTACAGGCAAGAGAAGGTGATAGGATTGACAATATGGAGCAGGCACTGGATCGTGCAGTGGCTAACGGTGTTAAGAATCTTGTGATTCAGCCTACCCATTTGATGCATGGAGCAGAGTACGATGAGCTTGTAGAGGTAGTAGAAGCATACAAGGATCAGTTTGACAATGTTGTAATTGCAGAGCCATTACTTGGTGAAGTTGGTAAGGATGCAACAGTAATCAATGAAGACAAGGAAGCAGTAGCCATTGCGGTTGTTAATGAAACCTTAAAGACAGCAGGTTATGAGAGTACTGAAGCTGCTGCGCAGGAGGGCGTTGCTTTTGTATTCATGGGACACGGAACAAGCCATACAGCCAAGGTAACCTATAGTCAGATGCAGACACAGATGCAGAAGCTTGGATATGATAATGTATTTATTGGTACTGTTGAGGGTGAGCCGGAGGAAACAGAATGTGAAAATGTTATTGAAGCTATTGCCGAAGCAGGATATACCAAGGTGATTCTTCGTCCTTTGATGGTAGTTGCAGGTGACCATGCAAACAATGATATGGCAGGTGATGATGAGGATTCATGGAAGAGCATGTTTGAGGCTTCAGAAAAGTTTGAAGGTATTGAATGCCAGATTGCAGGTCTTGGACAGATTGAAGATATTCAGAAGATTTACATTCAGCATACAGCAGAGGCAATTGAAAATATTCAGTAGAAATCAAGTAGAGAATATGGTATTGTATTAGGGTATGAGGGAAGGTGCTCCTTCCCTCAATTTATTACTTGCTTTCTGGCTGAATGGAGGAACAAATGATTGAGAAAAAAGAAGTAGGTGTAGGCTTTAGACTGCTTGCAGGAATGCTGGTCCTTATTGTAGCAATTGCGCTTACAGGTGTTATTGGTATGGTGGCTATACGACAGGTGTTTACCAGAGAGGGAATTCGCAGTGTTTTAGATTCCAGTTTGTCACTTGAAAGTGAGTTTGAAGGTTTCAATTATGAGATTTCAGACTTTATGAGTAAGGAATGGGGAATTAATAAAGAAGAGATGGAAATGAGTGCAGAAGACTTTTGGCCGGAAGTTACCAGTGGTATTCTTTTGTATGCCATTACCGGGGAGGGAGAACCCATTGATGTCGAGCAGGCTGTTAAGATAATTCAGAAGTATGAGAAAGAAATTGAAGAAGCTTCAGGAATGGATATTACGACAGCCGATTACGATGAACTTCGTCTAACACTGCAGCTTGTAAGTGATAAGATCAAGGATTCCGTGGATTTTGAAAATATGGAGAATGGTCTGGTGATTCTTCGTGATATTGCAAATGCGAAATATTTAATGGTACCCGTGGGAGCCGCTGTACTTGGAATTATGTTTATTTTCATGATTTTTTCAGAATTTCTTGGAAAAGCATTTACACGCATTGGATTCAGTGGTTGTTTGGCAAGCTCTATGAGTGGCCTGTTGTATCTAATGGTGAATGTCATTGGAGAAGGCATTACCGGAGAGTTTGATTTCTTCGAAGCATTGTTTTTCTCATTAAAGAGAGGGCTTGGTGTTGGTGCCATCATTGCATTGGTTATAGGACTTTGTATGATGGTGATTGGCTTTAAAATGCAGTCGAATAAAGAAAATTAAGAATGTATTATTAGGAGTATGTTATGAAAAAAAGAATTATACTGTACTTGGGAATTGGCTTATTGGGAATGACAGCTGTTACAGGTTGTTCGGGGGCAGAAAGTACAAGCGCGCAAAGTAGTGTAGTGGTGGAAAGTAGCAGTGAAACAGAAATCGGTGCAAGTGAAGTCATAGAAGAAAGCACAGATGCAGGCGAAAGTGCTTCCCAAGAGGTTGAAACTGAAGTAGCAACAGAAGTAGCAATAGAAGTAGAAGATGCTTTGGAAGATGGCGTATATTATGCAGAGTTCAAGACAGACAGTGCTATGTTTCATGTAAATGAAATGATGAACAATCAGGGTGTACTTACAGTAGAGAATGGACAGATGACCATTCATGTAACTTTAAGCGGCACAGGGATTTTAAATCTTTATCCCGGACTTGCAGAAGATGCACAGGCAGAGGGTGCTGTATTGTTACAGCCTTCAGAGGATGAGGTTCTTTATGATGACGGATTAACAGATATTGCTTATGGTTTTGATATTCCTGTTCCTTATTTAGACGGGGAATTTGATGTAGCATTGATTGGTAAAAAAGGCGTGTGGTATGACCACAAGGTTTATGTAACCAATGTACAGACCGCGGATTTTGCAGATGAAGCTGTAGAGGAAGTTTCAGAGGAAATCGGTATAGAGGTTTTGGATGGTGAGTATATGGCCAATGTTACTTTGACCGGTGGTTCAGGAAAAGCAACAGTGGAATCTCCCTGTAAGGTTGTTATCGAAAACGGAGAGGCTACGGCAACTATCGTTTGGAGCAGTAAGAACTATGATTATATGATTGTAGATGGTGAGAAGTATCTAAATGAGGCAGAACCTGATACGCAGTCTACATTCACAATTCCCGTGGCAGCATTTTCTGTTGAGCTTCCGGTGATTGGTGACACGGTTGCCATGAGTACACCGCATGAAGTTGAATATATGATTACTTTTGATTTGGTAGACTAAAAATGAAAAAAGCAATAAGAAGTTTTTTTATTTGTGCATTAGCAATGACTCTGTGTGCCTGTGGTATGCAGAGTCAAATTGCGTCGCAGGAGACAACACAGGAAGGGGCAGAAAAAGAGGCAGAAAGCTTTCAGGATTTTGTTTTTGAAAAAGCTTATGACAATCAGTATGCCACCGGCTTTCTGGTAGAAAAATATAAGGAATATGAATTGATTACAATTTATGAAAGTAACCAAAGGTTTCTTTTGATTCCCGAGGGAACAGGGGAAATATCGGATATTCCCAAGGATATCGTTTTGATTCATACTCCTTTAAATAACGTTTATATGGTAGCATCAGCAGCTTTTGACTTCGTATCGGTATTGGATTCTTTAGATACCATTGCTTTGTCCGGATCGAAGGCGGACAATTTGTATATCGAAGAAGCAAAGCAGAGGGTGGAAGATGGCAGGATTGCTTATGCCGGAAAATATAACATGCCGGATTATGAGCTTTTAGTCAGTAGCGGATGTACATTAGCCATAGAAAATACAATGATTTTCCATAGTCCTGAAACCAAGGAAAAGCTGGAAACCATGGGAATTCCTGTTTTGGTGGAATGCTCTAGTAGAGAAGCACATCCCCTTGGAAGGCTGGAATGGATAAAGCTTTATGGAACTTTGTTTGGCAAAGAAGAGGAGGCCATCACATACTTTGACGAACAAACAAAGAATATGGAAGAGATATTTCATCAGGAAAAAACAGGTGTAACAGTAGCCTTTTTCTATATTAACGGAAATGGTGCCGCCAATGTAAGGCGTCCCGGAGATTATGTTTCCAAAATGATTGAATTGTCCGGTGGAGAATATATTCTTCAGGAGGAAGACGAAAAAGATGAAAGCAGTATGTCCACCATGAATATGCAGGTGGAGGATTTTTATCTGAAAGCCAAGGATGCGGATATTATAATCTACAATGGAATTATGGATGGTGGAATTAGAAGCAAAGAGGATTTAATCTCTTTGAATCCTTTGTTTACAGATTTTAAAGCAGTAAAAAATGACAAAGTGTTCTGCACAGACCGCGATTTTTACCAGGAGATTACCGGAATCGGAAGATTTATGGAAGATTTAAATATTGTGATTCGCGGTGGAGAAACAGATTTTAACTATTTAACGAAAGTGAAATAATACTTTCCTGTTGCTAGGGGGTGAAGAGACCTTGAAACGAAATGTGATTTATTTTTCTGCTATCACAATTTTGCTTGTGATACTGATTTTTTGGAATATTCAAAGCGGAAGTGTTGCTTTGTCTTTTCGTGATATTTTCACTATATTAAAAGATCAGGTGAAGGATACTCCCCAGGGAATGATTATTTGGGAGATTCGTCTGCCACGTATTTTGGCTGCCGTGATTTTAGGCGGTGCCCTGGCAGTGGCAGGATTTTGTCTTCAAACATTCTTTAGCAATCCGATTGCCGGTCCCTTCGTTTTGGGAATATCCTCCGGTGCAAAGCTGGTGGTAGCATTATCCATGATTTTCTTTTTGGGAAAAGGAATCTATCTTAATTCATATGCTCTGATCGGAGCAGCTTTTCTTGGAGCTATGCTTGCCATGGCTTTTGTTCTATTGATTTCCATGTATGTAAAAAACATGTCACTGTTGGTGGTATGTGGCATTATGATTGGTTATATTTGTTCCGCTATTACGGACTTTTGCGTGACCTTTGCAGATGATTCTCATATAGTGAATCTCCACAACTGGTCAATGGGAAGTTTTTCTGGAACAAGCTGGCAGAATATTGCTTCCATGTTTTTGATTGTAGGAATCTCTGTGGTCTGTATCTTCTTTATGGCTAAGCCCATTGGTGCATACCAGCTGGGAGAAAACTATGCCAGAAATATGGGGGTGAATATCAGACTTCTTCGCGTTTTACTGATTTTGTTTTCCAGCCTATTGTCTGCCTGTGTTACAGCTTTTGCAGGTCCCATTTCCTTTGTAGGAATTGCAGTTCCTCATTTGGTAAAGACAGTAACCAAAACGGCAAAGCCATTGATTCTAATCCCGGGATGTTTCCTGGCAGGATCGGTGATTACTTTGTTTTGTGATGGAATTGCAAGAACAGTATTTGCACCGACGGAGGTCAATATCAGTTCCGTAACGGCTGTATTTTTGGCACCGGTTGTAATTGTGATGATGGTTAGAAGAAAAGGGAACAGAGCATGAACTTAATGGAAACCAAAGATTTACAAGTGGGTTATGACAAAAAGCCCCTCATAGATCATATTTCCCTTAGTGTGGAAAACGGAAAAATTCTTACGCTGATTGGACCCAATGGAAGCGGGAAATCTACCATTTTAAAGACCGTAGTCAGGCAGTTAAAGAGTCTTTCGGGTGTGATATTTCTGGATGGGAAAAATCAGGATCAGATGAATGGAAATGAGATTGCTAAAAGTATTTCCATGGTAATGACGGAAAGAATTCATCCGGAACTGATGACCTGCAGGGATATGGTGGAAACCGGCAGATACCCATACACAGGACACATGGGAATCTTGTCGGAGGAAGATAAAAGGAAGGTCCGGGAAGCTATGGAGGTGCTAAGGATTTCAGAGCTTGCGGATAGAAGCTTTCAGGCAATCAGTGACGGACAGAAACAGAGAGTCATGCTTGCAAGAGCATTGTGTCAGGACACAAAAGTTCTTGTTATGGATGAACCAACGTCTTTTTTAGATGTTCATTATAAGCTGGAGATTTTGGAAAGAATTCGTGAAATCGCTATTCAAAAAAATATGGCAATACTTATGTCGCTGCATGAACTGGATCTGGCATTAAAGATATCGGATACCATTGCTTGCGTGGATGGCAGGGAAGTTGTAAAAGTAGGCAGTCCGGAGGAAGTTTTAAAGGATGATTTTTTGCAAAAGCTTTATGATGTACCGGGAGAACGTTTTCATCCAATGACAGGAAATCTGTTTCTTCAAAAAATGGAGGGAAAGCCCAAGGTCTTTGTAATCAGTGGTGGAGGAAGTGGTCTTTTGGTGTATAACAGACTGCAGAGAGAGCAGGTCCCTTTTGCAGCAGGAATCCTTTCAGAAAATGATGTGGAGTATGAAGCAGCCAAAGCCTATGCGGTAGAGGTAGTTGAAACCAGAGCCTTTTATCCCATAGAACCAGAGCATGTAAATAGAGCAAAGAAGCTGATTGATAGTTGTGAATCCTGTATTTGTACATTACAGGAGTTTGGACCCTTAAATGGGGAAAACGAAGAGCTGATGCTCTATGCAAAGGAAATGGGAAAATTAAAGTAGGAGCAGAAAATATGGCAAAAGTAATTATGGTCCAGGGAACCATGTCCAATGCGGGAAAGAGCTTGGTGGTTGCCGGCTTATGTAGAATCTTTAAACAGGATGGATATAGAGTGGCCCCTTTTAAATCTCAGAACATGGCGCTAAATTCCTTTATTACCAGGGAAGGCTTAGAGATGGGAAGAGCCCAGGTTATGCAGGCGGAAGCGGCAGGAATAGAGCCAATGGTTTGTATGAATCCTATTTTATTAAAGCCAACGACGGACAGAGGCTCTCAGGTGATTGTGAACGGAACCGTCATCGGAAATATGCCGGCCAGAGAGTATTTTAAATATAAAAAACAATTGGTCCCTGAGATTATTAAGGCATTTCAGGAATTGGAAAAGCATGCGGATATTATTGTAATTGAAGGTGCGGGAAGTCCTGCAGAAATAAACCTAAAGCAAAATGATATTGTAAATATGGGCGTAGCCAAGATGGTGGATGCTCCTGTACTTTTGGTGGGAGATATTGATAGAGGCGGTGTTTTTGCCCAGCTTCTTGGCACCCTGATGCTGTTGGAAGAGGATGAGAAGGACCGAATTAAAGGACTTGTTATCAATAAGTTTCGTGGAGACAAGACAATATTGGATCCGGGAATTGAAATGCTGGAAGAAAAGGGCGGCAAGCCTGTAACAGGAGTTCTTCCTTATGTACATCTGAATATTGATGATGAAGACAGTTTAAGTGAGAGGCTAGTAAGTAAGGAGAAGGGAAGAATCAACATTGCGGTTATTCGTTTGCCAAGAATCTCTAACTTTACGGATTTTTCTGCTTTTGAAAGAATAGATGGGGTGAAGATTCAATATGTCAATACCCCGGGAGAATTGTCAGATGCAGATATGGTGATTATACCGGGAAGCAAAAATACCATTGGAGACTTAAAGGCACTCAGAGAATCCGGTATGGAAGCAGCGATCAAGAGATTTGCCATGGATCGTCCCGTTTTTGGAATCTGTGGCGGTTATCAGATGCTAGGTAACAAAATAGCTGATCCAAGCCATGTGGAAGAAGGCGGAGAAATCAGAGGAATGGAACTTCTCCCTATTACCACTGTTTTAAGGGAGGAAAAGGTGACTACCCAGGTAAAGGGAAAAATGGGTGAGGTTACCGGTATTTTTTCAGGATTATCGGGAAAAGAAATTGAGGGCTATGAGATACATATGGGGGAAAGTGTATGCGTAGAAAAAGAAAACCACTTAACCTGTATTCATGATGAAAATAATAGAAATGAAGAAGAAGGATGCATGCAGGGCAATGTATACGGAAGCTATGTTCATGGCATCTTTGACAAGGGAGATATTGCCTATTGTATTTGTAAAACTCTGGCGGATAAAAAGGGTGTAGAACTGAAAGGGTTTGACGAACAGGATTATAAAAACTACAAAGAGAGCCAGTATGATTTGTTGGCAGATGCCATGAGAGAACATATGGATATGGAAGCAGTGTATGCCATGCTTTCAGAAGCTCATATAAGTCAGGCTTAAAGGTGAAAAAGATTTATGTACAGAATTGAAGATGTATTACAGGGAAAAGTTGATATAACAGCACCGGATGAACAGATAGAAAGAGAGAATAAGTTAGCCTGGGATCAGGTGGCAAAGCCTTTAGACAGTATGGGCAGGTTTGAAAACTATCTTTCCCGTATAGGAGCGATTCAAAAGAGACAGATGCCTTCCCTAGAAAAGGGCAGACTTTATGTTTTTTGTGCGGATAACGGAATTGTTGAAGAGGGAATCAGTCAGTCGGATCAGTCGATTACGGCAATCTGTGCAGAAAATATCGGAAAAGGAATTTCCAGTGTGGGCGTAATGGCTGCTGAGGCGGGAATGGAGCTTGTTTGTCTTGATATGGGGATGAATACCAATCAGGATTTTAAATATGTACGGAATGAAAAAATCAGAATGGGAACCTGCAACTTTTTAAAACAGCCGGCGATGACAAAAGAGGAAGCTCTAAAAGCAATGCAGATTGGAATGAATCTCGTAAAAGAGAGTAAAGAAGATAGCGTTGATTTTATTGCCATGGGTGAAATGGGAATCGGTAATACGACCACCAGCAGCGCCATGGCAGCTTCTCTATTAAAAAAGAGCGCGAAGGAGGTTACAGGTAAGGGTGCAGGACTTTCTGATGCAGGATTAATTCACAAAATAGAAGTGATTCAGAAAGCAATCGATCAGTATCATTTATACGATAGAGATCCCCTTGAGATTCT
>JAZLGY010000011.1:0-3125 GCA_045616525.1 Acetatifactor sp. | reverse complement strand
CTCGAAAGGATTAAGGATTACTGGTATTTTTGTCCTCAATCTTTCCTTGTTTTTCAAGGCTTCGAGGCGGTTCGAATTTTGATGAAATACAGCTTTTCTTGCCTGTTTTTCTTGCATGTCTTGCATAAATACAGGCAAGATTTATACTGTATTCGTACCTGGAGAGTTACCGAAGTGGTCATAACGGGGCTGACTCGAAATCAGTTTGCTGGGAATTCCTGGCACAAGAGTTCGAATCTCTTACTCTCCGCCAAACCTTATGAAAACAGTCAAGCCTGCTTGGCTGTTTTTTCTTGTCCTGGTAACTGTAATAGGCTATCCATAACTCTAGCTGAAGCAACCTTTGAACTAAAGTCGAGATGACTATAAATGTTTGCTGTCGTTCCCATATCGCTATGTCCTAGCCATTCCTGAACCATCTTCATTGGCACGTTATTGCTTACGAGAAGTGAAGCACAACTGTGACGCAAATCGTGAAATCTAATGTGCCTTAAACCATTGTCAGAAAGAATCTTCTGGAACTGTCTTGAGACGCTGTCTGGCTTTAACAAATCACCAATCTGATTAACAAATAGATATTCATCATTAGAATGGTTATATGAGTTGCCACACAGTTTCTTGTTGTATTCCTGCTTTGCTTTGAGTGCCAACAGTTCTTCTTTGATTGAATTTACCAAAGGTAACGTTCTTAAGCTTGAACTAGTCTTGGCTCTGTCGGCCTGTACAAGAACACTTTTTCCATGAACTCTTGCTGTAGTAATAGTATGCCTGATAGAGAAGGTGTTATTCTCAAAGTCAAAAGCATTCCATTTAAGTCCCATTACCTCGCCACGTCTTAATCCGTAAAATGCTGCTAACTGAATTATCATTCCTATCTGATGATTCTTGGAAACTTCAAAAAGCTTTTCCAGATCTTCTTTACGATAGTAGTTAGGTATTATTTTGGGTTTCTTAGGAAGTTCAACTTTATCTGAAGGATTTGTTGCCAATACATCAATCTTCACTAGGTACTTAAGAGCCTTGTGAATTACCTGATGATGTCTAATAACCGTAGCAGGTGCAACACGCTTATTTAACATGTTGTAGTAGGACTGAAGCTGTCTAGGCTTAAGTTCTGCTATGGATACGCCAAGCTCTTTGAAATATGGAATGATGCTGTTTACGATTATCAACTCGTATGAACCAAAAGTAGTTGGCTGCACCTGTGTAGCGATAATATCTAGCCACATTTCCATAAAATCAGAGAAGAGCATATTCTCCGACAAATCACCTTCACTTGCTTTTTCTATAGGTGGAACATAATTGTTTCTGTATTCCGCCAATAGCTGTTCGGCACGTTTCTTGTTTCCTTTTACTGGTAGCCCTGTTTTAATCCAAGGCTGTTTTCTTTTACCTGCAGAATCTCTATAACTGAGAACTACATAGTAATATCCGTTTTTTATCTGTAGGTGTCCTGAAATCATTATTCCTCCTTGTGTAGTAGGGCACCCTAGCTATTCAACTCATATCGATTATAAGCCAGAATAGTAGGGTGCTTCAATTACATGAGTTCAAATTTTGTTATTAAGTTCGTGTCTTAGACAACACATAGTTGATTACATTGATTTTTGGAATTCTGAATGAATTACCAATTTTAACTGCATCGATATAACCGTCATTGATTAAATCGTATGCTAAGTGTCTGCTGATATTAAGCATCTGTCTTAAGTCGTTGATAGAAAGAAGATCAGGATACTCAGCAAACATAAGCTTATAAAGTTCGTTAATCTCTGCTTTGGTCATTTGTCACCTCCTTGTTTAGTAATATTCAGGTATGCAACTATGCAAAGTATTGTTGGATTGCACAGTTGATTTTGCAGTTGTATCAAGTATGCAAATGGACAATAACCTGCATACTTGCATAGTTGATTAAGAATTGTTTTCATCCTCGATTTCCTTGAGCTCTTCTTTGGTGTAAACAGGTATCTTCGATTCATCAAGTAGTAGATAGTGTTCTGAACCTATTTTCTTAGGCGTAATCTCTGGCATCTGACGTCTTGCCTCAGCATAAGTTCTTATACCTATATCATTAGCTAAAACTGCTTTTTCCACTTCTTTGGATAATGCTTTTCCACCAGCTTCTCTTACCAGTTTTCTGATAAGTTCTGCTGCCTTACTTAGCTTTGTGCAACCTTTACCTCGTCCGGATCCTGAAGCGTTGTATAAATCTAATTCTGATACATCATCATAGCCCTCTAGCCACTTAAAGCCTTTACCATCATCAATTCGAAAAGCTACAGAATTACCTTCAGGCGCTAGTGAGGATTTTCTGTGAATTATTACTCGGATATTTGGATCCTTCTTATACCTGCCAACATAAAGAACACTACGAACAGTGGCAACGAAATCAGATGAACCTATTAAACTGGCAAGAATATCTATTCCTCGACATTTATTAGGATGACCTATAAAGATAACGCTACAGTCATACTTAGCGGCCATATCGCACACATGTCGTACTGGAACTCTTACTGCATTTGCTCTATTCATATCGATATCAGCACCAAGAAAAGCCTGCATAGGATCGATGATGAGAAGTTTTGCTCCAGTTCTTTTGACAGCGTCTTCGATTCTTGGGTCGGTCATGCTCAATTTCTTACCATTATCTTTGATGATGAATACTCTTGATTCGTCGGCACCAGCATCAATTAGGCGAGGCTTAATTGTATCGTCGTAACCATCTTCAGCTGTTAGGTAGATAACATTCATAGGTTCTGCTTTGATTTCGCCAGGGAGCAGTCTTCCTGTTGTGCACTGAGCAGCAATCTGAAGAGAAGCGTATGTTTTACCCTCTCCAGCTTTTCCAAACATGATGACACCTTTTCCTAATGGAATATATGGGTACCATAGCCACTTAACATCCTTGAGTGGAATATCCTTCATAGCTACAATGTCAGCTGCTTCATTGTTATTAGTTGTCTCTTTAGAGTTTTCCATTTAACTCTCCTTTCAAATTTTTATGTGAAGGAGAATTGACCCCTTCACTAATTAGAAATAGAAACGGCAAAACGAAAACACTTTTTCTGTAAAAATCTGAAATTGTAACATTACAATCTGTAATTCATACAGTTAAGTAATCAATTTTG
>JAZLGY010000010.1:0-2492 GCA_045616525.1 Acetatifactor sp. | reverse complement strand
GATATTTTGTCTCCTCACGAAGCATACGATCCTCGGATACAACAACATCCCGCTTGGAGGCCTTATTTTTCAAGCGGTTTTCTGTTTTATTTCTTTCAATTCTGACTGCCCGGTCTGCAACAAGCTCTACATAATATACATTTCCACCGGAAGCCTCAAACTTATTTGTAACTGACTTTATATAATCCCAATCCGATTGCATATCAAAAGCCCACATAAATGTAAAAATCAATCCGGTATAATCTGTTTTTATAAAAGCATCGAAGATATCTTCCCGAAGCTTACTGACCACTGCTCCGTCAAACTTTCCAAATATCTCAATTACCGGCTCAATCATATGATGATTGTGAAACAGTCTATAATTCGTTATTTTCATTAATTCCTGGCCCACGGTCATCTTACCAACCGCACCACTTCCTATAAGTACTATAAGATTCATATTTGTCACTTCCTCCGCACAAAACAATAACTAATCTACAAATATGTTGCAGCCTCTAGAGCTATCAATGCTTTCCCAACATTATGGTTAGCATCATGCAATCCTTCAAACTCATACCCACTGTCTCCCAATACATCGCCTGCTTCCAGAAAATCATAAAGTTCTAACCCGTAAAAATCACATATTGCCTGAACACCTGCAAGCTCCATTTCTACTGCTATGCACCCTTCACCTTTTCTTTTTGCCACGAGTGCCTTTGTTTCTCGAAGCATAGAATCAGTTGTCCATACCCGGCCTTTAACAAAAGGGGCTTTGATTTTTTCAAATATCTCTGCAAGCACATCACAATTTTTAATAGTAATGTAGTCAGAAGATGGTGCGTAATAATGGGATGCTCCTTCACCTCTATAACTTTCAGTTGGGATAATAAATTTGCCTTTCGTCACTTCTTTGTCAAGGCTACCGCAAGAACCAAACATGATATACTTTGTTGCTCCAATCACATGATGGCTTTCATAACACATAGAGGATGCAACAGCAGAACCTATTCCAGTCAGATAAAAAGCTATTTTTTCTCCCTTGTATTCCAGACAATAGATTGTAATATTTCCATTACATGAACCAATTTCGCCTATAATTTCACAATCATAATGTTCCAATAAATATGTATGTATCTCTTTAGAAAAGATAATCAAACATTTGTCTGTAATATGCTTTCCGGCTCCATAAATGACATTTAAATCAATTAATTCCTCTGTCTCGTTGTCAAAAAAATCACTCTGTAACATAATAGTGTTCACTCCTTCTCTCAATATATTTTTCTTCTTTATCCGGATAAAAAAAGACCACCTACCTGCAAAGATAAGTGGTCAGCATATACTATAATCTAATTATTGAACCACTTACTTTCCCAACTACTGCGCCATATAACTGATGCACTCTTCAGTATTAGGCTTCCTAGTATCGTAGTTGAAGAAGACTACTTCGCGGTCAGTATCACAGGTTGTAAGAACAAGTTCTGTTCCAATTAGCTCGTAGGCATAGTCCTCTTCCATCTGCTCATCTATATAGCCACGCCAAAAACTGTGTATATGATTATTATCACAGAAAAATGTATGATAGCTACCATGAGCAGAAGCATTCTGCTCGAATGTGCCATGGGCATCAGGCTGCAGCGGATCTTTTAGTAGCACTGCCTGCCCATTTGCATATGTATATACATATACAGGTGCCCATCTAAAGTTTACTGTCGACGAGGCAATAAGCTCTGGGATACCGTCCTTGTTAATATCATAAACAAAGAATACATCTAGATGATCACCAAACAGTGCATGATTTTCTTCATAGCCAAATGCAGCATCGTCTACTTCGTCATGCTCATCCTCAATAGCTGGCATACTGCTAAGAATCTCATAGTATGCTCTAAGCGCCTGCTTTGCCTCTTCGCTATACTCTACGCTAGTATCTTCTTCCGATCCCTTGTCAGACTGACCAAATTCATCACCCGAAGCCTCATCCAGCTTGTCATCTTCATCACCTGTCTCAATATTTTCAGTATCAGAAATTTCTGTATCTGAAGTTTCTATATCAACTATTTCTGTCTCAGATTCATTTGCTACAGGATTCTGCTCGCCTGCTGTAGTAGAGCCACATCCTCCGAGAACTGTTACAAGAGCGATTCCACACATTAATAAAACACTTTTAAACTTCATCTTTATATTCCTCCTCCTTGCCCAGAAAAAAATGTATTTTCTCGTGAAGTCGCAAATTGCGACTTCACGTTTACATCTCCTCAAGACTATCAATCTTCTTTAGAGCTTCCATATAAGCTAAAAGTCGCTTCTGCTGTTCTTCCTTAAGTCCATGATAATCTTCAACTATGCGAATATCCTGAGGTGTAAATCTACTCTCAGGCATTGCAGTAGCAATCTCATCCTCATCTTCTATTCCCTTACCGGTAAGAAGCTGCTCCGGAGTAATCTGCAAAACATTGCAAATATCCATAATCTTTTCTACCGTTGGATTGGTCTTTTTCTTCTTCCACTCACTAATC
>JAZLGY010000009.1:0-4464 GCA_045616525.1 Acetatifactor sp. | reverse complement strand
CGATTACAAATCCTTTCATTAGAGAAGGCGGACGTACAGTTGGATCTGGCCGTGTTGCTACAATTATCGAATAATTAAGTAGAAATACAGTAAAATCAAGGCTTCCGAGGATTTCCTCGGGAGCCTTTTTTTCTTACAAATCGGAAGAGAATTGAGTAAGTGGTAATAAAATGGTAATATTTATTCAAGATATCTTGCTGCATATACAAAAATAGAAAGATTGGAACAAGATTTTTGGATTCAAAGCAAAGAAATCGAGTATTTGATGCAACTACCGGTTGCGCAAATCGTTCAAAAAGCATACAGAGGTTGGTGTAATAAAGAAAGGTAACATGATAATCTATTAATGCGACGCGGAGCAAAGTAATTTTGTTGGGAAGTTAAAGGAGACTAACTATATGAGTTTAGGAAAAAATTTACAGTATTTGCGTCAACTTAGTGGAGATATGACACAGGAAAGCCTGGCAGAAAAAATAGGAGTAAGCCGGCAGACGATTTCAAAGTGGGAGATGGATGCAGCTACTCCTGAAATGGAAAAAGCTCTTGAACTTTGTAAAATATTTAACTGTTCTTTAGACAATCTTTTCAGAGAAGATTTGGACAAAAGAGGCGACAGGTATAAGAACCTTCGCATTGAAGAAGTAGAAGGATTTCGATATGTCTCATATACAGTTATCAGTACCGAGCCTGAAAGTGATGCAATAGACAGAGCGTATAAGTTTGCAAAAGAAAACGGGGATGAGACCCCTAAAGTAATAGGATGGGATTTTCCTAAACTATCTGTTGAGCAGATTAACGTTTATAACATGCACGGTTATACTGCCGCATGGATAGTACCGAAGGAGATTAATCCGGAAGGGCTTGATGTTAAGGAACAAAAGACACATAAATATGTTGCTATTCATATAGACCGGCCGTTTGATGATCCTTTTGTTACAATTCCAGGTGCATATGGAACCTTAAATGATTTTATGCGAACAAACGGATTGGTACATGATGAGGATGGCGTGATTCCCTGCTTTGAGACAGATGGTGAAAGCATGGACGTTTATATAGCTATAAAGTAAAATGTGTTAAGATATTTCTTATATCGCAGGTTTATGGCGGAGACGATTCTCCGCCATTTTACTAAATGCAGTGCTTAGAATGTATTTGTTCATGGAGAAGTTTGATGATTAAAAAAATACTTTTTGTTCTGCTGCAATGTACCTGGGGACTTCCGCAGACGCTGATTGGACTGGGATTCTTTATTGCCAACAGGAAGAAGCCGCATCAAATGTATCGTGGAAGTATTGATACGAAGTGGAATTATTATGGGGGCTTGAGCCTTGGATTATTTATTTTTACGCCATCGGATGAACAGAACAATGCATCACTCATCAGAGTTCATGAGTATGGACATTGTATTCAGTCACTGGTATTGGGACCATTTATGCTGTTTGTCGGTATCATATCTGTCCTTTGGGGAGATTTGCCTTGTTTTGCGAAACTTAGAAAAGAGAAGAACCTCCCTTATACTGCCTGCTTTGTGGAAGCATGGGCAAGCAACTGGGGCGAAAAGGTGACAGGCGATAAGGCAATCCGGGAGTAAATGGAGAAAAAGGAAAATGAAACTGAAAAATGTACTGATTGTAGTAAAAGATATCAATAAATCACTTAAGTTTTATCATGATTTATTTGGATTGAATCTGATTCTTGATAATGATGGAAACATGATGCTTACCGAAGGCCTTGTGCTGCAGGCGGATACCTATTGGAAAGAATTTCTTCAAAAGGATATTATTGAGCGCAGTAATTCATGCGAACTGTATTTTGAGGAAAATGATATCGAAGGATTTGTTCAGAAATTGGAAAGGCTGTATCCCGATATAGAATATGTTAATAGGTTAATGACTCACAGTTGGGGGCAACGAGTAGTTCGCTTTTATGATTTTGACGGTAATCTGATTGAAGTCGGAACGCCAATGTAATAGCGAGTAGTATAGAATCTTGGAGGGGAATATGGTTTCAATAGAATATGTAACACTTGAAGATAAAGAATTTTGGTTTAGCCTTGACGCTCATATGGCCGAAAACGAATTTGTTAAAAAAGTAAGGGATAAGCAAGGGTATGTTTTATATGAAGACGGAATCCCCAAAGGCTTGCTAAGATATAATTTGTTTTGGGATAATACTCCGTTTTGCACAATGCTGTTTGTGGATTGGCCTTCTCAAAAAAAGGGATATGGCAGAAGACTTATGGAATTTTGGGAAAATGATATGAAATCGCAAGGCTACGGTATGATCATGACATCTACGCAGGTGGATGAAAATGCACAGCACTTTTACAGAAAACTTGGATATAAAGATTGCGGAGGATTTATTGTAGACATACCGGGTTATGAACAGCCAATGGAAATGCTGATGATTAAAGCTTTATGATATATATTTCGTCTTCGAGCCGAATGAATTTAAATAGAGAGACTAACTATATGATAGAAACAAATCGTTTGAAAATGTATGCGGCTTCCAAAGAACAGATGGAGTTGTTTATCGCAACACAGTCTGATGAGGTTCTGAAAGAAGCTTTTACAGAAATGCTTAATGGGTGTCTTGAGCAACCGAATCAATGGGAATGGTATGCTATTTGGATGATTGAACTAAAGGATGGCACTCACATAGGAGAACTGTGCTTTAAGGGAATTGATGAGTCATACTCAACTGAAATCGGTTATGGAATCACCGATAGTTTTCAAGGATGTGGATATGCATCAGAGGCGGTAAGTGCAATTACTGCTTGGGCTTTACAACAAGGTGCTATTAATTGTGTGACTGCCGAAGTGGATAAGGATAATAGGGCATCGATAAGGGTTCTTGAAAAATCAGGATTTAAAAAGACCGGCAAAATCGGAGAGGAAGGCCCGATTTATTGCAAGTGCAAAAATGATAAGGAAGGTTAGGTGGCTATAAATGAATATTGAAAAACTTATAATTCGTCCCGAAACACATAAGGACTATAAAGATATTATATCGCTGGTGCTACGATCATTTCAGGAAGGAACGGATTACTCGGATGGAACGGATATTGTAGCATTGATTGAGGAGATTAGAGATTCGGAATTTTACATTCAGGAACTTTCTTTTGTTGCGGAACTTGATGGAGAAATTGTCGGGCATTTTCTTTTTTCACGCTTTCCTTTGTCAGAAACAACGACAGGAGGGCACGGCGGAGCGAAGGACACAGATATCGTTATGCTTGCGCCGGTTTCCGTTCATGCGGATTTCCTACGCCAAGGGATTGGAAAAGCCATGTTAAAACTGGGAATCGAGAAAGTTAAGGAAAAGGGATATAGAGGTATTATCGTAGAAGGAAATTTTCTGTTTTATAACACTGTCGGTTTCAAAACATCGTCAGAATACGGGATTTATCCGGTCAGCGGATGGCCCATGACTGAACCGCGATGCCAGATGTGCATGGAAACATCTGCGGGTTCACTCACGGACAGAAACGGTTATGTGGTCTATGACATGTACTACAATGCGTAGAGGATTATTTTAATTGTTTTGCTTATGGAGAACATTGGTTTCATACGGAAGAACAAATGGATTTTTTAGACAAATGGATTTGTAGATAAAATCTTATTTGTAATGGGGAATGATAGCATGATTGGATTATCTATTATGATGCGGTTTGCTTCATTTATATTACTTTTGTAAGCATTTCACTCCTACGAGGAAATTATTCATCAATGCATGGGAAGGTATTTAATAATACAAATGATAAAGAGGGATATGCAAAACCTCTGGAAAATCTGTATTAGTTATGGCAATTGGAATCGCAGTAAGTGGAATTGTAGTAGCTGTAACTTCTAAAATCATTATTTCAGTTATTTTAATAGTTTGTGTTGCGATAATTATTGGAATTTGGTTTGCTAATATTTAGCGTAGAATTTCATGAATTGAAATTTTCTTTTGAAGGGGTTGTAGCATAACAATTGATGCAACCTGACAAATTTGGAATGATAATGACAGGAATCCCTTTGCTTTCCTTGGTATGATTAGTATGTATCAAGGAAGAAGAGAGGAAAAATATATGGAGTGGATTACAGCGATAAGAAAATCAGTAGAGTATATTGAAAAGCACCTTAAGGATAATATCAGTGCGCAGGATGTGTCAGAACAGGTGTACATGTCGCAGGTTCATTTTCAAAAAGGTTTCCAAATAATGACAGGCTATTCAGTGGCAGAGTACATACGAGGCAGAAGATTATATCTTGCAGCACTTGAGCTAAAAGAAAGTGATGTGAAGGTTATCGATGTGGCTTATGAGTATGGCTATGAAATGCCGGAAAGCTTTACGAAGGCATTTACAAGGTTTCATGGGGTTTCTCCAACAGAGATAAAGCAAGGTGGCGTTGTCAGAACATTTCTTCCTTTGGCTATCAAGATTGATATATCAGGAGGAGACAAGATGGACGTTAAGAT
>JAZLGY010000008.1:0-8929 GCA_045616525.1 Acetatifactor sp. | reverse complement strand
ATAATAACTATGTTAGCAGCTTACATAGTCCTCCGGCTAAAATGCCGGGGGATTATGTGAAGTTACAGAAAGGAGAACCTATTGAAATCAACAGAAAAAGAACAAAACTTTTCATTTCGTGCTACTAAACATAAACCTTCTTATGTAAAGCTTTACATAAACTAAATTCATACTCATTCTCCTTTTCTTTTCAAAACAAAACGCGCCTGTACTTTCTACAAGCGCCTTAACAATCACTAAATTACATTTCAAAAATTCTTTTAATATTTGATTCAAATAGCTTTGCGGATTTGCATTTATCTACAACTATCTTCCATCTTTCCGATAGTTCCGGCATAAATGCAGAATATGTAACTGTATTCTTTTTATCACCTCTAACCCTGACATCATGATAATACTTAGCTTTAGATATAATATTCTTCCATGGATCAATAATCTGCTCCACGTTATCATAATCATCATAAGCCGCAACAATCCATGCATCTGTGCTATCGCAAGGGATAGTAATAATTATGCGACTGTCTTCACTTATATCCAAGGCATTCCTTAATACCTTATTACCATGATTAATTGTATCATCGATACAATCTAAGTGATCTTGACATGGCAACACTGCACTGCATCCATCTTTTGCCTTTTGACAATAAAGTGGAAAAACTTTTCCTTTTTCTTCGCAAGCTGTAGAATCACACTGACAATGTACTTCTTTTTCTTTACGTACAACATCTCCATCCATTTGAATTATTATTACATCAATTTTCGGCTGAATTTCATCCATTATTTTTTCTAATGAAGAATTTTCTTTGCACCACTTCCATACACCCTTCCAGCCATTACCATATCTTCCCATCATGTCTGGCTCTGGCTGAAGTGAAAGAAATCTATTATCTTCACCAGTAATTTTATCAATTACTGTTTTTAACACTAAATAATCAGTTGGTCCTTCAGCTGCTATTCCAATCACTTTACTCATAGCAGTTCTGGTACACCTCCCAACAATCCATTAATCCAAAGCCTTGAAAGAGGCTGATTCATTTTTATCAACTCTTCTGATACTTGAACTCTACGAATCTCAACTAAACCATTTTTATTTCTGTCAGTTGTGAATAATCTAATGTTATCATCTGATAAATCTAGTCCATCTAAAACAAGTGGATTATGAGTTGTCATGAATACAGTTTTATTCTCTTCAATTATCTTTTTGCTGAACAGTTCTGTCACTTTTTTCGCAAGTCTAGGATTTAATGCATGATCAAAGCTATCAATTGCAAACATTTTAGGCGCCTTATCATGCATAGCCAGTGTTAGCATAAACAAAACATACAATGCCCCTTCACTGGCATCATATCCTGTAAACGCAGCTGTATCTTTTAAGTATTTATCCTTGAATTCCACGATTTGCTGAGTTGATGGTACTCCTGGATTTAGAATAGATTTTTTAGGTTTTCCAACCTTAAATTCGGATGCCCAGTCTAATAATTCTAATACATCCTCCATAAACATGGACCCAAACATCAAATCACCATCAACATAGGTTATTAAATCGCTCATTGCTTCAGCCAAGCGACCTCCATTTAATCCTATAGGTGTAATCTGTGCCGGATCAGGAACGGTTCCTCTGAGTGTTAGCGTGTCTGGCTGGTAAATACCATAATTTTCCACATATTTAAGGAATTCTCTATACTCTTCACTTGCGAGTTGTTCTGCCAATGCATAATACCCAACTTTATTATTCGTCGGAGTTGAACTTCGATTACTTCGCCCAAAGACACTTTCATTGTTTTTCATAACATTTTCAGCAAAATATTTCCATGAATCATCTTCCTTGGGAACTGCTAGATATGTCAAATAACTATACTTTGATCCCTGGTTTTCCCATTCGATATCAAAGTCTACTGTAGCTCCCTCCATCTTTATTGATGAAAACTTTGACTTATACAAAGCTGAGGTACTTAATCTTATTCCTTTTCGTTGCAAAGCATTGTTATTAACTCTGTCCGACATAGCAGCACTCAATATTCCTATCGCTTCCAAAACAGAGGACTTACCCGAACCATTTGCACCAATAAATACATTTACCTTCCCAGGTTCGAACGAAACATCGTATAATGATTTAAAATTTTTTATTGCTATCTTTTCAATATTAATATCTTTATTCATCCTTTTAGCCTCACAATATTCTTTATATTTGCGATACCTTAAATCTTCATTAAGTATAAACGATTTGACGCAAAATGGCAAACCTTAATTTTTATACTTTCCTTTATTTTAGCGATTTATACAGATATTAGCATTCCAATTTTTGTCAAAAATAGCAAACCTTAATTTTCAAAAATCATCTCATACCAATTCAAAAAAACGCCACCTTAATTAGTTCCCATAAGTTCCGTTCTCAAGTTCCTCAAGAAGACACTCTGCAGCCTCATGATACTTGGCTACTTTCTCTGCTATTTCAGGCGACACTGTGACCACTTCATCATCGTCATCATCAAGGTCCTCATCCCAGAACTCATCGATCTTCTTTCTCTGAGATTGAAGTGCTGACAAAATAAGTAATGAATTAATAGGTAATGATCGCCCAAGCCTCTTTTCTTCATTTGATATCATTTTTGTAAATGGGAGATCTGGTTCAGATCTTTGAATAAATAGCTTTACGCACGAAGAAGAATATTCACCATTTCTGAATTATTCCTAACACTTTTATTTTGTATTAACACCATTTATGTTAGTTCGCATTATTTCTGTTAGTATATATCAAGTATTATGTCAACCCTACCTTTTATTTCTACTTCGTTTGATTCATGCAATTACATGGACACTCCGGTCATTCCCCCATCACTTTCGCCGCATATTCTTTAAACATGAACTCCTCCGAAACACGAGTGTATATGTCCATGGTGGTAGAAATATCCTTATGTCCCAAAAGCATCTGTGCCACTTTCACATTTACATTTCTCTCACACAGAATCACCGCAAAGGTATGTCGTAAGCAATGACAGGTAAGATGTGGTAACAAAATTTCCTTTCCCTCGTCATCCATTTTGGGATTAGCATTGTAATTTTCAACAATTCCGGTAAATGCTCGATTTAAATCCCTTTGGGAATATACATTCCCGAAGCGATTTAAGAATATAAAGTCTGTGTAACCATCAATTTCTACCTTGCAAGTTATATTGTTTTGACTCTGGTATTCCTTCTCCATTCGGAATGCCCGGATTACATCCTTTCCTATAGGTATTTTTCTGTTTCCGGCTACAGTTTTTGTTCCCTCTGTTATATGAAATGCTCCCTTTTCGCCTTTCGTTTGGTAATACGATATGCTGTGATTCACCCGTACAAATCCCTTTTCCAAATCCACATCACACCAACGAAGCGCTGTCAATTCACCAAGTCGCATTCCGGTGTGAATAAAAACATAGATCACCGGATACCATCTTTTTATGTCTTCTGTATTCCAGATAAAATCCGTCAATATTTTTGCCTGACTTTCTGTAAGAGCCGGTCTTAAACTGGTATGTTTTGAATGATTTCTTTTTAACTCTTTAGTTGCCCATGTGGCTGGATTTTTCCCAATCACTTCACTCTCCATAGCATAGCGAAAGATTTGATATATTATATTTTGAATTCTGCATATAGTTTCTGTAGAAAGGCTTCTGGAGATCTTTAAACTGTTGTAGAAACATTTGATATCAGCTGTAGTGATATCCTCTAGCATTCTTTTCCCCATGCCGTTTTTCACATAAATCTCGTAGGTTCTGCGATACCCGTTTAAAGTACTTTCCTTTAGGTCAACTTTGGAGACAATCCACTGTTCCATCATGTCATTCAATGTCAGTTCTTTGACACCATGCAGAATTCTAGTATGTTCACGAAAGATAATTCTGGCCTCTTCCATTCGAAGTTGCTGCAAACGGTATTCATATACGCTTTGTGAGTTACCTTCCAGATCCGTATAACGATATTCATACCTGCCGTCTTTTCTTTCATACTCTCCCTTAAATAAGCGATTCCCTTTTGAGTCTACTCTGATCTCTTTCATATTCATTTTCACTTTCTGTAGCTACACTTATATCATAGCGCCTTGGTTTCAAATGAATAGACTGTAATTTTTACGATTTTTAGGTGACAATAAAAGTTAAAAAACTTTTGGTCAAAATTGGTCAAAAAAAGCCTCCCGGAAACCCGGAAGGCCTTGGTTTTACTGGATTTATTTGTCGATGGATTTCATCGTAGGGAATTAAGTCGGTACTTCAGACATCTTACGGCATCCTGTGCCTTTTTGTTCCGTCTTACGGCATTTTTTCGTTTCCGAGAAATCCATCCTACGGCATCCTGTGCCCTATTCGTTGCGTCAGTTTTGCGTCAGTTTTTAACCTTCTACCATTTCAGGGTATTAGATGCAATCTTAAAATCACTCGCACAGAACCTGAATTTCAGGCCCCTTACATAATCAAAATCTTGTTTTCCATGTTCTGAATTACTTCGTTTTTCTTCTCCTCTGTAGCTTCCGCATAGATATCCATGGTTGTCTGAATATCCTTATGTCCCATGATGGACTGGATGACCTTCAGATTCGTTTCGTTCTCACAGAACCTTGTACAGAAGGTATGTCTTAAACTGTGAGCTGAGAAGTCCGGAAGTAACAACGGTTCTCTCTTTTCCCTCTTCGCATTAGCAGTTTCTTCCTTATTATATGCATCTGCAACACGATGAATTGCTTTATTCACTTCCTCAGGTAAAGTAACCGTTCCTACAGAAGAATTAAACACAAATCCTGAATACCCGTCAATCTCCTGTGTGCAGAAACCGGTAATCTGCTGAATCTCATATTCTTCCAAAAAAGCATCATACACTTCCTGAAGCATCGGAATTGTTCTCCAACCGGATTTTGTCTTCGGTGTATTGATGTGGAGTGGAGACTCTTTTCCTTTTACCTTGCGGTAAGTAAGGTTATGATTCACACTAATCGTCCTATTCTTGAAATCCAAATCCTCCCAACGAAGACCTGTGCATTCACCTACTCTCATTCCTGTTCCAAGCAAAACCGTGATAATCGGTTTCCATCCTGCGAACTCCGGTGCGTTATGAAGATAATTCATAAATGCCTTCTGCTGAGGAATGGTAAGCGCATGTCTTTTTTCCTTCACCCAGATATGACTCTTCTTGATTTCGTTCATAACATCAGCAGTCGGATTAACTCTAATAAGTCCGTCTCTGACTGCCATCTGAAATGCCGGATGAAGCTGCGTATGAACATTGTCCACCGTTGCCGGTTTGATGCCAACTTCCATCAAAAGATGATAATAAAACTTCTTCACATCCGAATACCTAATTTGTCCCAACCTTCTCTTTCCAAAGGTATCTCTGACATAGTGATCATAGGTATAAATATAATGTGCTTTCGTTGTTGGCTTCAGGTCGAATTTCTGAGAAATGTATTCATCATATACCTGATTGACTGTAATGATTGCTGCCCTCTGAGGATCCAGCCCATCCTCAATATCTCTTATAATACTTCTTTCTTTGGTACGAAGTCCTACAAGATCCTTGGCATAAATCGTATGACGTTTACCCATTCTGTCTGTATAAGAAAATGAGTATCTTCCATCTGCTCTGTGACACTCTCCGGTACGAAGCGCATACCCTCGAGAATCCTTTCTACTAGCCATTCTTTCACCTCCATATTGGGGCGAGGAACAACTTAGTGTTATGTGTTACGGTCTTTGCTCCATTAATAAATCCAAAGCTTCCTTTAACACCTGCGATTTAGTGAGATTCTTTCTAGCACAGTAGGCTTCCAAGTTTTTCTTTTCATCCGGCGTTAATCTGAAATCCACCTTTGTATTTCTCGGATTATCAATGGCCGGTCTTCCTCGTTCTGCCATATGCCTCTCCTTTCGTCTCACCTATCATTATATATACTGTCGCACAAATTATCAACACTAAATTTCGAACAATCGGATTTTCCTCGCCATTACACTGCATCTATGATTCGTCTATGGTTCTCTGAAGTTCTCCAAATACTGTTCAATAATCTCAGTATTGACCAGGACAATTCGCTTAATCTTATATACTGCCTTGGCTTCCTTGGCCAAATCAACGAAGGAATGATATCCCATGGAGAACATTGCAGCTCCCTCATCGTACTTGACAAATTTCTTTCTGGTTCCTCCTAGAATGGATTCCAAATTCTCGTTTTCTTTTCTCTTATATCCCATGATGTTATCCTCCTATAAATTCTCACTAAAAAACGGAAGTACCGCTTCTTCTAAACTTTTCTGAATAATACACAACTTGTTTCGAATGGTCTGGTGAGCCATATTTGTGTCTTCTGCAATCTGCAGGGAGGTAACACGGTCATGAATATAGGTATATACCAGTTTAAAATCCTTATCAGGCAACGACTTCAGATAATACTCAAATACATCGAATTCCTCTCTCATCATGTTGATGATTAAAATCTCTCTTCTGTGCTCTTCCGCAGCATCTGTATCCTTCAAAAGTCCACTTGAAAAATCCGCCTTTCTGATTGCCTCCTGAACGGTTACAAGTTCGATTGCTTTTCTCGCTGTCGGATCAGAAATACCGCTTGTCTGAACTCTGACTCCAAGATCTCCTCGCTGGTTCTGACGATTGTATTCTTTTTCCTTAATAATGAGATGAATGATCCCTCGCTCGTAGCTGTCCACAGTGTTCATAAAAACCTCATAATTTTTAAAGATCAATCTAAAACGCTCTTTGGCATTTCCCTGTCCATATTGCTCCACTAACTTTGTTCCACAAAAACTCATTTTTCCGTACCTCCATATTCTGTAAGGCGGTACGAAGTATCACCGGTGTTCTTCATGTATCTTCCTTACAAAAGATATTCTACGGAATCTCACGGACTTGTTCGTTATTCAAATCTTGGACTTTTTGTGGGAATTGGTGAGTTTTGTACAATGGGATTGGACTTGATTAAAACAGAATAATTAACTTCTTTCAATGACATGAACAGTATGTGAGATGATATGCATAATTTCCCAATATATGTATAAGACTTATAATACTAACATTTTTTCAATTCTCATAGATATGCTACTTTGTCTATTATTATGAGATTTAGAACATTTTTCTTGTTCTAAACTCCACAGTATGCTATAATATGCTCACAGGAGGAATTGTGCCATGAAATTATTACATGTAATTGCCAATAACTTTAAGAATTGCAAAGACTCCTTCGAAATTGATTTTATTTCGAAGTCAAAGAAAACTTCAGAGGATAAAGAATATGAACTCCAGGAGATTACCGATGATCTCCATGTATACAACACCCTGGCTTTTGTAGGTAAGAATGCTTCCGGTAAGACAACCGCTGTTGATCTTCTCGATGCCTGCTACTCTATTCTTGGAGATTTCAGATTAGAAGACAAAGCTTACAGTTTCGATAACATTGAGTTACTGATAGATTTCTACCATGAGGGATTTATCTACAGATACACTACCACACTAAAAAATGGTGATAGCATTGCCTCAAATGCGATATTTACAAAGCAGGCCCTAAAGAAAAAGAAATACTATAAGAGCAAACTGAAAGAAATCTATGATGACTCCGGTTTCACGGATGTAAAGATTACCGGAGAACTCCCTGAGGATACTTCCATTCTTTTCTTTATATTAAAGAAAAAAGAAACAAGAGCAATCTACTTTGACAGTTACGGAAATGGTATAGACACCTATCGTTTAATCTTCGCTACCATGAAGGATTATCACATCAGTCCTCAGATGCTAACCAAAGTAATATCTATTTTCGACGAGAACATAAGTGATCTTCAAATGCAAGATGACCACAACTTCCGTCTTTCTTTCCGTGGAGAAGTAAAAACTGTTTCCGATAAAGAACTTATCTGTATGCTCTCAAGTGGAACCACAAAAGGTATGTTGCTTTATATGTTGATGATTGCTTCATTACAGCAAGGTTTTGATTTAATTGTAGATGAGATAGAAAATCACTTCCACAAAACACTTGTCGAAAATATGATCAGCTTATACAAAGACAAAACAGTCAACAGAAGCAATGCTACTCTTATATTCACAACACATTACTGCGAGCTTTTGGACCTTTTCAACAGACAGGATAACATATACATTGCCAAGTCCGATGATAAAGTATATCTGACCAATATGTATGACGGCTTTAATATAAGACCTGAATTGCTAAAGAGCAAACAGTTCTACAACAATGTATTTCAGACTGCCGTTAATTACGATGAACTTATGCAGCTTAAGAAGGAGTTGAAACTATGGAAAAACTCCTGATTATGTGTGAAGGTCCAAACGAAAGAGAAATAATCAACATACTTCTCACCCATGGATGCCTTAAATTCACAGAAAATGATCTTCTTGGATTAACTCCGTAAGTGACCTACGCACCAGCTGACAAGGTACCCGGAACCCTCCAGGTACCCATCATGCTTGGTAGTAGCACCTATGACTTTGGCAATAGACTGAGCAACTGATGGCTTTTCAGCAATCACTAAATTCATACGCTACCTCCCGAAATTATTTCCCATAAGTGCCATTTTCAAGTTCCTTAAGAAGCTTCTCTGCAGCATCATGATACTGTGCCACACGCTCTGCTAACTGAGTAGATGCAACATCTTCTACCTCATCATCATCAAGATCCTCATCCCAGAACTCATCTCCGAAATAATCAAGATCAAAGTCTTCCTCCTCACGAAGGAACTCATCAATCTCCTTTTTCTTATGGTGTCTAACAATAAGCGCTACGATTCCACCAATAACTGCAGTACCTGCTACTGCTCCAATAATTACATTTTTCTTTGTGATGTACTTTCTAATATCCATTTCATTTTCCTCCATTTTTTTTGCATAAGAAAAGCGCCCTAGGATTAGGTCAGTTAACTAATCCCAAGACGCTTTTCAAAAT
>JAZLGY010000007.1:0-15500 GCA_045616525.1 Acetatifactor sp. | reverse complement strand
GTTTACTCTTCTACCATGTCATAATTTTCCAGAAAATGATGTCTCACTCCGTTTTGTTTATACGCAATTACCGTGCTTAAGTTGACATTCTCAACACTGCGGAAAATGTTGGCTTCCACAAACGGATTGGTCTTCTTTAATTCTGCAATCAGCTTCTTGACTTCCAAACGCTTTGAATTGCTGGTACCGTCATCACGGCAGCTGGAACAGGTATCTGTAAAATGACAGGCACACTGTAAAAAGTGCAAATCATTGTAATCACGCCAATGCTTGATATCCTCCTCGCGGATCAGATAAAGCGGTCTGATTAGTTCCATTCCTTCAAAATTGGTACTGTGAAGCTTAGGCATCATGGTCTGCATCTGTGCACCATACAACATACCCATCAAAATAGTTTCTATCACGTCATCATAGTGGTGTCCCAAAGCAATCTTGTTGCATCCAAGTTCCTTGGCTCTGCTGTATAAATATCCTCTTCTCATTCTTGCGCACAGATAGCAGGGTGACTTTTCAATATTATCGACAGTATCAAAAATATCTGATTCAAATATGGTAATCGGAATATTCATAAGTCTTGCATTTTGTTCAATCAAGTCTCTGTTTTCCCTACTGTAACCAGGATCCATTACAAGGAAAGTCAATTCAAAATCAAACTTATTGTGCTTCTTTAATTCCTGAAAAAGCTTTGCCATCAGCATAGAATCTTTTCCGCCGGAAATACAAACTGCAATATGATCATGCTCCTTTACAAGCTCATATTCGTTAATGGCCTTGGCAAATCTGGAGAACAATTCCTTATGAAATTTCTTGCGAATGCTTAGTTCTATCTGAGCTGCTTTTTCCTGTTCATTTTGAATATCCGCCTGCATTCTGTAGGCAAGATATTTATAATATCCTCCCTGCAGGGAATAGGCATCATACCCTTCTTCCCTCAGCGCCTTGGCAGCATCCAAACTAATCACACCACGCATACAATAAAGCACAAGCTTTTTGTCCTTGGGAAAGTCTCTATTGCCCGCCTCAAGCTTCTCAATAGGAATCCACACATGTCCCGGAATTCCACCATAGGAGATGGAGCCCTCATCTCTTAAATCTATCCATACATAGGAGCCTTCTTCCCATGCAATAATCTCTTCATAAGCTATATCAACCATTGACATTTATACCTAACCTTATTTTATCTCCTATTGTTTTAGTAGGTTTTCATCATATCATTCCTGCAAGTATTTTGCAATAACCCCTATCATGGTCCCCTTGACTCCTTTTTATTTTCATGCTATTACTATTATTGAACACGTTCAATAATGGAGGATACCTATGAAAAAGGAAGAAAAACTGGATGCTACAAAAGAAAAATTATTAAATGCTACTGAACTTCTAATGAACGAAGCAAGGGATCCACTGAAGGTCACTTCACGTGCGATTGCTGCCAAAGCAGATATCAGACTCTCTATGATTAACTACTGCTTCGGCTCCAGAGAAAATTTAATCTTTCATGTATTTCAGCGAAAGTATGAGGTATTTGCACAGGATGAAAGAATCCTCTCCATTGTTACCAATCCGGATTTTTCCTCTAAGGACAAATTAAAGGAACTACATTATCTTGTGGCAAGCTTCTTTTTAAATGACATTCAGTTTACCAAAGCCATTACAGGCTTTGTTCTCTTCCATCGAGACTTAAGTATTGATGCCTTTAGTTTTCCTTATGTGGTAGATCACTATGGTGGTCGTAAAACGGACAAGGAATGTCGTCTCATTGCCTATGAACTTTCCAGTATGCTTCAGCTGATTATATTCCGTAGTGAGGATTTAAAAAGAGACTGGGACATTGATTTATATGATGAAGCGCAATTACACCACTACATTAACATGCGTGTAGATTTACTATTAGCCTAGGAAAGGGAAATACAGTATGAAATACATTTATGCATTTAAAGAAATCAACGATTTTACCCTTTCCATGGGTGGCAAGGGTGCTTCTCTTGCCAGATTAACTGCTTTAAAATTACCGGTCCCGGAAGGCTATTGTGTTTTGGCAGAAGCTTTTTCCAATTCACAGGCAGAGGGAAGCACGCTAATAAATCAAGATGCTTTGGAAGAACTCAAGACGCTTCAATATAAGCTTTCTTCCAAAACCACCTATGCGGTACGCTCTTCTGCACTTAACGAGGACGGGGAAGATGCTTCCTTTGCCGGTCAGTATGAAACGCTTACAGATGTCCCTGCAGAGAAAATCCTTGATGCTGTAATCGAAGTCATTTCCTCTGCAAACACATCCCGCGTGGACGAATATACTCAAAATATGAAGACACTAAAGACCGGCATCGGTGTAGTCATCCAAACCTTCGTAAAGCCTGATTTTGCCGGTGTAATTTTTACCTCTGATGTAATCACCGGAAGCAGTGAGCATATGGTAGGTAACCTTGTTCGCGGCGAGGGGGAACTTTTGGTTTCCGGTTCTTCCAACGCCGAGGAATTTAAGCTCAATGCCATAAAATACGATTACAATGGACCGGCTGATTTTCAAAAATATGCTAAGAAATTATATTCCTATTGTATGACCATTCGTAATTCCTATGGCTGTCCTATGGACATAGAATGGGCAGTTTCCAAAGGAAAACTATACATATTACAGGCACGCCCTATCACCACTCTCCATAGGGGAAATGATGAAACCTATACCATCAATGCAAGCCTTTCAGGTGATTATCTTTTAACCAAGACCAATGTTGGTGAGATTTTCATGCGCCCTGTTTCTCCCATGACTGCAGATGTGCTCTCTTCCATCTCAAACATGCTGGGTCTGAATGGTGCACTGGATCATATTTATGGTCAGACCTATATGAATGTCAGTGTCATTTGCTCCATGCTTATAAGCTTTGGATTATCCAGAGAATCTGCTTACGCTAAGGTAAAGGAGCTTGTAGGCAATCTTCCGGAAGGGGTAACAATTCCTGTTATGCCTTTTAATCGCAAGCACTTTTTATCTCAAATATGGGGACTTAGAAAATATACTTCTTCCAAGCTTTCCCGCAAAGAGAAAAAGGAAATGGTCAAAAACCTTGCGGATATTGCCAGGGAAAAAATAAACCATATTCGTTCCTTACCGGACAATGCTTCCCTCTTACACTATTGGGACGAGGACTGTATTCCATCTGTGAAGGACGGGTTTGCTTCTATTGCCACTGCCTGTGGCACGGCCATGATTCCTCTTTTTACTACCAAGGAAAAAATAACCAAGGTTGCCGGAGAAGAAATGGCAAACAGACTATTAAGCGGATGTGTGGGCATTCTTGAAAGTATGAAGCCGCTTTTATTATTGGAAGAACTAATTGACGGGATAATCACCCGGGAAGAATATATTCATATTTGCGGTCATCGCTGCGTAGGTGAAATGGAACTGGCTGAGCCTCTTCCCTACGAGGATCCCACTTTTCCGGACAGACTGATAGAGGAACACAAAAATAGTGGTGTAAAGCTTTCTGACATGCGAAAGAAACAGGAAGAAGAATATGAAAAAGCAATGGCAGAATTTATATCCCTGTATCCCAGACGTGAAAAATGGATAAAAAAGCTTACAAAAAACTTTGCACATGCCAATGCTTTCCGTGAGGACATTCGCAGCAAGGGGGTTTGGATTTTGGCCGTTTTACGCGAATTTGCGCTCCGCGCAGGTCAGCTGAATGGAATCGGTCAGGACGTATTTATGTTATCTATGGAAGAACTTATGGAGCTTCTTCGTGGCATGGAAATTCCATTTGAAACAATAAAGAAACGTAAGGAAACCTATGAGAAAAACTTTACTTATCCCGCTTTTCCCGGACTGATTGTAGGTCGATTTTTACCGGAAGAATGGATGGGGGATGTGCATCGTAGAAATGATTTTTACTCTGCGGAAGAATTGTCTCTTACACTTCCAAGCACTGTAAAAGGCTTCCCCGGTGCCGCCGGTCAAGTAGAGGGAATCGTAAGAATCATACCCGATTTGGAACATATGAATGAATTTAAGGATGGTGAAATTCTTGTCACCACAGCAACCAACATTGGCTGGACGGTACTTTTTCCCAAGGCCAGTGCCATCGTTACCGACATCGGCGCGCCACTCTCCCATGCCGCTATTGTAGCCAGGGAGTTTGGTATTCCTGCCGTTGTTGGTTGCGGCAATGCAACTACGATATTAAAAAACGGCGACCGTGTCTTGGTTGACGGTCGCCGCGGAACAGTATCAATTATAGAAGACTAGTTTTTTTTAATTTGCTCCATTTTCGTAAACAGCCTTGGCAAAATCCATATCCACGTTGCAAGCGAATGCAAACAGAGAAATATTCGATGAATCATTTCCCTTAAAGCAATCCTTGCAGTTGGGATCATAATTCCCCTTCTGGGCCATCTGTAATGTTTCCTGATAGCCGGTGCTGTTTAACTTATAATTATTCATATTTTTTGCCAGTTTATAGGTGTCATCCTTGTCGCATGCCACCAAAAGCATGGTAAATAAACAACACGCTATAAGTGAACCATTTATTCATAGTGTGCTCTCTCTCCGCCAATATATTTGGGACGAGTTCTTGCGCATACTAAGTGCGCATTCCCAATGGTATTTACAGAAAGTCGCACAGGAACAGCCACATCCTTAAGATGCATGCCGATTAATGTATCTCCGATATCCATACCGGCCTCTGCCTTAATATGCTCAACTGCCACAGGATTAGAAAAATATTTGTATGCCATGGTAGCAAAAGAACCTCCTGCCTTGGGCCATGGAACTACAGATACGATTTCATAGCCGCGCTCCTTTGCTGCTGCCTTTTCGATGATTAAGGCTCTGTTCAAATGTTCGCAGCACTGTGCAGCAAGATAAACCTTTTTCTCCTTGCAGGCATCCCAGATTCCGTTGAAAACATCATCCGCAAGCTCCGGCTTGGATGCAGAACCAATCTTTTCACCGGAAACCTCACTGGTGGAACAGCCAACCACAAGCATTTCTCCCTCTTCCATTCCTGCAAGCTCGATCAACTCTTTTGTTGCCTTATATGCATCTTCTCTTAAACTCATAATTATTTCCTTTCATCTATTTTAAGGATTGTCCCACTGGCCTAAAACAGGGCCAAAAGAAACGTCCCCATGGCTGCGCCCCCGGCTGCAATAATGACCTTGATGGGACTGACCTTCTTCATCAAGGCATAGAAACATGCAATAAATAATAATATGCTGAAAATCATCTCTTTTGAAATGATTCCGTATTCTGATTTAAAAACGGTTTGTGCAGTAGATATAACTGCCGAACCAATTAGGCCAACTACCACACCTTTTAGGCCAAGCATGGCACCCTGTACGATTTTACTTTTGGAAAACTGATCCAGAACTCGTGCAACCAAAAGGATTACGATAAAGGATGGTAATACTACACCAAAGGTAGCACATACTGCTCCGAAAAAGCCTGCGGTCTGATAGCCGATATAAGTCGACATATTTACCGCAAGGGGACCGGGGGTGCTCTCGCTGATTGCTATAAAGTCAAGAATCTCTCCCTGTGTCATCCACCCGTGCTTCAGCACCTCCTGCTGAATAATAGGAATCATAGCATAACCGCCACCAAAGGTAAATGCACCGATCTGTAAAAAGGTAAGAAAAAGTGTTAAATAAATCATCTGCTTTCCACCTTTCTAAGGCATCGATAAATCATACCGGCAATGGCTGCTATTATAATCATCACAATAACATTTACCTTAAAAAATAAAACTGCTACAAAGGAGACAATGGCTGCTCCATAGGATATTACATTCCTCGGGCACTGCTTAAACATAGCTACAAAAGCCTTGGTCATAAGTGCCAGCACAGCAACACGAACTCCCATAAAGATCCTTTGGACCACTTCATATACCATAAACTTCTGAAAGAACATAGCAATCAAAAGGATAATAAAAAAAGAAGGAAGTACCACACCTAAGGTTGAAAGAATGGCACCCTTTATTCCATCCACCTTGTATCCCACAAAGGTTGCTGCATTGATGGCAATGGGCCCCGGCGTTGTTTCTGCTATGGCAACAACATCCATAATATCCTTTTCCTGTAACCACTTCTTATGATCCACGACTTCCTTTTGAATCATAGGAATCATGGCATAACCGCCGCCAAAGGTAAAAGCTCCTATCTTAAAAAAAGACCAAAATAATTGTAAGCCCACTAGAAGCTTTCCTCCTATTTCTGTTTCAAAATCACTGTTACAATTTCCGGATCATTGTTCAATCGAACCGGAATAATACTGTTTCCAAGACCACGACTGACAATCATGGTTGTCTTACCTTCTGTAAAGCTGCCCTTTACATACTTTGGTAAAAATCCCTGGTCCGGAGCAACAACAGGTCCCAATATCGGTAAGATAAACTGCCCACCATGGGCATGGCCCGAAAGAACCAGGTCTGCTCCTGCACGGCTGTAATACTCTATGTACTGCGGCTCGTGAGCAAGTACTACACTCAGTCCCTCTCCGTTTTCAGATAATAAATCCGGCAAAGTATTGTCAAACAGGGAGTTATCATCCAAACCAATCAAGGAGATGCTTTTCTCTCCGATGGTGATTTTCTCACACTGATTATTCAGTATCATAACGCCTGCATCCCGAAGGCCTTCCCATAATGCCTTCTGCTTTTCTTCCTCTAACCAATACTCATGATTTCCGGTCACATAGTAAATCGGACATATTTCCTTTAAATCCTTAACAAAATCAAGGGACACCTGCATATTTAAATGATTGGAATCCACAATGTCACCTGTAATTACAATAATATCCGGCTGGCTCTTCTTTATTTTTTCAACCAACTTTTTGTTATTATTACCAAATACAGCGTTATGCAGGTCTGAAATCTGTACGATGCAAAAGTTCTGAAATTCCTGCGGAACCTTTTCGCTTTCGTATATGTATGTTGTATTTACCAAGTGATGATTTTCATAATAACAAAAAGCCAGTATAACGAACGAAAGGGCCAAAATAATGGCCCATTTTTTAACGTTTATTTTCTTTATCAATCTTTAAGCTCCCTAAGAAAACTGTCATAATCAAAGCTGTCCAAAAGATGGATGGTGGTAGCACCCAAAAGAATACCAAGGGCTACTCCGAGTAAAATTGCGATTCCAAGCTTTTTCTTAAAGAAAAAAGTCACAATTCCTATTACACCGAGAACAATCGCATATCGAATAATAAATTCAAATACTCCTACAGGTGAAGCAAATGCCATAATAACCGGAGCCAGTGATAAAAAGAAAGCTATCGCAGCCATGTTTTTTCCGGTCATTTCCTGGTTTGGCGTCTGTGACGTTGTCTCCATGAATTCTTTACTACTATTGTTTTCAATTGTGTTCTTCTGTTGTTCTTCCATCATTTCCTCCTCTAATGTCTCAAAATCCGAAACATCAGCATTTGCATTATACTATATTTTTTTTAACAAAGAAAGTCCTCTTTAAATATGCGAAGGTTAATTGCCTTCATTCCCGGATAAACCGCACTTTCCCCCAATGCTTCTTCCATACGTAGAAGCTGATTGTATTTGGCAACTCTTTCCGATCTGCATGGAGCTCCTGTCTTAATCTGGCAGGTATTTAATGCCACAGTCAGGTCAGCAATCGTAGTATCCTCTGTCTCACCGGAACGATGCGAAACGATTGCCGTGTAGCCTGCACTATGCGCCATTTTTATTGCTTCTAGGGTTTCCGATACCGAACCAATCTGATTTAGTTTAATCAGAATAGAATTACCTGCTCCTAAAGAAATTCCCTTGGAAAGTCTCTCTGTATTGGTTACAAAAAGGTCATCTCCCACAAGCTGAACCTTGTCTCCCAGTCTCTTCGTAAGCCTCTGCCAGCCTTCCCAATCCTCTTCATCCAGTGCATCCTCAATGGACACAATCGGATATTTTTCTACAAGGCTTGCCCAATGCTCGATAAGTTCATCGGAGGTGTATTCCTCCCCTGACTTAGGAAGCTTATAATATCCTTTCCCCTTTTTGCTCTTCCATTCTGAACTGGCCGCATCCATTGCAATTTTAAAATCCTTGCCCGGCTCATAGCCTGCCCTGCGAATCGCCTGCAGGATGGTTTCAATGGTCTCCTCATCACCGGAAAAGTTCGGTGCAAACCCGCCTTCATCTCCTACCGAGGTTACAAGCTTCTTTTCCTTAAGAATAGCAAAAAGCGCATGATAAACCTCCGCACACCACCTAAGGGCTTCCTTAAAAGAGGCAGCTCCAACAGGCATAATCATAAATTCCTGCGTATCTACCGTATTGGATGCATGTGCACCTCCATTTAAAATATTCATCATAGGTACCGGAAGTCTGTTTCCGGATACCCCACCCAGGAATCGATACAGCGGAATACCAAGCGCCTTCGCCGCCACTTTCGCACACGCAATGGATACAGCCAGAATAGCATTGGCTCCAAGCTTTGACTTATCCTTGGTATGATCTGCCTGAATCATTGCCCGGTCGATAGCATAAATATCGGATGCATCCATCCCCACCAGGCAATCATTTATTATGGTATTTATATTCTCGACTGCCTTTGTTACTCCTTTTCCATCATACCGCCTTTGATCTCCATCCCGTAATTCCAATTTTTCATATTTTCCTGTAGAGGCTCCACTTGGTACTGCCGCTCTTGCCACCGTTCCATCCACCAAGGTTACCTCCGCTTCCACCGTAGGATTTCCTCTGGAATCTAAGATTTCCCTTCCGTGTACCTTTTCGATTTCCAAATAAAGCATTGATGCACCTCCGTTTTTTATTTAGGATGTGCAGGGAGGCTTTAAAGTATACAAAAAAAGCCACGGGGACGTATCTTCTGGCCCAAAATGCGGGCCAGAAGAAACGTCCCCATGGCTGTCAGAAGAAACGTCCCCATGGCTGTCATGTGATATTATAACGATTTTTTCTTGGAGAATTCTTTGAACTTATATATTACTAAAACAAGCATACAAATACTTGTAACTACGAACAATAACCAAACAAGATCAAAACCAATATCACCGGTACGAGGCGATACTACAGTTGCATTTGAAGAACTATCATCATTCTTCACAACCTGATTATTCTCAGAATTGTTCTGATCATTATTATCGGGATTTTTATTTTCTCCATTTGGTGTAGGTGTTGCATCTGCAACCTTTTTTACTAAAGCATAAGAAGAAAACTTATTGGATGAAAATGTTCCTATACAATTTTCGTCTATGGTAATTGGTAATTCTTCTACCACACCGTTATGTTCACGTAAGATTACATATTCTGCATCCTTTTCCAAGAATTCTTTCTTTAAGCCAATACTAATCTTTACTTTCTCACCGGTTTCTGCAATGTTTTTATCCGGTGCGTCATCAAATCCAACATGATACAACAAATCAATATCCAAATACTGAAGATTTTCTGTATCATAATTCTCCTTAATCGCATCTTTGAGTTTCTGTGAGGAAGTATCATTTACAGCCTGCACATCCAATGTAACTGTAATATTCTTTCCTGCCGCTACCAAAGCTTTTTCCTCCGGTGTCAAAGTACTGTTTGCGCCGGTTAACTGTTCAAACAATGAATCTACATTTACCTCTGATGTAACTGAAGTAACCTCACTTTTTTCTCCTGCTTCAAAAGTAGTTTTTGCTTCCAGTTTATCTACCTTTACAGTGTATTTGTTATGAACATCTCCTGAATACCAGCTATGGAATACTGAATCCTTGGTTATTGTTTTTCCAAGATTTGCAGAGGTATAAACATCACCATTAATAATGGATCTAAGCTTAGAACCTTCCGGAATATTTAAAAAGATACTAGGCTGATCATTATCATTCTCCATAAAGCTTCCTACCAAGTGAATCTCAGTAGTTGCATCTACATGCAGCTCCGGAATCTGATACTCAATAACATAGTTTTCAGGTTTCTCATAAGCAACACCATCCACATAAAGGATTTCCATACCATTCTCATTGGTAAGCGTAAGTATATTACCGTCCTTGACTGCAAACTCACTCTGTTCGAAACTTCCAATTAACTCTACAAAACCACCTGGTACTCTGGCAAAATACTTTTCTTTGCTTTCAGGATTATTAAGCGGTGCTGCATGTCCTACCCATTCTTCAAAATCCTTACCACCATTGATTGCAGTATTATTGCTAATCAAACATACATAATCCATTTCCTGACAGGTAATTACAACACCCTTAATATTATCAGGAGTTGAAATATACTGTGGCTGCATGGAAAGTGAAACCTCTTCTTTATTGTTTACTGCTACCTTAGAACGAATCAATAAATATTCAGAACTTGGAACCTGTCCCTTTTCCATCTTGTCCAGCATAACATCCATGGCTTCCTGTACGGTAGCACCATAGGTAATATACAAAGGCCAATCAATAAAGTAATCTACACAATTTTCTTCATATTCTTCCTTGGTAATAATAAAGCACTGGAAGGCCTGTGGTTCTTCATCCTTCTTGTTGATATGTGTCTTTTTGCTTTCATCATCTCTGACACCTGTAAGGACATACTTCAAATCATATTTTGTAACATACTCATCATCATGAGTTTTTACCTTCAAATATACTTCTGCATTTCCGGTTGCAAAATCAGCCACCTTTAAGGTAACTGCTTCATTACCAAACTTATAATTAGCACCCCAAGCATAGCCTTCCATATCCGGCTCATAAGCATAGATTAATCTGTCTGTAACATCCGCTCCGTTCTGGCTGGCAGTGAAATAATAATGCTCTCTATTACCATCCACACCAAAACCAAATCTTGGGCAGATGATAATGGAATATTGCTCTACCTCCTGCTTGGGAATCACGGTAAAAGTATCTCCCTTTTCATACTGATATACATTGAAGCAGTAATTTGGCTGCTGATCATGCTGAAGAACCAATAATGGTTCAAAAGTGTTTACCGTTATTACCTTACCATCAATATCAAATTCATAAATACCATTTCTACAGAAGGATACCTCACAGAAGCCATCTCCTGCGGGGCGGATACGTAAATCAGCATCCCCAAGTTCATCAAATATTCCGAACGCAATAGAATATTCTGCAGCTCTCTTTGGAGAGTTCTCATCCTGTGCGTACTGAATCTTCACATTTTCTTTCAACTCAAAATCATTTTTGAAGAGATTTAATGGAAGCATTTTTCCTTCCTGATCTGCTACTGCAAAATAAGCAATCGTCATGTCTCCGGCACATGCCCATTTCAGGCCTGAAAAATCTGCTTTTTCGCTAACTTCCATTTTTTCTGCATCTACATCAAAAGTAACAAAAACTTCACCTGCTTCCGGACCTGCAGCCTGTTTTCTTACAATTGTATAGGTTGAGAAACGGTCTGTTTGGAATGCAAGAATTCCATTTTGGAAATCATTAATAGTATTAATTTCTTCCAGCTGTTCGTTATGATCTCTGACAACTGCAAATTCCTCGCCCTCCTTGAGAAGTGCAAAATCAATATTGAAATTTATGTCTACCGGATTATCAAACTTCTTAACATCCATCTCCCAATTTGCACCAGGAGTACCCTTGCTTACAATATTTTTCATATCAAAATCAAGGGAAGTGACCTTCTCTACCCCTTCTCCGTTGACAAAAGAGGTAACATCTACATCATAACCATCTGCATTACTTACAGTCAGTTTTAAGTTACCAGACGCAGCTGCATTCTGTCCGTTTTCAATGTTAAGGTTTTCAATATTGACTCCGGGGGAAATCTCCTTGATATCCTCAGTTTTCTCAAAAGCTGCACTAAAATGAAGGTTTCCTTGAATATTGCCTAACTTAAAGGTACTAACCTTGTTATTATCTGCAGCAAACTGCTGTCCATTAATTGTTGCACTCTTTAACTGATATCCATAATCGGGAATCAAACGTAGGGTAACTGCATCTCCCTTTTTAATGGGAACATATCCACCTCTTTCATCGATTGAAATCTGTGGAAAAGGATTGTTAGGATCATGCTGTGGGGGATTCGCTTCTGTAAAAATAACATCCTCTCCACGCTTTACCTCCACAAGCTCCACTCTTCCGTGCTCTACCCATGCATCTGCACCACCAAAATAAGTCTCTGCATCTGTTTTGTCGTAGGCCCAGGCAATGGTTACATTCTGGCTTTCACCTTCTACTAATGAAATCGTATAGGCTGTAGCATCTGGTAAATCTATAGAGAAACGTCCCTCTGCATTATTACATTCTGTTTCTGTTCCGTTAACTATAATCTTGCTTAATGCCTTTCCAAATGCAACATCAAATTCTAGGCGATGTTTTGGGTTTTCAACGCTACACTGTTCAACAGTTACAGAGCCGTTGTTGATGCCGCGTCCATCCAATGTAAATCCGGACTGTTCATCTGCTACATGATTGGGATCATTGATTGTAACAGCAATTGTTTCCGGATTCTGTGGTGGATTCTGCTGTCCGCCATTTGAATTATCTCCACCCTCAAATTTAATCTGTACTTGATATGATTTAGCAGCATAGTATTCAAAGCTATAATTTCCAGCCAACAAAGCATCTGTATTGATTGGATTTTCTGTATTATCATATCTGTTTCTGTTTTGTCCCTCATGGGTATCCAACGTTTGATCTTCATTGGGATCTGCCTTTAAATAAATCAGGGTTCCATCTGCAATACCACTTAATTCAGTTCCTGCTCTCAATGTAAAATGAGTCCCTTGAATCACAGTCCAGCTTCCATCACCAATCTTATAGGAAACAATACCATTGTTATTGTTAATATTAATGTCTACATCTCCCGCCTGGGTTTCGTTTTGAGACGGATTCTGACTACTTCCACCCTGGATATTCACAGTAACTGCAATTGAACTGATACCCTCAGAATATGACAACACCAAACCATCATTTCCAGTTAATGCAGCCAATTGTTCCGGTGTTAGTGTCTGTCCACCTACAGAAGCACCGGTAGCTGTTTGACCTGCTGTCTGAACCTGATAACGAATAAACTTTGTTACCGAACTAGTCTGAATAGTTTGGTTCGCAGAATAATTATTAGCAGAACTAACACTAATGGAGCTTCCTCCTCCTCCCGGAATAGGTGACGTTTCGCTCTCCATCTGTGTAATACTCAGGTTATAATTATTTGCTGCCTGTCCCTCTACACTAACAGAAAAATTTACAGTACAATCCGTTGTACCTTCCCCCTCTGCCATGACCTTCAAAGTAAAGTTTCCCGGCAGGGTATTCACAATCAATATGGCACACATCAATATGGCCAGCTTTCTCATGAATTTTCTCATGAATCCTTTCCTCCTTTATGTAAAATTCATCTACAATTTTCGCACTATGATAATAGTAGTATACTATTTTGCAAACTTTACTTTCAATTTGTTTCCAAATTTGGCATTTGCCATTTCTGACAAACAATCCGATAAAATCAAACTTATGCTATAATTTATGAAGGTGTTGATAGCTATTTATGCTTCAATCACATCCGCACTTCAGTATCATGGAGTTTTAAATAATATACGATTAAATTTGGGGATTATTTATGAATTTTCAGGAACTACTTAACGATTACTTTAAAAATTTATCTTGTTCGCAGAGTGATTTGGCTACGGCTTCCGGCCTTTCATTGTCTGTCATCAGCAGATATTTATCCGGAGAGCGTACCCCCTATGTCAACTCTCCTCAGCTCACTGCCCTTGCAGATGGGTTGGCATCTCTTGCCCAGAAAACGGAGATTCTAAATGAGGATTATACTACAGGAAACATTCTCGCCGCTCTGAATGAAGTTCTGGTTCAAAAAGAGGAACAAAATCAATTTTTCACCAATAATTTCAATACACTTATTGACTTTTATGGTATTAAAATCAAGGATTTGGCTGTTGGTATCAACTTTGATGCATCCTTCCTTTACCGTATCCGTTCGGGCGAACGTCGTCCTTCCGACCTTGTTGCATTCTGCAATTTGATTGCTTCTTATATTTCTGATAAATACCAAGAGGATGTTTATCTAAAAAAAGCTTCACTTCTGCTTCAATGTGACTGTGATACTTTAAATTCCGATAAGCTATATAAAGAAAAGATTCAGGAATATCTGTTGCATAACACAAAGGCATCCAACGATTTTCCGAATGTATCGGACTTCTTGGTCAAAATGGATGATTTTAATCTTGAGGAATTTATAAAGGTTATTCACTTCGATGATATTAAGATTCCAACACTCCCACTGCAGTTTCCCACTTCCCATTATTATTACGGCATTGCGGAGATGAGAAAAGCGGAGTTGGATTTCTTTAAAACTACTGTTCTTTCCAAATCAAAAGAACCGATCTTTATGTATGGAGACATGCCCATGGTTGACATGGCTGAAGATATGGACTTTAACAAGAAATGGATGTTTGGCATAGCTGCTGCCATCAAGAAGGGGCTTCATATTAATATTATTCACGATCTGGACCGTCCCTTCGAAGAAATTTTGCTGGGTCTGGAAGCCTGGATTCCCATTTATATGACAGGTCAGGTTACCCCTTATCATTTGGAAGGGTACGAAAATCATATATTCCACCAGCTTAACTACTGTTCCGGAAGTGCAGTTCTTTTTGGAGAATGCATAGATGGTGCCCATAATAACGGACGCTACTATCTGTCTAATGCCAAAAGTGATTTAGTCTACTATCACACAAAGGCTGAAGATTTATTAAAACATGCAAAGCCACTGATGGATATCTATACCTTGGAATCCCAGTCACAATATTTAGATTTTTGTGGAAAGAATTTTTCTTCCCTTATATCTGATGTGCTTGTTTTTTCAGGTCATCTTCCCCTATATACCCTGCCTGAAGACTTATATCAAAAGCTTCTTACCTCTCTTTCTGAGGAAGATTGTAAAAAGGTAAGCGATTACCGACAGCACCTGCTAACTACCATCCCTACACAGATAAAAGAACATTTATTGACATACCGCTGTCACATTTTATCTGAAGAAGAGTTCAAAAAAAACAAACCGAACTTAAGTCTTCCCGATTTGTTTTTAAATGACATATTTGAATATAACTATGAGGATTATCTCTCTCATGTAAAGGCTACGGAAGAATTCCACGCAAAATATCCGGGATTCATATTGGATCACCTGGCAGAGCCTACTTTTCAAAACATACAGCTTACATTGATTCCCAATCAATTCTGTATTATCAGTAAATGTAAATCTCCAAACATCCACTTTGTACTTCGCCATCAAAAGATGTTGGAAGGAATTGAGCACTTTAAACCTTTAAAGAAAGATTGAAAAAAGCCACGGGGACGTTTCCAATAGCGTTTAGTTAAGCCATTCCCCATAACCTTATATTGTTTTTATAGGACTATCCAAATGGATAGTTCTTTTTTTGCAAAAAGTGTTGACAAACACTTCAAAATGTGCGGCCGCATTACTAATCCATAGACGCCAGATTAGTAATGCGGCCCTTGAATTAGTAAATCATTTCAATTCAAGGAGGCACATATATGATACCAACATCTATTA
>JAZLGY010000006.1:0-28622 GCA_045616525.1 Acetatifactor sp. | reverse complement strand
GAAGCAGAACGAGAAAGGTTAAAGGTTACCATACACTGATACTGGTTCCAGATGTTAACCATTCTGTTAACCTTTTCATCAGGAGTATTAACATTAAGAATACCAAGAAGCTTATCCCAGTATGCCTTTAAGTCTGCCATTCCTTTTGCAAACTTTTCGGGAGAGTTGAACTGCTCGATCATTTCCAAAGCCTTAACCTTGTTGATGGTCTTGCCATCAGCTTCAAACTTCTGATCAACGGGCATTTCAACATAACCGAGTACGAATACTAAGGTCTTGGTTTCACCTGCAGCAAGAGTAATCTTCTTGAAATGAGAAGCGATAGGAGCCCAACCATCAGCAAATGAGTTGTTAGCCTGTCCTGCGATTACTGCCTGAGGATCACCAAATCCATTGTAAAGACCGATGAAGGAATCTCTATCGGTATCGTATCCATCAATGGTATCATTTACAGAGTAGAATGCGTAGTGGTTACGACGATCTCTGTATTCAGTCTTGTGATATACAACAGAACCTGCGACTTCTACACGACCGGTAGAGAAGTTACGCTGGAAGTTGTTGCTGTCATCCTGAGCATCCCATAAACACCACTCGGCGAAAGAGAAGAGTGAGAAGCTCTTTTCACTAGAACCTTCGTTGGTAAGAACAACCTGCTGAACTTCACCGTTGAAATCCTGAGGAACGAAGAAGGTAACTTCTGCCTTCAAATCATTCTTCTTACCTGTGATTACGGTATAACCCATACCATGACGGCACTCGTAAGAATCAAGTTCAGTCTTTACAGGTGACCAGCCTGGATTCCAGATGGTTCCGTTATCGTTGATATAGAAGTAACGTCCGCCCATATCGATAGGAACGTTGTTGTAACGATAACGAGTGATTCTTCTGAGACGTGCATCCTTGTAGAAGGAATATCCGCCTGCAGTATTAGAAATCAATGAAAAGAACCCTTGGGTTCCAAGGTAGTTGATCCAAGGATAAGGGGTTCTTGGGGAGGTGATGACGTACTCTCTCTTTGCATCATCAAAGTAACCAAATTTCATAGTTTTTTCTCCTTTTCTTATTGATAATAAAATTTCTTGTAAAACGATTAAGTAAATCGTCATATTCACTATTGATTATACAGATAAAATACCAAAAAAGCAATACAGAAAACGATTTATAAGGAAATTTTCGAAAACGTTTAAGAAAAAGCCCATAAAACAAGGAGTTTATAAAATATTAATAGGTTGTTTATTGTGATATTATTTACCGAAAACCAAAATAATGATATACTTCAGAAGAACTTTTCAGAGTAGGAGAAAAAAATGGACAAGCAAACATTTTTAATTCAATTAAGAAATCAATTGAGCGGAAGAATCCCACCTGCTGAGATGGAGGGACATATTTCCTATTATGATAATTATATTAGTGCAAGAGTAAGACAGGGCGAGTATGAAGAGGATATTCTGGCGGAATTAAACAGCCCGACATTGATTGCCAAGAGTATTATTTCTGCCTCTATGGCAAAAGACGAAGCCCGTGATAACTACGATGGTTTATCAGAGGATCGAGGAGATACACCTGTTTTTAAGGGTGGTAAATTTGCTTTAACAGCTCCTATGTGGATAAGAGCAGGCGTAGTGCTACTTATTGTTATTTTGATTATTGTATTGATTGTAAAATTATTTATTGCAACCATTCCGATTTGGATTATTTTAGCAATATATTTATATTTAAAAAACAGAGATAAATAATATGTATATTTCTTTCTGCAATTGGACATCTTATTTGTGTAACCAGAAATGAAAGTAAGTTACTTTGAAAGGGAGGCAAAAACATGTCTGATTATGGTAAAAACAGGGATTACAATGCAGGTAGCAAGGATTGCAGCAACAAAGCCGATAAGAACTGTACTTCCATTTATGGAAGTGATAGCAAGGATGCGAAGAATAAGGCTAATAGTACTGCAAAGAATAAGACACAGAACAAGGCTGATTATCACAGCTACGATGAATTAGATGATTAATATGTAAGGATAGGGATGCCCGGGTGGCATCCCTATTTGCATATGAGGACAATTTAGGTTATAATACATGCATATTTTTAGCATTGACCGGATAAAGGGGAAAATACATGAACAGATTTGAACTTATTGTTCCATGTCATTTTGGTATGGAAGCAGTATTAAAAAAAGAAATAATTGACCTTGGATATGATGTTACTGAGGTGGCGGACGGGCGTGTATCTTTCCTGGGAGATGCAGAGGCAGTTTGTAGAGCAAATGTGTTTTTACGCACAGCAGAACGTATTTTAATTAAGGTTGGAAGATTTCATGCTGAAACCTATGAAGAATTGTTCCAGGGAACCAAGAATCTTCCATGGGAGGAGTTTATTCCTGCAAATGGTAAGTTCTGGGTTACCAAGGCAGCCAGTGTAAAGAGTAAGCTTTTCAGTCCTTCAGATATTCAGAGTATTATGAAAAAAGCAATGGTAGAGTGTTTGAAGGAGCATTATAATATTTCATGGTTTTCAGAGGATGGAGATTCCTTCCCGGTCAGAGTATTCCTTATGAAGGATGAGGTTACTGTGGGATTGGATACTACAGGAGAATCATTACATAAAAGAGGATACAGAAAACTTACAGCCAAGGCTCCTATTGCAGAGAATCTTGCAGCAGGACTTATTATGCTGACCCCTTGGCACAAGGATAGAATCCTAATTGATCCATTCTGTGGTAGTGGTACCATTCCTATTGAAGCCGCAATGATGGCAGCCAATATTGCGCCCGGTATGGATAGAGCATTTACTGCTGAGAGCTGGAAGCATATTGTGAAAAAACAGTTATGGTACGATTCTGTTGAGGAAGCCAAGGATCTGATGGATTTAAATATTGAAACAGATATTCAGGGCTTTGATATTGATGAAAATATGGTTTCGATTTCCAGAGAAAATGCCAAGAAAGCCGGCGTTGATAAATTAATTCATTTCCAGAAAAGGGGAGTGGAACAGCTAAGTCATAGCAAGAAGTATGGCTTTATTATAACCAATCCACCTTATGGTGAAAGACTGGAAGAAAAGAGTGCGTTACCGGCTCTCTATGCAACCATTGGTGAGAGATACAAAAATCTTGATAGCTGGAGTATGTATCTGATTACTGCATATGAGCAGGCAGAAAAGGATTTGGGACGCAAGGCAGATAAGAATCGCAAGATATATAATGGTATGATGAAGACCTATTATTATCAGTTTATGGGACCTAAGCCACCCAAGAAGAATAAAGAAGATTAATAAAAAGAGGAAAAGAAAATGGAAAAGAAAACAAAGATTATTTTTGCAACCGGAAATGCAGGAAAGATGCATGAAATCAGAATGATTTTAGGTGATTTGGATGTTGAAATTCAGTCTATGAAGGAAGCAGAAATCTTTTTAGATATTGACGAAAACGGAACCACTTATGAAGAGAATGCTTTGATTAAGGCAAGAGCGGTAGCTTTAGAAGCTAAGAACAGAAATATGGGAAATGTCATTGTATTATCAGATGATTCAGGAATAGAGGTAAAGGCTCTTAACAATGAACCCGGTATTTATTCTGCAAGATATATGGGTGAAGATACATCCTATGCTATTAAGAATGCCAATTTGATTGAAAGACTTGGAGATTTAAGAGGAGAAGACAGAGCGGCAAGATTCGTATGCTGTATCGCTGCAGTTCTTCCTGATGGCAAGGAACTTACAACAAGAGGTATTATTGAAGGTCAGATTGGATTAAAGGAAGAAGGAGAGAACGGCTTTGGCTTTGATCCTATTTTCTATGTTCCAAGGTTTGGTAAGACAACAGCTCAACTGACAGAGGAAGAGAAAAACGAAGTAAGCCACAGAGGTCTCGCTCTTAAAAATATGAAGGAAGAATTAAAGAAACTACAGATTGTCTAGAATAACAGGAGAGTGCATGAAGATTCTGGTGATTAGTGATACTCATGGTAAAAATGAGAACTACCTAAAGTTAATAGAGAAAATAAAACCAATCGATATGTTACTTCATTGTGGTGATATAGAAGGGGCAGAACTTTTAGTAAGCAGTACGTGTGATTGCCCTGTGCACATGGTTATGGGAAACAATGATTTCTTTTCGGAACTTCCCAAGGAGGAGGAGTTTGAAATAGGAGACCGAAAGGTTTTGATTACCCATGGTCATTACTATTACGTTTCCATGAGTGTGGAAACCTTAAAGGTAGAGGCAAGAGCCAGAGGCTTACAGGTTGTTTTTTTTGGACATACGCACAGGCCATATCTGGAGATTTCGGAGGATCTGGTGGTGATGAATCCCGGAAGCTTATCCTATCCGAGACAGGATGGTAAGAGAGCGACCTTTGGGTTAATTGAAACAGATGAAGAAAACAAAGCACATTATTCCATCCATTTTTTAGATGAATTTTTAGAACAGTAAATATAAAAAGAACACCCTCTTTGTGGTGTTCTTTTTGATATATAAACTTACTCTTCAGGAATGGCAAATACATTGTTCATTTCTTCCAGATTCATTTCGTGGAAAACAGTAGAAGTAGTAGGAACAATTGTCTGTGCCTTTGCTTCATATTCTTCGGAAGTAACTTCTTCGTTGTCAACAAAGTAACCTTCAAAAAGGACGATTGGCTCGTCCAATTCTTCAAATGTATCGGGATCAGCATACTGTGCATCATGTCTCATAAAAAGGACTTCCTCGTAGGATGTATCCGGCTGGAATGCAAGAGCATAGGAATGGACGTAGATTTCTGCGCCTGCATAACCATAGTCAGGATCATCGAAGAACACAATGTTTTCATCAAAACCGGTAACCTCACCATCGAAGAACAAAGTGGTGTATCCATCAGGAGTGGTCATAACAATCTCAGAAAACATCTTGCAACGTAAGCCCAAAGCACCATTGATAATCATATCATCCTCTCCATCCAGATTTACATCGTAGAAGCAGAAGGTAGGACCCCAATAGAGGGGATTGGAAGTAGAAGTAAAGGTACAGCTGCTTTCATCAAAGGAAGCTCTGTCATTAATATATTTTTCGTAATATTCCATAGGAGGTAATTCGCTGGTTTCTTTGTAGATTACGAGCCGTCTATCTTCATCATAATATACAGTACCAACTTCTGATTCTTCAGGATCGTCAACAATCGGATCAATCTCTACATCGGAAGGTTCAACAGATTCCTCTGTGGTCTCGCTGGATTCAACAGTTTCTTCAGTGGATTCTTCAATGGTCTGTGATTCTTCAGAAGAAGCAGTAGAATTTTCCTCTTCCTTGGATTGCTCCTTGGTAGATTCCTTTGTTGTCTCATCTACCTTTGGTTCAGTCGCTGTTTCTCCACAGGCAGAGCAGAAGAATGCTATACCAAGTGCTAACATCATTATTCTTTTCTTCATAAATATAATAACCTCATTTCTAAACTTATAATTTAATACAGTGCTATTATAAAAGGGATGTGAAAACGTGTCAAACGATATATGACTATAAATGGCTGGGATGGGAGTGGCGACCGAAAGCGGGACGCTTGGACAAAAGCGGCTTTGCGCCGACTGGAGCGGAGACCAAAAGCGGGACGCTCTCGCAACATTTCCGCTTTTTATGTCAAAAAATCCTTCAAGCACAATGTGCTTGAAGGATTTTAGACATAACAAAAGCGGGTGATGGGAATCGAACCCACGTATCCAGCTTGGAAGGCTGGTGTTCTACCATTGAACTACACCCGCAAAGTCGGGGTGACAGGATTCGAACCTGCGGCCTCCTGCTCCCAAAGCAGGCGCTCTAGCCAAGCTGAGCCACACCCCGATATGTTGTTTTCAAACGCAAGATTGATTGTATATCAGCTTTTAACAAAAGTCAAGCATTTTTTTAGAAAAAAAGAAAATAAAAAAATGAAAAAAGATGGTTGACAAACCTATATGGGTGGGATATAATAGCATTCGTCAGTGCGAAAGCACCGTATGTGTCCGTAGCTCAGCTGGATAGAGCAACGGCCTTCTAAGCCGTGGGTCGGGGGTTCGAATCCCTTCGGGCACATTTAGAGTAATTGAATAGTTGCTCTTAATAGGATGGAAACGAGAGATAGCTTATCAGGTATCCAGAGAATTCCGTATATGGTGGGTATAGCGCAGTTGGTTAGCGCGCCAGATTGTGGCTCTGGAGGCCAAGGGTTCGAATCCCTTTATCCACCCTTTTTTAATTTATAGGAGTTGTCAAAGCGGTACACTTGGTACATTATAGGGCTATCGCCAAGCGGTAAGGCACAGCACTTTGACTGCTGCAGTCGCTGGTTCGAATCCAGCTAGCCCTGTTTATATTATGGGATATTAGCGCAGTCGGTAGAGCACTTGACTTTTAATCAAGTTGTCCCGGGTTCGAATCCCGGATGTCTCACTGTCGCAGACTCATGAGAGTCTGCTATTTTTTTGCCAAGAAAGAAAATGAGATTATTTGACTAGTGATAATATGGTAGAAAGAGGAGAAGTATGGCTGAGGAAAAAGTTGTTTTTAAAGAAAATAAAATGGGAACCATGGAAATTAATCATCTTTTAATTTCTATTTCCCTTCCTATGATGATATCTATGTTGGTACAGGCTTGTTATAACGTGGTTGATAGCTATTTTGTTATGCAGATTTCTGAACGTGCTATGCGTGCGGTTAGCTTGGCCTTTCCAATTCAGTCATTGATGATTGCGTTGACTGTAGGAACTAGCGTCGGTGTAAATGCATTTTTGTCCAAAACTTTAGGAGAGAAGAACTATGAAAAGGCAGGAAAAATTGCTGTAAATGGTATTTTCGTGGAGTTTATCAGTTATGTTTTATTTGCAGTTATTGGAGTTTTGATAGCAAAGCCTTTCTTTATGAGTCAGACATCAGATCCGGAAGTAGTATCCTATGGTGTTACTTATTTGAGCATTTGTTGTGGGTTCAGTTTTGGTATTTTTATGCAGATGATTTTCGAACGTATTCTGCAATCCACCGGTAAAACGTTATTTACCATGTTTACACAGGGGTTGGGTGCTGTTATTAACATTATTTTAGATCCTATCCTAATTTTTGGTCTGTTTGGTGCACCAGAGCTTGGCATTGCAGGAGCCGCTGTGGCAACAGTAACAGGACAGATTCTTGCTGCAATATTGGCGATTTTCTTTAATATTACAATTAATAAAGAAGTAAAGATTAGTTTTAAGGGTTTTAAACCGGATTTGGAATTGATCAACAATATATATAAAGTAGGTGCCCCCTCTATCGTAATGCAGGCAATCGGCTCTGTTATGGTTTATGGTTTGAACCTGGTACTTGCAAGCTTCGGTGTGGCCCAAACCGTATTTGGCTTGTATTTTAAGTTTCAAAGCTTTGTGTTTATGCCGGTATTTGGTTTGAATAATGGTATGGTTCCCATTATTGCCTATAACTATGGTGCAAGAAAGCGGGAACGAGTAATCAAAACCATCAAGACTGCGGTCGTATATGCAGTGGGAATTATGATGGTAGGATTGGTAATTATGGAAATTTTCCCTAAACAGCTCTTGGTTTTATTTAAAGCAGAGGGAGAGGTCTTGCGTATGGGTGTACCGGCCTTTAGAATTATTTGTTCTCATTTTGTTTTGGCCGGTTTCTGTATTGTTGTTGGTAGTGTTTTCCAGGCACTGGGTAATGGAATATACAGTATGATTGTATCAATTTGTCGTCAGCTTTTGGTTTTACTTCCGGTTGCTTATTTACTTAGTCTTTCAGGAAATGTAAATATGATTTGGTGGGCATTCCCGATTGCAGAGCTTGTAAGTGTGACGATCAGTGGTATTTTCCTTCTTAAAATTAAAAAGAATGTTATAGATAAATTATAGCAGGTTTACTTGACAACAAGGAATGCCTTCAGTATAATACACAGAGTGTTGAAAACACTTTTGCGGATGTGGCGGAATTGGCAGACGCGCCAGATTTAGGTTCTGGTGTCCCCGACGTGCAGGTTCAAGTCCTGTCATCCGCATTCATAGAAAAGCCTTGATGAGTTGTCATCAAGGTTTTTTTTGTGGAGAGGAAGAATACCAAGTGAGAATGTAACATGGTATTTTGTTTTAACCGGGTTATTGTGTATGTAGCTGTAAAAATCCTATTTTACCCTGATATTTACGGAGAATTATGCATTACTCCGTTTTCTCTCCGTAGTATTTTCTTGGCTTGTACGGAGATTTTTAAACATATACATATTGCTCCGTTATAAAAAAACTTTTTATACGGAGAATTAATCAAATAAACTATTTTCTCCGTTATAAATTTCAAAATTTTACGGAGATATTGACCCAATAATCAATTATCTCCGTAAAATGCTTCAAAAACCTACGGAGATATTAACTGAATAATCAATTATCTCCGTAAAATGCTTCAAAAACCTACGGAGATATTAACTCAATAATCAATTATCTCCGTAAAACATTCTCCAAAACTACGGAGATATCTTACACATAATACATAATCTCCGTAAAATACATTAGTTGATATTCCTGATACAGAATTGATATTACTCGATATCCCCGATACAGAATTAGCATTAGAAGAGAGCCCCCAAACAGAATTCATAATTGATTCTATAAAGATATTAAGAATCGTATTTGGCAACACCTTAGTGCAAAAGAGTAAAAAGTGAATTAATTAGATGGATAAACCTGGAAAAGAGTGTGGATGAGTTGAATAATGTCGTAATTCCGTATATAATCGTAGTCAATTAAGTTGGATATGGAAATGAAAAATTATTTTCCAGAAATGGAGTTTAAATGGATAGTAATTATTTAATCGAGGAACTTAAGAAAACCAATATCTTTGGAAATTATCTGGGTGTCCAAATAGATGAGGTAGAGGAAGGATACGCGAAGGTATCGTTAGAGATTCGACCGGAGTATACCAATCCATACAACACGATACATGGTGGTGTTTTGTATACGATTGCTGATATCGTAGGGGGAACAGCAGCTTACTCCTATGGACAGCCAGTTGTGACTGTAGACAGCAATTTTCATTTTCTTAACGCAGGAAAGAATGTTGAAAAATTGATTGGTATTGGAAAGATAATCAGAAATGGAAAGACGATTAGTGTCACGGAGGTCAATATCCTTGATCAGGAGGAAAGACAGCTGTGCACAGGAACCTTTACTTATGCCAAGGTTAGCAGAGATAAGGTGAGAGAAGTGTCGGATTCTTGTAGCATTTCAAAAAATATGGTATGATGAAACGAAGATTTGAATAGAGAGGGTTATTTATATGGATAAGAAAATGCATTATTATGTACCGGGCTTTTATAAGAATGCAGCAATTTACGCTTTGTTGGCAGACTTTATGGCAAATATTCCACAGTGGTTTTACGAAGACGTACAGATTTCAGCTGCCTATGGTTGCTTCCCGAACTGCATTTGGAATGGTGGAAGAACGCTTCTTGGCGAGATTAGTAAGACTACCATGATTAGAACAATTGAGGAGTTAAATAAGAGAGGAATTGCTGTTAGATATACCTTTACCAATCCATTGCTGGAAGAAAAGCATATGGGAGATATTTTTGCCAATATTTGTTTGGAAGTTGCCAACAATGGAATGAATGAGGTATTGGTAAATTCCCCTATTTTGGAAGAATATGTTAGAAAGAATTATCCTAACTTTAAGCTGATTTCTTCAACTACGAAGTGTCTTAAAACAGTAGAAGAGGTTAAACAGGAGCTAGACAAGGATTATTACCTTGTTGTATTGGATTCTACATTAAATAAGGATGAAGATATTTTCAAATTGGAAAAGCGTGACAGATTAGAGCTTTTGGTAGACCACGGATGTAGAGTGGATTGTCCTAACAGAGTTGATCATTATATTGCATGTGGTACTGCACAGCTGAATTATGATCATCCTAAGTTCCATAGATGTGTGTATGTTGAGAGAAGTTTTGAAGAGTTAAAAGAGAATGGTTCTTTTATTTCAAGAGAATTATTGGAACAGAAGTATATGCCTGGTGGTTTCCAACATTTTAAGCTTGATGGTAGAAGCTTTGAACCGGAGAAGTTGGTAGATAGCCTGATGTATTACTTTGTAAAGCCTGAATTCAGAACTAAGGTGAAGAGTATTATTAAAACAGAGATTTATGATAAATTTCAACAGGCAAGATAATATAGAGACGGATAATACAAGAGTGGATAAAATAAGGACGGGAGTACGTATACAATGTATACATACCCCCATCCTTATTTTTATTTTTTCTGATTCTGTAAACGGAACTGCTTGGGTGTAGTTCCTTTATACTTTTTAAATTGATGAATTAAGTGACTACAATCAGAGAATCCGGTCTCCTGACTGATGTAGGTCAGATCAAAATCTGTGTACCTTAGTAGGTCCTCAACCTTGTACAAACGCATTTCTTCTATATAATCTTTACAGCTCTTGCCATATGCGTCAAGGAATTTACGGGCAAAGTAGGAATAACTCATTTTACACTGCTCTGCAATTTCAGCAACACGTAAATCTCGACCAAGATTTTCATCTATATATTCAGTAATATTGTAAAGGTCATAGTACTGGTCTGCAGTGAAGGTTTCCTGATCAATATTGAAGCCCTGATTCATCCAGGAACGTAAAATGTCAGTTAAAATCTGATAGATAATCGAACGCATTACCAAATCATAACCATACATATGTCCTTCAGTTTCCTTCAGACACTTTTCAAAATGCTGTCTGGTATCATTCTTGGCTGTGAATTCTGAAGAAAAAGCAATGGGCATGTTTTTTCGCTCAGCACTTCTGAATATACTGCGAAGCTTGGGGGAGTAGCTGGAGGTGATGCTCATTCTGCTGATATCAAGCTTCAAACCATACATCTTAATCGGGCCATTTTGAGAGTTGATGGAATGCATGGATTTGGAATGTAGGAGAATCATTTCACCGGGATGTAATATATATTCTTTTTGAGAGCAGTTGATGACTGCAGTACCCTCTAAGACATATAAAATTTCCATATAATAGTGCCAATGCAGCTTTATGGGAAAGGTACGTTGGGTGGAATCAAAGAAGAAGCATTGCACCGGAACGTTCAACATATCATCTTTTTCGTATAACTGATTCATGATTTACCTCGCAAAATAGTTTTTTACAATTTTCATGTAGAGATATTATAACAGTTTATTTGCAGTTATGTTATAAAAATTTTGATATTTATATAATTTTTATAAATATTATCTTACAAAAGGGTTATATGGGCAAAAGCTTAAGGAGGAAACAAAATGAAGATTTTATTTATTGGAGGAACAGGAACAATCAGTACAGCAATCTCAAAAAGATTGGTTGAAATGGGAGAAGAGCTTTATCTGATTAACAGAGGTAATAAAAATGACGAGCTTCCGGAAGGAATTCATTATATTATCGGAGATATTAATGATGAGGAAGCTATTAAGGAAAAAATCAAGGATTTAACCTTTGATGCAGTATGTGATTTTATTGGTTTTGTACCTTCTCAGCTTGAAAGAGACTACCGTTTATTCAAAGGCAAGACTCGTCAGTTTATGTATATCAGTTCCGCATCAGCATATCACAAGCCGGTATGCGACTATCGCATTACAGAGGGAACTAGTCTGAACAATCCTTATTGGGAGTATTCAAGAAATAAGATTGCTTGTGAAGAGTATCTTATGAAGCTTTCCAGAGAAGAAGGATTCCCGGTTACCATTATCCGTCCAAGCCATACCTACAATGAAAAGTCAGTACCTTTGGGCGTTCATGGTTCTAATGGTAGCTTCCAGGTAATTAAGCGTATGTTAGAAGGTAAGCAGGTTATCGTACAGGGTGACGGAACCAGCCTTTGGACGATGACCGACAGTAGAGATTTTGCAAAAGCATTTGTAGGACTTATAGGTAATGCCAAGGCTATCGGTGAAGTATTCCAGATAACAACAGATGAGTCTCTTACCTGGAATCAGATTTACAGTATTATTGCAGATGCGCTTGGTGTAGAGTATCGTCCTTACTATGTTGCATCTGACTTCCTTGCAGCAGTTGCACCTGCAAAGTATGACCTTCTTGGTGGTCTTGTAGGAGATAAGTCCAACTCAGTAGTATTTGATAACTCCAAGGTAAAGAGTGCTGTTCCCGGATACAGAGCTGATATTACCATGTCTAGTGGTATCAGACGTACTGTAGAATATGTTATGAGTCATCCTGAGTGTCAGGTGGCTGATGAAGAGTACGATAAGTGGTGTGATGATGTAATCGCAACTCTTGAAAATGCAAAGAAAATGCTTACAAAATAGGAATAAATAAATCGATGAATTGTTGTTGACATCTATCTGTTCGTGTGCTAATTTTACTATTAGTTAAGAGGGAGTAGTTGTAACGTGCAATCAACATACCCCGGTTTAAGCCGTGGTTGTACGCTTTTACTTTGAATTGTAAAAGAACAAGACTTTTAGCGCTTTCGTAGGCGCTAAAGGTCTTTTTTATTTCCCTAGTATAAATGGTACAGGAGGTTTTGAAATGGGTATTTTGTTGCAGTTTGTGTTGCTTGTTGTTGGATTTGTGATGTTGATCAAGGGTGCGGACTGGTTTGTAGATGGTGCATCCAAGATTGCAGATCGATTTGGAATTCCACAGCTGGTAATTGGTCTTACCATTGTTGCGATGGGAACCAGTGCACCGGAGGCGGCAGTAAGTATTAACTCAGCTTTGAAGGGAAGCGCCGGTATTACAATTGGAAATGTTTTGGGAAGTAATATTATGAATGTACTTGTCATCCTTGGATTGACTTCTTTGGTAGGCGCTATCAAGGTACAAAAGTCTACAGTAAAGTATGAACTTCCTTTTGTAATTGGTGTCAGTGGAATACTTGCAGCACTTGGACTTATGGACAATAAGATTAGTCGTTTGGAAGGTGGTATCCTTTGGGTATTCATGATCGTTTATCTGGCATACCTCTTAATTATGGCCAAGAAGGGTCAGGCAGTAGCAGAGGAAGAGGAAGCACCTAAAAATGAAACCGGCTTTAAGAATAAAATGTGGTTCTTACTTCTTTTGGTTGTTATCGGTGCAGGATTGATTGTCTTTGGTAGTGATGTAACTGTAAATGCTGCAACAGAGATTGCCAAGATTTTTGGTATGGATGACAGATTAATCGGTCTTACCATTGTTGCATTTGGTACTTCCTTGCCTGAACTTGTTACCAGCGTTACAGCATCCTTGAAGGGAAAAGCAGATATTGCAATTGGTAATATTGTTGGTAGTAACATCTTTAATATTTTATTCGTAGTTGGCACTACAGCGCTCATTACTCCTGTAGAATACAGCGCAGGATTTATGGTAGACAGTATTGCTGCAATCCTGGCAGTAGTTGTTCTCTGGCTCTTTGTTTTGAAGAACAAAAAGCTTGGAAGATTGGGGGGAGCAGTTATGCTTGTATGTTATGCAGGATACTTTGTATATCTGATTCGTTAGTAGTTGACTTTATATTGAAAATACGATATGTTTTTTAGTAAGGGAAACGTTTTCCATACGAAGGTAACAATATTTCATGTATGGATACTTTTTGCACGGAAATTATAGATTTCATTTGCGAAAGAAGGAGAGTATATGGACAAGTTTGAGTTGGAAAAGTTATTAACAAAAGAGGTAAAGAAAAGTTATAAGAAAGCGATTGCTGATTGTACAGAACAGGAGCTTTATTATAGTCTTTTAAAGGTTACTAAGAAACTGATGCAGGATAAACCACAGGTACAGGGTAAAAAGAAGGTTTACTATATTTCCATGGAATTCTTGATTGGTAAGCTTCTCAGCAACAACCTGATTAACCTTGGAATACGTCAGGACGTAAATGATATTTTGAAAGCAAATGGCAAGAGTCTTGGTCTTGTAGAAGAAGCTGAACCGGAACCATCCTTAGGTAATGGTGGTCTTGGAAGATTGGCAGCTTGTTTCCTTGATTCTATTGCATCCTTGGGCTTGCCGGGAGATGGTATTGGTTTAAATTATCATTTTGGTTTATTTAAGCAGGTGTTTGAAAATCATCTACAGATGGCTGAGAAAAATGACTGGATTGAAAAGCAGTCATGGCTTACCAAAACAGATGTTACCTATGAAGTATATTTTGGTAAGAAAAAGGTAAAGAGCCGTTTATATGATATTGATGTTGTTGGATATAATAATGGTGTAAACAAACTTCATCTTTTTGATGTAGAGAGTGTTGATGAAAAGCTCGTAGAAGAGGGAATTACTTTTGACAAGAAGAAGATTTCAAAGAACCTGACCTTATTCCTGTATCCGGATGATTCTGATGAGGCCGGAAACCTTCTTCGTATTTATCAGGAATATTTTATGGTTAGTAATGGTGCCAGACTGATTCTTGATGAATTGAAGGCCAAGGGACATCCTTTGAAGGATATGTACAAATATGCGGTGATTCAGATTAATGATACACATCCTACGATGGTGATTCCTGAACTTATTCGTATTTTAACAGAGGAAGAGGGCTTTACATTTGATCAGGCTGTAAAGACTGTCAGCAAGACCTGTGCATATACAAACCATACTATTTTGGCAGAAGCATTGGAGAAGTGGCCGCTTGCTTATTTAGAGAAGGTTGTTCCTCAGTTAGTTCCTATTATCAAGGAATTGGATGTTCGTATTAAGAAGCGTTACAAGAATCCTAAGGTACAGATTATTGATAGCGAGAAGCGTGTTCATATGGCACATATTGATATCCATTATGGCTTCTCTGTAAATGGTGTAGCAGCGATTCACACAGAGATTTTAAAGGATACAGAGTTGAATCATTTCTATAAATTGTATCCTGCAAAATTCAATAATAAGACCAATGGTATTACCTTTAGAAGATGGTTAATGTCTTGTAACATGGAACTTACCGAGCTGTTAGAGGAAACGATTGGTGACGGATTTAAAACAGATGCAGCAGAGCTTGAAAAATTACTTGGTTCTATCAATGATAAGAAGGTTTTGGATCGAATCGATGAGATCAAGAAGTCAAAGAAAAAAGAACTCTGTGCTTATGTGAAGGAAAAAGAAGGTATCACCTTAAATCCGGATTCTATTTTTGATATTCAGATTAAGCGTTTGCATGAGTATAAGAGACAGCAGATGAATGCACTTTATATTATCCATAAGTATTTGGAAATCAAGGGCGGAAAAGTACCCAAGCGCCCAATTACCTTTATCTTTGGCGCCAAGGCAGCACCTGCATATGTGATTGCAAGAGATATTATTCATTTGATTTTGGTATTACAGGAGATTATTAACAAGGATCCTAAGGTATCAAAATATATGAAGGTTGTTATGGTTGAAAACTATAATGTATCCTACGCAGAAAAGCTGATTCCTGCCTGTGATATTTCAGAGCAGATCTCACTTGCCTCTAAGGAAGCTTCCGGAACCGGTAATATGAAGTTTATGTTGAATGGTGCGGTAACTCTCGGAACCAGTGATGGTGCCAATGTGGAAATTCATGAATTGGTCGGAGACGATAATATTTACATCTTTGGAGAAAAGTCCGATACAGTTATTGAGCATTATGCAAAGGCTGATTATGTATCTAAGGATTACTACGAGAAGAGTCCTGTCATCAAAGAAGCAGTTGACTTTATTGTAAGTAAAAAGGCCTTGAAGGTTGGTAATAAAGAGAACCTTGAAAGATTGTACAAGGAGCTTTTGAATAAGGACTGGTTTATGACTTTGCTTGATTTGGAAGACTACATCAAGGTAAAGGATCAGGCCTTTGCGGATTATGAGAACAGAGATAAATGGAAGAAGATGAGTCTTACCAATATTGCCAAGGCAGGTTTCTTCTCATCTGACAGAACCATTGCAGAGTATAACAGAGATATTTGGAAGTTAAAATAAACGGATTGCACAGACTCTATAAGTGAGGGCAGACAATGAAGAAGAAAAAAAGAGCGAGAAAAAGTGGAATACTGATGCCGATTTCAGCATTGCCAACCCCGTTTGGTATAGGCGGATTTTCTAAAGAGGCGTATGATTTTGTAGACTTTCTGAAAAAAAGTGGACAGAGAATGTGGCAGATTCTGCCCATTGGCCCCACAGGCTATGGAGATTCCCCTTATCAGTCTTTTTCTACATTTGCAGGAAATCCTTATTATATTGATTTACAGGAATTCATTGACCTAGGTTATCTTACCAAGAAGGAATGTGAAAAAGCACCACATGGCACACATCCGGAATATGTGGATTATGAGAATATATATAAGAGCAGATTTAAGCTTTTAAAGAAGGCTTTTGAAGGGGCTTGTAAGGCGGATTTATTGAAAGATAAGGACTATGTTTCCTTTAAAAAAGAAAACAAGGATTGGCTTGATGATTACGCTTTATACATGGCAGTAAAGAGTGGTTTTAAAAACAAATGCTGGGTGAAATGGGATGAAGATATTCGTCTACGTAAAAAGTCTGCACTCAAGGAGTATCGTGAAAAGTACAATACAGAAGTAGAGTTTTATTGTTTTCAGCAGTATTACTTTGCAAAACAATGGAAAAAGCTTAAGAAATATGCCAATGATTTGGGGATTCAAATCGTAGGTGATTTGCCAATTTATGTTGCATTTGATAGTGCGGATACCTGGGCCAATCCGGAACTTTTCCAGCTGGATCAGGAAAACCTTCCTATTGGCGTAGCTGGATGTCCACCGGATGCATTTGCACTTACAGGACAGCTTTGGGGGAATCCTTTGTATGCGTGGGATTATCATGAAAAGACTGGCTTTGCATGGTGGATCCGCAGAATGAGCAGATGCTATGACTTATATGATATTGTCAGAATTGATCATTTTCGTGGTTTTGAATCCTACTGGTTTGTTCCCTATGGGGATGAAACTGCTGAGAATGGTCATTGGGTAAAAGGACCGGGATTAAAACTATTCGAAACCTTAAATAAGGCTCTTGGTGAAAGAGAAGTTATTGCTGAGGATTTGGGCTTCCTCACCAAGGAAGTTATTAAGATGGTCAAGAAATCAGGATACCCGGGGATGAAGGTATTGCAATTTGGATTTGACAGTGACGAAACCAATGCATATTTACCTCATAATTATTCTAAAAACTGTATTGTTTATACAGGTACCCATGATAATGATACAACAGTTGGCTGGTTTAAAAGCCAGAGTAGTACAACACGTCAGAATTTCAAGGATTATACCGGAATCAAGAATAACAAGGATGCGTGCTTTGCAATGATTCGTTTGGCACTTTCCAGTGTTGCAAGACTGGCGGTTATTCCTATGCAGGATTATTTGGAATTGCCGGGAGAGGCCAGATTTAATACACCATCAACCATGGGAGAAAATTGGAAGTGGCGCATGAAGGAAGATGCATTAACAGATGAACTGGCTGAAAAGATTTATAAAATGACAAAAATTTATGGAAGACTGTAAAGTCTTCCATATTTTTGTTTCCATATGCAATTATTTACCTAAAGCTAAGAAGGAATTGTGGTATCTCTTATCATAGGTTACATCTTCATCAAACCAGTCGGGAGGAAGAAAAGCTTCTGCAGCTTCGGTACTTCCGAATTCTACTTCAGCTAAAATAAGAGGAGCTAACTCACCCTCAAATACATCAAGCTCAATAAGCAAAGAGTAATCATCGGGAGGAGTAGGGAAGCCTTCTTTAAATCCCGGATTTTTCAAAGGAATCACATAACGAGTCTTGGACACGATACGTCCGTCAGACTTATCACGAAGATTAAAATAAGCTTCTTCACTAAGCCAAAGATTGTGCTCTTCACGAGCCATCATACCGCTACCTTTATAAGTAAGATAAAAGGCATCATCTTCCCTTCTGACACGAAGAACAGGATTGGTTGAAAGATAAGCCTGCTCAATGTGATGGCTGGGATATTCGGAAAGATTTGCGGGCAATTCTTTTAATGTAAATTTACGTTCTATTTCCATATTTTTCTCACTTCTTTTGTTTTATTGATAAATGCCTTAATTGGTTACATTTTCAACATTATTATATCACTTTTGCACAAGAAAAAAAAGAGTGACAGACGAAAAAAATACAGATATAATAAATTTGATTATTATTTTGGAGGAAAAACCATGAAAAAAGTAGGCGTATTTTTTGGAACCGGATATGAAGAAATCGAAGCCTTGACAGTAGTAGATTTACTTCGTAGAGCAGGGATTACCGTAAATATGATTTCTGTTACAGGAATGAAGTTTGTAGTAGGTGGACATAATATAAATGTTGAAATGGATCAGCTTTTGGAAGAAGTGGATTTTGATTCTTTGGATGCAATTGTTCTTCCCGGTGGCTTGGGCGGAAAAGAGATGCTGGAAAAAACAGATGCGCTTATGAAAAAGGTAGATGAGTTTGCATGTAACGGCAAATTAGTGGCAGCGATATGCGCAGCACCTACCATTTTAGGCCATAGAGGAATCTTAAAGGGTAAGAAAGCCGGCTGCTATCCCGGAATGGAAAATGAACTTGAAGGAGCTCTGGTATCTACAGACAGCGTATCTGAAGATGGAAATATTATTACATCCAGAGGTATGGGAACTTCAATAGATTTTGCACTGGCTTTGATCGCAAGATTAGACAGTCAGGAAAAAGCAGATACATTGGCTAAGGGAGTAGTATATCGTTAATGAAAAGTATTTTGCGTGGAGAAGAGAAGAAAACAGCAGGGAATTTGCTGAAGTTCATAGACCAGAGTCCCAGCATGTTTCATGTGATTCAGAATATAAAGGATAGACTGAAGAAGGATGGTGCTGAGGAGCTAAGGGAAAACGAGACCTGGCAGCTAAAACAAGGAAAGACGTATTATGTTACACGTAATGATTCGGCTTTGATTGCGTTTAGACTTCCGGAAAAAAAGGAGTATCAGGCATATCATATCTTTGCTGCACATAGCGATTCTCCTTCTTTTCGTGTAAAGCCTAACCCTGAAATGGGTGTAGATAATACCTATATTAAACTGAACGTCGAAAAGTATGGCGGAATGATTATGTCTACCTGGTTGGACAGACCATTATCTTTGGCAGGCAGAGTCATGTATAAAAACGAAGGAAAGCTTCAAAGCAGTCTTGTAAATATTGATAAGGATTTACTGGTGATTCCCAATGTTGCCATTCATTTGAATCGCACAATCAATGAAGGATTTTCTTACAATGCTCAAACAGATATGCTTCCCCTCATGACTATGGGAGAGCAGAAGCTTACAAAGGGGTTATTACATGAGGTGCTTGCAGAACAGTTAAAAATCAAAGCACAGGATGTGCTGGATTATGATTTATTTTTGTATGTGAGAGAACATGGAAAAATAGCAGGACTTAAGGATGACTTTATAATCAGTCCCAAGCTTGACGATTTGCAAAGTGTATATGCGGGAATGGAAGCCTTTTTGGCTGCTTCGCCTAAAGAGTTCTGCAATGTACTTGCTATCTTTGATAATGAGGAGGTTGGAAGCTCGACGAAGCAGGGGGCGGACTCTACCTTCCTGACAGATTCGCTAAAAAGACTTCATGAAGGGATGAAAATCAAAAGAGATCAAAGAGAGTTGGTGGCAGACAGCTTTTTGATTTCTGCAGATAATGGACATGCATTACATCCGAATCATCCGGAAAAATCTGACCCGACCAATAAGCCGGTGTTAAATGGAGGAATCGTTATTAAATACCATGGTGGGCAAAAGTACACCTCCGATGCTGTTTCGGGTGCACATGTAAAAATGTGGGCAGAAGGTGCAGGAGTACCATATCAGACCTATACCAACCGTTCAGATATTTTAGGGGGATCAACACTGGGCAATATTTCCACGGCGCATGTTTCCATGAATTCAGTAGACGTGGGATTCCCTCAGCTTGCAATGCATTCCGCAGTAGAAACTGGCGGAAGCAGGGATATTTATCTTGGAATAGAACTTTTTAAAACATATTTTAACGAATAAACAAATAGATAAAGAAACCTTTTCATACAATAATGAAAGGTTTCTTTTTTTGAGGTAAAAATGCAGATTGAAAAGTTTGATGAGCTTTTGAATCTTACACTGGAAATTGGCAAAGAGGACGGTAACTATACAGAAAGAAGAGTTGGCTATGATAAGGAATCTAAAATGTGGGAACTGGTTGTAAAATATCATGGCAGTTTAGAAACTTTGGTACAGAGAGGTATAAAGGTTGAAGAGCTTCTTAGTGGTTATGCCATACTTACAGTTCCGGAGGAGAGTATTTTCTATATAGGAATGTTGCCGGAAATAGAGTATGTAGAATTGCCAAGAAAATATTACACGCAGCAAGTATTTCCCAAGCAAAGTATAGCAGGACATTTCGTAAAGAATATGGACCCTTTTTTATCAGGGGAGGGAGTGATCCTTGCTATTTTAGATTCCGGCTTAGAGGTTCAAAGAAGGGAGTTTCGGCTTGAAAATGGGGAGAGTAGAGTTTTAGGGTATTTAGACCTTACACAGGATGGAAAAGTATATGAACGGGAAGAAATTAATGAATATTTACAACAAAACAATGAACATTTTTTGTGGGATCTTTCCGGTCATGGTACAGCCGTGACAGGTGTGGCAGGGGCGTCTTATATTGCAGGTGCGATTGGGGAACAGCCTTATGAGGGAATCGCATCTAAAGCAGAGTTACTGATTGTTCGACTTTCAGACGGAAGAGAAAATGGGTTTGCTAAAACAACAGACATTATGCGAGGGGTTGTTTTTGCTGTGAAGGAAGCGGAGGAATATGGAATGCCCCTTGTAATCAATTTAAGCTACGGAAGTAACTATGGACCTCATGATGGAAGTTCTCTTTTGGAAAATTTTCTGAATCAGGTATGTGAACGAGGGAAAGTAGCAATCTGTGTTGGGTGTGGAAATGAGGGGGAAGGCAGAGGTCATTTTCACGCAAGACTTAAAAAGAGTGAAGAAATCGTTATCCCCTTTGGTGTAGGAGAGTATGAAAAGCAGTTATCCATACAATTATGGAAGAAATATGGTGATAATTGTTACATAGAACTAGAAAGCCCCGGCGGAATGAGGATCGCTATTACGAGGGAACGGTTTGGAGAGGGAGGAAGTGCAGGCATTGGAAGAGATAAACTGGTATGCTACTACGGAATGCCACTGCCATATCAGATTCATCAGGAAATCTATTTTGAAATTAATGCCTTGGAAAACTATATAAGTAATGGAATATGGAATTTACATCTTTATGGGGGAGAGGTCATTGATGGAGAAATTGATTTGTATATGGGAATTGCAAGAAATAAAGATACCGGTTTTTTGAACTATTTCCCTGAAAAGACGATTACCAATCCGGGTTTTAGTAAAAGGGTAATAACAGTTGCTGCATATGATTATGAGTTAAAGGCCTATGCGGATTTCTCGGGTAGAGGAGATGGTTCCTGTATAAGTGAAAAGCATTCAAAGCCGGATGTGGCAGCACCGGGGGTTAATATATGGGCACCAAATCGAAGGATGGGTTATGGACTGTTTACAGGAACAAGCTTTGCAACGCCTATTGTTAGTGGCGTGGCAGCACTGCTGATGGAATGGGGAATTGTCAAAAAAAACGATCCTTATTTGTATGGAGAAAAATTAAAGGCAATTTTAATGATTTATACAGAAAAATTAAACAATATGCTGTGCAGACCGGATGAGAAGGTGGGATATGGCGGAATTATGTTAAAAACGATGAAAATTCAAAGCGAATTGTAAGGAAAATTGTTGAAAATATTACAAATTTAAAGTATAATATAACAAAAGTAGATGCAATTAAGAGAATCTTTGTGCAAAAACTTACATACGGGATAAAGGGTTTGATTGTAGAACAAAGAAATAACTAAGAATAGGAGAGATCACATCATGTTTAGTCAATTGTTTGGAAAGTATTTAGTAGAAAATAATGTGATTACCACAGAAGATTATAAGGAACTTATTCAGAAGCAGTTAAGTGCCAGAGTTAAACTTGGAACTATTGCAGTTGCAGAGGGAATGTTAACTGAAGAGCAGGTTGAGACACTTCATCGTTTGCAGATGCAGTATGATAAGAGATTCGGTGATTTGGCTGTTGAAAACAATATGTTAACAGATGAGCAGGTTGGTATGCTTTTGAAGAAGCAGGGCAATCCTTATATGAAGTTCCTTGAAGTTATTTTGGAATCAGGTAAGGTTAAAGTATCAGCGGTAGATGGTTTTCTTTCTTCTTTCCAGAAGGATAAAGGGTTTACCGATGATGAGATGGCAGCCTTGAAGAATGATGATATTGATGGTGTTCTTCCGGCATTTGTTTTTTCTTCAAAACCCTATATTGCAGAAGTTGCGGGTCTGGTAGTGAGAAATATTAATCGTTTCGTAACCAGAGATTTCTATATTGATAAGATTCGTCATATGAATCTTATGGAGTATAAATATCTTGCAGCACAGAAAACTACAGGTGATAATCTGGTTTATGTTGGTATTGCACAGACTGAGGATGGAGATGGCTTTGCCAAGGTTGCATCCGGCTTTGCAGAAGAGAGCTTAGCATCCGGAAGTAATGATGCTTTTGATGCGGTTTGTGAGTTTATTAACTGCAACAGTGGTTTGTTTGCATCAGAAGTTAGCAAGAAGGGTATTAACATAGATATGGAGCCAACAGTAGCTTATAAGGATGATCAGATTATGGGTCAGATCTATGTGCTTCCTATTTATGTAGAGGATCAGGAGATTAAGTTAGTTATCACAGTTGACAATGTAATTTCACTTGGTGACGAAGCTTTAAATCTTGGCGGAGATAAGACAAGCAAGGGTGAAAACAGTGTAACTGATGAAAAAGGAAAGGGACGTGTCCTGATTGTAGATGATTCCAGAACATCAAGAAAAATTTTAAGAGGCTTGCTGGAAGCTAACGGATATGTTATTCTTGATGAGGCTGAGGACGGAGAAGAGGGTGTAGAGCTTTACAAGAAATTATCTCCTGATTTAGTTACAATGGATATTACAATGCCTAAGATGGATGGTATTGAAGCGTTAAGAAATATTAAAATGGTCGATCCCGATTCCAAGGTAATCATGATCACGGCAGCAGGTCAGCAGTCCAAGATTTTGGAAGCGTTAAAACTTGGTGCAGAGCAATTTATTACAAAGCCTTTTGATAAGGACGAGATTTTAAAGAGTATTTCAAAAGTATTAGAATAATACATGAATAAATTAAACCCGAATCGGAAAAGCTAATAAAGGATGAGTAATCCAATAGTTATTTCGAGGAGGGTTTTTGTATGACAGATTTAAAATGTACTGTAAGTAGCTGTATTTACAACAGTGATGATTTGTGCGCAAAAGGTGATATCATGGTGGCAGGAAAACATGCCTGCTGTGATCAGGAAACCAGTTGCGACAGCTTTATGAGAAGACGAGAGGGAATGCAGAATTCAACAGGTTCCATCCATCATCCATCAAGAAGCGTAAGCATTGATTGTGAGGCAGGAAGATGCTCTTACAACTCAAATTATAAGTGTACTGCATCACATGTAGATATTCAGGGTGCTAACGCATGTGATTGTAAACAGACACTTTGTACAACTTTTAAGGAAAATTAAAAATAGTTGTTGACACGAGAGATTGGATATGGTATCTTATCAATACATGTGAATACATGATAACAAGCAGAGTATCCGCTCTCACCTTACAGCAATGGCTCGTAAGTGTTAACAAATTTTCAATACTTTGATTATTGATTTTTGAGTGGATAGTTATGCTATCCACTTTTTTTATCGATGGAGGGTAAAACCATTAGCGATTTAATGATTAACGAAGAGATCAGAGACAAGGAAGTAAGAGTGATTGGCGCAGAGGGCGAGCAGCTTGGCATCATGTCATCCAAGGAAGCAATGGCACTTGCTGAAGAGGCAGGAATGGATTTGATTAAGATTGCACCTACTGCTAAACCACCTGTTTGCAAGATTGCAGACTATGGTAAGTATCGTTATGAACAGCTTCGTAAGGAAAAAGAAGCCAAGAAGAAGCAGAAAGTTATTGAGATTAAAGAGATTCGTTTATCTCCCAATATTGATACCAATGACTTAAATACAAAAGTGAATGCAGCCAGAAAGTTCTTAAGTAAGGGTGACAAAGTTAAGATTTCCCTTAGATTCAGAGGACGTGAGATGGCTCACATGAACAGTAGTAAACATATTTTAGATGATTTTGCTGAAAGCCTGGCAGATATTGCAGTGGTTGATAAAGCACCAAAGGTTGAAGGCAGAAGTATGACAATGTTTTTAACTGAAAAGCGATAAGTCGCATTAGTTAAAATAGATTAAGTTAATGTTTAGGAGGAACTTGTTATGCCAAAAATGAAGACAAGCAGATCAGCAGCGAAGCGTTTTAAAGTGACCGGAACCGGTAAGTTAAAGAGAAATAAGGCTTATAAGCGCCATATCTTAACAAAGAAGACCACAAAGAATAAGAGAAATCTTAGAAAGCCTGCAATGACAGATGCAACAAATGTAAAGACAATGAAGAAGATTTTACCTTACGTGTAATGGTTAGTTAGGAGGAAAAAAAGATGGCAAGAATTAAAGGTGGCTTAAATGCAAAGAAGAGACACAATAGAGTATTAAAGCTCGCTAAGGGCTATAGAGGAGCTAGAAGCAAGCAGTACAGAGTTGCAAAGCAGTCTGTAATGAGAGCATTAACAACAGCTTACTCAGGTAGAAAAGAAAGAAAGCGTCAGTTCAGACAGTTATGGATCGCTCGTATCAATGCTGCAGCTAGATTGAACGGATTATCATACAGCAAGTTCATGTATGGTTTGAAGTTAGCTGGTGTTGAAATGAACAGAAAGATGTTAGCTGAAATGGCAGTTAACGATGCAGCAGGATTTGCTACATTAGCTGAACTTGCAAAGTCTAAGCTTGCATAAGTTTTGTGAATAATTCTGAAAGTGAAGGAGATACTGTATAGTGTCTCCTTTATTTATTATTTTATACTTATATTTTTGAAAAAAAGAGGTTAAAGTATGGGCGTATTAGAGGGATTGCAGCCTTCCAAGGTATTTTATTATTTTGAAGAAATAACAAAGATTCCCCATGGATCCGGAAATGTAGAAAAAATTAGTAACTACTTGTATAATTTTGCAAAAGAGAGAAATATAGAAGTGCTTCAGGATCAAATGAAGAATATTATAATGATTAAAGAAGCAAGTGATGGATATGAAAATGAGCCGACTTTGATTTTACAGGGCCATATGGATATGGTGGCAGTGCACAAGCCGGATTACGATATAGATATGAGCAAGGAAGGCTTAAGGGTATGTATAGATGGAGACAAGGTCTATGCAGAAGGAACAAGCCTTGGAGGAGATGATGGAATAGCAGTAGCATATGCTTTAGCTATTTTGGATAGTCCTGAAATCAAGCATCCTCGTTTAGAGGTGATTATTACTGTGGATGAAGAAGTTGGCATGGATGGAGCGGATTTTATTGATCTTTCTATGTTAAAAGGAAAGAATCTAATCAATCTTGATTCTGAAGAAGAAGGCATCTTTCTTGCAAGCTGTGCAGGAGGCGCAAGAATTGATTGTCAGGTACCTTTTGAAAGAGAAACTAAAAAGGGGCTGGAATTAAAGCTTTATGTAGGTGGTCTTTTAGGTGGACATTCAGGCACGGAGATTCATAGAGAGCGTGGAAATGCTCATATGCTTATGGCGAGAGTTTTATTAGCGCTTTCCAAGGTAGGAGATGTAGGTCTATTATCCTGGAAGGGGGGAGTTGCAGATAATGCAATACCAAGAGACTGTGAAGCTATTATTTTAGTTAAGGATGAAGAAGTGAATGCAGTTCTTGATAAAATAGAAGAGGTCCAGTCTGCATTAAAAATAGAGTATGCAACCAGAGATCCGTTTCTTTTGATTACTGCCAAAAAGCAAAAAGAAACAGAATGTAAGGTAGTAAGTGGTAAGGAATATGAGAGAGTAGTATCCTTTATCTATAGTTTACCCAATGGTGTACAGGCTATGAGCATGGATATGCCGGGCTTAGTTGAAACATCCTTAAATTTAGGTGTCTTAGAGTTAAAAGAGGATATAATTACTGCAAGATTTGCTGTTCGTTCCAGTGTGGAAAGCAGTAAGGAGGCATTGCTTAATAAGATTAAAGCTATAACCATGCTTTCCGGTGGTAAAACAGAAACTACAGGAATTTATCCGGGATGGAGTTATCGCAAGGATTCTCCGTTTAGAGATAAGCTTGTAAAGGTCTATAAGGACATGTATGGCGTGGAACCTAAGGTTGAAGCAGTTCATGCAGGTTTGGAGTGTGGTCTTCTTGCAGGAAAGATTCCGGGGCTTGACTGTATTTCGCTTGGACCCAATATGTTTGATATTCATACAACCGAAGAGACACTTAGTATATCTTCTACACAGAGAGTGTGGGAGTATTTGGTACGGGTATTGGAGACTAAATAAAAAAATTAAAAAAGTGCTTGCATTCTGCTCAACAATGTAGTATACTTCTATTTGTTCGCGGGGTGTGGCTCAGTTTGGTTAGAGCGCCATCTTAGGGAGGTGGAGGTCGCAAGTTCGAATCCTGTCACTCCGATCACTAAAAGCCTTGATTTTTCAAGGCTTTTTTTGTATTCTACGCCGAAATATTGTCACCTATAAATTATTTTATAGATATGCTTTCGCTTTACATTCCACGTAGCGGACACTAACACATTTAAATATATATAAAGCCTTAAATTGAAAGTGCTAAGAGGTAGTTATGATGCAGAAGAGAGAGAGTAAGAAAGAATATAAGAAGGAGTTCAAGAAGGACTTTAAGGCAGAAGGCAAGAAGGAGTTCAAGAAGGACTTTAAAGCAGAAGGTAAGAAGGAATTCAAGAAGGACTTTAAGACAGAAGGTAAGAAAGAATTTAAGAAGAATTCTGCTACAGAAGGTAAAAAGAAAGAGGAAAAGGCATGTTTGTGCCCTGTGGCAAAGAAGTGCGGCGGATGTAAATGGATTCATAAGGATTATAAGCAGCAGTTGGTTGAAAAGGAAAAGTGGGTTAAGGATTTATTGAAGCCATTTTGTAAGGTGGAACCTATTATTGGAATGGAGAAACCGGATCACTATAGAAATAAGGTGCATGCTGTATTCGGGGAAGATAGATATCATCATGTGATTTCAGGCATTTATGAGGAGAAAACACATTATATTGTTCCGGTGGATAGCTGTTACATTGAAAATCAGAAGGCAGATGAGATTATTGTATCTATTCGTAAGCTTTTGCCTTCCTTCAAAATACGTCCATATAATGAGGATACAGGTTATGGTTTGTTCCGTCATGTATTGATACGTGTAGGCCAGGTAACAGGTGAGATTATGGTTGTGCTTGTTATTGCTTCTCCAATCTTTCCTTCCAAGAATAACTTTGTAAAAGCATTATTGAAACTTCATCCAGAGATTACAACTATTATTCTCAATCAGAATGATAGAAACACCAATATGGTTTTAGGAGAGAAGGAACAGGTTTTATATGGTAAAGGTTATATTGAGGATATTCTTTGTGGCAAAAGGTTCCGTATATCCTCCAAGTCTTTCTACCAGGTTAATCCGGTTCAAACAGAGATTTTGTATGGCAAGGCATTGGAGTATGCAGGATTAACTGGCAAGGAGACTGTTCTTGATGCATATTGTGGAACAGGCACAATTGGTATTATTGCAAGTGATAAAGCTAAGAATGTTATTGGTGTTGAACTTAACCAGGATGCCGTAAAAGATGCTAAAAATAATGCTAAGTTAAATGGTGTCAAAAACATTCAGTTTTATCAGAATGATGCAGGTGTTTTTATGGAGGAGATGGCTTCTCAGGGTGCAAGCCTAGATTTATTAATCATGGATCCACCTAGAAGTGGTAGTAGTGAAGCGTTCATTAGAAGTGTCCAAGTAATCGCACCTAAAAAGATTGTCTACATTTCATGTAATCCGGAAACTTTAGCAAGAGATTTGCAGCTTATTACTGCTAAAGGTAAGTACAAGGTAGAAAAGGCCGTTCCGGTTGATATGTTTGGATTTACTAACCATTGTGAATCAGTTTGCCTTTTGTCTAAAGTGAACACTCGAGATTAGTTGACTATGCGATTTGGATGTGAAAGGAGTTTGGTTATATGAAACATATTGGAACAAGTATGTTTGAAACAGAAAGATTGTTATGTAGAAGGTTTGAAGAAAATGATCTTGATGATATGTTTGTTAACTGGGCGTCCGATCCTATGGTCCAATTAGAATATGGAGAACCAGTTTACTCAACAAAAGATGAGACCTGTGAACTCCTAAAAAAATACATAAACAGCTATTCAAGTTTAGAGACATATCGCTTTGCGATTATTGAGAAAAGAAGCGGGAAGAATATTGGTCAAGGATAACATTTTTATCAGTGTAAAGTTAGATATAAAGAAATCTAAATATTACGTAGCAACTGTTTTTGATGTGAAGCAGAGTAAAATAGATTCTTATGTAAGGAGCGGATGATTGATTAAGTTTGACGCAGAAAGAAATATATGATATTTTATTAATGTATTGATAGATTGACGAGCAGGAAAGGCACCCTGCACTCCTTAGTGGAACCTGATATGATGGATACGCCGCCCATCCAATTTTATTAATACATTATTTGATGATT
>JAZLGY010000005.1:0-3795 GCA_045616525.1 Acetatifactor sp. | reverse complement strand
ATTCTAGCATAATTTTCAGATGCAGAAATCCATAAATCAAAGGCATATACACTTTGTGCATTTGTTTCATTAGCTATGAAAAGAGAAGTTAATGCAAATCCACATCCCAAATCCAATACTCTTCCATAATCTATCTTCTCTGGCCTACTACTAATTAACTCATCTAATAATCGAAATGAATTAGGTCCCATCAAATATTCTTTTGTAAAATAATCTTTGTATTTTTCTACATTACTCATTACAATCCCTCCATTATATTCTTTTTATCTCTTCGTCATATTCAAATTTGTCGTTCTCCCGATAGACTATATAATCAAAATCTGACTTAGTCCATATGTTCAAAATCAAATCTGCATCTATTCTTCATACTCTAATGCTGACATAAATTCATAAAAGTCTTTAAATAATACTTTTATTTCGTTTTCGGTTATCTCACCCCTGTCCATCCAGATAACCACAATCTCACCCGAATTCAGATTAATGCATATTAGATTACTCCCCCAATCTATCGCAAAAGGCAAATAATATGCCGGAAATACTTTTTCACTCACAAACTTCAAATACATACTTTCCATTGTATATCCTGTTTTATTTTTATATTTAATAGGTAAAAAAGTGTTAATAGTAATTTCTATATCTGCAACCTCTGAATAAAAATAACTCTTTTCAGGTGTTCCACCATTATAAATCGTGTAAAGAGCAACTATAGGCTGAGGAATTTTAACATGTGTAAACTCATTAAAATATCCGATATCATCATCTGAGATTGGATTCATAGAATCAGAAAATACATTTGAACCTACTTTTTTCTTAAATATCTTTTCAAACATAATTACCCCCTCCTGAACGATATTATCAAAATTATAATACCAATCTACATTGTATTCCTTCTCGCGTTATTTTTCCTTCGTTACACTCATAAGAAATGTCTTTTTCATATATAAATCCAAGCTTTTTCATCACATTTCCTGAAGACGGATTTTCTTTTGCATATCTACCAACTATTTCTGATATATTTAACTGCTCCTTGGCATAACCAAGTATCCTTTCCATAGCCTCTGTAGTATAACCATAACCCCAATACTTTCTACCAAGATTATAGCCAATTTCCCAACAAGAAACCTCATCTTCATAATAAATCAGTCCGGTTCCTATTAATTCCATTGTATCTTTTTTCACAAGTGCCCAACGATACCAGTCATCTTTATCTATTTGCCCCATTTCAAAATCTAACCAGTGCTTTGTTTTTTCAATATCATTATGACTTGTCCAAAACATATATTTTGCTACTTCCTCGTCATTTTCCCATCCATAAAATACAGCTTCAGCATCTGTTTCTCTAAATGTTCTTAATAACAACCTATCCGTTTCTAATTCAGGTGTTTTCATTTTTCCCTCACAAATTCTTATTCGTCGCTTTCCCTTAGGCAGTATTATCAAAATCATTTCATGATTTTTCCTTTTGTTTTCGTTTCAAAACAGGCGTATCTTCCACATACCATATTATCAAAGCAGCGACAAAGATAACTCCAAAATAAAGGTATGCCGCATTTGATTTCGGATATGTATCAAATAATTTATTCCAATCATAAATTGCGCCTATTGAATTGATGAAAGAATGATAAATGGCGCATGCCAGAACACTTTTGGTTGATTTATAGATTGCTGCCGCTACGAATGCCCACACGAAAATATTCATGGCAAATCCTACCATGCTGTCACCGTAATGATTCGATGATGGTTGCAGCCATATTGGGAAATGCCATACGCACCAAATCACCGCAACAATAGAAGTCGCAACCGGGAAAGGAAATCTCTTCTCCAAGGCAGGTTGCAGAAATCCGCGCCATCCAGTTTCCTCCGCAAATCCAACGAACGGAAGCATAATAACAAATCCCAACGGCATCAAATACCAGGGTGAACCGTTCGGTTCACCACATACTAATGCAAATATAAGTGCACATGCACAAAAGAATCCGGTTATCAAAATCATTTTCATTTTCCCGGGCATATATAAAAAACGTCTCAAAAATTCTTTTACGGAAATACTTTCCTCTTTCCTAAGCACTATAAACAGAGTAATAACCGGACCCGGAGTGGTAAAAAACATACCAATAATTGCATATATCACATATAAAAATGTTAATTTCCCTGTTTCAGCATATGCTATCGACGCAGGTTCAAGCGCGAGAATAATAATATTGACAAATAAACTTAAAAACAGTAGCCAACCAAGGTAATCAGCTATTGGCGCTTTCTTTTTTTCATCTTTCCACATCTTCTTTTATCCTCTCATAATACCGTTAATCAATGCATCTACTCCATAAGCAAAGCTCTCATCCAAAGAAATCTTATCTCCAAAACTACTATGCAATTCCAGCATCGCAAAGCCTTCCACGAATCCTCGAAGACTTCGTAACACATGCATCTTCTTAACATCATCAAAGTCAAGAGAATCCAAAATTGCATACAGAGATGATATAACCCCTTTTGTTATTTCATGGTTTATTTCAGATGTATATGAATTATGCCAACATACTGCTTCAAAAACTCCGGGATGCTCATGCGCAAAATTGCGCAATGCATAACACATTGCTTTTAATCCGGCTTCTTGTGATTTCCCTACCGCAGATCTGGCTATCTTCATATCGATGCTGTTCCATCCATATACAACGATTGACTCATTAATTTCATCCAAACCTCCCGGAAAATGTTTATACAACGATGGTGGTTTTACACCTAATCTGTCAGCGATTGATTTAATTGAAAGATTAAATAAACCATCTTTGTCAATCATCTCAACACATACATCAATTATCTCTTGCTTTCTGGACATTACTATCTCCTTGTTAATCGTTTTAGCCATTTGGCTAATTGCGTTACCCAAATTTTAGCCCCTTTCTTTTACGAAGTCAATTTAATTCCAAAGAATTTCCGATAACTAACCGTATCAAAAAAAGCCCCAGTGCCCCAGGAACACGTGGTTTCTGAGGATTATTTATCTTCTGTTTTTTCGTTCATAATAACCTCTCTTTCTGAAAATGAAAAAGGTGGCTGCAATATGCTTTACCATTTTGCATTCCACCTTTTATGGTCTGTTAAAATATTCAATTATTGTTTATCCGTAAATTTGAATTTAGCCCGTATTGTCAAAATAATATTGCCCTTATCTAGTTATCAAAATTTATATTTGTTTAATTCCGAAAATTAGAATTTCATTTCAACTGTTCAAGCTGTTTTATAAAATTCTCAAGAGCTGTCTGGTCTGCAGCGAATATAAATTCTAAACTGTGTTCCATAGCTCTTCCATAAATCTTTCCTGATACTTTAATATGTCCTATGGCATCCATTTCAAAGTGAATTGTTCCACCATATCCAACTTCTTGAAAGTCAACAGAAGCAATTTCAAACGAATATAATCTTTTCAGGTTATCTATCCATATCTGCCATTCACTTAATAAGCTTTCACATCCGGTTGCATATCCGGACCACATTCCAGAAATAACCTTTAGATCAAAAAATATATATGATGAATCATACTCATTATGTTTAAAATCTTGAATTTCAATACAATTATCTAAATAACAAAACGTTGCCTTCATTATCCCCTCGCTTGGCTCATGAAATTTGAATTTCCTTTTTGGAATCTATAGCTTAGTAGCATATATTCCTGTTAATAACTGAACAATGATTGAAACTATCGATATCATAGTCCAACAACAAAATCCCAGAACTATAGGTTTGCCACCCTTTTTGACTAAACTTACAATATTAGTATTAAGACCAATTGCACTC
>JAZLGY010000004.1:0-11671 GCA_045616525.1 Acetatifactor sp. | reverse complement strand
CATATTGAAATCCTTGGCGGCTGTACTATGTGTGAACATGAAAAGTATTGGTCTCACCGCTATACCAAGGGAGAGAGAGGAAGTCTTGCCAGTACCATTATGAAAAAGCTTAGCTATAGAAATGGGCATCAATAAAATAGTTGCTGCCATTGTATACATCCATATAGCCAAAGAGACCGTCAGTATAGTCAAAACGAATCAGTCTAACGGTATGGCCGGGAATCACTCCATCATAAATCATCTTGGGGACACGTACCCTTGCAACATGTCCGCGGGAATCGGTTACAACGATTGAACAGCGGATGGTGCCAAGACTTACAATACGAAAGAAATCGAAAAAGTTACGTTTTTTTTCTAAGCAGCTTACCCTGTAAAGAGAGAAGCTTTCCTTACGAATCAAAGGTAATATTTCTTCTGCTCTTTTGGCTCTGCCAATCTGTACAAACATCAGGAAGGCAATCAGCAACAGACCAAGTAGAATGGTGAAAAAAATCAGGACAGAAGGTTCCTTTTGTGTCAGTCGGCCGGCATAATACAGGAGAGATAATGCCAGAATCGGTGCTACAAGAAAGCCATAAAACAATAGCTTCTTTTCAACACGAAGGATGTTGTCATAGATGGTATGGAGATGAAAAACATCATCCTCTGTAATAGGTTCTCGGCTGATATCAAAGCTGGCTAATGAATCATAGTCATTTTTATTGAAAATATTTAAGATATTACGAAAAGACATATAACCTCCGTTGGGGTAAATATAATACAGTAGCATTATAGATTATCTTTGAAAAAAAAGGAACTAGTTAGAGCAATTTTATCTATTCATAATAAGAAAAAACATGATATGATTGTAATAGTTATGAGAAGGTTAAAAAGTATTTCAAAAAGGGAGAAACAAAATGGAAAAAACTTTGGATTGGAAAGAATATGAGGATACTGCCAGAGAAGTGGTGGCAGAAGGATGTGTTCTTTTGGAAAATGATGGGGTATTGCCTCTTTCGAAGAATACAAAAGTAGCACTGTTTGGCCGTATTCAGAATCATTACTATAAATCCGGTACCGGTTCAGGCGGAATGGTGAATGTAACCAGAGTCATCGGTATTAAAGAGGCTCTCTCAGAAAGCGAAGATGTTATTTTGGACAAGGAGCTTTTGGAAATCTATGAAAAGTGGGAAGAGGAGCATCCCTATGATGAAGGTATGGGCTGGGGGAACGAACCCTGGAGCCAGACAGAGATGGAGCTTACTAAAGATGTGGTAAAGGCTGCAGCAGACAGAAATGATGTGGCGATTGTAATCATCGGTCGTACTGCCGGTGAGGACAAGGATCAGTCCAATACACCGGGTTCTTACGCATTAACTGAGCTGGAAGAAAAGATGCTTGAAAATGTCAGAGAGCATTTTGAAAAGATGGTAGTTCTTTTTAATGTAGGCGGTCTCATGGATATGAGTCTTGTGGATGCATACAAGCCGGAGGCAGCTATGATTGTGTGGGCCGGCGGTATGGTTGGCGGACTTGGTGTATTAGATGTTTTGACAGGTGCAAAAACCCCTAGTGGTCATCTTACAGATACTATCAGTTTTGAGATTGAAGATCACTATGCAGACAAAAACTTTGGTAACGATGACAAGGATTTCTATGAAGAGGATATTTATGTAGGTTATCGTTACTTTGAAACCTTTGCCAAGGACTGTGTCAGATATCCATTTGGATATGGACTTTCCTATACAGAGTTTTCTATGGAAGGTACCGGTAGCTTTGATGAAAAAAAGGGTGAGCTTACTGCAAATATTAAGGTAAAGAATATAGGAAAAACTTTTGGTAAAGCGGTAGCTCAGGTTTATGTGAAGGCACCCCAGGGAAAGCTTGGTAAGGCGGAAAAGGTATTGGTAAGCTTTGGAAAGACAGCATGCCTTGTAAGTGGTGCAGAAGAAACATTGACATTAAGTAGCAGCATGAAAAATTTTGCATCCTACGATGACAGTGGTGCAACCGGTCATAAAAGCAGTTTTGTTTTGGAAGCAGGCGAGTATGAAGTGTTCGCCGGAGAAAATGTAAGAGATGCAAAGAAAATCGGTAGCTTCAATATTTCAGATTTAATCGTTGTAGAGAAACTTGAGGAAGCACTCGCTCCGGTGGAAGCCTTTGAAAGACTACGCCCTGTATATGAAAATGGGGAAGTAAAGGAAAGCTTTGAAGCGGTTCCCATGGCAACCATTGATATGGATGACAGAAGAGCAGCAGAGCTTCCAGGGGAAATTACGATAGAGAATGCAGTAGATGAGGCAGAAAGAAGAGTAGCCGCCTTAACTGATCATGATTTAACCTGTATTATTCGTGGAGAGGGTATGGGAAGCTCCCGTGTAACTCCCGGTACTGCTTCTGCTTTTGCAGGAGTATCAGACGGATTAACCGGCGGAGCCGGATTACCTGCCATCTGTTGTAGTGACGGACCCTCCGGTATGCGACTTGACTGTGGAACCAAGGCCTTCAGCCTTCCCTCCGGAATGCTGCAGGGTGCTACCTTTAACGCACCATTGGTAGAAAAGCTGTATGCCTATACAGGTCTTGAAATGATAGCCAGTAAGGTAGAGTGTTTACTTGGACCGGGTATGAATATTCACAGACATCCGTTGAACGGCAGAAACTTTGAATATTTTTCTGAGGATCCTCATGTAACCGGTGTTATGGCAGGCGCAGTTGTTAAGGGCTTAAAGAGTCAGGGCGTTACCGGTGTATGTAAGCACTTCTGTTGTAACAACCAGGAAAAAAGCAGATATAGTGTAGACAGTGTTGTTTCAGAGAGAGCACTTCGTGAGATTTATCTGCGTGGCTTTGAGATGGTCATTAAGGAAGCCGGAGCAGATTCCATGATGACAACCTACGGCAGAGTCAATGGACTTTGGACGGCAGGAAGCTATGATTTAAATACAACCATTCTTAGAAAACAGTGGGGCTTTACCGGTATTGTAATGACAGACTGGTGGGCAAACATTAATGAACGTGGCAAGGAGCCCGACAAGGGGAACTTCGGTGCTATGGTTCGCGCACAGAATGACCTTTACATGGTATGCTCTGACGGCAGCAGTAATGCCGGTGGTGACAATATAGAAGAAGCCTATGCCAAGGGCTGGGTTACAAAAGGGGAACTTCAGAGATGTGCAGCCAATATCATTCGATTTGCACTTGGAACACAGGCCATGGCAAGAAAGAATGGAACGGGAATCAAGATTAATATCGTGAATAAGCCACAGGATGCGGGCGAGGTAGACATTGATGAAGTGGAATACATGAATTTGGATGGCCATTTAACTGTCAATTTGGAATACAAGGAATCCAAGGGTGGCGTGAAATATGTATTGCCCTTTGATGTCAGCAAAAATGGTATGTACACAGTAACCTTAGTTGGTTCTTCACCCCTTGGTGAACTGGCACAGATGCCATGTACCTTAATCTATTCCGGCTTCCCGATTGCATCCTTTACCTTCCAGGGAACTGAGGGAAAAGAGATAGAAATCACTCGTGAGGTAGCCTTCCCCAATCGATTTAATGTCATGCGACTGGAGGTAGGAAGAAACGGTTTGAACCTTAAGGAAATTCGCTTCGACTTTTTACGTGAAGGTAATCCTTGGGATGAATGATACTTGTGGACGGGGTAGTGTATGCATTATCTTGCATGCGCTACCCCGTTTTTGTATTTATACATAATGTGAAAAAAATAAAATTAATCTGTAACAAAACAGAATATGAATCGTCTAAAAAATAAAGGGGGTGAATTCGGTGAATTTAAATAGTGACTTTGATGAGATATATAACAAGTACGCGCGAAAAGTTTATAATTTTATTTTTTCTAAATGTCAAAGTTACGAATTGGCCGAAGACATTACCCAGACAACATTTTTGAAAGCCATCGAGCATGCAGATACTTTTAAAAATGAAAGCAATATTATTACCTGGCTGTTTCAAATCGCCAAAAATGCTTTGCTGGATGAAGTATCCCGGCATGAGTACAAGAATATTCATCTGGAGGAGATGGAGGATAGTGCGAATCTGTTTTCCTCCAAGGAAGATATTCTGGCCGGTGTTATAAATGGTGAGGAAAAGCGATTGCTTTATGAAAACATCCATTCCTTAAATGATAAGCAGAAGGAAATTATTCTGCAGCGAATGCTGGGCTTATCCTTTAAGGAGATTGGAGAAATCTTTTCTCAAAGTGAAACCTGGGCGAGAGTCAGTTTTTATAGAGCAAAAGAACAGCTGCAAAAAAAGATGGGGGACGATTATTTATGAAATGTTATGTTGTAAAAGATTTGCTGCCGGAATATATTGAAAAGCTTTGCAACGAAGAAACCGGCAAGGATATAGAAGCACATATTGCAACCTGTAAAAAATGTCAGGAAACATTAAAGGAAATGTCGGCAGATATTTTGCAGGACACAAAAGCTTTGGACATTCATCCTTTTGATAAAATTCAGAAAAAAATAAAAAGGGAGAAAGTAAAGAAAATCATCCTTGCGGTTTGTCTTGTCGTGTTAGTAGCGGTATTTGGAGTATTAAGCTTCTTTCAGGTGAATCCCCACATGGGAGGCCCTAGTTTCGATACGATTATTTACTGGAAAAAGGCTGAAGATATCGGCAGATACCTTGCAAATGGAGACATTGATCAAATTTTGTATGGAGTAAACAACTCAGCTGATATGCTGAATCATATTAATACAGATTTATATACTTATGAAAATGTATTTTTTAAGGATTACTCAGAAAAATTACAGACCTTGTATAAGGAAGCTTTTGCCGGCAAGAACTATAAAGTAAAAGTAAAATCAGTTTATTATGAAGACAGAGGATATTATGGTATAAAGCTTTATGGTGAGGAGAATTCTAAGACCGGTGGTGGGTATACTGCCTGTTTGGAACTGATTAACGGAGAGGAAGTCATTTCTTTTAATATCCTGTTCTATTCCAAGAATGCTTATATAATATGGGAGGAAAGCGCGGAAAACAACGAAAAAGCGGAAGATTTCTTAAACTATTATAATTACTACGCAGGACCGGTAACCGGTGTATATGGGGAAGCAACCTGGGCATGGAAGGTTCTACTTAGACCGGACAGAAATTTAAGTGGGACAACCTTCAATTTGTTTACAAATGCTTTTACTACAGACAGTATGTATAAAACAGATGATGAGGCTTACCAGAGTAAGCTTCAGGAGGGTATGAAGTCCATATATGCCCGTAGTACCACACTTACCATTAACTTCGATCGAGTGAAATATAATGAAGAAAAACAGTGTATTGATGGAAAACTGTTTTGGGAGCTTCTGGATCAAAATGGTAAAAAGATAGTGTTTGTTAAGGATTTCTATGTTGGACCATACGGATTTACTCCTGTAGATGATACAGAAACGATTTTTCACGAAGATGACGTAGATGAAGAACTGATTCATTATTTAGAAAATTTATTTTGAAATTGAGCAAACAAGTAAAAACAGGATAGGTATCATAAAACCTATCCTGTTTTTTATTAATCATTAAGTTCAAAATCTTTTTCAAGCAATGTGGACATGTCAGCTTCGGGCTCGGCTACGAGACGACGAGACTGATTTAAGATGGCTTCTTCTAGCTTGTTACGAACCAGACGACCGTTACCTGCATCAAATGCACGGGTAGCCTGTACCTCGTTAAAGTAATCAAGAAGAGGTTTCTCACAAGCTTCATCGATGACATAGCCCTTGGACTTGGCGGTTAATTTACCAATAGCAAGAAGCTCTTCACCGGTGTAATCGGGGAAGTCGATGATGTTGGGGAAACGGCTCTTTAAACCGGAGTTACTTTCCAAAAATTCGGACATTTCATTGGAGTAACCTGCCAGGATGACAATCAAATCATCACGATGATCTTCGATGCCTTTTACCAGGGTATCAATGGCTTCCAAACCGAAGTTATCGTCCTTGCCACGGTGGAGGCTGTATGCCTCGTCGATAAAGAGGACACCACCAAGAGCGGATTTAATGACCTGATTTACAAGGGGAGCGGTATGACCAACGTAACGACCAACTAAGTCTGCTCTGGAAACTTCTATTAACTGACCGCCGGAAAGAACACCGATTGCTTTTAAGTATTTACTTACAATACGGGCAATGGTAGTTTTACCGGTACCGGGATTGCCGGTGAAAATCATATGTTTGTTGACTTCCCCTGCCTTTAAGCCGGCTTCACGTCTCTTTTTCTGAACATCAAAATATTCTTCCAAACTGTAAATATATTCCTTAACGGATTTTAATCCTACAATCTGATCCAGTTCTGTCTTCACTGCTTCCAGCTCGCCGCGGTAACCGTCAGGAAGGAGAGAGGCAAGTGCGATTTCTTCTTCTCCGGCTAAGATTACAGGAGCCTCATCCTTTATAGTCAGGCTTAGGGCAGAAGGAATATCGTCTCGTTCCAAACGAAGCTCTGTTAATGCACGAAGGATGTCATTGTAGGTGTCAAGTACGCCCTGAAGTGCACGACCCTTGCTGGTCTGCGTTAAAATATATTCCTTGATGGAATCTTCCAGGGTTAATTCGTAAGATAACTGTTTCTTTGCTTTTTCGATTAATAGTCCTTCACGTACTTCGGATACTTTCTTTACAGCTTCTTCATCCAGAGAAGAGGTAGCGCAAATATCACCCAAAGCGTTAATGAAGGGAGCTCCCATAACACCTGCAAGTTTATCAACAGGCTTGTTGCTTAAGAAGATTAAGTATTTTCCCTTGGCTTCGAAACTACCGATGGTATTGCCGGCAAAGGCATTGGCAACATTGATAAGCTGACCGTTCTGATTGATATAACGATCGGAAAGCTTACATTCTCCTGTGGTAACTAAGTCACTGAGTCTTGTCAGCATGGAGATGTGACAGCTTTCGATATTTTCAAAAACAAGAAGCGCGGAATCACTGGTGAGGGCTGCATATAAATCCTGTAAAAACAGCTTTTCCTCAGAAGCGTTTGGATACAGGGATAAATCAATGGTACAGATCTTGGCTGTCTTAAGTATGCGACGTTTGCAAAGCTCTTCTGCAATGGTATCTAAGGCAAAGTGCTTACCGGTGCAGGCAGGACCTGTTACGAAAATACTGTTTAATGCATCATTTTCATCAAGCTCTGAAACATAGGGACGCTTGAAGGCAATGGTAAGTTTTTTAATGAAGTCATCCTGACCATAGATTTTTTCTTTTAAGGAATCAGTAAGTCCGTTAAAGCCTTCCAAAATCTGACCATTATCTGTAAGGACACTTGGAGTCTGTGAAGCAACCGAAGCAGTTGTACCGGCTGTAGGCTGGGAAAGCTTTGCAGCTGATGCAAAATCAGTTGCCATACTGCGCTGCATCAGACTATCCTGTGCCATGTTTGCATTTAATTCGCGGATGCTTTTGTTGATCTCATCCGCAGTATAGGAGGTCATATTCTGAATCGATGAAAGTGCATCATCTGCCTTCTTTAAATTATCCATATATTCATCTACAGAAAAAGGACTGGACTTCACTTGCTTTGCAGTCTTTTCAGGAGCCAGGGCTTCCAAGTTTTCCAAGATAGTTCCACCGTATTTTTTCTGACGCTTTTTTGCAGCTTCAATTTCTTCTACAGTGTAGTGGTTTGAACCGGCACTACTGCCCACGCCGGAGAAAAAGTCATTCATATTGTAACTCATGAGAACCCTCCATGATACTAATTTGCGGAATATTCCGTCACTGACAGTAATTATATCATAGAATGCCATTTATATGAATACGTTTTTCTTGTAGCAGTATAAGAAATGTGCTATCCTTACTCTGAATATTTATACACTGAGGAGAAAAGGGTATGAGTAAGAAAACAAGATGGCTTGGGTTATTTATTTTTGGCTTTCTTCTTTGTGCATTTACAATCATTCTTTTGGTTTATAAAGATAGGGAAGACAATAAGGATGCTACTTCCTCGGAAATAACAACAGGCACTCTGAAGTTTGTTTTTCAATATTATGACGAGGAAGAGAAAGTCTACTATGAGGCTGCCAGACTCGGATTTGATGAGGATATTTTACTGTTTAAGATAAGGGAGCCGGATTTCGAGAGGTATCAGCCTAAAGCACAGAGATTACCGGAAAGCACATGGTATGAGAACTATACTGTTACGGATCGAACAGATTTATTCTTTGAATATTCCACTTTTGCAGATGCGAAAGACAAGGAGACCGGCGAATTAATAGAAGATTATTCGACAATGGATGAAAAGAAATTTTATCTTATGGGCGATAGCGGCTTGGAATTAGATGGGAAGTTTCTAAAAAAAGAATATCTGAACTATAAAAATATGAAGGTATATGAACTGGGCGCTTTGCAAGGGTATGAATATAAAGAAAATCACAGTATGGACGGCTTTGCAGTGATGATTATAGTACTATATGTTTTAATGGCTGCTTTTATTATATATATTCTATATTTCATTGCCGTAGAACTAAAAAAGAATTATAAGAAAAAAAGCCGCCAAATGGAAAAAGAATATATAGAAAAACAGAAAGAGGAGTAGAAATATGGAAGAATTTCAGGAGTTTGTTACTTTTTATGTAACTGATAAGGATGGAAATGAAGTAGAAATGGCAGTTATTGATGAGTTTGATTATGACCATAAGCATTATGTAGTCAGTGCTTTGGTTGAGGGAGAAGAAATCAATTTAGACAGAATGTTTATATACAAAGCCAAGGTGATGGAAGAAGATTTTCAAGTTGAAAAAATCACGGACTTTAAGGAGTATGAGGAAATCTCCGATGCATATTTGGAGATGGACAGAGAAGAAAGATCAAAAAGTAGGAATTAAGGGATAAAGAAAGTAAAAAGGGACAAATGATGAAAGGAGAATACAGATGAATTTATTCTTACAAGTGGGTCTGGGACTTTTCCCGGGAACCTTGATTACAGTATTACTGTTGTTTAAGAGAAAAGCTTTCTCAATCGGAAAAATTTTTACATCTTTTGTTTTGACTGCAGGCTGTGTGACAACCTTGGCTGTAGGCGGTAAAAATCTAGTTTCCGAAAAAATCAGTGAGTCCAAGGAGCTAACCCAAAAGGAAACCATGGCTTTTGCCAATGCACTCATTATGGAGGGGGCTTTTGATGAAGCAAGAGAAGTCATCGATGAGTACAGTGAAGAGTATGGTTACGATTATGAGTGTAGTTTAATCTGCGCCAGAATCAATCTTTTGGAAGAGGATTATGAAAGCGCAGCAGGAATCTACGGATACTTGTGTGAAAGTACAGACCTTATCAGTAAAGGTGACGATGAGGTTATCTTTGTATCACACAAAACCGGAGAAGGAAATAGCGATTTTACTATGATTGCTTATCTGAAGAGTCTGGACCTGGATCCTGCAGAGTATGGTTATTCAGATATAAGTCCGGAGCAGATTGCTTCCGGGGAAGGAATGACGCTGGAAGAGGTTAAGGAATCAATACAAAAATCCATTAAGAAAAACTACGAAATGTCCGACTATGGCAAGAAGTGCGTGAGAGCAGTAGTTGGTGTGAAGGAATCCTTTGAGGATGCAAAAAATGCGGCAAACGACGAAGAAGATTCTGATGATCCGTTAAGCCAGTACAAGAAGACCTTCAAGAAGTTAGAGGAGGAGGCTCCTCAGTTCCTTGATTTGGAATGTGTCAGAAAGGCTCGTATTAAGGCTTATGTAGTAAGTGGTGATTTTTCTTCTATCGCACAGAACCTTACAAAAGATTCTTCTTATCATGAAATGATGATTGCGGCTGAACTTTATATGAGTGGTCTGGTAAAGAAGAGTAACTTCTCTGCAGACTTCCAGAATATCAATCAGTCACAGATTGTAGAGTTGAAGAATCAGCTGAATGAGGTCTATGAGCAGAACAAGGGTGAATTAAGTAATCAGGAGAAGAAGGAATTAAAGAACAGAGTAAATGCTGTAAACAATGAGCTGCGTGATCCTGTTCTTTCTACCATCAAGGATTGTCTGTTAGAGGATGCAGAGGTTGAGGCAGGAACCGACCGAACCAAGGTTTATTTGGAAGTAGCCAAGATTGAGGCTTATTTTGATAATGAACCTGCAACAGATTCTTATTTAAGTGAAGCAATTTACAGTTCTCAGGACAATGAGGATGACAGTTATGTTTCCGGTATGGCCAATCTGATTACTGTTATTAATAATGATTCAGATACAGAGGGAATCAAGCATGTTACCGAATATGTTGAAACAGTTTTGGATCATTCCTTAACCATCAATGTAGAGGATATTGTATCTCCTCAAAAACAACCTGTGCAGAATACGCAGAATTACGATGATGAGAATGCTACAGATGCAAAGCCTTTTGATTTTCAGCAGACAGCAGTTGACTATGTATCACGTGTAAAGAGTGCAATTGTAATCGGAAAAATCGATACAGAGAACTTTGAAACCATTACTGCAAGAGTGCAGATTGACAGTGATAAGTACACAACAATCGACCAGATTAAGGAAGCTCTCAAGATATATGACTGCGGTACTGAGATTAAGGACTTTGAAATCAAGAAGATTGAGTATACAGGCTCCAATGTTATTCTGGTATGTGACGTGTCAGGAAGTATGAGCGGAAGTATTGGAGATTTATCCAATGCAGTTGTTACCTTTGCGGAGGATATGGAAAGTGGCGAAAATATTGCGGTCGTAACATTTGATGATGGTATTAAGGGTACCATGCCATTTGGAAGCAGTAAGGAAGAATTGATTGCTTTTGGACAGGGACTTAGATCCATGGGTGGAACCAATATGTACGATGCAGTTTTATATGCCCTGGAAATGTATCCGGCAAAGAATTCCGAACTGAATGTTTTGATTCTTATGACAGACGGTGAGGATAATAATTACCGTTCAGCTGAGGCAATCTATGAAAATATCGGTGGAAGTGCATTAAACAAGGGAGCTATTATTTATACTGTGGGTCTTGGCTCCAGTGTAAGTACAGATTATCTGACAACCATTGCCAATGCCGGAAACGGTGAGTTTGTATATGTATCCGACAGTGCAAGTCTGAAGGCATTTTATGAGATGCTTCACGGACAGGTTTACAGCCAGTATGAGATTACCTACAAGGCGCAGGATACCATTACCTTATCCAATCGTACTTTGGAAGTTACTCTTCCGGACGAAAACCTAAGAGATATCAGAAACTACTCTTTAACAGGAAGTGAAGAGGAAGGTGATTTGGATGCAAGCCAGAATCTTTCCGTAACCGGTTTGAATCCCAGATTTATTTATAAGAGTATGCAGGATATTGATGTAGAGCTGAAGGGTAGTGGCTTTACAACAGAAAGCAATGTCAGTGTGAAGTTAAACGGAAACATTGATTACAATCTGGAAGGAACCTGCAAGGATAGCGAAACTGTTGTTTTGACCATTCCAAGCAGCATTGCAGTGGGTACCTATGATGTGGAAGTCAGTGTGGATGGCAAGAAAAAGACCTTCCGTAACGGATTTTCGGTAGGAATTCCCGGTGAAGAAAAGACCACAGAGTTTGGTCCTTATATCTTTACTTCACAGGAAAAGATTGAGAATAATAACTCTATTATTCTTCGCGGTAATGTTATTTTGAACGGATGGCTTCATTATAACGGTGATGTAGAGCTTCAGGGAGATTTGGAAGCTAATTCCATCAG
>JAZLGY010000003.1:0-9853 GCA_045616525.1 Acetatifactor sp. | reverse complement strand
GTTAAAGAGATACGTATCTGAGAGAGGTAAGATCCTTCCTCGTCGTATCACCGGAAACTGTGCAAAGCATCAGAGAGCTTTGACTGTAGCTATCAAGAGAGCTCGTCACGTAGCACTTATGCCTTACGTACAGGATTAATTTAGAGATGTAAGAAGCCTTTAAATACTGAGTATTCAGTGTTTAAAGGCTTTTTTTATGACTAGAACACTAAGAGGAATAAGGCTATGCAGTTAATAATATTTCTAATTATATTTTTATTCTTTGTAGTGTTATCAATTTTTTTGGAATTAATTCCGAAAGGTGTCTTTTTTTGTTTTTAATTTCTGCTATAATATAATCATAGAAGGTAAGCTGAGGTGTGAATATGGGATTAGCAGATTTATTTAAAACCGAAAAGGCAAGCTGTATTCTTATTAAGGAAGATAAGCTATATAAACAGACGGTATCTGAGAAGGAGATTAAGGCATCAGATATAGATAAGGTCGTTGTTAACGATGATGGTACAACGGTCTATTTACGTTCGGGTAAAAATATTGTTTCGAAAAATGGGTTGGGTATTATGCTCAGTGAGGCCGGTTATTTTGTGAGAAATCAAGTAGCTTTGGAAAAAAATGATACGGTTTCTGCAAAATATGCATCCAATCAGGTTCGAGAAATGATTGAACGTACCAAAGCAAAGGCATATAATATCTGTTCCAAAATCGTTAAGGAGAAAATGGGAGACCAGTACGATATTAACCTGGAGGTTGTAGGAGAGGATTATTATTCTCTTTTGATTTTCAGATTATCGGAAAACGGTAGGGTTTTAGAGTCGCATCCTTTATATGAAGAAATCGATGAACTTGGTGTGGATTATGCACTGGATGAGATGGATTTGACCTTCCTGTTATCCTGGGACCCAATGTTTCAAGAAGGAAAATATGGTGTTACACAGGAAATGCGAAATGATTCCGTATTGGAAGAGTATCTTCGAAGTGTAACTCTTCATAAATTATTGGAGCAATAGAATAAAAAGTGGCGTATGAAATCATTCATACGCCATTTCTTTTTATAGGAAATAATTATCTAACAATCATGCATTCACGATCAGCACCGGTACCGATTAATTTAACCATGGTTCCGGTATAGTCCTCGATGAATTTAATGTAGGTCTTTGCAGCCTCGGGAAGCTCATCGTAGGTCTTACACTTGGAAACATCACCAAAGTTTCCTTTGAACTCCTTGTAAACAGGCTTTGCAGCTGCAAGGAACTCTTCGTTTGTAGAGAAATCAGTGGTTTCTACACCATTTACATTGTAAGCTACACAAGCCTTAAAGGTGTCGAACTGTCCAATGGTATCCAAATGGTTCAAGTTGATGTAGTTTACACCATTTAATTCAATGGCATATTTTAAGGTTACCAGGTCAAGCCAGCCACATCTTCTTGGACGCTTGGTTACGGTACCATATTCATGACCAAGGTCACGGATACGATCGCCGATCTCATCCTTCAGCTCTGTAACGTAAGGACCTTCACCTACACGGCTGGAGTATGCCTTGATAGCACCATATACATCACCGATGTCTCTTGCAGAAAGACCGGTACCGGTTAAGATACCACCGATGGTAGGGTTAGAAGAGGTAACGAAAGGATAAGAACCAAAGTCAATATCCAAAAGAGTTGCCTGTGCACCCTCTACTACCATGAACTTGTCCTCCTTCAAATATTTATGAAGAAGAGTAACAGTATCGCATACGTATGGTTTTAAGCGCTCTGCATACTTTTTATAGGTAGAAACGATTTCATCTGCGTCACAGGTAGGTTCACCACTTGCTGCAAGCATTTCGTTCTTTACATCAATCATATGTCTGAGAACTTCTTCGAAATTGGCCTTGTAAAGGTCTTCCATACGAATTCCGCTTCTTTCATACTTATCACAATATGCAGGACCGATACCATTCTTGGTGGTTCCAATCTTGTGAGTACGCTTGTTCTCAAGCATTACGTCCAAATTGCAGTGATAAGGGAAAATAACATGAGCCTTGTCACTGATTTTTAAGAATTTATCTACATCGATACCATGCTCTTTTAGCATGTCGATTTCTCCAATTAAAACTTCAGGATTTAATACCACACCATTTCCGATGACAGCGATGGTCTTGTTTGAAAGGATACCGGAAGGAATCAGTCTCATTGCAAATTTAACACCATTTACCATGATGGTATGACCTGCATTGTTACCACCGGTAGCACGAACGGAAACATCTGCAAACTGTGCTAAATGATCTGTTGTACGACCCTTACCTTCGTCACCATAAAAGCAACCTAATACTACACTAGCTTTTGACATATCTGCCTCCTTAGATTCTTAGCAAGACTACCCTTACCCTTTCCTAAATTGGGCACAACAAGGCGCAAAGAATCACATACTTAGTTATCGTAACATAAAATCACATACTTTACCATAGTAAATCGTAAAAATATTTGCTTTTTTCTCGAGGAAACACAATACAGAAAAATCTGCATTACAATTGTATTTAAAAATTATGTTATGATATATCGAAGGGGATAACCCACGTTTTTATCTCCACATCATATTATGAGGTACTCTTATGAATGCAAAAGAAAAAATCATCCAACTGATAAAAGAAAATAAATATGGAAGTGCGCTTGACTACTATCAGGAACACAGAGGAGAAATTCCCTTTTGGGAGAGGGGACTTTTGTTCCGTATGATAGAAGATGGATTGACCGAGAAAAATCATATTTCCGGTGCGGTAGTAGTAATGCTGATTGTGGTAGAGATGAATTTTATCCTGGGTCCCTATGTAATGGATCAGTTTTTGGATATGTTTTCCAAATTTGCCAAAGCGCATCCCTATTTTCATTATTATAAGCATTTGGTAATGCCTGTATTTAACACCCTGGTGCTGCTTTTTACATTGGGAAACGTAGCCATTGTTACAGAGTATGCAAAGCGAGTTCTTGGTCAGAAGAGAAATCTAAAAAATATATTGTTCTATCTTTCTTCCTTCCTTTTTTTGGGTGCTTTTATCGTGAAGGATATGATCCCTGTGGTAAAGGATTATTCCTATGTGAAGCAAGGAACCTATGAAGAGAGTATATATGTGCCACAGCAACGTAATGCAGCCATCTATAATAATAGAGAACAAAGTTATCTAGATTTTGAGAATATGTTATTTCATGATGAAATCATGGATCGCAAAAAGGGAATAGAAGAATTTCATCCGGATTATCAAAAGAAACGTTGGGCAGAGGAAGTAAAGGGAAAAAATAAACTTTTGACAGAGACCTACTATAAAATCTGGGTAACAGATGAGACCTATTTGAAAATGAGCAGGTGGCACTATAATAGCCTGGATAAAAGTGTAAAGGATGACGATTTTAAAAGAGAAAATAACCTGGAATTACATGTGCAATATTTGCCTGCAACGAAAGAAGTGATTTCTGTATTTGAGGTGGAGTAATGAAGTTTCTATTTGATTTAAAAAAATTATCACAGGATTTGTATAATTTTATAGTGAATCATGGCTTATTTTTAGTGGTAGAAGTGGTCGTTACCATTTCTTCTCTTATTTTCTGTGGCTTTTTTGCAGACAGAATCTTTTTTTCCATTGTGTTTGCCGATAATCCGGAAGTACGTAAGGTCATGATAATTGAACATTTTGACGGTGGTATGTTAAATATTGCGCTCACTGCCACCTTGGTTTTGGCCACCTTGATTTTTTATTTATATCTTCTGATTGTAGAACCACTCCTGGTTAGAAGAAGAATGACCTCTGACAATTTTCGGGAACTACATAAAAAGCTGGAAAACAGAGTGGGTATGAACCTAATTTATTTGGTATTTATGATCTTTATGATTAAATCCTGCAGTATTGTGGCAGGAAACTATGGAGAGATGAAGGATATCAGTGGTTATCTGGAGGATATCAGGCTTTACAGAGAAGGGGAGCTTCCGGTTACCCATGGGGTACTGCGTATTGCACCCTATGCCATGAATTTGGAAAATGATACAAAAATCTCTCCCAGGAGCGGAATAACTTATTTGAGTTATTTGGACGATGTTTACAGTAAAACGGTTTGCCTTCGTTGCCCTCCCAAGTTTTACGAGGAGCTTAATAAGGAGGGGGCTTATGCTTATGAAGTAACCTATATGCCCTATAGTAAAATTGTGGTAAAGCTGGAGGTATATGGAAGAGTTCAGGATAATGAAGCAAATAAACTGCCAGGGTATGAGACTTTGACAGAGCAGGAGAAAAATCTGCTTCGCATCATGCTGGATGACAGGATGGGTGAAATATGCGTGAATGCCTCCGATGGTGATATTACCCTGCCATATTATTTTTCCGGGGAAAAGGTATACAGAGACAGGCTGAAAACCTTGACTAGTCTCTATGAAACCTATCGATATGAATATGGTGTAATGCCCTATTACTATGATATGTATGGTACGAACAGCGGAAATAATCTTCTTTGCTGCAGCAACAGAGAATATCAGTATTGGAATGATAATACGTTGATTTCTTTTGATCAGTCACAATACTATAAGCTGTATCAGAGTCGCATGGACAGTATTATTCAGCAAATGCCGAGAAACATGACCGATGAGGAAAAGGTTCTTTATCTAACACAGTATATGATTGATCACTGTATTCCCATTGATAATGTTGAGGTTTCAGAATTGTATAGCTTTGAAAGCAAATATTTCTGTAAAACAGGCTATGGCGCCATTTTAAGCGGTAACGGCAATTCTCTGGCATATTCTCAGGCTCTTTACGGATTGCTCCAAAGAGCAGGTATTGAATCTATTCCTGTTATGACAGAGAAAAGAGGCTATGGCTTAAATATGGTCAAGCTGGACGGGGAGTGGTATTTTCTGGACAGCTTTGCAGCAGATTACTTGAGTACCAATGAGGCAATTCTTTTTACGGGAAATCAGTTTGAACATTTATATAATCGTACAGTGGAGGAATTTGCTCCGCGTTACGGATATACAGACCAGGCAATTACGGAATGGGCCAAGACTCCCATAGGAGTGACCTTGCGTTTGGATGGAAATCCAAGAATTTCCAAGGAAAAACTGGAAGAGGAAAAAAAGCAGTATTCTCTGGAAACTTACGAAGGTATTTGCAATGTATTCACTAAGAATACCCCCAAGGAGGAGATGACCTATCCAAGATACAGCAAACATGGGATCCCCCTGGAGGGAGAGGATATTCCTGCAGAGTTGGAGCAGTTTGTGAAGTATCTTTTTAAGCATGCACAGACCTATTGTGAGTACAATGATCAGCGCGAAGATGAAACCATTTCCTTTAGTTATGGAGAGGAATCAAACTACCTTGCAAGGGAATTGTTTATGTATCTTTGTATGGATGGACTAAAGGAGCAGGATGCATCCGTTATTGCCCAGAATAAAGTCGGATATTTTGGAAATTCGGTTTGTATCGGTGGGAAACCCTTAAGAGAGTGCTATCGTATGTTAACAGGAATGGAACTTTCGGAGGAGATGGCTACCAATGCAAATTATGAGCTTCCGGATCTAACAGCAGTGTATATGTATGATGTGGATTGGGATGTTTTTATGCAGGTTCGCAAGAGCGGCTTTGTAGATCGAAGTGGTTCAGTAGATTATCCGGGAAATGTGGGACATGGCCTGGACAAATTCCCACTTCGTGTAGAGGTAGAGCAGATTGTGCAGGAAGGAGATATTTATCATATCGTATTCTATACCACCTACACAGACTATGGCGATTACTACTTCAATATGGATGTAAGGGTGGATGAAAACAAGGATATGACCATTTTGTTGATTCAGCGCAGATATTAACAAGCTCGCTAACCATGACTATTATTTTTTAAATGTTATTATTATTTTTGTGTCACTTTTTTATTACCTCATGCGAATAGAGGGTATAAACAGTGAAAGGATAAATGCATATGCAAAAATTAGTTTTAAATGATCAAAAACTCCTTGACCTGATTAAAAAAAATCCGTCAAAAGGTCTAGGACTACTTATAGAGAGTTATTCAGGTCTTGTTTATTACATCGTGCAGGGGAAGTTATCTGATGCACCTCAGGATATTGAGGAATGTATTTCGGATGTGTTCCTACAGTTTTATGAACAGATTGCAGATGTAGATTTAAACAAGGGGACCATCAAAACATATTTGGCGACCATTGCAACCAGAAAGGCTGTCAGCTGGTATCGAAAAATCGTAGCCAGAAAAGAAACCGTTATGGAAGATGAGAAAACGCCGGAAATGGTAGATGCAAGTCACCCTGAAAGCATGCTTTTGGATGGCGAAAAGAGAGACAGGATACTTCAGGAATTGGAAAACTTAGGGGAACCGGATACAGAGATTATGTATCGCAGATATTTCCTGGCACAGCCCGTCAAAGAAATCGCCGAAATTATTGGCATGAAGAGTAACAGTGTTACAAAACGAATAGGTAGGGCTCTAGAGATTCTGAGAGGAAGATTGGAGGATTATTATTATGAATGATGTTGAAAAAGATGTAAAAATGGCGCTTGAAAATGCATCTATGGAATATATATCAGAAATAATGGAGGATGTAGATCCAGATGCTTTTGTATTACCAAAAGAGATATCAACAAAACGGATCAAAAATAGAGTTATGAGTAAAATGAATAGTAAAAAGGGTACAAATAAAATTGTTAGTATTGCAAAAGTCGCAGCTGCATCAGCCGCATCGGCAGCAGTTCTTTTAGGGGGAGCGATGGTAATCAGCGAGCCGGTTCGAGCAGCAGTGTTTGAAATGTTTTCATTCATTCCGGGAAAAGGAATTGTGGAAACAGAACAGTCGCCAACAGCCGAAGGGGAGGTAAAAACAGGGGATTATTATATATTAGCCAATGAATCCAGAAAGACAGAATCTGAAAATCTGGATATCAGGTTAAACAATGTTACCGCCAAGGATAATATTTTGGAGATTTCTTATGCGGTAACCTTAAATAAGGTAGACTTGGCGGCAGAATGTCAGGTGAATGACAAATTCAATCATCTTGGTGATTATGAAGGAGAAGAATACAGACAAATCTGGGTAGATTACTATGTAAAAATGGGATATGATCAGTATTTTGACATCAGTGCAGAGGACGAAGAAATATTCTGTGCGCTGAAGACACCCAAATCTTCTTTATCTGTGAATAATACACAGTTAAAGAAACTCTCTTCTGAAATCATTGATAGCGAAGCAGGTATGGGTGATTACTTTGAAATCGTAGAAACCTATGATATCAGTGGGGTAGATTTATCGACTATTTCAGAATGTTCATTAAGTATGGCCGATGTAAAGGCGGATATTACTTTAGAAAAAGCCAAGGCCTATGAAACAAAAGAAGAGGCTATGAATGAAGTAGTTACTGTAACCGGTGGCAAGGTATCAGAAAGTATTGTTTGCAAGCCTACACTGAGTGGAGATTTATTAAGTGTAGAATTGTATTACAATCCAATTAATGAAAAAGATATTATTGAAAGCTGTTCTCCTGTAGTTATGGCAGATGGAGAGGAAATCTATAGCGATATTCCGGTCTCTATTGGAGAGCATGCAACAAGATTCGAGTTTGACTTGGCAGATGTACCGGGTGCGAGTGAATATCATGTGGCAATTGATGAAGCAGAAGTAGTGGTTTGGGATGATATGTTTACACTGGATTTGTCGAACTGTGGATATGGGGAATACAATGTAAATGTGCCATATGAAACAGAGTATGGTACCATTTATCTGACAAAGTATACTGTTTTATCCAGAGATGAATTTTTCAAATTGGTTAACATGGAAGAAGGCTACTATGATGAAATGCCCGAGGGAGATTATCTGTGGATTGAGATGGATGATCATGATCTGAACAAGGACCATTATCTTTGGAGTTATGATGTTTTATCTGTTGGAAGTGAAAGACATTTTATGTCGGATATGTGGTTTTTAGACGACGAGGATGCATACAATGTGGTTCCTTTGGAAGGTTCTATCGATAGCATCGATACTGCAGTTATTGCAAATCCCCGAATCGGATGTCCTGTAAATATTGAAATACCATTAAATAGATAAAGCGTGAAGGAATGCCATCTTCTCAAACCAAGGATTGAATATTGATATAGATTAGAGTATGATTTTTCTTGGGATACAAAATCTATATTTGTATCAGCCTGAATACAAAAAGAAAGAGAAGGTAGCAAAAGTGGAAAAGTTTTTTAAACTGAAGGAAAATGGTACCAACGTGCGTACCGAGGTTGTAGCGGGTATTACAACCTTTATGACAATGGCTTATATTTTGGCTGTAAATCCAAGTATACTGTCCCAGGCAGGTATGGATAAGAATGCTATATTGATGGCTACTGCGCTGGCATCCTTTATAGGATGTATTGCAATGGCACTGTTAGCAAATTATCCATTTGCCTTGGCTCCGGGGCTGGGACTCAATGCATATTTTGCATACACCATCTGCGGTTCTATGGGTTATAGCTGGCAGTTTGCTTTACTGGCTGTATTTGTAGAGGGTATTGTTTTCATAGTATTATCCTTAAGTAATGTCAGAGAGGCCATCTTTAATGCAATTCCGTTGCAGCTGAAGAAGGGTGTTTCCGTTGGTATTGGTTTGTTTTGTGCATTCATTGGTCTGCAAAATGCCAAAATCGTTGTAGGCGGTGCAACCTTAGTTACTGTAGTTAATTTTAGAGAGAACTTTACAACAGTAGGTATTGGTGCGTTGTTAGCAATTGTTGGACTTATGATTATTTCCGTTTTATATGTTAAGAAGGTAAAGGGAGCCATGCTGATTGGTATTTTGGCAACCTGGATCTTGGGAATCATCTGTCAGGTGACCGGCTTATATACTGTAAATCCTGAAGAAGGTTTCTATTCATTGATTCCTTCCTGGTCAAGTTTTGATATCGGAGCCATTGGAACCACTTTTGGTCAGTGCTTCAATTTTAACGAGATTTCCTTTAACGTAGTTGACTTTATCATTATTATGTTTGCGTTTTTATTTGTAGATATGTTCGATACCCTGGGAACTCTCATTGGTGTTGCCAACAAAGCAAATATGTTAGATCAGGATGGAAAGCTTCCTCGTGTAAAGCAGGCACTTTTAGCAGATGCAATTGCAACCTCTGCAGGAGCGATCCTTGGTACCTCTACTACAACTACTTTCGTTGAAAGCTCTTCCGGTGTATCAGAGGGAGGACGTACCGGACTTGCTTCTGTTGTAACCGGATTTTTATTCCTGGCATCCATCATTTTGGCACCGGTATTTACTACAATTCCCGGTTTTGCAACAGCCCCTGCTTTAATCTTTGTAGGCTTCTTGATGATCAGTGCGGTAGTTGAAATTGATTTTAATGATATGACAGAATCTATTCCTGCCTATATTTGTTTGCTTTGTATGCCGTTAATGTATTCTATCTCTGATGGTATTGCGGCAGGAATTATCTCTTACGTTGTAATCAATGTATGCGCCGGAAAGGCAAAGAAGATTACACCATTAATGTATGTTTTAGCTGTATTGTTTGTGCTGAAATATATCTTGTTATAAAAATAAACCTATTCCGGAAGGTGAGAAAAAATGGAGTATATATTAGAAAAAGGTAGTCCCAAGGATTTTTCCGGGAGGTTAGATAAAGAAGTAAGATGCTATAGGCTCTTAGATGAACTTGGAATCGAGTTTTTTAGATGTGATCATCCAGATGCCAATGCCAATACCATGGAGGATTGCCTGAAAATTGACAGTATATTGGAAGCAGTGGTTTGCAAAAACTTATTTTTATGTAATCGCCAGCATACCCAGTTCTATCTACTTATGATGCCTGGAGACAAAGTATTTAAA
>JAZLGY010000002.1:0-24006 GCA_045616525.1 Acetatifactor sp. | reverse complement strand
TTTGGAAGTTTGGTCACGGACAATTATAACAAAAATGGAGGTAAATGCTCTTTTTATTTGCAAACCTCCAGGAAATGTCGAAAATAAAGGCTTTTTAGCCTTTAGATAATAAAAAAGTAGTGTTACTTTTGACACTACCATAAAGTGATGAAAGGTGTAAAAATGAAAAAAGAATCTATTTTAGCAGGAAACACTGCGCTCGGTATTGAATTTGGATCTACCAGAATAAAAGCGGTATTGGTAGATGAAACACATGAGCCTATTGCTATGGGAACTCATGATTGGGAAAATCGTTTAGAAAATGGTATTTGGACTTATAGTCTTGAGGATATTTGGGGCGGCTTACAGGATTGTTATGCTTCCCTTGCAAAGGATGTAGAGAGTAAATATGGAATCGCTCTTGAAAAAATCGGAGCTATTGGTTTTTCAGGAATGATGCATGGTTATATGGCATTTAATGCAAAGGATGAACTTTTAGTACCTTTCCGTACCTGGAGAAATACTATGACAGAAGAGGCTTGTAAGATTTTAAGTCCTTTGTTTGGATTTAATATTCCTCAGCGTTGGAGTATCGCACATCTTTACCAGGCAATTTTAAACAAGGAAGAGCATGTCAAGGATATTGCCTTCTTTACTACCTTGGCCGGATATATTCACTGGAAGCTTACAGGTGAAAAGAACATGGGTATCGGAGAAGCTTCAGGTATGTTCCCTATTGATTCTAATATTATGGATTATGATGCAAAAATGCTTGCACAGTTTGATGAACTTGCTGCAAAGGATGGCGTAAGCTTTAAACTTCGTGACATTTTACCAAAGGTATTGAATGCAGGTGAAAAGGCTGGCGTATTAACAGAGGAAGGTGCTAAGTTACTTGATCCATCCGGAAAGCTTCAGGCGGGAGCACCTATGTGTCCTCCGGAGGGTGATGCAGGAACCGGTATGGTAGCTACCAATGCTGTTGCCGTTCGTACAGGAAATGTATCTGCAGGTACCTCTGTATTCTCTATGGTTGTTTTGGAAAAGGCAATGTCAAAGGCATATGAAGAAATCGATATGGTTACTACACCTGATGGTATGCCTGTTGCTATGGTACATTGTAACAACTGTACTTCAGACCTGAATGCATGGGTAAATCTCTTTGATCAGTTTGCTGATGCTTTTGGTATGAAGATTGATAAGAATGACTTATATGGAAATCTTTACCGTCTCGCATTGGAAGCAGATACTGACTGTGGCGGCTTAATGGCATACAACTACTTCTCCGGTGAACCTGTAACCGGTTTAAATGAAGGCAGACCTATGTTTGTCAGAATGCCGGATGCAAAGTTCAGCCTTGCAAACTTTATGAGAAGCCACCTTTATTCAGCACTTGCTGCTTTGAAGGTAGGTAATGATATTCTTTTAAAGGAAGAAAAGGTTGCCGTAGATTCTATTACTGGTCACGGCGGATTATTTAAAACTCCTGTTGTTGGACAGCAGATTCTTGCTGCAGCTTTGAATGCACCTGTAACCGTTATGGATACTGCAAGTGAAGGCGGCGCCTGGGGTATTGCAATCCTTGCTGCTTATATGATGGAGAAGGGTGAAAAGGAAAGCCTTGGCGACTACTTAAATGAAAAGATTTTCGCAGGACAGACCGGTACTACCATTGCTCCTAAGGCAGAGGATGTTGCAGGCTTTGACCGCTTCATGGAGAAATATGTAAAGACTCTTGCCGCAGAAAAAGCTGCTGTAGAGAGCTTTAAATAAATTGATACATTTTTGGAGGCAATCATGTTAGAAGAATTAAAGCAGAAAGTATATGAAGCAAATATGGATCTTCCCAAGTATGGTTTGGTAACCTTTACCTGGGGAAACGTTAGCGGAATTGATAGAGAAAAGGGATTATTTGTAATTAAGCCAAGTGGTGTAGAATATGACAAGTTAAAGCCTGAAGATATGGTAGTTATGGATCTTGAGGGAAATAAGGTAGAGGGTAAATACAATCCTTCCTCCGATACAGCTACTCACCTTGAGCTTTACAAGGCTTTTCCTGAAATCGGAGGCGTTGTACATACACATTCTTCCTATGCAACCAGCTGGGCACAGGCAGGAAGAGATATTCCCTGTTACGGAACCACCCATGCAGATTATATCTACGGTGCTGTTCCTTGTGTAAGATGTCTTACAAAGGAAGAAATCGAAGATGCTTATGAGAAGAATACCGGTCTTTTGATTGTAGATGAATTTAAGCGTTTGGACAAAGATCCTATTGCTGTTCCGGCTGTTCTCTGCAAGAATCATGGACCTTTTGCCTGGGGCAAGGATGCTCACGAGGCAGTACACAATGCGGTTGTTTTGGAAGAGGTTGCCAAAATGGCATACCGTGCAGAGACAATTAATCCTCGTATTCAGCCTGCACCTCAGGAATTACAGGATAAGCACTACTATCGTAAGCATGGTGCAAATGCATATTATGGTCAGGGCAACAATTAAATAGTAGAAACTTATACCCTTGAGATAGCTCAAGGGTATATTTTTTATCAACTTTTCGTAAGGTTTTTTATAGATTTCAGAGAATAATTGTCGAAAGGATGGACTTAATCGTTTAATTCCCGTGCTCGAACACAATATTCTGAAAATTGCTAGACGATAGAGGGAAAAAGTGCTATAATTAACCCACTATGAGAAGGTGCCATTTGAAATGGCAGAAGGAGGAAGCAATGAACAATTTAGAACTGCAAAAGCGTGCAAATGATGTACGTAAAGGCATCGTTACTGCTGTTCACAGTGCAAAGGCCGGACATCCCGGTGGATCACTTTCTGCAGCAGATATGTTCACATTTTTGTATTTTGAGGAGTTAAATATCGATCCGGCAAATCCTGATAAGGAGGACAGAGATCGTTTCGTATTATCCAAAGGACATACAGCTCCAGGTCTTTATTCTGCACTCGCAAACAGAGGATATTTCCCTGTTGAGGATTTAAAGACATTAAGAAAATTAGGTTCCTACTTACAGGGACATCCTTGTATTCATATCCCGGGCGTTGATATGTCTTCAGGATCTCTTGGACAGGGAATCTCAGTTGCAGTTGGTATGGCACTTGCTGCAAAATTAGACGGAAAAGATTTCCGTACTTATACTATTTTGGGTGATGGTGAAATTCAGGAAGGACAGGTTTGGGAAGCTGCTATGTTCGCAGGTCATCGTAACCTGGACAACCTTGTAGTTATTGTTGATAACAACAATCTTCAGATTGATGGTTCTATTGAGGAGGTATGTTCTCCTTATCCTATCGATAAGAAGTTTGAAGCTTTCAATTTCCATGTAATCAACATTGATGCTCACAACTTTGATGAAATCAGAGCTGCTTTCAAGGAAGCAAAAGAGACCAAGGGTCAGCCTACTGCAATTATCATGAAGAGTGTGAAGGGTAAGGGCGTATCCTTCATGGAGAACAAGGCAGGATGGCACGGCAAGGCTCCTAACGATGAGGAGTATGCAGTAGCTATGGCAGATCTTGATAAGATCGCAGCAGAATTAGAGAAAGCAGGTGAAGCATAATGGCAGAGGTAAAGAAGATCGCAACTCGTGAAAGTTACGGTAATGCTTTAAAGGAGCTTGCCGAAGAATTTCCTCAATTGGTAGTCCTTGATGCTGACCTTGCAGAAGCTACCAAGACAGGTATTTTTAAGAAAGCATATCCAGACAGACACATTGACTGTGGTATTGCAGAATGTAACATGGTTGGTATTGCAGCAGGTCTTGCAGCAACCGGAAAGGTTCCTTTCGTAAGTTCATTCGCTATGTTCGCAGCAGGTCGTGCCTTTGAACAGGTTCGTAACTCTGTTGGATATCCTCATTTGAATGTTAAAATCGGTGCTACCCATGCAGGTATCACTGTTGGTGAAGATGGTGCAACCCATCAGTGTAACGAGGACCTTGCTCTTATGAGAACCATTCCCGGAATGGTAGTTATGTGTCCTTCAGATGATGTAGAGGCGAAAGCAGCAGTTAGAGCTGCAATCGAGCATGATGGTCCTGTTTACATCCGCTTTGGACGTGCAGCTGTACCTGTAATCAATGACAAGCCTGATTACAAGTTTGAGATTGGTAAGGGAACCATCGTTAAGGAAGGAACAGATGTTACTATTGTTGCAACAGGTATCTGTGTAGATTCCGCTATCGGAGCAGCAGAGTTACTTGCAGCAGATGGCATTAATGCAGAAGTTGTTAATATCTGTACCATCAAGCCTTTGGATGAAGAATTAATTCTTGCAAGTGCAAAGAAAACAGGAAAGGTTGTTACTGTAGAAGAGCATTCCGTAATTGGTGGTCTCGGAAGTGCAGTATGTGACTGCTTAAGCGAGAAGATGCCTACTCCTGTAAAGAAGCTTGGTATGCAGGATATGTTTGGTGAATCCGGATCTGCTGCAGCTTTGGTTGAGAAATATGGTCTCGATGCAAAGGGTGTTTGCAAGTCAGTAAAGGAATTCTTAGCATAATTATGTTTACTTCGAGGGGATGGCTTTTGCCATCCCCTTTGTTGTTTTTAAAATGAGGATAACAACCAAGTAATAAAGTAAAAACATTAAGAATGTGGGGTACGGATGAAAAAGAAGATTTTAATCACAAACGATGATGGAATTAATGCAAGTGGAATTATTCGACTGGCCAAGGTGGCAGCTAAGTATGCGGAAGTATGGGTGATTGCACCGGATGGACAAAGAAGTGCAGCATCTCACAGCATTACGCTTAGAGGACATATTGATGCATTTCCGGTGGATTTTCCTGTAGAAGGCATTAAGGCATATGCAATTACGGGAACTCCTGCAGATTGTGTCAGAGTTGGGACCTTGAATATTATGCCGGGGAAGCCGGATCTTGTGTTTTCCGGAATCAATTTTGGTTATAATGCCGGAACCGATGTACAGTATTCTGCGACTGTGGGAGCTGCAATGGAAGCTGTATTTCAAGGAATTCCGGCAGTTGCTTTTTCAGAGGGAATTGATGATGGCTACAAGGTAACAGACATATATTTAGAGGATATTGTAAAGGAAGTCTTAGATACCACTTATGTTCCGTTTGAGATTGTGAATGTGAATTTCCCATATTGTAAACCGGAGGAATGTAAGGGAATCCTGCGAGATAGAATTTGCTCTGCCGGATATATCTATAAGGATTCCTATGACTGCGAAGAGATTGAAGGCGGTATGAGATATCGCGTGAATGGAAAGTTTACAGACATTGCAGAGGAAAACTCAGATTTAAGAGCCTTATTTTCCCACTATATTTCCATTGGAAAAGTTACAAATATTCATTAAGATGTATAAATCTAGTAAAAGGCAAGGTTGCCTTTTACAGGGAAATTTGGTAGAATGAATGGATAACTAGACTTATCATTGGGTGTACTAGCTTTAATGATAAGAGGAAGGTTGGAATACCATGAGAATTTTGTCACCATCTATATTGGCAGCAGATTTTAATATATTAGGAGAACAAGTGAAAGCAATTGAGGAAGCTGGGGTTGAATATCTCCATTTTGATGTGATGGACGGATTGTTTGTTCCTTCCATTTCATTTGGAATGCCGGTACTTTCCAGTGTCAGAAGAAACACCAATTTATTTTTGGATGTACATCTTATGATTCAGGACCCAATCCGTTATGCAGAGATTTTTGCGAAGCTTGGTGCGGATATGGTTACATTCCATTTGGAAGCAACCGACAATCCCATGGAAGTAATCAATGTCATCAGAAAGGCTGGATGTAAGGTAGGGATCAGTATTAAACCCCGTACTCCTGTAGAGGAGCTTCGTCCATATCTGGAGTTTGTAGATGTCGTCTTGATTATGACAGTGGAACCTGGTTTTGGTGGCCAGAAGTATCTGGACAATTGTACAGAAAAGATTGTAGAAACCAGAAAGATGATTAGAAAAGCCGGACTGGATGTTCAGATTGAAATCGATGGCGGCGTAACTTTAGAGAATGTTAAGGTGCCAGTGAAGGCCGGTGCCAATATTATCGTTGCAGGTTCAGCGGTGTTTAAGGGCGACGCAAAAGCCAATGCAAAGGCGCTGATGAAAGCAATGAAATAAAAAATAAGTATTAGAAACATGAAGGAAAGGAGGAGTTGTCGTGAATAGGATAGAACTATTTAATGATTCGTGGAGTTTTTCTAAAGTTTCACTTGATATTTCCTATGAACAAAAGGATTTATGGCAAAAGACCTTAGAACCGGTGGCAATTCCTCATGACTTTCTGATTTCGGATACATTGAATCTATATGGGGATGCAACCGGTTTTTATCATAAAAAGTACCTATGTCATAAGGAGGATGATCAGGAGATTTATCTAAACTTTGACGGGGTATATATGGATTGGACCCTTTATATTAATGACAAGGAAATAGGACAGTGGAAGTATGGTTATTCTCCGGCTACCTTTTGCATCACAGATGCGCTGGTTGCGGGAGAAAACGATATTGTAGTTAAGTTAGTACATAAATCTCCTAACTCAAGATGGTACAGCGGTGCCGGAATTTATAGAAATATTACATTACTTACGAATCAAAAAGAGCATATTCTTCCTGATGGTGTATATACATATACGCGGGAAAAGGAAGGTGGATACGAGCTTTTCATCGATACGGAGATTAGTAAAAGGGCTTACGATAAAAAGTGTAAGCTTTCCTATACCCTTTGGAATCGTGGCCAGGTTTTGGTACAAAAAACAGTTCCTGTAGATGAAGCGGTGGTTCTCAATGAAGAAAAGACTCCGGACGGCCGTTTACTCAATAATGGTTATGTGGTTTCCGGTGCATTAGAGGTGAGTTCACCCACAAGATGGCATGTGGATGAGCCATATTTATATGATTTATCCGTTGAACTATTGAGTCGGTCCGGGGAAGTTTTACATAAGGAAAGTCGAAGGATTGGATTTTGTACCAAGGAATTTTCTTCGGAGGAAGGTTTCTTATTAAATGGAAAGAAACTCAGAATCAATGGTGTTTGTGAACATCATGATTTGGGTGCTTTGGGCGCAGCTTTTTCCAAGGAAGCTATGAAGAGAAAACTCATTCTTTTAAAGGAAATGGGTGTGAACGGTCTTAGGACAAGCCATAATATGCCGGCCAGGGAAGTCATGGACCTTGCGGATGAAATGGGCTTTTTGGTTGTGGCAGAAGCCTTTGACATGTGGGAAAAACCCAAAACAGAATATGATTATTCCCGCTTTTTCAAAGAGTGGTCAGATATAGATTTGAGAAGCTTTGTACGAAGAGACAGAAGCCATGTTTCTCTCCTAATGTGGAGTATTGGAAATGAAATATATGACACCCATGCTGACAGCCATGGAGAAGAGATTACCAAGCGGCTGAAACGTACGGTAGAAAAATATGATTATGCAAATAACGGCAGGGTAACCATTGGCAGTAACTACATGGCCTGGAACGGGGCACAAAACTGCGCTGAGATTACCGGCTTTGCAGGATATAACTATGGGGAGAGACTTTATGACGAGCAACATAAAGCGCATCCCAATTGGATTGTTTATGGAAGTGAGACGGCATCTGTTGTAAAAAGCAGAGGCATCTATCATTTCCCCTTGGAAAGAACGATTCTTTCCGACGAGGACGAGCAGTGTTCTTCTCTTGGAAACAGCCATACCGGCTGGGGGGCTAAGAACGAGGAATATTGTATTACTAGGGATAGAGATGCATTTTATTCCTGTGGACAGTTTTTGTGGACAGGTTTTGACTATATTGGAGAGCCCACGCCCTATCAGACCAAAAACAGTTACTTTGGTCAGATTGATACAGCAGGAATTCCTAAGGATGCTTTCTATATATACAAGGGAGAGTGGACAGACTATAAAAAGAGTCCGTTTGTTCATATTTTCCCGCATTGGGATTTCAATCCGGGGCAGCTTGTAGATGTGAGAGTCTGCAGCAATGCACCAAGAATACAGCTGTATATCAATGATGTGCTTATGAAGGATCAGATGGTTGATCACGAAAAAGGGGAAGAACTTTTAGTGCAGGTTAAAACGCACTTTGTTCCCGGTAAAATCACCGGTGTTGCTTTGGATGAACAGGGAAGAGAGCTTGCAAGAGAAGAAAGAAAAACCCCCGGGGAAGCAGCAAGGTTATGCATTACCCCATGGAAAAAGCGGATGAAAGCAGATGGAGAAGACTTAAACTTCTTCGAAATCTCTGTAGTGGATGAAGAGGGCAATCCGGTAGACAATGATGCACATTATGTGGAAGTACTTGTTAGCGGCAGTGGTGATCTGGTGGGTCTTGATAACGGAGACAGTACAGACTACGATTCCTATGAAGGAACCATTCGAAAGCTTTTTTCCGGAAAGCTTACTGCGATTGTGGCTGCAGGAAAGGATGCCGGTGAAATCAAGGTAGAAGTGAGAGATGCAAGAGAGAGTGCTTATTATGGCAAAGCTCCCCGTTTACAGGGTGCGGAGGTTTCCCTGAAGACGGAAAAATGCAGAATCATGAAAGGTGCTGCTTGTACGGTGGAATGCGTACCTGCCTCTGTAAGAGAGGGAATATGTCTTAGAAAGAAAAGTCAGTTTGTACCGCTTACCTTTGTTCCGGTAGGATTTGTTCCTGCCAGAAAATTAGAGATTTCCTGTGATGGTGGTTTTCGAATGTGTCCCGGCAGGGAAACAATAGAAGTAGAAGCCAGAATATATCCGGAAGATGCAACAGACCAGCCCATCCTTTTTAAAGCTGTGAATGAAAGTGGTATTGAAACCAACCTGGCTACCATAGAGACATGTGGAAATAAGGCAATCGTTACGGCCAGAGGAGATGGTAACTTCTTTATTCGTGCCATGGTTAAAAATGGAACGGATAAGGTAAAGCTTATTAGCCAGATGGAGTGTAGCGTGACTGGTCTTGGTGTGGCCTCGCTCAATCCTTATGAATTTGTCGTAGGTGGCTTGTTCAATGAGAGCAAGGGGGCTATACTGAATGGAATACAAAACGGTGCATCCACTGCCTGGGGCGAAAGTGTAGTCGGATTTTCCGGTCTTGACTTTGGATCCTTTGGTTCAGATACCATTACCGTATCAATTTTTGCCAATTCCGATGATCCTCAATTTATACAGTTTTACGAGGGAATGCCGGGAGAAGAAGGCAGCAGTCTTTTGTACGAGGGTGTATATCATAAACAAAGTAAATGGCAGGTTTTTCAGGAGGAAACCTATGTCCTTAATAAGAAGCTTAGAGGAATTACAACATTAAGTATGCTTACAAGGTCTTCCTTGGAGCTTGGAGGATTTGTCTTTAAAAAATATAATCCGGCCTTTGAAACAAACTATGTGGTTCAAAATCAAAATATTTACGGAGATTCCTTTACGGTGTTATCCGATTGTATAGAGCATATCGGTAATAATGTAAGTATTTCCTATGAAAACATGGATTTTGGAGTAGAAGGAATTTCAAGGATTATGATTTGCGGAAGAACGCCCCTTGAAAAAAATACCATTCATGTTCGCTTCCATAATGAAGAAGAAAGCATCAATGAGATTGTGGAGTTTTCCATGGAAGAAGAATATACGGAAAAGACCTTTGAACTTAAAAAGGTATGCGGAAAATATGAGGTATCCTTTATTTTCCTTCCGGGCTGTGATTTTGATTTTAAATATTTTCGCTTTTTGTAAAAGAGATGTAAAATAGAAATAATAAGTTGAAAGGAAGTTTATACATGTCAGAAAAGAAACCATATTATATTACAACGGCGATTGCCTATACCTCAGGCAAGCCTCATATTGGTAACAGCTATGAAATCGTTATGGCTGATGCCATTGCAAGATACAAGAGAAAGGATGGCTATGATGTATTTTTCCAGACCGGAACAGACGAGCATGGCCAGAAGATTGAGTTAAAGGCTGCAGAAAAAGGTGTTACTCCTAAGCAGTTTGTAGACGAAGTTGCAGGTGAAATTAAAAAGATCTGTGATACTCTCGGAACCTCTTATGATAAATTTATCAGAACCACAGATGAATATCATGAAAAGCAGGTTCAGAAGATGTTCAAGCGTTTTTATGATCAGGGAGACATTTATAAGAGTTCTTATGAAGGAATGTATTGTACACCTTGTGAGTCTTTCTGGACAGAGTCACAGCTTGTGGATGGAAAGTGTCCTGACTGTGGAAGAGAAGTAAAGCCCGCTAAGGAAGAGGCATACTTCTTCAAAATGAGCAAGTATGCAGACAGATTGATTGAATATATCAATACACATCCTGAGTTTATTCAGCCTGTCAGCCGTAAGAATGAGATGATGAACAACTTCCTCTTACCCGGACTTCAGGATCTTTGTGTATCCCGTACCTCCTTTAAGTGGGGTATTCCTGTAGACTTTGATGATAACCATGTAGTTTATGTATGGCTTGATGCACTTACCAACTATATTACCGGTGTTGGATTTGATGCAGATGGTAACCATGGTGAGCTTTACAAGAAATACTGGCCGGCTGATCTTCATCTGATCGGTAAGGATATTATTCGTTTCCATACAATTTACTGGCCTATTTTCCTTATGGCTTTGGGCGAGCCACTTCCTGAAAAGGTATTTGGTCATCCCTGGTTATTACAGGGCGGCGAGAAGATGAGTAAGTCTCGTGGAAACGTAATTTATGCAGATGACTTGGTAGATCTTTTTGGTGTAGATGCCGTAAGATACTTCTTACTTCATGAGATGCCTTACGATAATGATGGTACCATTACCTGGGAATTAGTCGTAGAACGATTCAATTCTGAGCTTGCTAATATTCTTGGAAATCTGGTAAACAGAACCATTTCCATGAGCAATAAATATTTTGGCGGTGAAGTAAAGTCTACCGGTGTTACCGGTGATGTAGATGCAGACCTTAAGGCTGTAGTAACCGGTGCAAAGAAGGTTGTAGACAAGAAGATGGACGAGCTTCGTGTAAACGATGCAATCAGCGAAGTATTTACCGTATTCAGAAGATGTAACAAATACATTGACGAGACAGAGCCTTGGGTACTTGCCAAGGATGAAGCAAACAAAGACAGACTTGCAGAGGTTATGTATAACCTTACAGAGTCTATTGTCATCGGCGCTTCCCTGCTGGCACCTTTTATGCCTAAAACTTCAGAGAATATCTTAAAGCAGTTAAATGCCAAGGAACGTGACTTTGACAAGCTAGATCAGTTTGGCCTCTATCCATCCGGAAATAAGGTAATCGAAAAGCCTGAAATCTTATTTGCAAGACAGGATCTGGAAGTGATTATGGCCAAGGTTTCTGAGATTCAGGCTGCACAGAAGGCTGAATATGAAAGAGAAAACGGCATCGTTCCGACAGAGGAAGAGCCGGGTATCGATATCGAAGCAAAGCCTGAAATCACCTATGATGATTTTGCGAAGCTTCAGTTCCAGATTGGTGAGATTATTAAGTGTGAAGCAGTACCTAAGTCCAAGAAGCTTCTTTGCTCTCAGGTTAAAATCGGAAGCCAGGTAAAACAGATTGTTTCCGGTATTAAGGCACACTATACACCTGAGGAAATGGTTGGTAAGAAGGTTATGGTACTTGTAAACCTTAAGCCGGCTACTCTTGCCGGAGTAACCAGTGAAGGAATGCTTCTCTGTGCAGAAGATGCAGATGGAAATCTTGCACTTATGACCAGTGAAAAGAAGATGCCTTCAGGCGCAGAAATCTGCTAGATACATAGGAGCAAAAGGTTTTGCTCCTATGCAAGCTTGCTTGCAAGAGGACGAAAAATGTAGTGATTGTTCAGTAGAACGGAGGAAGCTTATGACGAAAGAAGAACTTACCTATGATTCAAGAGATAATGCTACAAAAATAAAAGCTTACAAGTATCTGCCGGAGCAGGTAAAACCTACTATGATAGTACAAATCATACACGGCATGGCAGAGACTGCAGTAAGATATGAGGAATTTGCAAAATTTCTTACAGACAAAGGCTGTGTGGTTGTCATCAATGAACACTTAGGACACGGAGGCAGCGTAAAGGAAGGAAATCCCTATGGATATTTTTGTGAACAGGATCCGGCTACGGTAGTAGTCAGAGATGTTCATAGATTGAAGAAAAATATACAGAATCAGTATCCCGGACTTCCATATGTGATTTTTGGTCACAGCATGGGTTCCTATATTTTACGAAACTATATTACCATGTATGGTAGCGGTATTCAGGCAGCAGTCATCAGTGCACCGGGCTATCAGGAAAAGGGTCTGCTTTCTGCAATGGGCTTTTTGGTAAAGCTCCAGAGTATTTTTCTTGGGGGAAAGCACGTCGCTAAGCTTTTGGACAAAATTGCGTTTGGAAGCTACAATAAAAAAATAACCAATCAAAGAACAGCTTTTGACTGGTTAACAAGAGACGAGAAAATAGTGGATGCATATGTTGCAGATGAAAAATGCGGATTCACATTTACAGTCAATGGATTTCGAACCTTGCATGATTTGTGCCTTCGTTCCATCGATACAGAGAAACTGAAAAAAATACCATCTGATTTACCTATCATGATTATTGCAGGTAAGGAGGATCCTGTAGGAGAATATGGGGCAGCAATTCCAAAGATTGAAAGAGATTTGGAAAATGCAGGTGTTAAAAATGTTTCTGTGAAATACTATGAAGATTGTCGCCATGAATTGTTAAACGAACTGATCAAAGAAACAGTGATGGAAGATGTTTACAGCTATATTGAAAAGCAGGTAAAATAGCATGAATATGGAAGAAACATACCCATTCAGTATCCGTTGGGCACATGTGACAGACTATGAAAAAACCATGGATATGGTATGGGAAACCTTTTTAAAATTTGAGGGGAAAGATTACACACAGGAGGGTATTGCGAATTTCGAGGAATTTATTCACAGCGATACACTGTATCAATCCTTTTTAATTGGCAGCTATCAGATGCTGGTGGCAGTTAGCGAAGGAGAGATTATTGGAATGGCATCTGTGAGAAATCGAAATCACCTATCCCTTCTGTTTGTAAAAGAAGAATTTCATAGAAAAGGTGTAGGACGACAGCTAATGCAGAAGCTTTTTGATTACCTGAAGGAAGAACAGGGTGAAAAAGAAATGACCGTATGGGCGGCTCCCTATGCCGTGAATTTTTATGAAAAATTAGAGTTTCGGCCGCTTGGACCGGAGCAGGTGGTAGACGGAATCAGAATTACCACCATGAAAAAGACCCTGTAAGATTAGGAGTGTTATAGTTATGAAGTTTTTAAGTATGGATAGCCCATTTATGGCGGGCTTAAACAAAATCTCGGATTTGATTATTATCAATTTGCTGACGGTTGCATTCTGCATTCCAATTATTACCATCGGACCGGCAATGACAGCAATGCATTATCAGGTGCTGAAGATTGTAAGAGATGAAGAATGTTATGTTATAAAGGGATATTTCAAATCCTTTAAGGAGAATTTTAAACAGGCAACCATTATCTGGTTAATTCTTCTGGCAATTATACTTATTCTGATTGCAGATTTCAGATGGGTGGTAATTGCAGAGATGCAGCCTGCAATGTTATATGAAAGTGCAATTGTAGCGGTTATGGCTTTTGTAATATTTACCTTAACCTTTGTATTTGCAATTCAGGCAAAATTTGTAAATACTGTTAAAAATACCATGAAAAATGCATTGGTTATCAGTGTTGCAAAATTCCCTAAGACCATTCTTATGATTATAATTCACATACTTCCTTTCATCTTTGCATGGGTAATGCCTTTCTTCATTCCACTTGTGTTGGTATGCTGCTTTACTTTACCTGCATACTTTGACGCAAAGATGTATGATAAGTTTTTCCAGAAGATGGAAGACAAAATCAGAGAGCAGCTTGGTTTAAATGAAGAGGAAAACAAGGAAGAAGATGAGGATGTCATCTTCCATGACCAGTTGGATCCGGTTTTGCAGGATAAGAATATGGACTAGGCAATCTGCCTATGGAAAGAATATTTTTTTGGGCAATATGACAAAGAGATGTGAAAATAACAAGTTTTCTAAACAATTCGTACAAAGCTTGGAAAAATATTTGTGGAATAATTGCATAGCAATTTAAAGGATTATTAGATATACTTATTGAGTGCTTAAGTGGTGTTTTGATTAAAAGCACCCATATGATACAAAAAAAGAGAAATGACAGATTGAAAGGAGTCAATTATGGCAAGTTTATCATTAAAGAACGTTTGCAAGGTATATCCTAACGGATTCGAAGCTGTTAAGAACTTCAACCTTGAAATCGCAGATCAGGAGTTTATTATTTTCGTAGGACCTTCAGGATGTGGTAAGTCTACTACCCTTCGTATGATCGCTGGTTTGGAGGATATTTCTTCAGGTGAGTTAAAGATCGGTGATAGAGTAGTTAACGACGTAGAGCCTAAGGATAGAGATATCGCGATGGTATTCCAGAACTACGCTTTGTATCCTCATATGTCAGTTTACGATAACATGGCATTCGGTCTTAAGTTAAGAAAAGTTCCTAAGGATCAGATCGATAAGATGGTTAAGGAAGCAGCTAAGATCCTTGACTTAACTCCACTTCTTGATCGTAAGCCTAAGGCTTTGTCCGGTGGTCAGAGACAGCGTGTTGCTATGGGTCGTGCTATCGTTCGTAATCCTAAGGTATTCCTTATGGATGAGCCTCTTTCAAACTTGGATGCAAAACTTCGTGTACAGATGCGTATTGAGATCGCTAAGTTACATCAGAAATTAGGAACCACCATCATCTACGTTACACATGACCAGACCGAGGCTATGACACTTGGTACTAGAATCGTAGTTATGAAGGATGGTGTTATCCAGCAGGTTGATACTCCTCAGAACTTATATCAGAAGCCACAGAACCTCTTCGTTGCAGGTTTCATGGGTTCACCTCAGATGAACTTCTTAGTAGCTACCTGTAGAGTACAGGGTGAGACAGCTTACTTAGACATCGCTGGAAAGAGCATTCCTCTTCCTGCTTACAAGTCTAGAAAGCTTATCGATGGCGGTTATGACGGAAAAGAAGTTACCTTCGGTATCCGTCCTGAAGATGTATATGATTCAGAAGCATTCATCGAGAACTCTCCTCAGAGCGTATTCGAGTCTACTATCAGAGTTTACGAATTACTTGGTGCAGAAGTTTACTTATACTTCGATCTTGAGCAGTTCCCTATGACTGCAAGAGTAGATTCTCGTACATCAGCTAGACCTGGCGATGTTGTTAAGTTCGCTATCGATACTGACAAGATTCATGTATTCGACAGAGAAACAGAGCAGATCATTACCAACTAGTCTTTATAAGAGATTATTTAAGGGATCACATTATGTGGTCCCTTTTTTATTGCGATGCAGTGACTTCATGAAGTGAAGGATTTCTGAGAGTGAAAAGAGGAAGAAACCCAAGCGGCCTTGCAAAAGGTGTTTCATGTTGTAAAATTCTTCTGTAGATGATAAAATTTGAATGATAAATGATGCAATGGAGGCATATTGATGATATCGAATCAAGTAATCCAAACTAGTTTAGATGAGTTGAAGGCTATTACAAAAGTTGATTTGGCAGTATATGATCATTATGGATGTGTAGTGGCAGCTACCAATATGATGACAGAGATAAACGCCGGTATGGTTTCTGCATTTGCTGTGTCTTCAGCGGACAGTCAGATGGTAGGTCAGCATCATCTTTTAAAGGTGTATGATGAGCAGGAGCTTCTGTATATCCTGGTAGCTAAGGGAAGTGATGATAATGTGTATACCATCGGTAAAGTAGCTGTATGTCAGCTGCAGAATCTGATTATCGCTTATAAAGAAAGATACGATAAGAATAATTTCTTCCAAGACCTGATTATGGATAATATGCTTCAGGTAGATGTGTACAATCGTGCCAAAAAGCTTCATATTGAGGAGAAGGTAGCAAGAGCAGTATTCCTGATTGAAACAAAAGCAGAGAAGGATAATAACATCATCACCGATGTATTAAAGGGTATTTTTTCGCCCCAGATGGGAGATTATATTACCTCTGTAGATGAGAATAGCATTATCCTCATTAAAGCGCTGGAAAGCGATATTGATCATGAGGGTATGGAAGAAATGGCAAGTACCATTGTTGATACGGTAGAAGCAGAGGCCATGAGTGAGGTACGAGTTGCATTTGGTATGACCGTTCAGGAATTAAAGGATGTTTCCAAATCCTATAAGGAAGCCAAGATGGCTCTGGACGTTGGAAAGATTTTCTATGTAGAGCGCAAGGTGGTAGCTTATTCAACCTTAGGAATTGGTCGATTGATTTACCAGTTAGATTCAAGACTTTGTACAGCATTTATCAAGGAAATTTTTGGAGACAATATTCCTGAGGAGCTGGATGAAGAAACTTTGACAACCGTGAATAAGTTCTTTGAGAACAACCTGAATGTATCTGAAACATCCAGACAGCTGTTCGTTCACAGAAATACACTGGTTTACAGAATCGAAAAACTCCAGAAGAGCACCGGCCTGGATCTTCGAAATTTTGATGATGCACTGACCTTTAAAATAGCGTTGATGGTCGCAAGATTTGTAAAATATATGGAAAGCAAAAATTAATAAAGACCTGCATAACTTTTGGGGTTATGCAGGTCTTTTATAATCCTGTTTCGTCAAAAGGCGGAATGAAGCTTTCCTTGGCGCATTCTCCTTCCTGTATATAGACTTTGGAGAGATTTAGTTTTTCACAAAAATCCAAAACCCTGCGATATTCTTCAGAAGACACTTTGCGAGACAGTGCCTCAATATGCGCTACATGAGGAAGCGGGGTATATTGGCTCATAATACTGATATATATCAGATCATGATAGGTTTCCTTTAAGTAACGAAGAATTTTTTTGGCATTTCTGGTTTCACCGGGAAGTAAAAGGTGACGAACGATAACGCCCCTCTTCATTAAAACTTGCTCCTCTTTTTCCTCAAATACAGGTGCACCTACCTGACGAACCATTTCCTTCAGGGCATTACAGCATACATCAAAATAGTTTTCTGCTTTGGAATATTCCCTGGCAAGAGTGGCATCATAGTACTTCATATCAGGCATATAAATGTCAATCAGGCCATCTAAAAGTTTTAATGAAGATACTGATTCATATCCACCTGTATTGTATACGATGGGAATCGTTAGCCCTCTTTCTTTACTAATTTTCAAAGCGGTGGCGATTTGGGGAATATAGGGTGTTGGTGTAACCAGATTGATATTATTGGCACCCTGCTTTTGTAAGGATAAAAATATCTCTGACAAACGCTCGATGGATACTGCTTTTCCTGTATTTCCGATAGCAATTTCATGATTTTGACAGAAAACACATTTAAGATTACAGCCACCAAAGAATACGGTACCGGAGCCTTTGGTACCGGAGATACATGGCTCTTCCCAAAAGTGGAGAGCGGCTCTGGCTAAAACAGTCTCATTTCCGACACCGCAAAACCCATGGGAGGTATACCTGTTAACATGGCAATTTCTTGGGCATAAGGTACAATCCTTTAGCAAATCCATTTCCTTTTCCTTGTATTCCATATGTTTCTTGTCCTTTTTTCTTGAAATAAACTAATTAACACAAAAACCGCATACTGCTGGCAGTTAATACAAATAAACCGGGTTCCTCACGGCACATGAGAGTTTCCTCTTAGTGCTGCTATGTTCCCATCCTGACACGGTTCGTGGATTCCCATTGCGTAAGACCGGAAAACAGTATTAACTATAGCCAACAATACACGGCTTTTAAAGTATATCCTTTAATGAAGAAAGTGTCAAGGATTTTGTCCAGACAGATTTTCTTCCTGAATTCTTTTCTTTTCGAGTTTTTCTTCTTTGTTGCGCTTTCGAAGCCCCGTGAAGAATACCTTGAGTATTTCACTGCATTCCGCTTCAAGAACCCCTCGTGTCACATCTACCTGATGATTAAACTGTGGCATTTGCAGGATATTTAAAATGGAACCACCACATCCGGCTTTGGGATTCATGCATCCCATAATGACCTCGGGAATTCTTGCTTGCACAATGGCACCTGCACACATCTGACAGGGTTCCAAGGTAACATACATAGTACATTCCTCTAATCTCCAATCCCCAATCGCCTTACTAGCTTTATTGATTGCGGTGATTTCTGCATGTGCAAGGGTATTTTTGTCAGTATTGCGGCGATTGTATCCTCTGCCAATTATTTTTCCCTCATGGACAATGACACAGCCAATGGGAACTTCGCCCAAAGCCAAAGCTTTTTTGGCCTGCTTTAGGGCTTCTTTCATGTATTTTTCTTCCACACTTACAATCTTTGCCATGGGAGTATCCTTTCTAAATAAGATATGGTACATTATAAAGCCCATAGTAGCAGATTTCAAGGGGCCCCGGGTGTATTGACAGTTTCAGGGGGATACACTAAAATTTGAATGTATTGTTGAAACTTATGAGGTGAAGGAAGGATAAAAATATGAGTATTAAAATAGAAGAAAATCAGGGAGAATTATTACAGGCGTCTACAGAATTAAAAAATGAAACAACAAATCTTGTTGTGGATATGGAAAGTATTTCTGATGTGATTTGCCCAAACTTATATAGCGATGAGAGAGCAGATGTTTCCTATGGAAGGGTAGAACATATTACATATTATTCTGAAACCACACAGTGTGACAGAGTTGCAAATGTGCTTTTACCTGCAGATTATGATGCTAATAAAAAGTATCCGACCATCTATTTTTTACATGGTATTTTTGGTGATGAAAACAGCATGCTTGGTGATGCTAACAACAGATTGAATGAAATTGTAAACAACTTAAAAAAGGATGATATCATTGGGGATGTGATTGTGATTTTTCCACATATGTATGCAACCGGAGATCCTAATCTTAAGCCTGGTTTTTCTGCGGAGCAGACAGCACCATATGACAATTTTATCAATGATTTGACACAGGATTTGATTCCTTATATTGAAGAGAAATATTCCGTGTTAAGTGACAGAGAAAACAGAGGTATTATCGGATTTTCCATGGGTGGAAGAGAAACCCTTTACATTGGATGTCTTCGTTCTGATCTGTTTGCCTACATCGGTGCCATTTCTCCGGCTCCCGGTGTGGTTCCTGCCAAGGATTGGGCTATGGAGCATCCGGGACAGATGAAGGAAGAAGAATTTGTAATCCGCAAGGAGGATTATCAGCCAAGGCTGTTGATGATTACATGCGGAACCAAGGACGGTGTGGTTGGAACCTATCCTGCATCCTATGATGCTATTTTAACAAAGAATAAAGTAAAGCATTTATGGTATGAGGTACCGGAAGCTGATCATGATTCCAATGCCATAAAGAGTGGATTTTTCAATTTCCTGATTCGCTTCAAACCGGGAAAGTAATGTTTAGAAAGAGGTTTTTATGTACAAGAAAAAGTGGATTCAAAGATTTGTAGGTGACAAAGCCTTTTATCAGAGAGTCCTTACAATAGTATTGCCTATTATTATTCAAAATCTGATTACGAACTTTGTAGGTCTTTTGGATAATATTATGATTGGCCGTGTGGGAACCGAGCAGATGACAGGTGTTTCCGTTGTCAATCAGCTGATGTTCGTGTTTAACATCAGTATATTCGGAGCTATTTCAGGTGCCGGTATTTTTACGGCACAGTTTTTTGGAAGAAATGATCATGAGGGAGTCCGAAATACCTTCCGATTCAAGATGATAGCCAGTATTTTTCTGGTTGTGGTAGCATCTCTTCTGTTTTATCTTCGGGGAGAAGCTCTGATTGGAATGTACATGAAAGGGGGAGAAAATGGATTATCCATGGAGCTTTCCTTAAAGTACGGTAAAGATTATCTGATGGTTATGATTTTTGGTCTGGCACCTTTTGCTGTAGAACAGTATTACAGCTCTACCATCAGAGAATGTGGTGAAACCAAGGTTCCCATGATAGCAGGTATAGTTGCTATTTTTGTGAATCTTTGTTTAAACTGCCTGCTTATTTTTGGCTTCTTGGGATTCCCAAGGCTCGGCGTTGTGGGAGCCGCAATAGCAACTGTTATTTCCAGATACATACAGGTCTTTATTGTTATTTTCTGGGCACATACACATGCGGCGGTGATTCCATTTATTGAAGGCCTATACAAAAGCTTTCGTATTCCCATGGGTCTTACTATTCAAATCATAAAGAAGGGTACCCCCTTAATGTGTAATGAGATTATGTGGGCTGTGGGTATGGCCATTCTTAATCAGAGATATTCCACAAGAGGACTGGATGTGGTTGCGGCTACTTCTATTTCATCCACCTTGTCCAATCTGTTTAATGTTGTACTGATTGCTATGGGTAATGCAGTAGCAATTATGGTCGGTCAGTATTTAGGTGCAGGCAAGCTTAAGGAAGCGGTGGATGCGGACAGAAAGCTGATTGCATTCAGTATTGCATCCTGCGCTGTTATGGGAACGGGACTTGCACTTTCCTCACCGTTCTTCCCCAGAATTTATGAGGATGCAACACAGGAGGTACAGCTTCTTGCTACTAAGCTTATTTGTATTTCTGCGGCATTCATGCCATTTTTTGCATTTTTACATTCAGCGTATTTTACCCTCAGAAGCGGTGGTAAGACCATTATTACATTTCTGTTTGACAGTGTATTTATGTGGGTTGTTACTCTTCCGGTAGCATATGCCGTCAGCAGATTTACAGATATTCCAATCATTCCTATGTATATTATTTGCCAGTCTCTGGATTTGATTAAGTGTATTATAGGTTTTATTCTGCTAAAGAAGGGAGTATGGGTTCAGGTATTGGAAGTAAAACAGGATTAATTGAACCATAGGAATCTGTAATGTGCGGAAATATACCCTATATTCGGTAGCCTTATTATGATACAGTGTCTATAAAGTAGTAAAAAGCGATTTCACATTTTTGTAAGGTAAAGTGAAAGGAAGAAATGTTATGAGTAGATATGTGAAAAATTTTAAAATGGATCAGCCGATTGATGTTGTCAGCATCGTTATGGAGGATTTTATTTATCACAACAAATTTCATAGAACCGACTGGAATAGTGAAATGGTTTATAATATGACAGACAGTAATAACACAGATATCTATTTCAAGTGGTCCTATGCAGGTGGCTTGTTTCACATGGAAGCTTGGATTCGAGGCCTTGGTGGCAGAGAAATGGATTTAAATGGTGGATACAAGGGTGCCAGTAGAGCGGCCTTTAAGCAGAAACTGGAAATATTGGAATGCAACTTAAAGAGCCATTGTGGACATATTGAAGCCGGTGGAATAGGTTTTGATCCTGTAGGCCATGATACCTTTGATACTCATATTGATATTGATGAAGAGGAAAGCTATAAAAATAGTACAGGTTATGAATTTTCCTATGGTAGTGACCGTTTGAATGTAGATCCAAGACAGACAAAGGCCCTGATGATTGCCATCATGGGACTTATTTTTGGACAGATGGGCATTGGAATTATTCTTGAAATTATGGCATTAGTAACCTTAAAAGGAACAGAAGCTAGTAAATTAAAGAAAACAGTAACAGTAATAGCTACTTTGGGAATTATAATCGGTATAATTTCTGTAATCTCCATATTTGCATCTGTTGCAGCATTGAATATTTATGGTAATCTGCAGCAGTATTTTGATATCATTATGAATGGTGTAGATTAAATGGGAGAAAGCTTGTGAAAATAAAAACTGTAAAAATAAGTTATGAAGAGGTAATGAACCTAAAAAAAGCCGGCCATATAACGCCGCTTCGCCCTAAGATGTTTTTTAGAACATTGATGAAGGCAGTATCTGATCCGGAATTAAAGCAGGTTGGATTTTCATACAAAAAAAGAGGTATGGAGGGAATCACAAAAGAGGAGCCATGCCTCTTTTTGATGAATCATTCCAGCAGTATTGATTTAAAAATTGCAGCACATATTTTGTATCCAAGACTATTTAACATTGTGTGTACCTCTGATGGTTTTGTGGGAAAAGAATGGCTTATGAGACAGCTTGGATGCATTCCTACAAAGAAGTTTGTAACGGATGTTGGTCTTATTAAGGATATGATGTATGCAACGAATAAGCTGAAAAGTTCTGTGTTAATGTATCCGGAAGCAAGCTACAGCTTTGATGGTACGGCAACACCGCTCCCGGACAGTCTTGGAAAATGTATTAAAATGTTGAAGGTTCCGGTAGTGATGATTAGAACCTTTGGAGCCTTTCAGAGAGATCCGTTATATAACAACCTTCAATTACCTAATGTAAAAGTGAGAGCAGAGGAATATTTGCTTCTGTCCAAGGAGGAGGTAGAGACAAAGTCAGCGGGAGAAATCAATGAGATTTTAAAGGAAGCCTTTTCTTTTGATAATTTTACATGGCAAAGGGAAGAGAATGTAAAGGTAGAAGAGCCTTTTAGAGCTGACTATCTAAACAGAGCTTTGTATAAATGTCCACATTGTATGACAGAAGGTGAAATGAAGGGTGAAGGAATACATTTAACCTGTAAAAGTTGCGGTGCAGACTATGAAATGACGGAACTTGGTGAACTGAAGGCAGTAAATTCAGAGGGTAAGTTCAACCATATCCCGGACTGGTATCGCTGGGAAAGAGACTGTGTAAAGCAGGAACTGGAAAATGGATCCTATAGGATGGAAACAGAAGTAGACATCTATATGATGGTAGATTATAAGGCCATCTATCAGGTGGGGGAAGGTGTTTTGCAGCATGATATGACAGGCTTTCATTTAAGTGGCTGTGATGGAAAATTAGTCTACGAGCAAAAGCCAACCGCCAATTATAGCCTATATTCAGATTATTACTGGTATGAGATCGGAGATATGATTTGTATCGGTACCTATGAAACACTGTATTATTGTTTTCCCAAGGATGGGAAAGATGTGGTTGCCAAATCGAGACTGGCAGCAGAAGAAATGTATAAAATGTCGAAAAAGAAGAAATAAAAAAAGCCGGTGCATTTTTGGTGCATCGGCTTTTTGGATGATTACTATTTCTCTTCAGCGCTTAAGAAGTTCCATACGAAAGCAGCAAGTGCGCCACCAACGAGAGGAGCTACGATAAATACCCAAACGTTGCTAAGAGCTTCTCCGCCGGCAAATAAAGCAGGACCAAAGCTACGAGCAGGGTTTACGCTGGTTCCGGTAAAGTGAATACCGAAGATATGAACCAAAACGAGGGTAAGACCAATTACAATACCTGCAACAGCACTGTTTTCTGTCTTTGAAGTAACACCAAGGATTGCAAGAACAAATACAAAAGTAAGGATGATTTCAACAACTAAAGAAATAACAACATCACCATTGTAAAGACCGTTTGCACCAAAGCCACAATCAAAGCCTGCAACCACACCAAGAAGTGCTGCACCTGCGATAGCACCAAGGAACTGCGCTACTACATATCCGATAAAATCCTTTGTAGAAAGCTTCTTAGAAATCAACATTGCAATGGAAACTGCAGGGTTGATATGACAACCGGAAATATTTCCGATGGAGTAAGCCATAGCTACAATTACAAGACCAAAGGAAAGCGCTGTTAAGAGATAGGCAACGTTAGGATCAGCGGTGCTACATCCAACAACAGCTGCGGTTCCGCAGGCAAAGAGTACCAGTACAAGAGTACCGATAAATTCAGCAACATACTTTTTCATACTATTCATTTTTTTTCTCCGTTTCTATAGGTTTTTTTGATACACAGTAATTATCGACAGACAGCAACAAATGTTTATACCTTTTTTAGGATAATAAGGGGGAATCCTCGGTTCTTCAAGTGCCGAGATGAAAGCGTCAGGCCCATTTATATGTGAAAAGTATATCAATAAAGCTAGATATTACAATTAACCTCACGTATAAATGGGCGATTTTTATAAATTAAATCCAAACATATATTCGACTTTTGCTTGATTCCTATCCAAATATATGATATACTATATGTATGAAAGAAAATCTAATACATTCAAGGACTTGCGTCTATAATATTAATTACCATGTGGTGTGGTCTGTGAAGTACAGAAGGAAGATTCTAAGCCATGAAGTCGAA
>JAZLGY010000001.1:0-113270 GCA_045616525.1 Acetatifactor sp. | reverse complement strand
AATAAAAAAAGAGGACACTTCTTTGATTTCTCTAAGAAATGTCCTCTGATTTTCGGTGTGAAAATAACACTGAAATAATAAGTCCCACAAATTCCGAAAAAGTACTGTTCCACCTGTAGCCGTACCAAACGGCGAAATTTTGTTGCACCTAGTGTTGCACCACTACAACAAAAGAGTTTTTTCACACTATCAAATATTCAATTGAAAATCCCTATTTTAGTCCTTAAAAAGCCCGCGCTTGCGATCGATCATTTCCTCTATTTTACTGATGTAGAGGGCTACATCCTTCACATTATCACACCTCTCAATTCGACCGTCTGGATACACTCTTTTTGTAACCGTTCCGGCTCCGCATGCGATAATTGTCTGGACTTCCTCCATAATCAAAATATTATAGATTCCAAACTTACCATCCAAAGCATAGCCTACATTTTCAAAATTACCGGACATATTTTTCTGACGATAGAGGTAATAGGGATGCATATTTAAACGTCTGCTTCCCTCAGATGCAATTGTCATAGTTTCATCTGTATTGTTTAAGGCTGATATACCGTGCTCTGTAATCCACTGATTCAGCTTGGATGCTCGTTTAATTGCCAAAGAATGCACAGTTAAGCTATCCGGTGCCATTGTTACCACTTCATCAATGGTGTTCTGCACATCTAAAGCCGTTTCCCCGGGAAGACCTAATATAAGGTCCATATTAATATTATCAAAGCCGATTTCTCTGGCCATTTTATATGCAGTGCGAACCTCTGCTACGCTGGCCTTTCTTCCGATAATATCCAGCGTTTCCTGTTTCATAGTCTGCGGATTTACGGAAATTCTTTGAACCCCTTGTTTCTTCAAAACCTCAAGCTTCTCTCTTGTAATACTGTCTGCTCTACCGGCCTCCACTGTAAACTCCAGCACACCGCTAAAATCAAACAATTCCTTTAGCCTACCAATCAGTCGGTCTAATTGGGATGCAGTAAGCGTCGTAGGTGTTCCTCCTCCAATATAAACGGTATCCAATGTTTTTCCCCGGAACTGCTTCGAAACATATTCCATTTCTTTTATGACACAGTCTATGTATTCTTCCACCATTTTCTCGTAAGCACAAATAGGGAAAGAGGTAAAGGAACAGTATAGACATGTAGATGGACAAAATGGAATTCCAATGTATAAGCTGTAACCATTCTCATAGTGAAGCTTGGAAAGCAGATTTCTTTCTCTTTCTGCAATCTCAATGGATAGATTACCCTTTTCTTCACTTACAAAATGAGCATCCTGATAAAACTTCAGAATTTCCTCTTTGCTTTTTCCTTCCTCCAACATACCGTAAGCAATCTTAGTCGGTCGAATACCTGTAAGATTTCCCCAGGGAAGTTCTCTGCCTGTTACTTCTGACAAGAATAAATACAAGGCTCTTTTAAAGGCATCCTTATATTTTCCCATTGCTTCCTCATAGCTCCAATTGCTATTTTTCTCTGCATCCTGAAATACATAAGAAAAGCTTGCTCCTGTATCCTGAATGGAAATCAGCAATTTTTCGTTCTCTTCTTTTTTTTCATCATAATCCTTGGAAATTCCTGCAAGCTTTACCTCTCTTCCGGGAAAGAATGCCTTTACCAAAGAATGAACATCATATTCATAACTGGATTCATTTAATACGATAACCATAATATCCTCTTTCAAAAAAATTGGCGTCCCTTAAGAACGCCAAAATAAGTAGCTTTCAATTAATCAATCACTGTAAAAGGATTGTACTTTTTTTCATGACCAATGGTTGTCTGTTCTCCGTGTCCCGGATAAACCTTGGTATCATCAGGTAAGATATAAAGCTTATCAACGATACTTCTTACAATCTGACTCATGCTTCCTGTAGGGAAATCAGTTCTTCCTACAGACTCCTCAAACAAAGTATCTCCACTAACCAAAAAGCCTGCTTCTTCAAAGTAGAAACAAGCACTACCCTGTGTATGTCCCGGAGTAAAAATTACCTGAAATTCCATACCGGCAATCGTGTATTTTTCTCCATCCTTCAACAATTTATCAGGTTTTACAGTGCAAACTCTACCTGTCTGAGCTGAAAGATTAAGCTTTGGTGTTTTTAACTCCTCTAGTGCTGACTCGGCAGCGTAAACATAAGCTTCGCTTTGCTCCTTAAGAGCCTCCACACCAAGAATATGATCAAAATGACCATGGGTAAGTAAGATACCGGAAACCTTAAAGCCCTTACCGTTTAATGCGCCAAAAATTCTCTCGCCCTGATCCGCAGGATCAACAACGATACAATTCTTATCTTCTTCTCTGTATAGGAAATAGCAATTGGTTCCTACGGATCCAAGTACCATTCTTCCAATCTTAATATCCTGCATTAACCTACAGTCCTTTCTACCTCTAAGATACTTTCAATACCACGAATCTTGTCTATTACACGCTGTAATTCTTCTCTGCTTGTAATCTCAAAACCGGTAGTCATAGTTGCGATACCACTCTTACTTGTTTTGGTATTCAATGATAAAATATCAATATTTTTCTCTGTCAAAGCCTTGGTAACATCTGCAAGGAGACCACTTCTATTATTGGCAATAATACGAATCTCAGCCATGTATCTGCCATTTGTCTTGCCTTCATCTGTCACTTCCCAATCAGCATCAATAATACGGTCCTTTTCACTGTCAGGCAAATTGTAAACGTTGACACAGTCTGTTCTATGAATAGAAATTCCTCGACCTCTGGTTACAAAGCCAACAATTTCATCTCCGGGTACAGGGGAACAGCATTTAGAAAAACGAACAGATAAATCTGTAATTCCCTTTACCACAATACCACTGGCAGATTTAGTACGCATTGGCTTATTGGCATTCTCAGAGATGCTTGCAAGAATCTCTTCATCTGAAACCACCTTTTTATGGTCTCTGTCATAAAACTCAAGAAGCTTATTAACAATCTGTCCTTCCTTTAATGCACTGTGACCTACCGCCGCCAAAACAGATTCCCAGTCATGAAGACCATATTTGTTCCAAATAGCCTCCATATATTCCTGTGTTAACAGCTCTGACGCATTTACGCCCTTCGCCTTGCAATATGCCAAAAGCATTTCCTTACCCTTTTGGATATTGTCTTCCTTATCCTCATTCTTAAACCATTGATTGATTTTATTCTTTGCCTGAGTACTCTTTACAATGTTAAGCCAGTCTCTGGAAGGTCCCTTGGTATTCATACTTGTTATGATTTCAATACGGTCTCCGTTTTTGATCACATAATCAATGGTAACCAATCTTCCGTTAACCTTGGCTCCAACCATCTTGTTGCCAACCGCAGAGTGAATGCTGTATGCAAAGTCAATGGGGGTTGAGCCTGCAGGCAAATTCTTGACATCACCTGAAGGGGTAAAACAATATACATGATCAGAGAAAAGGTCCAAATCACTCTTTAAGAGATTTAAGAATTCTCTGTTATCTGACATGTCTCTCTGCCATTCCAGAATCTGACGAAGCCAAATAAGCTTCTCTTCTTCCTGGGTTTCCACCTTCTTGCCGTCAGATGCTTCTTTGTATTTCCAATGGGCTGCGATACCATATTCAGCAGCCTTGTGCATATCAAAGGTACGAATCTGAATCTCAAAGGGCTGGCCGCTTGTACCAATCAGTGTTGTGTGCAGGGACTGATACATATTGGCCTTGGGCATTGCAATATAGTCCTTAAATCTTCCCGGAATGGGTTTATATTTTGCATGCATAACACCAAGAGAGGCATAACAGTCACTTAAATTATCTACAATAATACGAACAGCAAACAAATCATAGAGCTGATCTAAGGATTTGTTCTGGTTCTTCATCTTTTTATAAATACTGAAAAAGTGCTTTACTCTTCCGGAAACCTTGGCCTTAATTCCGGCTTCCTCTACATAAGCTCTTACTTCATCAACCAGACTCTGAATGTAAGCTTCTCTGTCACTCTTTTTATCTGAAATCTTTTCAACAAGCTCTGCATAAACATCAGGCTCCAGATACTTCATGGACAAATCATCAAGTTCAATCTTAATCCTGCTGATACCAAGTCTCTGTGCAATGGGAGAATAAATCTCTCTGGTCTCTCTTGCAATACGAATCTGGCTTTCCGGCTTCTGATACTTCAGAGTACGCATATTGTGAAGACGGTCAGCAAGCTTAATCAAAATAACTCTGATATCCTTGGCCATAGCAAGGAACATCTTTCGAAGATTCTCCGCCTGCATTTCCAGACGATTATCATTAGGATCCATACTGTCTGTTAATGGAATCTTTTCAAGCTTGGTAACACCATCAACCAACAGAGCAACATCACTGCCAAATTCCTTAATCAAATCCTCTTCTGTCATAATGGTATCTTCCACCACATCATGAAGAATTCCTGCCACGATGGTTTCCTTGTCCATTTCAAGTTCAGCCAAAATAATAGCTACATTAATCGGATGAATAATATAAGGTTCACCTGATTTTCTAAGCTGATTCTCATGCGCTTTGCTGGCAATCTGATATGCTTTATCTATCATGGAAATATCATCACTGGGATGATATTTTTTAACACACTCAATAAGCTCCTGGTATAAGGTTTCGGGAGCTTTGAATTCTGTTATATCCCCTAATCGGGCATCATCAAAGATTACATCTTTTTCTTCTGTCATAAAAAACTGCCTCTCTGCTTAATCCAAGAAATTATTTACCGGGATAAATAATAGCACTGTCTACGCGATATCCTTTCAATCTTTCACGACCATTTAACCCGGCAAGCTCCATCAGTACCAAAATACCAACCACTTCACCGCCAAGACTTTCTACCAGTTGAATCATAGCCTCTACAGTTCCACCGGTAGCCATCAGATCATCTACCAAAAGAACCTTCTGTCCGGGAGTAATACTGTCCTTATGCATTTCAATCGTAGCCTTGCCATACTCTAATTCATAGCTGGCTTCTACTGTTTCACAAGGAAGCTTCCCCTTCTTACGAATCAGAACCAGTGGCTTATGATTATTATATGCAATAGGTGCACCAAAAATAAATCCTCTTGACTCAGCACCTGCAACTACATCAAATTCTAAGTCCTTAACCAGTTCCTGCATACTGTCGATGGCAAGATTGAATCCATCAGCATCCTGTAATACACTTGTTACATCTCTAAAGATAATTCCTTCTTCAGGAAAATCCGGAATACTTCTTACGTAATCCTCTAATTTCTTCATTTTCTTGTCCACCTTTCCACTAAAAAATCCATTTTTGAATAACAAATATTATACGATTATTTGCAGGGAAAGTCAAAAACTTTTCACGGTTCTTGTCAATGAATGTGGATACTGTAATTACTTACCCAAATACTCTTTTTATATACAATTTTTTCCTTATTCTTTTTATGTTTTCTGTTGGGAAGCTGCATTAAGGTCTGCAAACAAACAGATGCGTTGGGAAATCTCTCTTCAGGATTTGAATTTAGACATTTTTGTAGAAATTCTCGGTATTTAACAGGTACTCTGCCATCTTTTTCAATAAATCGTTCTTCAACATAAGGTGGTTCTCCCGGATTTTTTCCGGTCAACATATAATAAAGTATTTTTCCGAAGCTATAGATATCACTGGAGCATTCAGGCTTTGCCTCCGGCCAAAACTGTTCTGGCGCACTAAATCCATAGGTCCCGGCAACATACTCTCCTTCTTCTCCCTCCTTTGTTACCGCCCCCAGATCAACAATATATACTTCTCCTTCCGGTCCAACAATAATATTGGCCGGCTTTAAATCCCTATAGACAAAGGATGCTTTGCCCTGATGAAAAATACTTAAAACATTCAATATTTTTACAGATAGCGCTGCTGCTTCCTCTTCTTTTAATCCTTCAGGATAGTATCTAAGTAATTCCGCAAGGTTTTTTCCGTTTTTATAATCCATTACAAGACACAGCTCTTCATCATGCTGCTCATATGTATAAGGTTTCGGCAGGTAATAACTTATATCACTACTTTGAAGTTCATAGAATTTACCCAGATGCTTGCATCTTTCATAAAATACATATACATTTTCAATCTCTTTCTCAAAAACCGACGTACGCTTTCCTATTTTAACAGCCATTCTTTGATCATGATATTCGGCAAGATAAACGCTTCCTGTGGTTCCTTCCCCCAGCTTATGAAGCAATTTTATATCATGTAAACATTCAAATACTGATATGCTACTCATAAATTAAATAAAAACCTCCTTGTAAACCGGCTATCTTCCTGTATTGCTCTTCGTTATGGGGTATCACGCACTGGTCTGTTGGTAATTCTTCTATAGCCGGTAGTTCTGCCAGCAAACGTAACCTATTTTCCATATTCTTTTCGTTTTTATACTTTCCTAGAAGCAGAATATCACAAATATCTCTCATTCTTTTATAGGCAACCATTCCTTCACATGCCATAAAAAGCCCTGCACCTCTTTGTATGGTGCCGCATATATCTGTAGTTAATTCCGTTATAATCCCCTTAGAATATCGTTTGTTGATTAAGAATAATCTAATTCCCCCCTGCAGGTGTGTATAGACATGGTTATCAACCAACAATATATATCCATAATTTCCGTTTTCTCCAAACACATTGTCTGCTACACTTTTTAGGTTTTTCCCAACGTTCAGCCGAATATGCTTTCCCCTGCTTCCTTTGTCCAGTTTCATTAGAAAATCTCTATGAAACCATTGCACCATTTGCATGAGTGCTTTTCCGCTTTCCTCTACCCCCTGTTCTCCTTTCTTTTCACTGAAATTCAGCAGATAAAAACAAACCTTTCTCTCCCCCCGTTCCGCTTCCTCCATGGCAACAGAAACCGTAGAAGGATTCTCATCGGCATCGTTTTCCTTCCATATGAAATTTGACAGCATTATACTCTCCTTTCGTTATTTAAAATTTAATAGTAAACAAATAAAAGTTAATGAATATAAATTGAAATTAAAAAGATAAATAGATCATAAAAATGAATTGAAATAGATATTCAAAAGAAATACTCACTGCAGACCAAGAACAGTCTGCAGTGAAAAATCTTAAACACCAAAAATATTGTGTAAATCGTTATACAAAACAACTACCATAAGTATCATAAAAAATACTAAACCAATAAAATGAACAATACCTTCCTTTTCAGGCGGGATGGGTTTACCTCTGACTGCTTCTATCAAAAGAAAGACCAGTCTGCCGCCATCCAATGCAGGAATCGGAAGAAGATTTAGGATTCCAAGATTTACCGTTAGAAGCATTGTTATATTTAACATATTGATCAGAATGGTTACAAATCCAAATTGTTTTGCTCTTTCGTAGGTACCTCCTACAACATTAACTGCAATACCAACAGGACCCGATACCTCATCGCTTTTCACTTTACCACGAATCATAAGTCCAAGACTCTGCCAAACAGATTTTGCACTGAATCGAAGCTCATAAAAGCCATACTTTAAACGTCCAACACCTTTATCCCGGGCAGCAACGACCTCGGTGATTCCGGAATCATATACTCCAATTGTACTGTCATAGTATGGTATATAATCTGTTTCCAGGATTTCTCCATCACGCTCAAACACCACGTGAACCGGTTTTTCAGAATTGACACGATTGAACAACATCATGTCTTCTTCCAAATACACCTTTTCTTTATTCAAGGAGATAATTCTGTCCCCAGGAATAATACCTGCCTCCTGTATAGGACTGCCATCCTGAACTTCCTTAATGGTTGTAAGTCCGATACGACATAATGAAACCATAACCATGGAGACAATAATACCTAATATAAAATTAAAAATAGGGCCCGCTAACACAGTTGCGATTCTGGCTCCTACCTTTGCATTTAAAAAGGAGCCTTCTGATAGTTCTCCATCCTCTTTGGCCAAACCATCTTCTCCTTCAAACATACAAGCACCGCCAATAGGCAGTAAACGTATGGTATATTTGGTATCCTTACCCTGCTTTGCAAAGATAATCGGTCCCATTCCCACTGAAAATTCAACAACATGAATACCATTTACTCGGGCAACAATAAAATGTCCGAATTCATGGGAAATAACCACGATTCCAAATATAATTACAAACCAAATAAAACTTGCCATTATATTCCTCTTTTACATATTCTCATATACCCATTTTTCCGTTTCCAGAATATCGGAAACGCTGGGATTTTCAATAACCTTATGACTTCTCATCGCCTTTTCAATAATTTCAGGAATGGAAAGATAAGGAATCTTTCTGTCAAGGAAAAGCGCAACTGCTTTTTCATTGGCAGCATTATAAACTGTGGGCATACTTCCGCCCCTCTTAAGTGCTTCGTATGCTAATTTTAACCCATGAAATACATCTGTATCCGGCTGTTCAAATGTCATATTTGACAAAGAAAAGAAATCCAGTCTCTTATCCGGCATAGGACGTCTGTCAGGGTAGAATAAAGCGTACTGAATGGGCAGCTTCATATCAGGAGTTGCCATTTGTCCGATGATTGCTCCATCCACGTACTGTACCATAGAGTGAATAACGCTCTGTGGATGTACCACAACCTGGATTTGATCCGGTTCTACATCAAACAGCCACTTTGCTTCCATGACCTCCAGGCCTTTATTTACAAGAGTTGATGAATCAATGGTAATCTTACGACCCATGGACCAGTTTGGATGCTTCAAAGCATCTTCCACCTGAATATTCACAAGCTCATCTCTCTTCTTTCCTCTGAAGGGACCACCTGATGCAGTTAACAGAATTTTTTCAATTCTGCCGTGAGGTTCCCCATTCATAGATTGGAAAATAGCACTGTGTTCACTGTCAACAGGAAGAATCTTCACACCGCATTCTTTTGCCAAAGGCATGATAATGTGTCCTGCACAGACAAGTGTCTCCTTATTGGCAAGAGCAATATCTTTTCCTGCTTTAATTGCTGCAATGGTAGGTCTGATGCCAATCATTCCAACCATAGAAGCCACAACAGTATCTGCTTCAGGAATTGCTGCAATCTCCATGAGACCATCCATACCACTAAGAACTACAACATCAAGGTCTTTCACCTTTTCCTTCAATTCAAGAGCAGCCTTTTCATCATTTAGTACTGCATATTTCGGCTGGAATTCACGAATCTGCTCTTCTATTAATTTCACATTACTACCTGCAGCAAGTGCAACAATTTTTAATGCATCTGCATTTCTTCTAACCACTTCACAGGTCTGTGTACCGATCGATCCGGTTGAACCCAGTACAACTATATTTTTCATGTATATTACCTCTAAACTTTATTTTACAGTTTCCTACAAAACCATCAAAATTGTTAGCACGTAAATCATTGGCGCCGTTACAATCATACTGTCAAAACGATCCATAACTCCACCATGTCCCGGAATAATGTGCGCATAGTCTTTAATCTCATGATTTCTCTTAATTGCAGACGCTGCCAAGTCTCCGACCATACTCATTAATGCACCTAATGCACAAATAATACCGATTACCCATGCTATATTCTGTCCGGGCAATTGATTTTCTACTACGAAAAATCCATATATAACACCAATAATTGCGCTGCCAAGGCATCCTCCGATGCATCCCTCTAATGACTTATGGGGGCTCAAAATTGGGAAAATCTTTTTCTTGCCAATCAGCTTTCCTACGCAATAAGCACAGGTATCACATCCCCAGGAGCTAATCAATATAAGCCATACCATATAAATTCCAAGTTCCGTGTTTCTTGTCATATAGGTCAGTGACAACATAACCGGTGCATAAAGGAATGAAAATACCGCAAATACAACATCTTCACAGGTAAACTTGGGAAACATAAAGACATAAACAAACAATTCCGCTAGGAATACCAAAACAATACCCACAAATAACGTCTCATTGTTAGGATAGAAATACATAAATGCGTAGTAAGCTATAATGCCAACTACTCCAACCAGTGTTGGTACATTTAACTGCTTCTCCTTTTCATCCTGTTTTAATAAAGCCTTATTTAACTCTATATACCCCTCTATCGAAATCAAAAGCAAAAGCCCGGCCAGTATTGGTCCACCAATCCACATAGATCCGATAGCAATGACAAGCATGATCACCCCACTGATCAATCTGGTAACAAACATCCTTATTCCTCCGTAATGCGTCCATATCTACGGTCGCGATGATTATATGCCTCTACTGCCTTTTGAAGTTCTTCTTTTGAAAAATCAGGCCATGGTACGGGAGTAAAATAAAATTCTGTATAAGCAAGCTGCCACAATAAGAAATTGGAAATTCTCTGCTCATTGCAGGTACGAATAAGAAGATCCGGATCCGGTAAATCTCTTGTATCTAACATAGATCCAAGAAGGCTTTCATTCATATCCTCTGCCTTCATCTCTCCTCTTGCAACCTTCTCACCATAGTTCTTTACAGCACGAACAATTTCGTCTCTGCCGCCATAGTTGATTGCAATGGTAAAATGTAATCCATCAAAATCCTTGGTTGCTTCTTCCAGTGTTGCAATACTCTTCTGAATATCTTCATCCAGTCCGGTTTTATCTCCAATTACACGAACAGACATATTATTCTTCTTGGCTCTGGTCAGACAGTTCTTCATGTAATTACGAAGAAGCTTCATTAAAGCATCCACTTCCGCTTTGGGTCTGTTCCAGTTTTCGGTTGAAAAAGCATATACAGTCAGATATTTAATCCCCATATTATATGCAACTTCACAAATATCCTCTACAGTTTTTGCGCCCTGTATATGTCCCATATTTCTTGGAAGTCCTTTGGCCTTAGCCCATCTTCCATTTCCATCCAGAATAATAGCCACGTGATTCGGTATCTTTAATTCCTCAGACATGAAAATTCTCCTTATATCAAAAAGGACAGCTGGATAGCTATCCTTTTTCGTTTATTATACGGTCATGATTTCCTTTGATTTTTCTTCCATCAAAGTATCAATGTCTTTGATGAACTTATCTGTCATCTTCTGAAGCTGGTCCTCTAAGCCCTTAACTTCATCCTCTGATGCTTCACTATTCTTTGAAAGCTTCTTAAATGCATCATTACCATCTCTTCTGATATTTCTGATTGCTACTTTACCCTCTTCAGCCTTCTTCTTAACTTCCTTAACAAGGTCTTTTCTTCTTTCCTCTGTTAATTCAGGGAATACAAGACGAATGACAACACCATCGTTGGTAGGATTAATACCAAGGTCTGAAGTCATAATAGCCTTCTCGATTTCTTTTAACATAGTCTTCTCCCAAGGAGCAATCTGGATAATTCTTGCTTCAGGAACTGTAATATTACCAATCTGCTGAATAGGAGTAGGTGTTCCATAGTAATCTACACGAATCTTATCAAGTACATGAGGATTGGCTCTACCTGCACGAATAGTACCCAAATCTCCCTCTAAAAACTCATAAGCTTTTTTCATCTTCTCATCATACTGCTGTAATCTTGCGTCCATCTTTATTCCTCCATTATATGACCTAAACGGTTACCTTAGTACCGTTGAAGTTTCCATTCATAGTATTCACAATACTGTTTTCTTCATTCAATCCAAATACCCACATAGGCATCTTGTTGTCTCTTGCAAGAATTGAAGCTGTCATATCTACAACCTGAAGATTCTTTGCAATAACCTCATCAATGCTTACAGTGTCATATTTCTTTGCATTTGCATTCTTGGCAGGATCATCATCATATACACCATCAATAGCTTTTGCAAGAAGAATAACCTCTGCCTCTACTTCGATTGCACGAAGAACTACACCGGTATCTGTAGAGAAATATGGGTGTCCTGTACCACCTGCAAAAAATACAACCATACCTTTTTCAAAATATTTATTTGCTCTGTCCTTAGAGAAAAGCTTTGTAAAAGAACCGCACTCAAAAGGTGTCAGAATGTTGGTCATCATACCTACTGATCTAAAAATGTCAGATACATAAATACAGTTCATAATGGTTGCAAGCATACCAATCTGATCTGCCTTTGTTCTGTCGATATTTTCACTGGTACGACCTCTCCAGAAGTTACCTCCTCCAATTACAATACCAACCTGAATACCATCATCTACAAGTTTTTTAACCTGAAGTGCTACTTCTCTGACAGTCTGCTCATCAAAACCAGTTTTTTTGCTTCCTGCCAATGCTTCACCACTCAGCTTTAACATTATTCTTTTCATCTAAAGTCTCCTTTAATTCACTTTTATATGCTGAATAGGAACGGTATCTTCCGTAATCGGTAAAATTTCCGTATCCTCCATAGCCTGAATCTTCTCAATCAGCTCCGGCAGAGCTTCCACTGTAGTATCCTTTGAAGCCGCATCGTGTAACAATATAATACTGGTTTCTCTTTTATCGATGTTTAATATACAATTGTCAATCAACTTACTTTTTGTAAGTTTTTTTCCTTCCGCATCTCCGGAAGAAACATTCCAATCATAATAAATCACACCGCTACCATATAAATATCTGGCTGCTTCAATCATAGAAATACTGCTAACAGTATTACTGCTTCCACCCGGAAATCTGTAAATTACACTTCTAATACCTGTATGTTCATACACATAATCCGAAATACGATGATAATCTTCCACAAAACCATCCAAGGAGTTGTACAAAGCACCATAATCATGTGAATATGAATGCATACCGATTGTATGACCTCTTGCCGCAATCTCCTTTAAGGCCTCAATAGATTCTGCATCTTCCTTACCACAGACAAAGAAGGTTGCTTTCACGCCGTACTGATCCAAAACATCAAGAATCTCTCTCGTATTCTTACTTGGGCCGTCATCAAAGGTTAAATAAACCTTATGCTTTGCCTCTGTAGTTGTTTGACTGGGCTGCTCCTCTGTTTTCTCTATATCATCTTCTTCCAGCTCTTCCAACAGATTCTCATACAAATCAGTCAATTCATTAAGCTTCTTGTTTGTGTCTAAATCTCTGGACGTAGCAAGTTCCAGCTGACTGTTCACCTCTGTTACGTAAGACAACATTCGATCCCTGTCCTTACGAAGCGCCCCCATTTCAAGTACAAGTACTGTACAAACTGCAACTGCCATCAAAACAACTGCAAATAATCCAATACACAGTAGTTTATACAAACCTGACCCGGATTTTTCATCTCCGCTCATTATAACACACCTATCCTTTATATCAAAGTGAAATCTTTTTTTTACGGTTTCTGACAGCGAATGCTACTCCTGTACCCAAAACCACTACCATAATACCATATCCCCATACCGGAATATCAAATATACTGAAACATCTGATATTAATCCACATCTGGTTAATATTTTTTGTTTCTTCTTCATCAAAGTACCCCATAATAGCGGTACGATAGATAACTTCAGAAGAAGGATATTGTGTAAAAAGCTGTCGATCCACCTGTCCCTCCGTAGTATATACTACAAAGTCCTCATCCTCTTCATCGCCACTAAAGAAATAACCCAAAGGATATGGAATACTATCCTCTTCATCCTCTGCTCCATAGCAGTACTCAAGATAAGAAAATACTGTATCATCTCCTTCTTCGCCTGCAATAGCTGAAGTATATCCAATATAATACATATTTCGGACCGCATTATCCGGTCTGCTTACATAGTTAATAAAAGCTTCTGCAGCCTGCTTTCTTTCAGGATCATTGTCAATACCGTCTTTCAGCATAATCCATCCATCAAACCATAGATTGGTGCACTCCTTAGGAACTGCAAACATAAGAGTAACTCCATCTTCCTCTGCAAGATCTATTGCGTATACTGCATCTCCGCTCCACTGATAATTGGCCTTAATCTTGCCTGTTACCATATCAGCTTTTCCACTGTCTGTTTCCAGTGCATAAATATTACCGATAATTCCTTGTAACACTTCTTCAATATCATCGATAGTATCCTTGGAAACATCATTCATGATCAATGCAAGTTTTTCTCTATATTCCGGATCATTCATAAAATCCGGATCTAGTAACTCCTCTGCTCTCATATATCCCATGGCAGCAAAATATGTATCTCTTACATTATCCTTTAAGGTAACCTGACGGTAGAATTTGGGATTGGCAAATATTCCCCATGTTGAGGCTTCTTCCTTTGTTACATATTCAGGATTATACAAAACACCGGTTACTCCCCACATATAACAGGCAGCAAATTCATTCCATTTTTTACCCTGAATCTCATTTTCTTCAAAAACATTTGCAATGTATGGTGAAACACCTTTGCTATAATAATTATTAGGATTGTCGGTATCATAGAACCCTTCCGAAAAAGGTTCTGCTTTATCCTCTGCAATCAGCTTCATAATCATATAATCAGAAGGACATACCAGATCATAGGTATCTCCCAAGGTCAGCTGGTTGTACAAATCTTCATTGGTACCAAAGCAGGAATATTCTACCTTTACTCTTTGTCCGTAGGTTTCATAATACCATTCCTCGAAGTCTTCATACAAAGGATTTTCTCCATAAATCACTTCCCCGTTTTCCAGTTCAATGATTTCATCCTCATCCCAATCACCTAAATCCATATATTCTTCCCAATTACACACCCTGAGAGTTATTACCTCCTCCTTTGCTTCGGAGGTAATAGAAAGCTTAGGACTGGATGCAATCAGTAAGCTGCCTAATAAACTAAGGCATAAAAGCTTATATTTACGTAATTTCATTCTAGTCAATCTCCTATACAACCGTTTCCTCTTTCTTCAGTGTAACATTAGAAAGTAAAACAACCACAAGTACAACAAGGAAAATCACTGTAGATAACGCCCAGAGAGCAGTTTTTATTTCTGTCTGTGACCCCTTTGTAGCATTGACTACATAGGTACTAATTGTATCAAAAGTCGCCGGCTTGGTATAGCTTGCAATGAAATAATCATCTAACGATAAAGTAATTGCAAGTGCAAAACCGGAAAGAATGCCCGGAATAATCTGCGGAATCACAACCTTTAACAGTGCCTGCATCGGTGTGGCACCTAAATCCAAAGCTGCTTCATACAAGCTACTGTCCATCTGCTTTAACTTGGGTAATACTGCCAGATAAACAAATGGTGATGATAATACCACATGTCCGATTAACAGGGGAATAAAGGTACTCTTATCCAAACCACATACAATAACCAATGTAATACATACGGAAAAGCCTGTTACAACATCAGCATTTACAACCGGAACCTGATTTAAGGTATTGATATATCTCTTGCCAAAATTCTTTGAATAAAAGGCTCCGATTGCTCCCAAAGTACCGATTAAGGTTGCTATCAGGGATGAACCAAAGGCTAAAACCAAGGTACCGATTAACATTCCTCGTAATTCTTCGTTTTCCACCAGGGTTTTATAATTATCCAGGGTAAAGCTTCCCGTTGTTCCGATATTCACCGCAGTTGTAAAGCTATAGAACACAAGTAATAAAATAGGTGCATATAATAAAAGAAGCATTACTGTAATAAAAATCTTACCAAATATACTTTTTGTCATTACAGGTTACCTCCTTTGGAATTGTCTTCATCACTGTATTTATCGGTTACGAGCGTAAATACAAGAATGATTACCAAAAGAACAAGGGAAATCATAGATCCATTATGCCAATCGTAGGCGCTGAAGTAACTTCCAATCAAACTACCCATAATATAGGTACTGTTATAAAGCATATCCAGCACAACATAATTGGTCATGGAGGGTAAAAATACCATAACAATACCACTGATAATACCGGGTACAGACAAGGGTAACGTAACCTTCATAAAAATCTGTACAGGATTGGCTCCCAGATCAGCGGCTGCTTCCAACAGATTTTTATCAAGCTTTAACAGGGTTGTATACATTGGCAATATCATAAACGGCAGAAAATCATATGTCATACCTATTATCGTATTTACGAATGGATGAAATGCCAAATTGCCTTCCAAAAGTGTCAGAATCTCTTTTAAAGCAGTGATTCTTAATGTGAAATTTATCCACATAGGGGTTATGAACAATACCAAAATAACATTTTTTGCCTTCCATTCACTTCTTGCCAATATGTATGCAACAGGATATGCAAGAAGTGAACAAACACAGGTTGTTACAATAGCTATTGTCATACTATAAACCAATGTACCCAAAGTCTTGGGATTGGTAAAAAATCCAATTAAATTTTGTACAGTAAAATGTCCCTCTCCATTGGTAAATGCATAATAAATAATTACCAACAAAGGAACAAGTACAAAGCATGTCAAAAACAGCCCATAAGGAATACCGAGCTGTTTTCTCGAAAATCTAAGTGCCTTCATTCTCTATTCCTTCCTACCTTTACGGTCAGGGCTATTTCTTAAGTGTCATTACCAATTTATCCTTGGGAATAATCAGACTGACATGGTCATCCATATTCCAAAGGTCTTCATCATTAACAATAAAGTCGAACTCTTCCTCAGTACGAACTACATATCGATAGTGATCACCCTTATAGATCAGGTTAATAATATGACCATGAATATTGGATTCCTCCTGATTATCACTCATAGAAATATCGGAAGGTTTTATTGTTACATTGACTCTTAATTTCTCTGTTTCCAGGTCATTACCGGTTCCGTCAACATATCCACCATCTGTTTTCTTTTTGCAACCGGGGATTAACTTTTCAAAATCACATTCAAGCTCTTCGTTCAGGTACTGAATCCTGTAATCATCACTTACCTTACATTCCAGCTTGTTCTGTACTTCATCTGCCAGCATAATATGAATGCCTTCCGGATCCACATACAAACCAACCTGTGTTCCTACAGGGGTTTTCTTGGTAGACTGAATTACAATCTCATTTTTACCGGACTGTACTGTAATCTCATAATGAACACCCTTAAAAATAACATCTGTGACTTCACCCTTAATAATTCCCTGGTCTGCCTGTGTAATTACGATATCCTCCGGTCTGACTACCGCATCTACCATAGTACCCTGAGGAACATCATCCACGCACTCAAATTCCGCTCCGCAGAATCGAACCTTCTTTGTGCCTGTCATAATTCCACCAAAGATATTACTTTCTCCAATAAAGTCAGCAACAAATGCATTTTTAGGTTCATTATAAATGTCTTCAGGAGTTCCGATCTGCTGGATCTTACCCTCTGACATAACAACAATCTTATCCGACATGGTCAGTGCTTCTTCCTGATCATGGGTAACATAAATAAAGGTAATGCCAAGCTTTTCATGCATATTTTTAAGCTCTAACTGCATTTCCTTTCTCATTTTCAAATCCAAAGCACCCAGTGGCTCGTCAAGCAAAAGAATCTGAGGCTCATTTACCAATGCTCTTGCAATTGCAATTCTCTGCTGCTGGCCACCGGAAAGTGTCTGAACCTTACGATGTTCAAAGCCCTCTAAGTCAACCATTTCCAAGGCTTTCTTTACTTTTTTTACGATCTGCTCTGTTGGCATCTTCTTTAATTTTAATCCGAATGCAACATTATCAAAAATATTTAAATGTGGGAACAATGCATATCTTTGAAATACGGTATTAATCGGTCTTTCATTGGCCGGAAGCTTTGTAATATCTTCTCCATTCAACAAAATCTCTCCGCTTGTCGGAAGATCAAAACCGGCAATCATACGCAAGGTTGTTGTTTTACCACATCCGGAAGGTCCAAGAAAAGTTACAAACTCTCCTCTTTTAACTTCCAAATTAAAGTCGTTAACCGGCATAAAACCATCTTCAAAAGCTCTGCATAAATGATGAAATTCCAAAATATTGGTGTTTTTATCGTTGGTAGTCAAATTGGTAAACCTCCCCAAAATATTGCTACCATTTTAATACCATTCGTTTTTACCGTCAATATTTTATATTTCTTTTAGATACAGGATACTTACCTGCAATATGGATATTAAAGTACTGATCCAGATAGAGAGCCCCTCTTAATCCATACCACTCTCTTTCCGGTACATTTTCATAAATATATAAAAGCTCTTCCTTCACAAAACGTACATATAATCTCATAGACAATGGATAATATGCCACACTGTGTATATTCTCGGAGGATACTCTGATCATTCGCTCCGTTTCCGGACTATATTTCATCACCATCTTCCACCTGCCTAAACAAAGGATCCTGAAAAAAATCTGCCAGGGTTAACCCCATACCATTACATATAGCTGCAATGGTTAATACTCCCGGGTTACCACTTTTTCCTTTTAATATATTTACCACCGTTGAAGGGGGAATTCCGGATTCCATAGCCATCTTATGTGGTGTAATCGCTTTTTCCTTACAAATATTTTTTAGTTTTTCCACAACCGCTTCTTTTGTATTCATGAACATTCTTCCTTTAAGCATTCCAAATTAAGCGTATTGTAAATCAAAATAAATAATCATGCTTACCACATAAAGTAAATTTTAATATTACTGTAAATATTGTTATTTTGAATCATTAAAATTTAATCACATTAATTTTCTAACATTGTTCAAAATTGTTTACGAAATTGAGTTTTTTTGCTATAATAATATACAAATCTTACAACGGAAGGAATGAATTCTATGGAACAGCAAATCTTTACAAATGAAGTTATAATTTCCTGGTTACAATATTATGCTCAGAACACCAATATTGATTTAGAGCATGTAAAAATGATTGACATTACAAAGAAGAATAAGAACCTGATTCCAACCATAGAAGCCCATAAGACAACCATGGTATTTACCAACGCAGGTATCGATGATATCTTCTATCGTCTTTGGACCGCAGGCCTTGGAGACTGTGAGGTATGGTATAACAATGGTTCTGATCCTTCAGGCGAAATCTTAAACAACAAGGTCAGTGAAATGATTGACCGTGGTATTAATGCTTCTGCCGGAATGCTTATTTTAAATCCCAAAGCAAGAAATACCGCCAAGATTGGATTGAATAATGAAATGTTCCAGAAGGGTTCCATTCATTATGTAGGAAGCGAAATTCGTTCCGTAATCTTAAACAAGATGATGGTTGGACCTCAGGATGTAATGTATGTAATCGGTGGCGAAAGTATTGCCATTGAAGCTGCCCTTCAGGCACCGGAAGGAACTGTTATCGCAGTAGAATATAGCAAGAATGACCGTGAAACCATGATGGATAACATCGATCATTTTGGTCTTCAGAATATTACGATTGTTGACCATGTTGATGAAGAACTGGTAAAGAAGCACCCTGTACCCAATATGGTATTTATCGTTGCCAGTGCAAGTATGGATCAGGAGCTTGCTATTCTTACCAAGTTAAATCCCAATATTAATGTAGTTGTATATACCTTAGACTTCCAGGTTGCCGCCAATATCGGAAAGACCTTAGAACCACTTGGTATCAGCGACATAGAAACCATTCAGATTTCTGTTTCCCGCTTAAACAGAAATACCTTTACTTCGCAGCCCGCCCCCTGGATTATTACTGGTAAGACTCGTGAAAATTAAGTAATTAAAAACACATTTCAGAAAGGAAACCTTCTTCTCTGAAATGTGTTTTTTAAATTATCCTTTAATAGATTGCTCTGCCCTTCTCGTCCTGAATACCGCTCTTACGATAGAAATAGGAATTCACCTGATCTCTCCATTCCTTCGCATTGTATAGCTGACGTTCAAATCTCTCAGTAACATTTTCAAAAATATCCTGTGATACTTTGCCCTCCAGCTTCTTCCAGGTAGCAATCATATTTTCTACCTCTTCCACACCTTCAAAATGGGAATCATAAATATGCTGAATCAGTGTTTTTCCTGTAGAAAGCTTCCAGGTATATGGAATATGGTGAAAAAACAGCAATAACTCTTCCGGACATGTCTTGGGATCATTGTACATGGACGCGTTGGGTTCATAATACTGCTGTGCATAACCTGTTCCCTTGTCACTTCGATCAACACCAAGTCCTAAATGATCTGCTCTGTGATAGGTTCCCCATCTGGAATACTCGTATCCGTCTACGCTGCATCCATAATGTTCATGGGGTACTACCATCCATCCGATTCCCAGTGGAGAGGTATATTTCTCATATATCTCTCTGGAAGGAAGTAAAATGGATAGAATACTCTCCTGAACATCCTTCTCTACGCCAAAGCTCATGGCAATCCATTCCTTTGCTATTTCCTCTGCAGTAAGCTCTGTATCAAAGGCCAAACGTCCAAATCCGTAAAAATTCACAGCTGCAAGATAATTACCGGTCCAGTTAAAATCATTACCTGTATTACCCACTGCTGCAATACCGCAGTTTTTATTTCCCATGGTTCTTCCGCTGATGACATCCTTTACAAGGTCATTTGTATCCGCACAATAGGTTTTAAAATTCAATATTTCCTTGAACATAGGAATCAGATAACAAACATCAATCTGATGCCCTGTATATTCCTGGGCAACCTGAACCTCCAGCATCTGATTGGTCTTTTTGAGACCACCAAGCAATGGAGAAATGGGTTCTCTGATCTGGAAATCCATAGGTCCATTCTTAATCTGTAATATGACATTATCGTGGTAGGAACCATCCATTTTAATGAAGTTATCATAGCCTGCTCTGGCTCTGTCTGTTTTATAATCTCTCCAGTCCTGCGTACAGTTATAAACAAAACATCTCCAAATAATAATTGCATTATATTCTTTTGCAATATCTGCAAGCATGTTGGCACCGTCTGCCTGTGTTCTACCATAGGTAAAGGGACCGGGGCGGCCTTCTGAATCGGCCTTTACCAGAAATCCGCCAAGCTTTGGAACCTTGGTAAATATCTCTTTCATCTTATCCTTCCACCAGAGAATGACCTTCTCTTCAAAAGGGTCCGCACTGTCAAGTCCGCCAAGTTCAATGGTTGCTGCATAATTCAGACTCAAGAACATCTTTATTCCATAGGATGCAAAGATATCTGAAAGTTCCTTTACTTTTTCAAAATATCTGTCACTAATCAGCCAGGTTGCTGCCTGCTTAACATTTACATTATTGATTACAACACCATTGATTCCGCAGCTTGCAAGTAATCTTGCATAATCTACAGTTCTTTCATCAATCACAATCTCATTGTTCACATAAAAGAAGGAATTACCGGAATATCCTCTTTCAATACTGCCATCCATATTATCCCAATGATTAATCATACGATTAGGATTGGAAGGCATCACCTTTTCGTCTATCTTTTTAAGTGGCTTTTCCATAGCAATATTTCTAAGTACAGCAAATACACCATATAAAATACCCACTTCGGAAACAGCCTTTATACAGAGCATATCCTCCTCTTCCTTGAGAATATAGGCTTCTGTCAGATTCTCTGAAGAAGTTAATGCTTTTTTCATCTCTTCCTCTGTTATTTTCTCAATGATGGTTTTTCCATTTGCAGTCGGTTGTTTTCCGTCAAAAAGCATGCCGGATATGCCGCTTTGTAATTCCTTCAAAGCATTGGCTAACACTTCCTGCTTTTCATCAAAGCCTTTTACTTCTACCTTGCCAAAGTAAACCCGGTTTTCCCTGCACTCTCTTTTTTTATAGTTCAACCACAAATCTGACCATTTTTTGTCCATGATATGTTTCCTTTCTCTTAAATAATTGTAACCAATACATTCCAAAATCTTTCTTTTATATTGAAAGCGCTTACATTCATAAAGACTTTATCACACTTCCTACTTTTTTTCCATCATATAATGTACTTTTCTTTTGGTTTTCTTAATAAAATTTAAGAACTTATATAGTAGAAAAATATACATAAATATGAGAAAATAAAGCGTATTTATGAAACATAACAAAAGGAGACAAAAAATGATTTCAAACAGCAACTTAAAGCAAATAACAAAATCCGTTATTCCCTTTATACTCTGCTGTGTGCTGGTTATTGCAATGACTATTCTCTTGCCGATCAAGGCTTGCGCCGAAGATTTATTCAGCGTAAAAACAGACGTTGTAACCACAACATCAGAGGAAACATTAAAAATACGTTTTACAATCAGTAACGATGGCAAAGATTTTGAAGGATACTGTCGTTTTTCACTGAATGACGCTACACGTCAAACCACTGTTTTTGATACTCCTATTTCACTGCCTAGTGGAACTGTGAAGCAGTTCACTTTGGAAATTCCCTCTCTGTACATGCGTGCAAACTTTTCTGAGACCAAGCTTCACATGGTAGATAAAAAGGGGAAAATTTTACAAACTGTTTCTATTAATCCTCAGATTTTAAAGGGTACTCCTTCTATCAATGTAGGTATTCTCAGTAACAACTACACAAAGCTTACCTATTTTGATTTAGGCAACTACGATTTTGAAATATTTGGTGACAATTATCCTATCAAACTGAATGAATTAAACCAGGATAATTTTAATGAATACCTTTCATCCCTCCACTATTTGGTTATAGATAATTACAACACCAGCGTTTTATCGGATGAACAAATCGCAGCCCTGAACTCCTGGGTAAATGGAGGCGGAATTCTTTTTCTCGGAACCGGTTCCCATGGTAATGACGTCGTTAGTCCTGCCATTTCCTCTATGTTTTCAGTGGAACTCGATTCCAGCGCAAATCCCAATCAGTTAAATGATTACATTTACAATTTGCCTTTTGATATTTCGAAGTTAACATTTAGTACTTTCTCAAACCTCGATTACGCAAAAGGGTATTATTTCCCGGAACGTGCAGTATACATTACATATTTTGGCAATGGTGGTGTATTTACTTATGCATATTCTTTTAGCGATTTACCTAATGCTTTCGATACAGATCATATTCAGCGTGATTTATGGGATTATGTTGACTACTTGTACGAGGAGGCAGCCAGACAGACATCTCCTAGGTTTTTAACGCAGGGGGCCGGTGTAAGTACTATCGTTGATGATGACCTGTCAAATTATCTCACCAACCTGAGTAACCTTGATAATACATTGAGCTTTAACGCTCTTCTTTTCATTCTTTTTATATATTTACTGTTATTAAGCCCCTTAACCTATTTGATTTTAAAGAAAACAGGAAAACAGGAAACCTATTGGCTCTTTGTACCGGTATTAAGTTTTATCTTCGTTATTATTATTTATTTTGCAGGTAATGGTTTTAAGGTTCAAAATACCAAAGCCTACTCCTTAACCTTTATTGATTCAGATGGACGACTTCCGGATGAGACTGCTCTTCTTTGCTTTAGTCCTAGGAAAAATCCTTACAATATCTCTGTCTCAGAAAGATTTAAACTATCATGCCCCGTTCCATATAACTATGGAAGTTATGCAAACTCTACGGATACCTATACCAGACGCTTAATCTTGGATGAGGGAGGATTTACCTTTGAACAAAAGCCAATAGAACCGTTCCAGAGCTACCACTACTATTTAAGGACAGAAGACACACATAATTATTTAATTTCCTTTGATGGTAACAGGATAACAAACAACTCCGGATATGATTTTGATTATATCGGAATCATTAATACAGCCAACAATGATTATCGAATGATAGATGGCTGCAAGGATGGCGAAACTGTTAGCAGTACCGGTGCTACAATCGTTAAAGGCAATACGCGGAATATGGTTTACGATTATTCTACTGCAATGAGAAAAAATAAGGATAACATTCAGGATTTCAAGGCACTTTTTGCTGCACTTGCTTCCGGAGATGCTTTAGCTGAATACAACAGTTCCTCAAATTATATTGTATTTGGTATTATCTCAGATTACGAAAAAGTAACAGGCAATAAAAATGAGAAAAACTATGCTTGTGTTTTCTCATTTATAAATTAATCACAGGAGGAAAATTATGTTACAGATTGAAAACTTAACAAAAAGATATGGTAATTTTCTTGCTGTTGATCATTTAAATCTTCATATTCCGGAAGGTGCTCTCTTTGGATTTGTCGGCCCTAACGGAGCAGGAAAAACAACCACCATCAGAATAACCTGCGGTTTATTAAAACCTTCTCAGGGAACTGTTATTATAGACGGTTCTGCAGATATAACAAAGCCACAGGATGTAAAGAAACGAATTGGTTACGTTCCGGATTTCTTTGGTGTTTATGATAATCTGAAGGTAAAAGAATATATGGAATTTTATGGTTCCATGTATTCCATGAATCACAAAGATATCGTTAAAATCAGTGATGATTTGTTAGAGCTTGTAAATTTATCTGACAAGAAAGAATTTTATGTAGATACCCTATCTCGTGGTATGAAACAGCGTCTTTGCGTTGCAAGAGCCTTAATCCATAACCCTAAGCTATTGATTTTGGATGAGCCAAGTTCCGGTTTGGATCCTCGTGCCAGAATAGAAATGAAGGAGCTTTTAAAGAATCTTCATTCCATGGGAAAAACAATAATCATCAGTTCCCATATTCTTTCAGAGCTATCTGAAATGTGTAGTCATATCGGTATTATGGATCATGGCCACCTTATGACAGCCGGTCCTATTGAAGATATTTTACATCAGATTAATGGTGGTAATTACATATCCTTAGATGTTGCTTCGGATATTTCTCAGGCCGAAATGGCATTAAAGGAACATACCGGTCTTACCGTTGATTCTATTCGCGAGAATCAAATTCGTATCTGCTTTGATGGCGATGCCAAGGCCATCACTGAGCTAATTCAATACCTGATTCAGCGAGATGTTTTATTAACAGGCTTCCGTAAGGAAGAAGGCAATTTGGAATCCATCTTTATGCAGTTAACAGGAGGTGATAAGGAATGAAACTAAATTTAAGATTAAATCCTATTATGAAAAAAGATATTCGAGTTACTTCCAGAAGTCATAAATTGAGCTCCGGTGTACTTGGATGTCAGCTGATATTATTCCTTTTTTTCTGTGGCTTTATCCATGAGATTAGTTCTTCCTACGGCTACATTAGCTATCGTTCAAATAACATCTTTGAGGATTTTATTGTTTTATTTGTTACTATGGCAATTATAGAATTTTGTATCATTGCACTGATTACGCCTATTACAACCGCGAACTTAATCTCCGGTGAAATTGAACGCCAGACCTTTGATATATTGCTTACTACTCCTATGACACCTTTTTCTATCGTGTTTGGAAAGGTTGCTACCAGCGTAGCAAGAATATTACTTTATGTCATCGGAAGTATTCCCATTATGTCCCTTTCCTTTATAATGGGTGGTTTATCATGGAGTATTCTTTTCTGGTTTTTATTTTATGTTACAATCTTTACATTTTTTGCAGGAAGTATTGGAGTCCTCTGTTCCTCCTTTACCAAAAAATCTGTTAGTGCTGAAATCAGTGCCTTTGGTTTTTATGGACTATTTGGACTTGGAACCTTTATTCCTATGATTGCTGATGTTATTAATGGAAAGGGTGAACCATCCTTTTTTAGCTTTGCGTGTTTATTTTTTAATCCGGCTCTTACGATTGAAGAATTCTTCATGCTATCCCTTGGAAACGAATCTTTATTTGGTTCCAACAAAGGCTACACCAGTGCTGTATACAACACCAAAACAATTCCTAACTTTTTTGTTAGCGATCACAACTTTTTGATTATCTCAACCATTGTAATAATACTTGTTACTATATTACTGATGTATATTGCTGCCAGAAGAATTAATCCTTTGTACGCCAAGCAAAAAAAGAAAAAGAAGAAAAAATAATATTTATTTGGAGGACAAATAAATGTCAGATCATAATAAAGAATCAGAATATCTTTTATCCAGAATAAAAGACACGAAAAGAAAACTAGAATTAAAGAGATTTACATCCACCCTCATCCTTTCCTTAATTGTAGGTGGCGTATTTTCTGTGTCATTTGAAATAATCGCTATTTTTTATCCCTTATATTATGTACATGTATTTGCCCTCCTTTCTATCTTAATCAGTATTCTTACTGCAATAATATTGTCTTTATTTCATAAGACAACACTTCGCCAAAGCGCCCTGTATATGGATAGCTTTGGCTTCAAGGAAGGTGTTATTACCGGGTTGGAGCATTTAGATCAAACTGACAATATTTATGTACTCCAACGTCAGAGTGTAGTATCTTCCCTGAAGAAAAACGAAGACCTGATACAAGTCTCTTATATCCCCAATTTAAAAAACCTGTTTTGGGCCGTATTTCTGTTTCTTTTAACCTTCTCCCTAACCTTTGTCCCCTCTTCTGCCAAAAAGCAGGCTATTGAATTAAAACAGTTGCAAACAGAGGTTCAGGAGAAAAAAGAGGAAATCAAAGAAACTCTGGAGCAGTTGAAAACACTCACTCCTGAAGACTATACGCCTGAAGAACAACAAAAGCTTCAGGAAATGATAGATGCACTCTCCTCTTCTTATGCTGAATATGAGCAGGTAAAGGATCAGGAAAAATTGCAAACAGCAAACGAACGACTTGATTTTAAAATGTCTCAATTCTCTCAATTTGATAATAAAGATTTTTTAGGGGCACTGGAAAATGGTGGATTAATGAATGGGGCTCCATCTGAGCCGAAACAGAAGGATCCTGCTCCTACACCCACTCCCACTCCTACTCCACCCCCTGTAACAGGTCTTGTAGATAACTCAAATCCCGGATCCGGTGATGTTCCTTCCAATCCCCCCGGCCAACAGCCAACCTCTGCTCCAGGTGAGGGCGAAGGTGAAGGCCAAGGCGAAGGTCAGGGTGAAGGTCAAGGCGATGGTCAAGGCGAAGGCCAAGGTGAAGGTCAGGGCGAAGGCAAAAGCGAAGGTCAAGGTGAAGGCCAAGGCGAAGGTCAGGGCGAAGGCCAAGGCGATGGTCAGGGCGAAGGACAAGGCGATGGTCAAGGTGAAGGTCAAGGCGCTGGTCAGGGCGAAGGCCAAGGTAATGGTGGTCAGGGCGAAGGTCAAGAGGATGGCCAGGGCAATAGCGGAAACGGCTGGGGAACCGGAAGTGCTTCCATGCAGCATGATTACATCAGCATTCCAAATGAAATTGGCAACGACAGTTCCATCACCGGAACTCCAGATTCACAAAATGGAGAAATCTTTTTACAGCAAAACGGAATCAATTGGGAAGGTACTCATGTACCAACCAGTGAAGTCATCGGTGATTATACCCAGAAAGCATACGAAGGTATATCCAACGGTCAATATCCATCCGGTATGGAAAATATAATAAAAGACTATTTCTCAAGTTTTAATTAATGCGGAGGTTATAATGAGTACAAACTATACAACAGAAAATTACCAGGAAATGATTGAAAAAGTCGCAAATTGCGAAAAGGAAATTCAAAAGGGGATCATCGGACAAACAGAGATTATCCGTCAGGTTATGCTTGGTCTGTTAACAGGTGGAAATGTTTTGTTAGAGGGTATGCCCGGTCTTGGAAAAACCAGGCTGGTATCTACCATAAGTCATGTATTTCAGCTTTCATTTAAAAGAATTCAGTTTACACCGGACTTAATGCCCAGTGATATTACCGGTACAAATATGATTACCTCTAAGGATCAGGGCAACTCTTTTACCTTTAGTAAGGGTCCTATTTTTGCCAATATGATTCTTGCAGATGAAATTAACCGTGCTACTCCCAAAACACAGTCTGCTCTTTTGGAGGCTATGCAGGAACATACAGTAACTGTTGGTAATGAGAGCCATAAGTTAGAGCAGCCGTTCTTTGTTCTTGCAACACAGAACCCCATTGAACAGGAAGGCACCTACCCTCTTCCGGAGGCACAGTTAGACCGTTTTATGTTAAAAACCTTGGTTCCGTTCCCTACAAGAGATGAATTAAAAGGGATTGTTGCACTTACAGAAGGTGGAACCACACCTGATATTCAGGCTGTTATGACCAAGGATGAACTTATAAGGGCAAAGGATATGATTTCTACCATTCCTATTGCTGATGCCGTAATGGACTATATTCTTGATCTTTGTATGGCTACGCATACGCCTAATCCCTATATCAAGGAAGGGGCCAGCCCCAGAGCTGCACAGGCATTAATTCGAACAGCCAAAGCAAAGGCATTTATGGAAGGCAGATTTAACGTATCCTTTAAAGACGTGGAATATGCCGCTTATCCTGTATTAAGACACAGACTTTTATTAAGCTTTGATGCCGTTAGTGAAGGAATTACTGAAGACGAAGTTATTTCACAGCTTTTAAAAACCATTGAGGTAAAATAAACATGATGGATACCGGATTTTTAGAATCATTATCCCGTATGCGTCTTGCCTTACGTCAGAATTCTACTATGAATATGTCGGGAAACCGAAAATCTTCTCAAAAGGGTACTTCAACCGAATTTTCAGGTTTCCGCGAATATATTCCCGGCGATGATTTACGTAGAATTGACTGGAATGCATATGGACGCTTAAACAAACTGTATATCAAGGAATACATGGAAGAAAAAGAGACTGCTATTAAAATCCTGATTGATACCAGTGCTTCTATGAATTATGGCACTGTTTCCAAGGCCGAGCTTTGCAAAAAACTGGCACTCTCCTTCTCGTATATGGCAATCAATAACATGGACCGCGTTGTATTATATGATTTAAGCCACCCCGATCAGCCCTTTGAATGTCAAGGTGGCAAAAAGGGACTTCCATCACTGGTAAACTATATTGATAAGCTTTCCTTTGATGGTGAAATCTCACTTACCGATTGTATAATGAAGCTTCCAATCAAAAATAATGGCATAACTATTTTGATTAGCGATTTTCTGGAAGAATGCTTTTTAAATGATTCTTCTGCCTTAAACAAGCTTCTTCGATATCTTCGCTATAAAAAGCAGCAGATTATTTTACTTCATACCCTCTCCTCCAATGAACTTAGGATTGATATGACAGGAACATTAAATCTGATTGATATGGAAAGTAAGAACAAGCTTAGAGTCACCCTGGAAAACAGAAGCATCCTGGAATATGAGAAAACACTGCAGGGCTTCTTAAATCTGATGGAACAGGAATCCAATCGAAACGGTGTCAATTATTGTCTCTGTGATTCCGGCATGGAATTCAAAAAAATAATATTTGAAAAATTAAGGTTTGCTTATGATATTTGAAAATATGTGGCCCCTATTCTTCCTTGGGGCAATACCTATTATTATTCTTTTATATCTTTTAAAACCCAGAGGAAAGGATTATGACATTTCCTCTAACTTGTTATGGAAAAAAATAGTTCAAAATCAACACTCAAAAACTTATTTTGAAAAATTTACCCATAACATCCTTATGTATCTGCAAATACTTGCAGTCATCCTTCTGGCAGTCACTCTGATGTCACCTTATATTACGACTACCTCCCACAAGGACAATCGTAAGATATTGGTCATTGATACCAGCGCTTCCATGAATAACAAAAATGCCAAGGGGAATACTCGTTTTCAGGATGGAATAAATGATGTGATTTCATATCTGAAAGCTACTGATCAGCTTTCCCTAACAGTCATTACCTGTAGTGGCAAAGATACGCAGATTCTTGCTGTAGACGTTACTGATAAGAATGCTATCTATGATATGTTACACAGCCTGTCTCCTACTGACGAGACCGGAGATTTATATAATGCAAAATCTGTGATAGATCAAATCATTTCTTTGGAGGAAAACCCGGATTACGTACCCAATCTGATGTTTTTAACTGATGGCGATGGTGCCTCCTCCATTGAACAGTTTACAAATATCAATCTTTCCAAGGTATTTTTAATGGATTACGGAACCAGTAATGTTTCTAATGATTACATGGCTCTTCAGGAAACTGACCATGGCACCTATGATATCTTAGTCAGCACTACAAATTATAGTGATTCTGAAGTTTCTTTTGATGTTACATTACTGGATGGAGACGGAAATTTTATACAAATCAATCATCAACAGCTGTCCCCTAATGAAAACGGACTTTGTATTTTTTCTGATATTGATTTGAAAACAGCTTCCTGTCAAAGCAGTCTTAGCGGTTTTTCTTTTGCAGACAACTCCTATGATTCCTTAGACAATGATAATCTTAGCTATGCCTTAAAAAGCAAATCCGCCAATATTAATGGTTTATTAGTCAGTGAAAGTAATACTTTTATAGAAAAAGCCTACCTGGCAATTACCGGAGATGCCATTAATAAGGGAACAGTCGCCACAGATAATGACTATTCCTTTATTATCTATGACAAGGGTTACGAAAACACTACTCCTTTAGCCAATACGCTTACCATTCACTCTGCCAAAGGAAGTACCGGTGAATTAAAAAATGTAATGTTAAGTTTTGCAGGATGTGATCTTTCTGCAGGATTAAAGGATTTTAGTGTTGGAGTGAATTCAACCTATACTTATACGCTTCCTACCTGGGCAACTCCACTGATTGAATGTAATTCAGAATGTGTTGCTTATTATGGAGACCATGACGGAATCCGCGAAGTGGTTATTGGTTTCGACATACGAGAATCCGACTTTCCATTACACGGAGAATTCCCAGTCTTTATTGCCAATACCATAAATTATTTGAATAATGCCACTCTCCTGTCCACCAACATGTATTATGCAGGTGACAAGTTAGTCATTAATCCTTGGGCATATGACAGCTTACAGAGTGTAACAGACGACTGTAAATATAGTGGTCTATATAATGTAACAACTGAGGATATGACCGAGGAATATATCGTCAGATTCCCAACTACTGTAGAATCTGATCCTCGTATTTCTCATCCCGGATTTCAAACCGGTGAAAAAAATGGATTTGCCATCGTAAAAAAGACATTAAGAACAATATTTTTAATATTAGCCTTTCTTTTCATTGTAATTGAATTTTTAGTATACAGACATCAAATGCGCTATAAAGGAAAGTTCTATTATTTCACAAGAGCTGCTATTTTACTTTTATTGTTTCTGGCCGTTTTAGATCTTCATGTTCCCATGAAATCTACAAAGACAACCACCATATTCCTTGTTGATTTATCCAATTCCAATGAGGAAAATTTAGATGACATCAACTCATACTTAAGCAAAACCATTCGAAAGATGCCAGCAAAAAACCAGTTCGGTATCATCTGTTTTGGTAAAAACGGAATCGTAGAACAGTTTTTAACCTCTGACAACGAATACAAAGGCTTAATGTCCCTGCCACAGAAGAATTCAACAAACTTTGAAGATGCTATTCAAAAGGCAGTTGCCATGATTCCGGGTGGTAATACCGGAAGACTCGTATTAATTACTGACGGAAAAGAAACAAAAGGTAATATATTTAACTTAGCTCCGCTTCTTTCAGGCGACAACCTTGAATTATTATCTTTAAAATATGAGACTGAAGTACAGGATGATGCTTATATTGACAATGTTATTCTTCCATCCTATTTACACTTAAACGATGTGTATTCCATCACTGTTATTATCGAAAGTAATTTCGAAACAGATGCTGTTTTGGATTTATATCGTGCAAGTATCCTGGAAGGAAGCAATACGGTACACCTGAATAAAGGTACCAACCGCTTCGTGTTACAGCAGACGGTTACAGATGAACATATTGAAAATCTTCGTGTGCAGATTACCCCCACCGGTGACAGCTGTGCAGACAACAACGTTTACAATGCATATGCCAATGTTGAGGCTCCTCCACAGATTTTGATTGTTCAAGGGGGAAAATCCTCCACCCAAAACTTAATCAATATTATGACGGCCTCAAATATCGATTACAGTATCGTAAATACCAGAAATGCTCCCAAAACCCTGGACGATATGTTAAAATACAAAACTATCGTTATGGTAGATTCCACATATCGCGAACTTCCTTATGGATTTACCGATAATATCGAATCCTATGTTAAGGATTTTGGAAACGGCTTAGTGTGCATTGGCGGAACTCATAGTTATGCTCTGGGAGGATATCGAGATACTATTTTTGATGAGATTCTACCTGTAAGTATGGTTCCTGAAAACGAGAATCTTCATGCAGATATGTGTATGGTTATGGTAATTGACTGTTCCGGAAGTATGTCCGCTTCTCTTTCCAATGGCGGTACAGACAAACTATCAGCCGCAATACAATCAGCCTTAGTTGCTGTAGATAATCTGTCTGCAACAGATTATGTTGGTGTTCTGGTATTTGATGATGGCTTTAACTGGCAGGTTCCTATTCAGCAAAAAGGTGACGGGGCAGATATCTGTGCTGAAATCGAGCAAATCAATCGAGGTGGCGGAACAAACATCAAGCCTGCTGTAGAGGAAGCCTTTCATCAGATTACAACGCAGGAAACAACCCTAAAGCACATCGTTCTGTTAACAGATGGTCAGGATGGAAGCACAAACTACGACGAACTAACCAAGAAAATGCAGCGGAATGGCGTCAGTCTTTCTACTGTAGCTGTTGGAGGTGATTCAGATACTTACCTGTTGGAAGTGTTAGCTGAAGAAGGTGGTGGACGTTATTACTTCGTTGACAATGATGTAGATCTTCCAAACATATTTGCTCAGGAAGTATTTTTAGGAGGTGGCGCTTTCCTTCAGGAAGGAACCTTCCCTCCTACTGTAAGAACCAGTCATCAGTTAACCACCGATTTATACCGGGATGGATGGCCAACTCTATACGGTTATATCGGCACCAGTCCCAAATCTTCTGCCAGTGTATTAATCACTGCGGGTGAAAAGAATGATCCAATTTTAGCAGTTAGAAATCACGGATTAGGCAAAACAATTGCATGGACCAGTGACTTATCCGGTGAATGGACAAGGGATTACTCTGCTTCCAATGACAATGCTCAGCTTTGGAAACGAATTTTGGAATATGCTGCCGGCAATTCTTCCTTGGGAGAAGACAACTACTCTATTATTCAAAGTGGTGACCAGGCATTCATCTCCTATGAAGCCAAGGAATTTTCTTCCGACACACATATTTATGCCAATGTAGTTGCTCCGGACGGAGAAACTCAGGAGTTTTTGCTTCGAGCAAGTGCCCCCGGTAAATATGAAGCCACTATTGATGCCTCTGACTATGGTTTATATCATATCAATATTCGAAAGGAAGTAGATGATGAAATCGTAAGCAGTATTACTAATGCCACTGCTGTTCAATATTCCGACGAGTACAAGTATGATATATCAAGTGCTAATTATGATAAATTTATTGAACAGTACGGCTCAAGTATTACCGAGGACACTCCTATTTGGAATAAATTAAAGTTCAAAAATACTGAGAAGAAATCTCTTCTGAATCTACTTACTATTTTAGGTTTGTTATTCTTCTTAATGGATGTTGCACTTAGAAGATTCCAGTTTGAGCCAAAACCCTTGAGGCTTCCTGAGAAAAAAACAAGGAATAAGAAGCTTCCAAAGGAAACAACGGTAGCTGTTCCTTCTAACGATGGTGAAACTACCGATTCAAATATGGTTCATGATCAAACTGAGCCAAAAGAGATAAAGAAAAAGAAGCCCAAAAAGGAAAAGAAGAAACAGGAAGAGGAAACTCTTGACACTTCAATTTTACTAAAGAAAAAAGATGACCGTAACATCTAAAAATAAGCATAAATAAAATCCCGGAAACGGGATTTTATTTATGCTTATCTAATTTTTTATCAAACTTTCTTTCGCTCTTTTTTTCCATACGACTATCGTTTCTTTTCTCACTACGTTTTCCCAGTTTTAACTGTTCATACATGGTAAGATAATTCTCATATCGCATCTTAGAAATATTACCCTCGTGAAAAGCTTCTTTTACGCCACAAACAGGCTCATGGGTATGTGTACATTGCGTAAACCTGCAGCCCTCTTCGTAGGGTCTGAATTCCGGATACCACATCGCCAGATCATCAGCTTCCACATCGAAGATTTCCAAAGAACTAAATCCGGGAGTATCCAAAATATAAGTATCATCAAACAGATGAATCAACTGAGAATGTCTGGTTGTGTGTTTACCACGATCTATCTTCTCACTGATTTCACCGACTTCCATATAAACATCTTCCTGAAGTCTATTGATTAATGATGATTTACCTACACCACTGGGACCTGCTACCGTACTGGTTTTTCCCCTTAACACATCAATAATATCATCAATACCCTTATCCTGTTTAACACTACAGGTAAGAACCTTACATCCACACGCGCTGTATGCCTTTACAATTTCTGAAAGCTCACCATCTTCGTCCAAATCCTCTTTACTGAACACGATGACACAGTCCACATCCTGCTTTGCCATATTAATCAGAAAACGATCTAATAAAACAAAGTTGGGCTTGGGATTTGTAATTGCAAAGATGATTAAAGCCTGATCTATATTGGAAACTGCGGGACGAATCAGTTCATTTTTTCTTTCGTAGATTTTATCTATACTGCCAATCTTATTTTCTTCATCCAAAACGGTAATTTCTACGACATCACCAACCATAGGCTTTTCTTTATCTTTTCTGAAAATTCCTTTGGCTTTACAATCATAGGTTCCCTGATGTTCCACATCCACAAGATACTGTCCTGCTACACCTTTTATGATCTTTCCCTGCATAATTACTGTTCCTTAACAAAATCTATTCTTCTGGTAAAAGATTTGGTAACTGTTTCACCGGGAAGCATTGTTACATTCCCTGTTTCAGGATCAATGACTGTACTTCCTTCCTGGCTTACCTTATAGGTTAGTGTCAGTGTACCACCACTACTACTTATCCCAAAGAAATTCACTGTTTGAGGAAAGGAGGAGGTTGTAACATCCATCAAAACCTTACCATCATCTGTAACCAATGTCATATTCACATCCGTTCCCATAACATATTCCGGTGCTTCCGCAACAGTCGGTGCTGCAAAATAACCACTACATTTATAAGTATCTGATTCAGGTCCAAGAGAAACAGCCAAATCAACTACTTCCCCCTTGTTCATTACAGTACCAACTTCAACACTTTGATAACATACCTGACCTGCAGGATATTCAGAGCTGGTTATAAATCGGGTATCGCCAACTGTTAAACCATTACTGGAAAGCTCTACTGTTGCATCTGTTTCTGATTTACCACATAAGCTTGGCATCAATACCTGATTGCCCGGAAGTCCTACACTGACAACCACAACAACGGTTTCACCTTTTTTCAATGGCTGACCACCAATCGGTGACTGTGAAATAACATTACCGGAGGGAACCGTAGAGGAATTACTTTCCTGTCTTTTTACATTAAATCCTTGTGCCTGTAATCTGTTGGAAGCATCCTCAAACTTTGTACCTTCCACATTCAAAACTTCAATACTGTTACTACCGGTACTGACTGTTAATACAATATTACTGTTTACCTTAATCAGGGTTCCTGCAGGAATATTGCTTTCAATCACCTTACCCTCTTCAAATTCGTCGGAATTAACACTTTCAAAGCTAACAGTTAAACCCATCTCGCGTAATTGATTGACGGCACTTTGCACATCCATGTTCTGAACTTCAATCATCTTCACTGTATCACTACTTAGCTCAGAGGTGTCTATAGGAATCTGCTCTACTGTAGTAGGCCCCTCCCCTGTTGTTTCCTTTTGCTGGTTATCAATCTTGTTTCCAATATCATTCATATCAAATAAACCAACCAGGTTACTAACCAAAACAACAATGATAATGAAGATGATAATTCCAAATACAATCATGAAAATGGTGGCAATCTTTTCCTTCTTATTGTCCTCCATTTCCTTTTCCATCTCATAATCTTCATCTTCGTTTTCATAGCCATAGTGCGTAGAAACATCTGCTTCATTGGAAGACATTCTGATTTGATTTAACTCTTCCTGCGAAACCATACGTGTACCACCTTCTGAGGAAGGATCACTGTTTACAACAAAATCCTCATCCGGCGTAGCCATTGCACGCTTTAAATCATTCATGACTTCAGTGATATTCTGATATCTTCGATCCGGAGACTTCTGACAACACTTTAAAACAATCCCCTCAGCACTAATGGGAATATCCTCTACAAAGTCTCTTGGAGATGGCATAGGCTCCTGAATATGCTTAATCGCAATTGCTACAGTTGTATCTCCATTAAATGGAACACGGCCCGTTAACATCTCAAACAATGTAATACCAAGGGAATAAATATCACTCTTTGCATCACTATACCCACCTCTGGCCTGCTCGGGAGAAGTATAATGCACAGAACCCATAACATTGGAAGAAATTGTATTGCTTGATGCCGCTTTGGCAATACCAAAATCTGTAACCTTTACCTTTCCTTCCTTGGAAATAATAATATTCTGTGGCTTAATATCACGGTGAATAATGTGATTTTTATGTGCGGCATCAATACCCATACATACCTGAATTGCAATGCTGATGGATTCCTTGAAGGAAAGTCCTGCCTTTCTTTCAATGTACTTCTTCAGGGTAATACCCTCTACAAGCTCCATTACAATATAATGAATTCCGGAATCTTCTCCAACATCATATACATTTACAATATTGGTATGCATTAAGCCTGCTGCAGCCTGTGCTTCGATTTGGAACTTGGAAACAAAGCTTTCGTTCTCTGCAAATTCCTGTTTCAAAACCTTAATAGCTACATATCTATTTAATTTACTATCTTTTGCTTTATATACATCGGACATTCCGCCGGTACCGATTTTTTCGACGATCTCGTACCGTTCTCCGATAATCATTCCTATCTTAACCATACAAAACCTCCATTAACCACTAAATAAAAGAATCCATTTTTTCTTTTGCGAAGGGCTCGATAACAATAACACTAATATTATCGCTTCCGCCGTGGCTATTGGCGGCATTTACAAGTTCCTGAGCTTTTTCTACTACATCTCTTTTGGTATCTAATATTCTCTTAATCTCTAAATCGTCTACCATATTGGTTAATCCATCGGAGCAAATAAGAACGACATCTCCCTGCTTTAATTCCACAGAAAAGAAATCTACTTCAATCTTCTCATAACCACCTACTGCTCTGGTAATAATATTTTTCTTCGGATGATGCTTGGCACTGTCTGTATCCATACCACCAAGTCTAACCATTTCCTGAACCAAGGAATGATCCTTTGTAATCTGTGTAATATCTTTATTAATTACATAGAGTCTACTGTCACCTACATTTGCGACCTGCATGTACTTTCCAAGAAAAGTAGCACAACAAACTGTGGTTCCCATTCCATGATAGTCCTCTTCTAATTTGGACTTTTCATAGATATGTTCATTTGCCTCTTCTATTGCTTTTCGCATTATTAATATAGGATTTTTTTCAAAGGATTTTTCTACTTCCTTACATATTGTTTCAACTGCATATTTAGAAGCATAATCTCCTGCCTTATGACCACCCATGCCATCTGCTACTATAAACAAATTGGGCAGATTACCAATCGGCTCCTCGCAGGTAAATATATAATCCTGATTCATTTTTCTGCTTTGACCAATATCTGTAACACTAAATGTCTTAATCACACTGATCCTCCTGCATATAAGATCTTCTAAGCTGTCCGCAAGCACCGTCTATATCGCGTCCCATCTCTCGACGAATGGTTACATTAACACCGCTTTTTTCAAGCTTGTGTTTAAATGCCTGAATTCTGCCTGCTTCCGACTGTACATAGTCTCTTTCCTTAATCGGATTGACCGGAATCAGATTCACATGACAGTGCAATGGTCTTGCAAGTTCAATAAGCTCTGCAGCATCCTCATCCGTATCATTAACGCCTCCAACAAGGCTATATTCAAAGGTAATTCTTCTACCGGTTGTTTCAAAATAATAAGAACAAGCCTCCATCAGTTCCTGGATAGAATACTGATAGGCAATGGGCATAAGTGCCTTTCTCTTTTCATCTGTTGTAGCATGAAGAGACAAAGCCAGTGTCAAGGGAAGCTTTTCCCCCGCAAGCTTCTTTATGCCGGGTACAATCCCACAAGTTGAGATTGTAATATTACGTACTGATATATTGAGTCCCCTTTCATCTGTTAACATATGTAGGAACTGAATTAAATGATCATAATTATCCATGGGTTCACCGGTACCCATGATTACTACATTGGAAACTCTCTCTCCGGTTTCTCTCTGGATGGTATAGATCTGATCCAGCATTTCTGCAACAGTCAGATTACGTAAAAGGCCATCCAATGTAGATGCACAGAATCTACAGCCCATTCTGCATCCAACCTGTGAAGAAATACATACACTGTTGCCATGATGGTACTTCATCCATACACTTTCTACTACATTGCCATCGGCAAGTCTTAACAAAAACTTCTTGGTTTGGTCGATTGCAGATTCCTGGACTCTTACGATTCCTAAGGAAGTGTATGCATACCGGTTATTCAATTTCTCCTTTAGCGCTTTGGAAAGATTTGTCATTTCCTCATAGCTTCTTGCCAATTTCTGGTGCATCCACTCATAAAGCTGTTTGGCTCTGTAAGCCTTTTCCCCAAGGCTCTCCAGTTCCTTACACAGTTCATCGTAGCTTAAGGCTTTTAAATCTATCTTTGTTTCTAATTCTTCCATGTTTTAATCCATATTTCTGATGAATTTTCCATAGAAAAATCCATCGATACTGTTATTTTTCGGTAAAATCTGTTTCATTTCAACGAGCTTTACAGGATAATGATCCTGTATGTACTTGCACATCTCTTCATTTTCTTCCTTGCGAATTGTACATGTACTGTAAATAATCCTGCCCCCTTTTTTTGCATAAAGAATACTGTGATCCACAATTGCTTTCTGCAACTCATGGAGCTCCTTTAAACCTTCAGGTGAAACATTGTATTTTATATCCCGCTTCTTTCCCATAACTCCAAGGCCGGAACAGGGAACATCCATAAGAACCACGTCCATCTTTTCAATCAGGGCTTCATCCGTATTTGTTGCATCAAACACCTCTACCCTGACTTTATCAAGCAGATTCATTCTTTCCAGATTTTCAATGATTTTTGCTGTCTTTTTCTCTGAGACATCTCGTGAAATAACTGTTTTCACTCTCTCAGCAGCAAACATTGTTTTTCCGCCGGGGCAGGCACAAACATCAATTACCTGATCGTCTGCTTCAAAGCAGGCAGCCTCTAAGCACATCTGTGAACTAATATCCTGCACCACAAAGAGCCCTTCTGCAAATCCGGGCAATGCTGAGATTCCCTCTACCCCCTGTAAGGTATAGGCATAGTCAAGATTGTCTACTTCATTTACTACAAGTCCCAGCTTCTTATATTCCTCAATATAGTGCTTCTTCTCTTCCTCGCTCAGAGAATAAGAAAATCGAATGGTGACAGGATGTGTTTCCAAGAGATTTTTCAAAATCATCTCTGTTTTATCATATCCGTAATCCTGAAGCCACATTTGAACGATCCACTCCGGCATGGAATATTTTATACTCAGATACCCTGTAGAATCCTTCTTGGCATCAGGATAAGGAATCCCATCTTTATTTGTGACAATCTTACGTAAGATGCCATTCACAAATCCCTTGAGATTTACAAACTTTCTTTTAACGGCCAGTTTGACCGCTTCATTACATGCCGCACTGTCCGGCACACTATCCATGAATAAAATCTGGTATACGCCCATTCGTAAAATACAACGAATCAAAGGTTTCATCTTGGAAACTTTTAGACTTGCATAGCATTCAATAATATAATCCAACTCTATCTTACGCTCAATACAACCTTCTGACAGTCTTTTGATAAATCTCTTATCCTTTACATCGAGATAATCATATTTTTCTAAAACTGCACCTATGAGCTGATGAGAGTAGACCTTGTTTCGCTCCATCTCTAACAGAGTGTCCAATACAATTTCTCTAGCATTGTCTGCCATACAAAAACCTCGCTTACCTAAATATCTTATTTTCTTCTGTTACCATATCTCATCATAATTCTAAGTAACTGCATGCATGCTGCCGCGGTGCTTGCAACATAAGTAAGTGCAGCGGCGGTTAATACCTTTTTACATAGACGATTCTCTTCTTCATAGGTTGTGAAATTACTATTCAAAATCCTAAGCGCTCTTCTCGATGCATCAAACTCCACAGGAAGTGTTACAAACGAAAACAGCACAGACAAAGAAAACGCAATTAACGCGATTTGAATCAATACCATATTTCCGTCCAAAATTAATCCCAAAATCAAAATAGGTACTGCCGCATGGCTTCCTATATTAACTACAGGAACCATAGCTGAACGCAATGAAAGCGGCATATAGTTCTCACTATGCTGAATAGCATGGCCACATTCATGTGCAGCAACACTGACTGCTGTAATATCAGTACCAAAATACACTGAATTGCTCAGGTTCATACTCTGTGTTCTGGGATCATAGTGATCGCCACTTTCTGCATTAAGCACATTCACACTGACATGATATAAACCATGTTCATCAAGAATTCGTCTTGCAACCTCGTTTCCTGTCATTCCTGAGTGACACTGAACCTTTTTAAACTTTCTCATTACTGAGCTTACATGGGCACTTGCCCAAAGACAGATAATTAACGCTGCAAAATATAGAAAATAATCCAAACCTAAACTATATCCCATTTATGATCTCCTTTTTATACTTCACTTTTTCCAAAGCTTTCACCAACACAAACCTTAACCCCAAGCAAAAAATCATGTACACTCATTCTCTTTTTACCTTCTAATTGTACCTGTCTAAGAGAAAGTAAGCCCTTTCCGGTAGCAACAAATATTTCTTCCTTGGTTACTCTGACAACTGTTCCTGGAATTTCCTTGGTTTCTTCTTCCAGGGCAAATACATCCCATAATTTCATCTGTTTGCCATGATAAAAGGTATATGCACTAGGCCAGGGATTCATACCATGAACTTTTCGCTCCAATGAAAAAGCATCCTTGGAAAAATCCATTTCTCCCATTTCCTTTTTAATCATCTTCGCATAACAGCTTAATGAATCATCCTGTTTTTCCGCCTCTAAGCTTCCTTCAGCAATAAGATCAATTGCTTCTGTGATGGCTTCTCCACCAAGATTCATCAGTTTATCATGTAATGTCTCAAAAGTGTCCTCTCGCTGAATCTCGATTTTCTTTACATAAAGAATATCTCCGGTATCAATCCCTTCATCCATCTGCATAATGGTAATTCCGGTTTCCTTCTCGCCATCCAGAATGACATTCTGAATAGGAGATGCCCCTCTATATTTAGGCAAAATAGAGGCATGAATATTCACACAACCAAGTGGAGGCATATCTAAAATCTCCTTGGACACAATCTGTCCAAAGGCTGCAACCACAAAAATATCTGCCGAATATTTACGTAATTCCTCTACTGCTTCCTTTTCCTTGATTTTTACAGGTTGAAATACAGGAATTCCATGTTTTAATGCACATTCCTTTACGGGAGAATATACAAGCTCTTTACTTCTTCCCTTAGGTTTATCCGGTTGTGTTACAACCAAAACAATTTCTTCCCCCTTGTGAATCAATGCTTCCAACGCACCTGCCGCAAAATCAGGGGTTCCCATAAATACAATCTTCATATTTTAATCACCTACTTATTCTTCTTCGGGTTCTGCGTAGTTTACATCCATTAAATCACCCTCTACCAATTCGGTATAAAGATGACCATCCAAATGATCAAGTTCATGGCAGAATGCTCTTGCCAGAAGCTCTGTACCTTCTACTTCAATAGGCTGCATATCAACATCCAAAGCAGCAACCTTTACATAATTAGGTCTTGTAACAATACCTGCTTTTCCCGGAACACTAAGGCATCCTTCCTGTCCGGTCTGTTCTCCACTCTTTTCAATAATTCTTGGATTAATCAATACATAAGGATCTTCGCCGGTAACATCAATTACAACAATTCTCTTTAAAATTCCAACCTGAGGTGCTGCAAGTCCCACACCATTTGCCTCATACATGGTATCTAACATATCTTCAATCAAATCTCTGGTACGCTGATCCATTGCTTTTACTTCTCTACAGTTCTTATTTAATACTTCGTCGCCTACTTCTCTAATATTTCTTAATGCCATTTCTTTACCCTTTCACTACTGGTTTGATAAATACTTAACTTAACTATTATCTCAAATTCTGCTGAATTTGTAAACATATCCTTGCGGTTTCTTACATGATTTGCATGGGATCAAAGTCAAAAAGAACATTGGCTCTTCTTCCTTCCATGGCATGTAGCTTCTCTTCCATCAGATTCTTGATTTCTATCAGTTTGGAGTAATCCGAATGCTTCACATAAACCACATGTCGATACACATCCTTAATCTTTCCAATTCCCGCAGCGGCCGGTCCCAAAACCATTAAGCCCTCTTTCTCTTTGGCATATTCAGCAAGCTTCTTACTTAAGCTTTCCCCTTCCTTGCTATCATAGGATAAGACCTGAACCGCCAGCATATGAATGTATGGTGGATATCCGCACATATCTCTAAACAGACTTTCTTCCTGATAAAAATCCTCATAATTTTGCTTTGCACCGGACACAATAGCATAATGCTCCGGCTGGTAGGTTTGCACAACAACCTCACCCTTTTTCTTGCCTCTTCCGGCACGTCCTGCCGCCTGTGTAATCAGCTGAAAGGTTTTTTCACCACTTCTAAAATCGTTAACTCCAAGGGAAAGGTCAGCAGCCAATATTCCAACCAGGGTTACCCCCGGAAAATCATGTCCCTTTACAATCATCTGCGTTCCAACCAGTATGTCTGCTTCACCATTTCCAAAAGAGGATAGGATTTTTTCATAGCTATCCTTGGTTTTTGTGGTATCTGCATCCATACGTAGTACCCTGGCTTTGGGATACATTTCCTTGATTTTCTCTTCAATCTGCTCTGTTCCTGCTCTAAAGCCGGAAATATATTTGGAGCCACAGGAGGGGCAGTTTTTCATGGTTTTAACACTATAGCCACAATAATGACAAATCATATATCCATTATTATGTGAGGACAAGGACACATCACAATGTGGACATTTGATTACTTCTCCACATGCTCTGCAGCTAATAAACCCTGCATATCCTCTTCGATTGATAAATAAAATTGCCTGTTCACCTTTGGCTAAACGATCCTCTAAAAGTTCCTGCAATTGTTCACTGAAAATAGAACGATTTCCATTTTTTAGTTCCTGTCGAAGGTCCACCACCGAAACCTCCGGCAATGTTCCTCCTGTCAAACGCTCCGTCAACCTGAAATATCCAATCTTGCCATTTTTCGCAAGTTCATAGGCTTCTAAGGAAGGCGTTGCCGATCCCAGAAGAATGCTGGCTTTATTTTCCTTTGCAAGCATCATCGCGGTCTCTCTGGCGTGGAACTTGGGTGTATTTTCGCTCTTGTAGCTTCCCTCATGCTCCTCATCCATAATAATCAGCCCAAGATTTTTAAAAGGAACAAACAAGGCGGATCTGGGACCGATAATAACATCTATCTCTCCATTTTTCGCTCTCTCACACTGATCATATTTTTCCCCCGGTGAAAGGGATGAATTCATCACGCTGACTCTATCTCCAAATATTTGATAAAACCGAAGTAATGTCTGGTAGGTCAAGGATATTTCCGGAATAAGAACTATAACCTGCTTTCCTCTTTGTACGAATTCCTTGGCAAGATAGATATATACATTGGTTTTTCCACTACCGGTAATTCCATGTAACAGGTAAGCTCTCTGCATTCCCATTTCATATTCTTCCAATACATTATCTACGATGCTCTGCTGATTCTCACTTAAAGGGGGAAGAACTCTTTCCTCCAACTCCTTCACCGGATTACGATAATGTGTACTCACTTCTACCTGCAGGACACCATCCCTCTCCAAGGAAGTAATGGTTTGACTTCCCACCATAAGCTTTTGTGTTACAAGCTCCTTCGGTAGTCTCTTTTGTTCCATAAGCTGCTCAAGAAGTCTAGCCTTGGCCTTCTGTTTTTTTCGTAAGCATTCACCATATATACTTAAAGCTTCCTCCATAGAAACCTTCAGCACCAATTCCTTGTGTACAATCTTCTCCACCTTTGATTTGGCCGGGAGTACAGTTTTCAATGCCTGAATCATTGTTCCACCGTAATTTTCCTTTAACCAGGCTGCTATCTTGAATTGATTGGCCATGGCATCTACGCTACCATCCACAAGTTCCTTAACCTCTTTGATTTTCTCCGGATCGTAATTGGCCTGCGTAGTAATATCTATTACATAACCGGTACGAAGCTTATTGCCATTACCAAAAGGAATATTGACACAGCTTCCTATTTTGACCAGGTCGAGAAGTTTTGTCGGAATTCTATACTGAAAGGGTCTGTCTACTTTTTCATGTGCTATATCAATAATAATATCAGCATAATACTCTTTATGATCCAATTCCCGCAAAGCCTCCTCTCCTCACATATTTTATATGTTTTACTCGGCCAAAATCTCCTGAATGATTACTCGCTCATCCATTGGATATTTCACGCCCTTAATCTCCTGATAATCCTCATGACCCTTTCCTGCAAGGACAATGATATCGCCCTTTTTACCTTCTTTAATTGCATAAGCAATCGCATCTTTTCTGTCAGGGATCATAATATATTTTCCATCTGTCTTCTTAATACCTGTTTCAATATCTGCCATGATGTCAAGAATTTCTTCATTACGTGGGTTGTCTGCTGTAATAATCGTTAAGTCTGAAAGATTACCACTGACTTCTCCCATTTCAAATCTACGAGCCTTGGCACGATTACCGCCACATCCAAATAAGGTAATCAATCGCGACGGATGATATTCCTTTAATGTAACTAACAGGCTTTTTAAACTCATAGCATTGTGTGCATAATCAATTAATAGCGTAAAATCATCTGATACCTTTACCGGCTCGATTCTTCCCTTTACCTTTACATCCTTTAACGCATTCTCAATGATTTGTGGTTCTACTCCAAAATATTTGCAAATATAAATTGCGGTCAAGGCATTGTAAACACTGAATTTTCCGGGTGTAGATAACATAGCATTCAATTCAATACTTCCATTGGTCTTGAATTTGACACCCAGGGTATCTCCTTCTCTGTAAAGTTCTAAATCTGTTGCATATAAATCATTTTGATTACTAAGTCCAAAGGTTTCTACCTGACAGGTATGACCTTGCAGAATACCTTCAAGATTAGCATCATCTCCGTTAAAAATACCAACCTTACACTGTTTGAACAGAAGGCTCTTACACTGCATGTAATGTTCAAAATCTCTATGCTCATTTGCACCGATATGGTCTTCTTCCAGATTGGTAAAAATACCGTAATCAAAGATAAATCCTTGCGTTCTGTGAAGCATGAGTCCCTGTGAAGAAACCTCCATTACAACCACCTGAATTCCTTCATCTACCATAGCCTTAAAATATTCCTGCAATACATAGGACTCAGGAGTGGTTCCACTGGCAGGATTGTGTTTTTCGCCAATAATAATCTCAATGGTTCCAATCAGTCCAACCTTCATTCCTGCATTTTCAAGAATAGATTTCACCAAATAAGTTGTTGTGGTTTTTCCCTTTGTACCGGTAATTCCAATTACCTTTAACTTTTCAGCGGGATTTCCAAAGAAGGCTGCAGAAATAAATGCCATGGCATAACGAGTATCATCCACCTGAATGACTGTGATATCTTCTCCCATAACCTCCGGCACTTCTTTTCTGACAACTAAAACCTTAGCGCCACCTTCCAATGCCTGCTTCGCAAAGTGATGTCCATCAAAATTTGCACCTTCAATGCATATAAACAAACAGTCTTTTTCTACCTTTCTTGAGTCATATACTACTGCAGAAAACTCTTGCTCTACATTCCCCTGTAATATCTTATATTCAATCTTGCTTAATACGTCAGAAACTTTCATACTTGCCCTCCGTAATGTTATTCACATAGATAACCTATTCTAATATATTATACTCTCTATCTTCCTTTTTGGCAAAGCAAAAGGCTCCGGAGGGAACCGGAGCCTTCGCAACTTATGAGGGGAGATAGCGATTACTCGCTACCTTATTAATTAATATAAATTATAAATGTGTTCAAATTGTGTCCAAAAATTTGTAATTAAGTTCAAACGTCTCCCATAATTTCATTCAGATTATGCTATGAATAATTTTTCATAATATATTGAAGGCTTTCCTGTCCCCTGAAGGAATTCACAGCAATCTGGTATACCATAGAAATCGGATACTCTCCCTTTTGTTTAAATAACAGTTCCTTTGCATCCCCGCCGAATTTGGAATCTAAAAAGCTAAGAAAAGCATTTTGATCTCCAAAATACAAAACTTCTTCTGTTCCACGTTCTGTACGAACTTTAAACTTTAAATAATTTTTCTGTTTTCCAAGGTACTGCATTCCAACAAAGCATGCATTCTTCTGTGCAAATAAAGGGGACGGATTACCATTCCCCATTGGTTCCAAAAGCTGTAACTGTTTTGCAAGTTTTAGGCTGGCATACTCCATAGGCATGGGGACATCTATCAATACCTTCAGATAAAAATCATCTTCCGTAAGAGTACACTTTTTGTTTATTTCTTCTCTTAATATTTCCAGATTCTTCTTCTCCAAAGAACATCCGGCCGCCATCTTATGTCCACCAAATTTAGTAAACAGTTCTTTTACCTTATTCATTTCATCATACATATGATAAGCTTCTATGGATCTACCGGATCCCTTCAGTCCATCCTCTGCATCTGTTAACACAAATACCGGACGATAATACTTTTCCTTCATTCTACCGGCAATAATACCCGCAAGGCTTTCATGAACCTCCGGTAAATAGATGATTAGAACAGAATCTTTGGGATCTTCTCCTACCAATTCTCCCGCTTTTTCCACACCCTTTTGTGTCATATTTTTTCTGCTCTCATTCATCTCCTTGAGTTCGCAAGCAAGGGTTAATGCCTTATCATATGATTCTGCCTCTAATAGTTCCAGAGACTTTGTTGCGCTGTCCAACCTTCCTGTAGCATTCATACATGGCCCAATAACAAAACCAAGATGGTAAGTGCTTAGATGTTCTTCCAATAAGCCATTCACTTCAATCAAGGCTCTTAGTCCATAGTTGGCGCTATTGCGCATTCTGCTCATTCCTTCTTTGACCAGAATTCTGTTTTCATCCTTCAGGTCCATAACATCACACACCGTGGCGAGCGCTGCAAATTCCATACATTCCGTTAAAAGCTTGTCTCTAAACGGAAACGATGTTTTTTCCATAAGGGCATCCATGAGCTTATAAGCAACCACTGCTCCACAAATTCCTGTAAAGGGGTAGGTTTCCCCTTCCTGTTTTGGGTCAATAATAATATCTGCACAGGGAAGCTGTTGTATTTTTTTCTCCCCATCCATCACAAAAGGAACCTCATGATGATCCGTTACGATCACTATCATCCCATTTTCTTTTGCAAGCTTTACAGCATCCGATGCAGCGATACCATTATCGCAGGTAATAACTGCTTCAATACCATCTTCCAAAGCATTTTGAATCAAATTCTCATTTAGGCCATATCCATCCTTAACTCTGTGGGGAATAGCGGCGTCAACTCTTGCCCCCATGGCATTTAAAATATGTTTCAGAATATAAGTTGCGCAAATACCATCCACATCATAATCACCTATAATTCTGATTTTTTTCTCCTCTTTTATAAGGCGTTCTAAGAGCTTGACTCCTTCATCAACATTTTTCATCTTCAAAGGTGATGGTAAATCAGAGATCTGACCATACAAAAATTTTCTTATATCTTCTTTGCTTTCCACATCTCTATTGCGGATAATTCTGGCCAACACAGGGTCAATCTGAAATTCTTCCGCAATTGCATTGAAATCACCACGTTTTGCGGATACCACCCACTTCTCTTTCATATCATGCTCCTTTAAAAAAGGAACTGTCCCCAAGGAACAGTTCCTTTCGAAAATCTATTTATACGCATTATGCTTTCTTAGCATTTTTCTTACGTAATACATACCATAAAGAACCTGCAAGACATACAGATGAGTAAGCACCACACAGAATACCTACCATCAAAGGTAATGCAAAGTCTTTAATACTACTTACACCAAAGATATACAGAACACATACCATGATGAAGGTTGTTAATGAAGTAAACAAGCTTCGCGAAAGAGTCTGTGCAATACTCTTATTGATAACACCTTCCATAGTATCTGTTTTCTTCATCTCATTTACATTTTCACGGATACGGTCAAAAATAACGATGGTTGCATTGATAGAATAACCAACGATGGTTAACATACAAGCAATAAATGTATTACTTACCGAAATCTTTGCTGCTGCATAGAATGCAAGTACAACCAATACGTCATGCATAAGTGCCATAACACTGGCAGCACCAAGTCTGATATCCTTGAATCTGATTCTGATATAAATCAACATACAAACGATTGCAACAATAACTGCAATGATTGTGTCTCTTGTCATTTCATCACTGATTGTAGAGCTGATACTCTCTGTTGTAATCATCTCAGGATTTACCTGGTAGTTACTTACAAACATATCATTCAGTTCTTTGCTCTTTTCTTCACTGATAAACTCAGATTTGAAAATAACCTCCCCACTACCGGGTACTGTCTGAATCTGAGGAGTGCTTCCTAAAATCTGCTCCACCTTAGGAAGGACATCTGCATTAACCTCTTCTAAGGTTCTCATTTCATTAAAGGTAACTGTGGTTGCTGTACCACCCTTAAACTCAAGGCTAAGATTTAATACATCACCGGTCTTGGCCTTGTTTACACCCATCATTACAAAGCCTGCAACAATCAGTGCTGCTGAAATTACAAAGAATGCGGTTCTCTTCGCAAGGAAGTTCACAATCTTAGGCTCTTTACCGATTCCATATAACTTCTCGCTCTTTAAGCCTAAAGTAAATAATGCATTCATAATCATCTTGGTAAGTACCAATGCTGTAAACATTGAAAGTGCAATACCAAGAGCAAGTGTCTGTGCAAAGCTCTTTACAGTTCCGGGTCCTAATAACCAAAGAACTGCAGCGGCAATTAAAGTAGTAATATTACCGTCTACGATTGCTGATGTTGCCTTTTCAAAACCAATTTTCATAGAACTCTTTACAGTCTTGCCTGTTGCAAGTTCTTCTCTGATACGAGCGAAAATAATAACGTTGGCATCAACCGCCATACCGATGGAAAGAATAATACCTGCAATACCTGATAAGGTAAGGGTTAAGTCAAATGCTCTGATGAGCATAACAATCAAAGATACATATAAGGTAAGTGCGAAGGATGCTGCAAAACCTGAAAGGAAGTATACAACAATCATAAATACGATGACGATTGCCAATCCGATTGCACCTGCTTTTAAACTGGTGGCAATAGCATCTACACCAAGCTGCGCACCTACAACCTTGGAATGAAGTGTTTCAAGCTCAAGGCTAAGTCCACCAATACGAATGGTAGAAGCAAGCTTTTCAGCTTCTTCATAGGAATCCATACCATTAATCTGTGCGGAACCATCTGAAATAACTGATGAAACTCTTGGTACACTATAGAACTCTCCATCATAGTAAATACCAATGGTTTCTCCTCTTTGATAAGCCTTTGTTGTTGCATCTGCAAACTTATGCTTACCATTTTCTGTCATAGTCAAAGAAACAACAATTTCCTGATTACCATTCTTATCTGCAACAGCACCTGCTCTTGCTTCCAATACATCGGTACCTTCCAGTACGATACCGCCATCTGCCTTAATCTCATCAATTGACTTTGTCAGACGCCATACATAAGAAGGATTTCCATTTTCATCTGCTTCTGCTGTGTAATAATAGTTTGGTGTACCGTCTGTACCATTCTCAGCAATAAAATAAAGTGCACCGGGACGGCTCAATTCCTTAAATACAGCCTCTGCATCTGTAACACCCGGAATTTCTACGCCAATTCGGTTAAATCCTTCCTGATATACAACTGCTTCTGAGTTATAATTCCAAACTCTTTGCTGGAGTTTAGAAATTGTATCCTGCATATCTGTCTGTGTAGGCTTTTCCCCTCCTACTACCTGGTATGTAATACTTACACCACCTGCCAAATCAAGACCAAGCTTAATATCAGAGGCACTTCCCTTTCCTGTCGCATCAATACCAAATAAATCTATGTATGTGACACCAACAAGAAGAAGAATCATAATAAGCAATACCAAGAATGCCTTGCTTTTTGTCATGTTCTTCATTGTTTTTTCCCTTTCCTTAAATTCCTATTCGTTTTCTGCTTCCGCAGCCTTTATCATAATGGCACATTCTACTCTCTTGCGCTGTAATTCACATCCAATATCATAAGCTCCGTTAATATCGCCGCTGAAATTGTAAGCATTTGCCGCACAACCACCACTACAGTAGAACTTTGCAAAACATTTCTTACATTTATCCTTTGCATATACATTGCAGCACTTGAATTCATTACAAATATCAGTGTTAACAATGCCATCATCAACATTACCCAAAAGGAACTTCTCATTACCAACAAACTGGTGGCAAGGATAAAAATCACCCCAAGGAGTTACTGCAAGGTATTCTGTTCCGGAACCACATCCTGAAAGACGCTTGGCAACACAAGGACCACCTTCAAGATCAATCATGAAATGGAAGAAATTAAAGCCTTTTCCTTCCCTTCTTCTCTGAAGGATTTCCTTGGCAAGCTTATCATACTCTTCCATAAGAATCGGAAGATCTTCCTCTCTGATTGCATAATCATCTGTGGGCTGTGCTACAACAGGTTCAACAGAAATCTGCTTAAAGCCTAAGTCTGCAAGATGCATTACATCCTCTGAGAAATCAAGATTATTATGTGTGAAGGTACCTCTTACATAATAATTCATCTGCTCCCTACTCTCTGCTACCTTCTGAAACTTTGGAACAATAATATCATAGCTTCCCTGTCCCTGTCTAAAAGGTCTCATAAGATCATTGATTTTCTTTCTTCCGTCAATACTAAGAACTACGTTTGCCATTTCCTTGTTGGCAAACTCCATAATCTCATCATTTAACAAAACACCATTGGTGGTCAATGTAAAACGGAACTTCTTATTATTAGGCTCTTCCAGGCTTCTGCCATAAGCAACCAAATCCTTTACAACCTGCCAGTTCATCAAAGGTTCTCCACCAAAGAAGTCAACCTCCAGATTCACACGGCTTCCGGAATTGGCTACAAGAAAATCTAATGCTTTCTTTCCAACCTCAAGACTCATCAAAGCTCTTCTGCCATGATATTCACCTTCTTCGGCAAAACAGTATTTACAAGCCAGGTTACAATCATGTGCAATATGTAAGCAAAGTGCCTTTACAACGGTCTTTCTCTTTTTAAAATCAAAAATATAATTCTCATATATATCAGGTGCAAACAAAGAGCCCTCTTTTTCCAGGCTTAAAACCTCGTCTACGGCCTCATCAAGTTCAGCTTCATCATACTGACCCTTAAGCTGCTCCTTTACTACCGCTTTGATCTTGTCTGCATCTTTATCTTCCTGCTCCATCAATGGCTCCATTAACGCGATGATGTCATAAACCATATCATCAACCACGTGAACAGAACTGCTGTTTACGTCCATAACAATATTGTAGCCATTGTTTTTGTACTGATGTATCACAATAAATCCCTTTCTAATTAAAACTACCTAAAAGTCTTGTTTCATCCTATCATGGAGTACAATAAACAACCTCGAAATGGTCACATTCCGAGGCTGCTTATCTATGAACCATGATGTTAAGCTTTAATTACTTAATCTTCTCGCAACTCTGGTTGCCAACGGTACAAGATGTCTTACATGCTGACTGGCATGAAGTCTGGCACTCGCCACATCCACCCTTCTTCATAGACTCTTTTAAATCTCTGGTTGTTAATGTCTTAATGTGCTTCATTAGCATAACCTCCTTGTATGTTTAAAAACATATATATTAACTTGTGTATTATAGCATAATTTTTTCATTTGTAAAAGGTTTTTTCATTTCAATCACAAACTTCGACACGAATGGGCAGAGAATGATGTTTTTAGAATAAGAATCCCATAAAAAAACACGATTTCTCGTATTTTACAACGATGAATTGCAGTTGCCGTATCCTTTCCATGATGGATATAATGATTTCGACAAAAAGAAAGGAACCGGAAAAAATGGAACAACTAACATTAAATGCCACAGAAGATAAGCTTATGGAAATTTTGGAAAGCTTAATGGATACCGGCCGGGAATTTCAGTTAATGATTACCTTTCCCGGAAAAGAAACCATTCCCACCCCCGTTCCTCCTATTTCTCTGCTAAGTTATAAGACACCGCCGGAAAACAAAGTCCAAAAATCCCCTCTTTCCTACACCGGTTTGGAACAGGAAGTAACCAATTTGATTCACGAAATCGGTGTTCCCGCACATATAAAAGGTTATCAATACCTTCGTACAGGGATCATTATGTGTGTATCTAACTGTGAATACATATCCTCTATCACCAAAACGCTGTATCCCTCCATTGCCAAGGAATACCACACTTCACCCAGTCGTGTAGAACGTGCCATCCGACATGCGATTGAAGTAGCCTGGTCCAGAGGTTCCATGAAAACCCTGGATGATTTATTTGGTTACACCATTAGCATTGGCAAGGGAAAACCAACCAATTCTGAATTTATTGCTTTGCTTACAGATAAAATCCGTCTTCGTAATCACCAGGGCCGAATCTAAAAAAATCCCCCAATCAGTCCATGATTGGGGGATTACATTTTTAACAGAAACTATGCTTCTTCTGAAGAAACCTCTTCCGTTTCTTCCTTTTCCTCTTCCTTAGGTAAGGTCATTCTAATCTTTTGGATACGATTTTGATCCATACCTTCCACCTTCAATACTGTATGATCCGGAAGGGTAACCATCTCTCCATCCTCAGGAAGGTGATCCAGCTGCTCTATCAGGACACCACCAATGGAATCATAATCTTCAGAATCAAGGCTCGTACCGATTGCATCGTTAATATCATCCAGCTTCATACTTGCCACTACCAGGTACTCACCTTCACCAAGTTCCTTGATATTCTCTTCTTCATCGGCATCAAACTCATCTCTGATTTCACCAACAATCTCTTCCAAAAGGTCTTCCAGGGTAATCATACCTACCGTAACACCATATTCGTTTACAACAAAGGAAAGATTTGTAGCCAGCTTACGCATCTCCATTAACAGATCGGAACTCTTCTTGTACTCATATGTAAAATGAGGCTCTCTCTGAATCTGTGACACCTTAAAATTCTCCTGATCCTTGACCAAAATAAAGTCCTTCATATTTATAAAAGCAACTATATTATCCTTATCCTCATGATAAACAGGAAGTCTGGTGTACATACATTGCTTGAAAATCTCCAATACCTCCATATAGGTGGCATCATCAGGAACTGTCACCATATTAATTCTTGGAATCATAATCTCCTTGGCTATGGCATCAGAAAAATCGAACACATTGTAAATCATCTCTTTTTCTTCGGTTTCAATGACTCCATCCTCATGACTTACATCCACGTAGGTTTTCAATTCACTTTCTGTAATGGTCTCTCCCTTTTGTGTAGGATCAATATGCAGGGCCATTAAGAATCCTAAAGAAACCTTATCTACCAAAAAAATAAAAGGAGTCAGCACATTCATAATCATCATAATCAAATCACAATATGCCAAGGTTATCTTCTCATTATTGAGCTTCGCCCAGGTCTTTGGTACTACCTCACCAAAAATCAAAACTACAAAGGTCAATATACCGGATGCAATTCCAACCATTAAATTAATTCTGATTGCCAGCATTGTGGCAAGAGCAGATGCTCCGATATTTACAACATTATTTCCAATCAATATTGCACTAATCATCTTACTGTATTTTGCAAGAATCTTATTAACCTTTTTGGCTCTCTTATTTCCTTCTTCCTCCAGGCTTCTCATACGTACGGCATTCACCGTAGAAAAAGCTGTCTCCGCAGAAGAAAAGAATGCTGAAAGAATAACCAGTATAAACAATATTATGCTTTGTATGACTCCAGTGGCATCCACCTAAATGTACACTCCTTTTTAATTTGTTTTTCAGCTAATATTCTGAAAACTGTCTCATTTCTATAATAAGTTTAATATTATAATACAATAAATAAAGTTGTCAAGTTTTCATCCCCGAAGGAATACAATATAAGTAAGTAATATTAAAAAAGGAAACAACATGAAAAAACACCTTAAACCATTTCTTTCCTTACTTGGTTTCAGCATTATTTTATCCATTCTAATGATTCTTTTTCTTTCCTATATCCTGCTTAGTGTTGGCATGCCCTCTAAGATCCTTACCCTAAGCGTGTATGCTATCTATATTTTATCAACAGGAATCAGTGGCTATTTATTAGGAAGACATACGAGGAACAAGCGCTACCTTTGGGGCATTCTTTTAGGAATGGCATATTTCATCACGCTCCTTGTTATTTCATTGATCTACACAGGAAATCCTCCATACAAAAATCATGCTTTTCTAGCATTCCTCTTCTCAGCACTCGGTGGAATGCTCGGAAGCATGTGTGCATTGTAAAACTTTTTACTTTCTGTATTGCCACTACGTGTCCGAATGGATATACTGATATTATTCGAGTTTACTTTTAAGAGTAAGAAAGGTCAGATACTATGATAAAACAGGAAATCAGTGAAATTAAAAAACTATTTAATCAGAGAAATTGTTCCATTGACAGAATCTGCGGATGCTACGTAGATGGAGAAAAAAACAAAAAGGCAACCTTTGCGCAGTCCTTTTTAAATCTTCCGGAAGAAGAAATGTTCAAATACTTTGAAATCTTCAAAAAATCAATGTCCGGTTCTATTGGCAAAAATCTAATGAACCTGGAATTTCCTCTTGCAACCGAAGATGAAGGTGGCACTCAGGCAAAGTTGCTTGCACTTCGTGACAGTAAGCTCAGAGATGATGCTCTGCTAGACCAGTTTTACGACCAGATAATTGAAGCCTATGAATACGTAGGGAACTATTTAATTCTTTTAATCCATGATGTCTATGATGTACCGGGCAAAACCAATGATGATATTGAAATGGATGATGCTTCCGATGAGATTTATGAGTACGTTTTAGTTTCCATCTGCCCTGTAAATCTTTCTAAGGCAGGACTTAGCTACAACGCAGAAGAAAATATGTTCCAAAACCGTATACGTGACTGGGTTGTAGAACAGCCTGAAAAAGCATTCCTTTTCCCTGCCTTTAATGATAGAAGCAGTGATATTCATGCTACCCTTTACTATTCCAAGGATCCTGAAGAATTAAAAGGAAGCTTTGTGGAAGCTATCTTAAACTGCCCTCTTCCCTTAACAGCCGGCACCCAGAAAGATTCCTTCAAAACTATCGTAGAGGAAACCTTAGGAGAGGCCTGCAGTATTGAAGCAGTTAAATCTATCCATGAAAAATTAAACGAGCTTGTAGCCGAACATAAAGAGGATCCCGTTCCTCTTACCTTAGACCGAAAAGAAGTGAAACGTGTCTTAGAAGACTGTGAAATTGCAGATGAAGCTTTAGAAACCTTTGATCACAACTATATCGAGCTTGCAGGTCCCGATGCAACTCTCACATTATCCAACGTAGTCAATACCCGTACCTTCGAGGTAAAAACACCTGACGTTGTCATCAAGGTAAACCCTGACCGTACCGACTTAATCCAGACCAAGGAAATCGACGGTATCGAATACCTTGTTATTCCTGTTGGACCTGAAGTATCTGTCAACGGTATCACAATCAGACGTAGCTCAGAACCAGAAGAATAAGTCAAAGGCTGCACGTGAAGGCAAGGCTTGATTTGAAAAATATTTTTCTTCAGACCTTGATTTCACGTCGGTACTTCAAAAAAGCACAGACTTTACAATCCATTCATGGAATTGCAAAGCCTGTGCTTTTTTTGTTAGTATCCGCTACGTGAAATGTAGAGCGAAAGCGTGTCTGAAGAGGAATATTTTCAAAGACAGCCTTGCCTTCACGTGCAGCATTTTATTCCATAAGTTATTTTTATCCCATAAGATATTTAAATGCAAGATACGGAATCATTACAATAAAAACCATAATAAATACAAAATAACTTATAAAAAAGAATTTTTTATAATGTCTTTGTTCAATAATCTCATTCTTATATATACGTAATTTCATCTTTGTTCCGACCTTAAACATGGAAGCTGTTTTTCGATCATCCTCCAAAAATGAACTTCCCTCCACATTCCATTGTAGTCCATTATAAAAATATGTGAACTTAGGAACTATATAATATGTTTTTATTCTGTGTCTTACATGTACTCTCTTTTCAAGTTCTGTTACCTCTGCAGTCACAACGGAATCTGCATGAAAATAATGATGTTCCAATATTTTTCCATAAACAAAAGGCAAAATATACATCGGACTGAATACCAAAAGCATTAAAATATCATTTGTAAATCTCCCAAACATTTATCTTCCCCCTCAAAAAATGCTTAGATCAAATCCAATTCAATAAAAAAGCCCGACACCAATTGTGCCGGGCTTAATACTAGTCTTACTGCTGAGCTACGTCCTTCATAGAGAAGCTGATTCTACCCATCTTGTCCTTGCCGAGGCAAACAACTGTTACAGTGTCGCCAAGTGTAAGAACATCTTCTACATGGTTGATTCTTTCCTTAGAAATCTTAGAGATGTGAACCATACCTTCCTTACCGGGAGCGAACTCGATGAATGCACCGAACTCTTTGATACTTACAACCTTACCTGTAAATACCTGACCTTCTTCGAACTCAGTTGTGATAATCTTAATCATATCAACAGCCTTATCCATCATTGCCTTGTCTGTACCACATACAGATACCTTACCATCATCGGTAATATCAATCTTTACAGAGGTACGAGCAATAATCTCATTGATGGTCTTACCACGCTGACCAACTACTTCACCAATCTTCTCAGGATCAATCTGAAGAGAAATAATCTTAGGAGCGTACTTACCAACCTCAGCTCTAGGAGCACTGATCGCAGGCTTCATACATGTATCCATAATGAAAAGTCTAGCTTCACGACATCTTGCAATAGCACCTTCAACGATAGGTCTTGTTAAACCATGAATCTTAATATCCATCTGAATAGCTGTAATACCATCAGTTGTACCGGTTACCTTGAAGTCCATATCTCCAAAGAAGTCTTCAAGACCCTGGATATCTGTTAACAATACGAAATCATCATCTGTATCACCTGTTACAAGACCACAAGAGATACCTGCAACCATCTTCTTAATAGGAACACCTGCAGCCATAAGAGACATACAAGATGCACATGTAGATGCCATAGAGGTTGAACCATTAGATTCAAAGGTCTCTGATACAGTACGGATTGCATAAGGGAATTCCTCTTCACTAGGAAGAACAGGAATCAAAGCTCTCTCAGCCAAAGCTCCATGACCGATTTCACGTCTTCCGGGACCTCTGGAAACCTTAGTTTCACCTACAGAGTATGCAGGGAAGTTATAATGATGCATATAACGCTTGCTAACTTCATTCTCATCAAGACCATCGCTCTTCTGCTGTTCTGATAAAGGTGCAAGTGTACATACGTTACAAATCTGTGTCTGTCCACGAGTAAACATAGCTGAACCATGAACACGAGGAATCAAATCAACTTCTGCAGCAAGAGGACGAATCTGAGTGATCTCACGACCATCAGGACGCTTATGATCCTTTAAGATCATCTTACGTACAGTCTTCTTCTCATACTGGTAAACAGCTTCGCCAAGGATAGCAAGCCAATCTTCCTTCTCAGCAAAAGCCTCTTCTAACTTAGCAGTGATTACACGGATATTCTCCTCACGTACCTGCTTCTCATCAGTAAATACTGCTACTTCCATCTCTTCAGGAGTAACAATCTTCTTCATCTCTTCGAACATTTCTGCAGGAATAGCACAGCTTGTGTATTCATGCTTCTTCTTACCAACTTCTGCAACAATCTTGTCAATGAATGCAATGATTGTCTGGTTGATATCATGAGCCTTGTAAATAGCTTCAAGCATCTTAGCTTCAGGGATCTCGTTAGCACCTGCTTCGATCATGATAACCTTTTCCTTGGTGGAAGCTACAGTAAGATTTAAATCACCGTTCTTCCACTGCTCCTGTGAAGGGTTGATGATTAACTCGCCATCAATCATACCTACCTGTGTCATTGCACAAGGACCATCAAAAGGAATGTCAGAGATACAGGTTGCGATTGAAGAACCAAGCATTGCAACGATTTCAGGACGGCATGCAGGGTCAACGCTCATTACCATATTATTTAAAGTTACATCATTACGATAATCCTTAGGGAAAAGGGGACGCATAGGTCTGTCGATTACACGGCTGGTAAGAATTGCATTCTCACTTGCCTTTCCTTCTCTCTTATTGAATCCACCGGGGATTTTTCCTACAGCATATAACTTCTCTTCGTACTCTACACTAAGAGGGAAGAAATCGATACCGTCTCTTGGCTTCTCAGAAGCTGTTGCTGTTGATAATACGGTAGTTTCACCGTACTGCATAAGTGCACATCCGTTAGCCTGCTTACCAACTCTGTTGATATCAACACGAAGGGTACGTCCGGCCAATTCCATTGTAAATGTGTTCATAAGTCCTCCATTCTGCCTTTTGGCAAATTATATATTCATCAGAACGGACAACACCGAAACTACTGAAAAACACATAAATATTTATATATTTTTCAGCGGTCTCGGGCAAAGCATCCGTTCTGAAGTTAACAAGCATCGCTGTATTCTTGGACTAGCATAATCCAAAATACAGAAAAAAAGGCGGACAAGACCCAATCGGTTTCATATCCGCCTTTACATTCATAATTACTTTCTAAGACCTAATCTCTCGATAAGTTCACGATATCTGTTGATATCCTTGTTCTTTAAGTAATCAAGAAGACCACGTCTCTGACCAACTAACTTCAAAAGACCACGATTTGAATGATGATCCTTAGGATTAGCCTTCATATGCTCAGTAAGCTCCTTAATTCTAGCAGTAAGAACAGCTACCTGTACTTCAGGTGAACCTGTGTCACCGGCAGTTCTTGCATACTCATTGATAATTGCAGTTTTCTTCTCTTTAGAAATCATTTTTGTTTCCTCCTGTTTTTTACTTACCGTATACTTGGGAGTGGTCGGAGTGTCCAAAACCTAAGTATCGGCGAACTCATACCCGGATATATTAACACAAAAAAGGGGGCTTGTAAACCCCCTTTTTCCATTAATCCTTTAATACTCTAACATACTTAACCGGTGTTCTGTAGTTATACTTGGCAATCTTAATTCCTGATTTAGGACTACTTGCACTGATAACCTGTCCATCACCAATGTAAATCGCAACGTGATTGATTGTTCCCTTACTGTTAGCATAGAATACTAAGTCACCGGGAAGAATCTCAGCGTAAGAAATCTTGGTTCCTTCATTGGCCTGCGCTCTGGATGAGTGGCTAAGATTTACACCATACTTCTTGTAAATACTCATTACAAATCCTGAACAGTCAGCTCCCTTAGTAAGGCTTGTACCACCCCAAACATAAGGATTACCAACAAACTGTTTAGCATATTCAACCAAGTCTACACGAACATTTGAAACACCCTGTCCATATAAAAGTTCTGACATGGTAACTGCTGTCTTTAATGATTCCTTTACTTCTGCATACTCTGAAGAAACAAATCCAACCTCACCATCGATATCAACCTGATACCAACCATCAACAGTTGCTACATACTCTAACTCTTCACCCATAGGTACCTGTGTTAAAATAGCGCCATCTGTACTTGCCTCATCACGAACACGAAGTCCATCTGTTTTTACTAATACAATAGTATCAACAATCTCTGCAGCTTTCACTCTTGCACTTGGTCCCATCAAAAGATAATCTGTACTAACATATCCTTCAACTTCACCGGATACAATGTGTGCCCAGCCTTCTTCTTCATATACTTCTAAAACTTCACAGGCAGCTCCGTTGGTCATCTTACCAACAAGCTTACCACTTGTAGAAGCTTCCGCTCTAACATTTAAGTTACCTGATTCAACCTGAACAATACCGATATTGGTATATCCCCAATAAGCTCCTTCTGCTTCCTGTGCTGTCTGGATATAATCATCATCCGACATCTCCAGATCCACTAAAGAAACAAAACCGGCCTGCTGTAATTTAATCCCCTCCTGCATAGCCGCAGCTTCACAATTCATAGAATTACTAAGAACCATTGCTCCCAATGAAAGGGCGGCAAGTCTAGTCATTCTTTTATATGAAAATAATTTCATAAAACCCTTCTCCTGTTACAAATTTGTTACATTTCTGTTACAACACGGTCATTATAACAAGAGTTCTCCTCATCTGTCAATTCTAATTTATATCCAAATTCTGGCAATAAATTTGTTAAATTTAACTTTTAATCGTCTTTTTCATCTCTTTCGTCATTGGCATATGTTGCAAATGCGATGTTTGTAGCATGATCTGCAACTCTTTCAAGACCTGATACAATATCTGAGAAAATCATACCTGCTTCCGGTGTACATTCTCCTCTTGTCAATCTATCAATATGTTTCTGCTGTAATTCTCTTTCCTTCTCGTCGATGCAATCTTCCAGGCTAATAATATCCTGCATATGACTGGTATCGCTCTTTACAAACATATCAAAGGAATAACCGATCAGCTGATTAACCATGTCAAGCATTTCACCCAATTCCTTCTGCGCATCCTTACTGAAAGAAACCTGGCTTTCAATTCTCATTCTTGCACTGTCAGCTACATTCTCCGCATGATCACCGATTCTCTCAATATCGTTAACAACATGGAATAAACCACCGAGACTCTTTAAATCTTCAATAGGAAGCGTTGACTGGTTAATCTTAACAAGATAGTTCGTAATTGCATGATTCAGATAGTTAATATTCTCTTCCACCTTGTATACTTCATCAATATCTTCCTGATCCAAGGTAATCAATGCATTCATAGCACGATTTAAATTTTCATTTGCAAGGGAACCCATACGGTCCAATTCCTTAATCGCACCAATAACTGCTGTTGCAGGATTCAATACAACCTTTTCGCCAATATACTTTAACTGATGATCTTCTCTATATCCAATCTTCTTGTCTTCTCCGGGAACAGTAACAGTCGCAAGCTTTACAATCAAAGTGGAGAATGGGAACAAGATAATAACCTGCGCAATCTTGATTAACGTATGGGCATTGGCTACGAATCTTCCATTGTCTGCAGAAATAGACTTTAAAAATGCCACTACCGGATCAAGTGCAACTGTAAATAAAATATAGAATAATACAGTACCTATAACATTAAACCAGAAATGAATAAATGCCGCTCTTTTTGCATCCTTACCACCCTGAATAGAGGTAATAAGTGCAGTAGCACATGCACCGATATTACAGCCTAAAATAATAAATAAAGATACACCCAAATCTACCAGGCCCTGTCCTGCAAGAAGCAATACAATACTTACTGTTACAGAAGAACTCTGAATAACAGCAGTGACCACTACACCAAGTAAGGTTGCCAAAATAGGCCATTGCATCAGAGAAGCCAACGCATTAACAACTACATCTATCTGCTGTAACTGCTGCATACCATCCTTCATGGTATTTAAACCGATAAAAAGAATACCAAAGCCTGCCAAAATCTCAAAAGCCTGCTTTAAGCTTTCTTTCTTGGAAAAGGTTATAACAACCACTGCTACAAACAGAATAAATGGAGCTACTTTGGACAGATTAAATGATACAAGCTGTGAAGTAATGGTTGTACCGATGTTCGCACCAAAAATAACACCACAAGCCTGATATAAATTCATAAGTCCTGAGTTAACAAAGCTCACCACCATAGAAGTACAGGCAGATGAGGACTGAATAATACCTGTGAAAATACATCCTACAATAACACCTGATAATCGATTGGTTGTAAAAATCTCTAATATTCTTCTAAGTCTTGCACCTGCTACCTTTTCAATGGAGTCACTCATCAGATCCATACCAAACAAAAACAGACCCAATCCTCCGGCTAACGCTAATAAAATATCCATATTTTTATCCCTCTAGTATTCAAATTCTAAACGCATACGAATTAATTTTAAGAGATTTTCGAAACAATTACAAGTTATTTTTCATTTTCGTCCAAAAGAGTTCGGCATTTTGTTTGTCACTTTGAATCTGATTTTTCAGTTCCTCCACAGAACAAAAACGTCTTTCCGTTCTCATAAATTTACACAATTCCACCCTAATACATTTCCCATATGCATCCTGATTAAAATTAAACAAATGAGATTCTACATTGATTTCTTCGTTTTGAGACACCGTAGGTTTACTTCCAATATTGGACACCGCATCATATCTTTCCCCATCAATATATACTCTGGTTGCATACACTCCGTTTAATGGAAGTAGCTTTCCCTCCTCCGGGGTAATATTTAAAGTAGGAAAACCAATGGTTCTTCCCAGTGCCTTTCCATGAAGCACTTCTCCTTCCACACTATAAGCGGATCCAAGAAGTGTTTCTACCTCTTCCATCTTGCTTGCCTTCACAAGCTCTCGAATTAATGTTGAGCTAACAGTATGTTCACCAATCTGTACCTTGTCAATAAATTCTGTTTCGTAGTTGAACTTCCTTGAAAACTCCTGCAAAAGCCGGGCATTTCCAAGCCCCTTGTAGCCAAAGCTGACATCACTGCCGCTCACCATGTAACCCATGTTCATCTTTTGAACCAGAATCTGTGTAATATAATCTTCCGGAAGTGTCTTGGCACTCTCCTCATTCAGAGGGAATTCAATCAGAATGTCGATTCCCATACTTTCAAAGATTTCTCTTTTTTCCGATACTGTTGTTAATTCTTTTACATTGTTTCCACCAAAGAAAACCACCGGCGAAGGGTTGAATGTAAATACTGTAGCCAGGTATCCTTCTTTCTTTTTTTCGATAATTTTTCGCAAAAGCTTCTGATGACCAATATGCAGACCATCAAACTTTCCCAGTGCAACCGCTGTCTTTTCTTCGATATGAATATCGTTAATTTCCGAAATAATTCTCATAATCTGTCCACTTTATTCTGTATATTTCATTTTCAGGAAATCATTCTCTTTACAAAAACATTTTTACAGGAAGATAACAATCCTTTTGAATATCAAAGCTATATAATCCAAAGAACCTCTCGTCTGAATATACCCTGACCATGGTTCCCGGCTGATTGTCTTCCTCCACACTTACATTATCTTTTCTAAAAGAGTTCCCGTTTTCCAAAAATCTTTTAAACCTGCTGTTTACAATTACCTTGGGAAGCTGATCAAAATAATCATCAACAGCCAGTACCTTACTTTCTAACGCTCCACAGTCCTTCAGTTTCTGTAGTTCTGACAAAGTAATGGCATTCTCAGTTGTAAATCTTCCAACCCTAGTTCTTTCCAGACTTTGCATTGTACCGAAACAACCAAGCTTGTCACCAATATCCTTACAAAGAGTACGAATATAAGTTCCTTTTGAACATACCACACGGAATTTAACCACCGGAAGCTTCATTTCAAGAATCTCAAGTTCCAATATTTTCACTCTTCTGGCTTCTCTTTCAATGGTTTTTCCCTGTCTGGCAAGCTCATACAGCTTCTTACCGTCAACCTTTATTGCAGAATACATGGGAGGAATCTGGTCATACTCCCCAACAAAGCTTTCCATGGATTCTCTTACCATTTCCTCTGTAACAGTTACCTCTGCAGTACTCAAAACTTCACCGGTAACATCCTGTGTATCTGTATCCTGACCAAGTAAAAGCTCTGCAACATATTCCTTGTCCTTATCTGTTAAAAGGTCACACAGCTTTGTACCGTTTCCGAGACATACAGGAAGTACACCTGTGGCATAGGGATCCAGGGTTCCGGTATGTCCTATTTTTTTCTGTCCGCAGATACCTCTCATTTTGGCAACAACGTCATGAGAAGTAAATCCTCTCTCTTTATATATATTTATAATTCCATTCATCATTACTTTTGCATCTCTTTTTCAATCTCTGCTAAAATACGTTGGCGACACTCAGATACACTTCCTGTAAGGGAACAGCCGGCTGCTCTTACATGACCGCCACCGCCAAAGCTGGCGGCAACCCTTGAAACATCTACCAGTTCATCTGAGCGAAGACTAACTTTATACTCATCTTCCCCTGTTTGATGCATAAATACTGCACAATGAATTCCCTTGATATTTCTAAGCTGATTTACCACACCATCCAAATCCTTGCTGGTTGCGTCATAAAATTCCATATCTCTTAAGCTAATGCAGCCAACAATACATGTATCATTAAGAAATCTGGAGCTTTCCAATAAAACCTTGCCCAAAATCTGTGTCTGTGTATAGCTCTTCTCGTAAAAGGTTTCCAAGATAAGCTTAGGAAAATCAAAACCAAAGTTAATCAGTTTACTTCCGATTTCCATCGTTCTTTTTGAGGTATTGGAATACTGAAATACACCACAATCATGAATAATACCGGTATATAAAGTCTTGGCAAGTTCCACGTCCAATACATTTTCATCCATCAGTTCATACAAAACCTCACAGGCACTGCTTGCCGTAGGAACAACATGATAAACATTTCCTTCACCCGGATTACTGATATGATGGTCAATATTAATGGTCTTCTTAGCATTCTCAAAATATTTCAATGCTTCTCCTGTTCGACTGCTGATGCTGTCCAATACAAAAAACACATCATATGGTTCTAAATCTGCAAACTCTGAATCTATTTCATCATAACCCTTTAATTCATGAAAAATCTCTGCCGGTTTTTCCAAATGTACATTAACCAAAACACCTGGCAGCTGTTTTCTTAAATACTGTTGCAGAGAAAGGCAGGCACCGACACAATCTCCATCCGGTCTGACATGACCAGTAATACCTATTCTTTTTGCCCCAATACATTCTTCTACTATATTCATACATGCTCCATTCCGGGATAGCCCAAAGAAAAAAGTGCCCACAAAGGCACCTTTTTCTGTAAAACTAATTATACATCTGCCTCTTCATGATTTGCAGCATCATTTTTTATAACATCATCAATTTTCTTTGACATATTTACACCATATTCAATGGACTGATCAATAATAAAGGTGATCATAGGTGTGTTACGAAGATTGATGGTCTTTGCAAGACATGATCTAATGAAACCTTCTGCGCTTTTTAAGCCCTGATAGGTATCCTGTCTTGCTTTTTCATCTCCCAGAACACTGATATATGCCTTACAGGTTTTTAAATCCTTGGCAACATCTACCGCAACCACACTGGTAAGCGGACTGATTCTGGGATCCTTTATTTCTCCGCGAATAATCTCAGCCAAAACCTTTTGAACCTCCTGATTAATTCGCGTTCCTTTAATATCACTTTTTCTCATATATAGCCTTTCACTAACTTCAAACTGACTAACGAGGAACCTCTACCATGATATATGCTTCTACAATGTCAAGCTCCTGCATCTGGTCAAAGCCTTCAAATACAAGACCACACTCAAAGCCTGCCTTAACCTCCTTGACATCATCCTTAAATCTCTTAAGGGAAGCAAGGTTACCTTCAAAGATCTGCTCTCCTTCTCTGGTAATACGAACCTTACATCCTCTCTGGAATACACCATCCAAAACGTAAGAACCAGCAATATTACCGATTGCAGATGCCTTAAAGATCTGACGAACCTCTGCATGAGCGATAATTTTCTCCTCAAATACAGGATCAAGCATACCCTTCATAGCAGCCTCAACATCTTCAATAGCCTGGTAAATTACCTTGTATAATCTAACATCTACGCCTTCACGCTCTGCTGTTGCCTTTGCTGTTGCATCTACACGTACATTAAATCCAATGATGATTGCATTGGATGCGCTTGCAAGAGTAACATCAGACTCATTGATTGCACCAACACCACCATGAATACACTTAACAACAACTTCTTCATTAGAAAGCTTCATTAATGACTGTTTTACAGCTTCAACGCTACCCTGAACGTCAGCCTTAACAATCAGGTTAAGTTCCTTTAAGTTACCTTCCTTAATCTGTGAGAACAGATCATCCAAGGACATCTTAGACTTGGTTTCTTCAAGCATTTTTTCCTTGTTCTGTGCAAGATAGGTTTCTGCATAGTTCTTTGCAGTCTTATCATTATCATGTGCAAGGAAAACTTCTCCTGCTGTAGGTACATCTGAAAGACCAAGAATTTCAACAGGGGTTGAAGGTGTTGCTTCTTTTACTCTTCTACCCTTATCATCAACCATTGCTCTTACCTTACCATGACAAGCACCTGCGGAAATAAAATCTCCAACATGTAAGGTACCCTTCTGTACAAGTACGGTTGCAACAGGTCCACGACCTCTGTCAAGCTCAGCCTCGATAACAAGACCTCTTGCCTTTCTGTCAGGATTTGCTTTTAACTCCAGGATTTCAGCGGTAAGAAGAATGGTCTCAAGCAAATCTTCAATACCCTGACCTGATTTTGCAGATACAGGAACAAACTCAGTAGTTCCGCCCCAATCTACAGGAATCAATTCATATTCAGTAAGCTCCTGCTTTACTCTTTCGATATTGGCAGAGGGCTTATCAATCTTGTTAACTGCAACGATAATTTCAATACCTGCGGCCTTGGCATGGTTGATTGCTTCTACCGTCTGAGGCATTACACCATCATCCGCTGCAACAACAAGGATTGCAATATCAGTAGAGTTTGCACCACGCATACGCATTGCTGTAAATGCTTCATGTCCGGGTGTATCAAGGAAGGTAATCTTCTTTCCATCCAGGTTAACAGTATAAGCACCGATATGCTGTGTAATACCACCGGCTTCCTTATCAGTTACATTGGTCTTTGTGATTGCATCCAAAAGGGAAGTCTTACCATGGTCAAGGTGACCCATGACACAGATAACGGGAGGTCTGTCCTGAAGCTTATCTTCCGGTTCTTCCTCTTCCTTCAAAAGCTCTTCAATAACGTCAACCTTAACTTCCTTCTCACAAAGAATTTCAAATTCCATTGCAATATTTTCAGCATCCTCGTAAGAAATTTCCTGGTTAACAGTTACAATCTTGCCCTGCATAAAGAGTTTTTTAATAATAACTGCAGGAGCCATCTTCATCTTATCAGCAAGATCCTTAATTGTAATGGTTTCAGGTAATACAATCACCTTGATTACTTCTTCAACCACTTCTTCCTTCTTCTTCTCAGGCTTAATGAAACGTCCGGGCTTATTTACCATAGGTTCTTCTTCCTCGTACATATAGTCCTTCTTGTTTCTCTTATCCTTCTCCTGATTGATTCTTCTCTTTTCTTCTTCTCTATGCTTTTCAGTTTCCTTACCTGCTACTTCACCTGCAAAAGCATTCTTTGAAGCACTCTGAGAACCACGGAACTTATCGTTTCCTCTCTGTGCATCCTTGCCGCCAAATCCTGGCTTACCGGAAAATCCACGTCCACCCTGACCTTTTCTGTCGCCATAGCCGCTTTCATCCTTATCCTTATTAAAGCCATTCATTGTTCTGTCATACTGGCCACCCTGGCGATTCTTATCAAATCCACCATTGTTACGGTTATTGAAGCCACCCTTAAAGTCTCCATTCTGACGTGTTCTTTCACCGCTGTTTCTATTATCATTTGATCTGTTATTTCTGTCACCGCTCTGAGTATTTCTGTCGAATCTCTGGTTACTGTTACGGTCAAATGACTTCTCACCATTCTGACGAGGTCTCTCCTGTGTATGGTTATTGTTGCGGTTATCTTGAGCACGGCCTGAATTCTGCTGAGGCTTCTCAGTCTTTACCTGAGTGGTTTCCTGTGCTTCTACAACAGGCTCCTTTACCTCTGCTACTGTAGCTTCAACTGTTTCTTCCTTTACCTCTTCCTTCTTAGGCTTAGTTACCACCTTAGAAGGCACCATCTGTACACTGGGTGTAGGTGAAGGTGGTGTTAAGGGCTTAATAGGTCTAACAGGTGCAGGCTTACTCTGTGCAGGCTGCTGCGCTTTGGGTGCACTGTTTCCACCATTGCCATTCTGTGACTTGGGTTTCTGACCTGGCATTTTGGAATTCTGAGGATTGCTTACGAAAATAATCGTTTTCTTCTTCTTAGGGGCATTCTCAGAACTGGTATTCTTTGCTTCTGCTGCATTTTCATTTACTGTATTTTCTTCAGCTTTATTTCCGGATACTTCCAATTTATTCTCTCCTTTTTTTCCAAAAGCTTTTCGTACCATTTCAGCCTGATCATCTTCCACAGAACTGTTTGGTGCTTTTGCTTCTATTCCTTTTTCCTGTAAAAAAGCAATTACTTCTTTACTTTGTTTATCTAACTCTTTTGCTAACTCATGAACTTTAATCTTCGCCATGCTCTATCCCTCCATTCCACATGCATATTCCTTCTGTTTCCAAAGCCTTTGAAACTGCCTGTGCCATATTCGCATCGCATAGCGCAACACATGACCTGATATCTTTTCCAATTGCAGCTCCTATAGATTCTTTGGTTCCGTAAATGTAAATGGGAACCTTGTAATAAGAACATTTATCGGTAAATAGCTTTCTAGTGTTATTTGACGCATCCTCTGCAACAATTACAAGCTTTGCAGAGCCATCTTTTATTGAGCTTTCTGTTTGAAACTCACCACTTTTCAGGTTACGTCCTCTCATTGCCAGTCCCAACAACGATAATATTTTATTATGAATCAATATTCTTAAACTCCTCTGTCAGAGTATCATATACTTCCTTGGGAATACTCATTTTAAATGATCTTTCCATCCCCTTATTTTTTATTGCCTTCTGTAGACATTCCTGCCGTTTACAAAGATATGCACCACGTCCGTTTTTCTTGCCTGTTACATCAAGACAAAACTCATCTTCCGGGGTTTTGATAACTCTGAGCATTTCTTTTTTATTTTTCATTTCTCCGCAGCCGATACACTGTCGTAAGGGAACCTTTTTAATCATTTATACACTCCCTATTCCTGACTATCTTCTGCAAACTCTTCAGTATACTCTTCGTCATCATACTCTTCATCAAGATAATCTTCATATCTGAATCCGGGTGCATCCTTAGCCTGTGTTTCTGACTTAATATCAATCTTGTATCCTGTAAGTCTTGCTGCAAGTCTTGCATTCTGTCCTTCCTTACCAATAGCAAGTGATAACTGATAATCAGGAACAACGACCTTAGCAGTCTTCTCTTCAGGATCTGCAAATACAGCAACGATCTTTGCAGGAGAAAGAGCATTCTGAATCAGCTGTCCAGGATTTTCATCCCAGTTTACAATATCAATTTTCTCACCACGAAGTTCTTCAACAATTGCATTTACTCTTGCACCGTTCATACCTACGCAAGCACCTACAGCGTCTACGTTAGGGTTATGACTGTATACCGCAATCTTGGTTCTGCTGCCGGCCTCACGAGCAATGCTCATGATTTCAACGGTACCATCCTTAATCTCTGTAACTTCGGATTCGAATAATCTCTTAACAAGTTCCGGATGCGTACGGCTTACATTAATACGAGGTCCCTTAGGAGTGCTCTTAACTTCTACAACGTAAACCTTGATTCTCTCAGTAGGCATAAATACTTCTGACTTCACCTGCTCTGTTTCTGTTAAGATTGCATCAGCCTTACCGAGGTTAATACTGATATTCTTACCAATATATCTCTGAACAACACCTGTAACCACATCCTTTTCCTTTTCGAAATACTGGTTATAGATGACACTTCTTTCTTCTTCTCTAATCTTCTGTAAGATAACGTTCTTTGCATTCTGTGTTGCAATACGGCCAAATTCCTTTGACTTAATCTCTACATTAAGAACATCTCCAACCTTAACCTTCTTCGAAAGTTCCTTGGCATCATCGTAACAAATCTGAAGCAAGCTATCCTCTACTTCTTCCTTGGTTTCTACTACTTCCTTTTCTGCGTAACATAAAAATTCGCATGTATCACGGTTGATTTCCACCTTGATATTGTCTGCCTTGCCAAAATGGTTCTTGCATGCAGTAAGCAAAGAGTTTTCAATTGCCTCAAACAATGTTTCTTTGCTGATATCCTTCTCCTTCTCCAAAATATCCAGTGCTTCCATCAATTCCTTATTCATTTTCCTTTATCCTCCATTCTGCCCTTTGGCTAGAAACTTAAAAATCAAGTGCCAACTTCACTACTGCGATTTCATTTCTTAAAAACTCCTGTATCTGTCCTTCCACATCCACACACAGTTTTTCAGTATCATAGCTCTTTAGTACACCCTGAAATTCCTTATTACCGTCCTTGGCTTTAAAAAGCTTCAGTTCAATATCTTTACCAATACTCTTTTCAAAATGACGATCCTTCTTTAAGGTTCTTCCAAGGCCGGGGCTACTTACCTCTAAAATGTATGCCTCTTCAATGAAATCTGCTTCGTCCAAAGCATCTGATAATGCTCTGCTTACGTTTTCGCAATCAATGATATTTACGCCTTCCGGTTTATCAATGTAGGCTCTTAAATAGTAATCACTGCCTTCCTTGACATATTCCACATCGTAAATCTCAACATGATTGGCATTGACAATGGGAGCTAACAGCTCTTCTGTTCTGCTTTCATATGATTCTCTCTTGGACATTTCATCCTCCAAACAAACAAGAAAGAGTGGTACGCGACCACTCTTTACTAAACTTTACATATATCGTATTTAAGATACATCCCTTAAATCCAAATGTCAACAGCTTTTTTATTTTTTTGAACGATTTTTCTTATCTTTTTCTTCCTGCTCTCTGGATTTTAAATAATTGGCATATGCTACCATATCCACCTTACTTTGATCCGACAATTCCATGATGGAATTGGTAAATTCCGAAAGTGTACATTCTTCTACCAGATTTTCATCCATCGTTTTAACAGGATATTTATAATCGGTATCTCCAAGAATATAATCTGACGACACACTAAAAAGCTTCATATAGCCTTGTAGTACCTCTGCCTTCACTGCACATGTATTATTTTCATAATTTGAGACCATACTGGTAGAAACATTTAAATATGCTGCAACCTCTTTTTGTCCCATGGATTTTTCTTTTCGTAATTCCACCAGTCTCTTTCCTAAATCCATTCGTAAACCTCTCATCCTTCGTATATTTTCTGAAGATAATTGTAGCTTCTAACAGTATTCTATTACTTTCTATCAATAATAAAAGGCTGTTTTAAAGATACGCATTTTTTTGTTGCTTTTCATATTCGAATTTTAATCTCACTAATTTTTCTTTATTCCTCCAGCATCTCTTCTATAAAAATACCATATCCTTTTGTCGGATCATTTACGAAAACATGGGTCACTGCACCAATAAACTTATCATTTTGAATGATAGGGCTTCCACTCATCCCCTGTACGATTCCTCCCGTAGAATTTAATAGTCTCTCATCCGTGACTCTAAATTCAATATCTCTGTTTTTCTGTTCTCCGTCATAATGAATTGCATAAATATATATATTATAGTAATCCGGTTTGTCATCGATGGTTGTAAGTATTTTTGCCTCCCCAACATTCACCTCCTGTTTTAACCCCACCAAGATCGGTGTACCACCTGTCGGTGAACCTTCTATATTATTTTGAATATATTGAATGCCCTTTGTGTTACAATGTCCGAATATTCCTACTTCTTCATTTTTTTCTACTGTCCCCAGTATCTTCTCTTCATTATAAACAATCAGGCCTGTCAGCTGTCCCGGCACTCCCGGCTTACTTTTCTGCATTTCTACAATGTCCGTTTCATATATACTTCCATCCTGTAGCTTTAGCACCCGGTGTGTGTCTATATCATTCATTCCATGCCCAAGAGCACCAAATTCTCCGTCTGACTTAAGATATGTCAATGTACCAATTCCCTGGGAATCATCTCTTAGCCATATGCCCAGCTTATATTTTCCTTCCTCATTTTCCATGGGCGTAACAGAAACATTCTTGTATATTCCATCCCTGTCAACTGTAAGCTTTACTTCATTTCCACCACTATTTTCTATATCCTTCATAAAGGTCTTTTTATCAGAAACCTCTTTTCCATTTAACTTAAGAATATAATCGCCCTTCTGAAGTACGCCTTCTGAAGGAGCCTGCATTGTTCCATCCTTTCCCGTAAAGCTTCCAACCTCTACCACCATGATTCCCTCTACATCTAAGTATAATCCCACCGGATACCCTATGGGTAAGAGCTTCTGTTCCTCTATCAAATGCATTTCAACGTCCTTAAAAGGAAACACACCAAATAACTTTAAACGTAGCTCATAATCATTTTCTGCATCCATATGAAGCGTCACAGATTCATTTGGATTCCAATACTCATTCTTGAAAACCACTCTGTTTGTATCCACATTTATAACCTCTCCGGACATAGGCACAGAGAATGTTATCTTCTGCTCCCTTCCTTTTATAAATCTCATCTTGCCCGGCACTTGATCATACAGTTTTTTATATCCCCAAAACATCCCTCCTAAAATGACCATTAAAAATACGATTCTAAGTATAAATGCAGGAATTCTTTTCTTCTTTTTTTGCAACATAAAAACACACACTCCTTTTCACGTAGTGTGTGTTTCTTTTCATAATTTTATTCGTATAAATTAATGATTCTGTTTTTGCCTGTTTGCCTGGTCCTTCATCTCTCTTGCATTGGAAAGTGCACTGTCACTGGTTTCATCCATTCCAAGTAGTCTGCCAAGCTCCATCATGGAAGCCTCCTCTTCCAAGGGAAGAATTTCTGTAACAGTACCATTGCCCTCCTGTTTCTTTTCAATCACAAAATGTGCATCTGCCATAGCAGCAATCTGCGGCAAATGCGTGATGCAGATTACCTGATGATGTTCTGAAACCTTCTGCATTGCACCTGCAACCTTCCAAGCAGTTTTACCACTAATACCGGTATCTATTTCATCAAAGATTAATGTGTCAATATTATCCTTGGCTGCAAGAATGGTTTTAATTGCCAGCATAATTCTGGAAAGTTCACCGCCACTTGCAACAAGTGACAGACTTCTGACTGCTTCGCCGGGATTGGTAGAAATCAAAAATTCCACATCATCTCTTCCCTTTGGGCCTACTTCATCAGTTTCATTGAATGCAATATCAAAATGAACAGACATAAAATTCAATTCCTTTAAGGCATCCGTCAAAACAACCTTTAATCCTTCTGCAGCCTTCTTTCTTATTACAGATAAATCATTTGCTTTCTTCAAAAGCTTCTGATTCATCTTAGAAACCTCCTGCTTTAATCCATCGATAATCTCATCCATGTGATCAAGCTCTGCAAGTCTCTTCTTCTTAATATCCATCTGCTTCAAAATGCTTTCCAGACTATTTCCGTATTTATCCTTCAAGCGGTTTATCTCGTTTAAACGATCCTGTACCTTATTATATTCCTCCTCATCCCACTCCATGGAATCAATATAATCCGATACATCCTTGGATAAATCTGTTAACAAAGCCTCAATATCATAAAGCTGGCTCTGCATTTCTCCCACCTGTGAATCTATGTCTCCAAGTCCACGCAGTGCTCTCACTGCTCTGGAAACAAAGGAAAGTGCTCCTTCCCCGTCGCCATCCACATAGCTTTGTACTTCTCTTGCACCATCTGTAAGCTTCTGCGCATAACTCATTTTTTTGTTACGTTCTTCCAGCTCCACATCTTCTCCCATGCTAAGGGAAGCTGCTTCTATTTCATTCACCTCATACTGTAACAGATCCTGTTCTCTTTTCTTGGCACTATCATCAATATCAAAGCTTTCCAGTTCCCTCTGTTTTTCCTTGTATTGTCTGTACAGGTCTCCCAGTTCTTCTAACAGCTTATAGTGCTCTTCTCCACCATAAGCATCCAGAATTTCTAAATGCTTTGATTTCTTCAAAAGACTTTGATGCTCATGCTGTCCATGAATATCAATCAGTTCTTCTGCGACCTCCTTAACGACTCTGGCAACTACAACTTCCCCATTAATACGATATACACTCTTTTGAGGTGAAATACGTCTGCTGATTATAATCCCGGAATCTTCCCATGGAATCTCTTCTCTTTCAAAGATTTCCTTAAGCGTATCTATTCTCTCTACAGAAAAGTTAAGTTCTACAAGTGCCTGCTCCTCTCCCTGTCTGAGCATTTCCTTTTCAAACTTTGTTCCGAGTGCAAGATTAATCGCACCAAGTAATATAGATTTTCCTGCTCCGGTTTCTCCGGTAAGGATATTTAATCCCTTTTGAAAATCAACCTCTGCCTCTTCTATCAGAGCCAGGTTTTTCACATGTAAATTAGTAAGCATCTCTATCTCCTTTGCATTTCTTCGGTCTTCTCCACTGACGAACCACGCAAAGCTTTATTTATGAAAGCAATTTTTTAAACTGCTCCATGACTTCCTGAGTTTGTTCCACATTTCTGACTGCCATCATAATGGTATCATCTCCGGCAATACATCCTACGATTTCCGGAAACTTCATGGAATCAATTGCTGCCGCAACTGCCATTGCCATACCTGACAGTGTTTTCATAACTAATATATTTTCTGCCCTGTCCATGGACACAAAACCATCCTTCAGGACTCTGACATATTTATCTTCAAAATTAGCATTTTCCAAATGCCACGGAGCATATTTCTGTCCTCCAAAAGCACCCGGAACCTTAGTAAGTCGCATTGACTTTATATCTCTGGAAACCGTTGCCTGTGTAACATCAAAGCCCTCTTTCTTTAAAAGATGTGCAAGCTCTTCCTGGGTTGTTACATCATTCTTATGGATGATTTCCAATATTTTCTCATGTCTTCTCTGCTTAATATTCATTTTCAATCCTTATATTATAAAGCCTCATCCGTTTCCTTCATCTTACGTCTCAGCACTTCCAAAAAGCTGATATGATTGAGGGAAATAATATTGGTTCTTCTTTCAGCCACGCAAATGCGAACCTTTTCACCTGTTTTTAAGGTCTTTAAATGTGCTCCGTCAAAGTAAGCATTCACACACTGTTCACTTCCGTCTCTTCCTTCCGGAATCTCTACCTCTATCACATCCTCCGGTGACAGAATAATACTTCTGTTAATCAAGGTATGAGGACTAATTGGGGTAAGCATTAAAACTCTTGCTCCCGGCTTTACAATGGGACCACCTGCAGACAGATTGTATCCTGTAGAACCTGTCGGTGTTGTAATAATCACACCATCTGCACAATATTCCTTCAAAAGCTGTCCATTTACATAAACCTTAAATTTAATCACCTGTAAGGATCCGCCTCTGGATACCACAATATCATTTAATGCATAATCCTCAGAAAGTTCTTCCCCATCTTCTGAAAAAATCTTTCCATGGACCATCATACGGCTCTCTACATCAAAGTTACCGTCCATTAACATATCCAGAGAATTCTCAAGATTACACATTTCTACTTCAGCCAGGTATCCAAGCGTGCCAAGATTTACACCAATCATAGGAATATTGGCATCCTTTACTTCTCTTGCTGCCTGTAATACAGTTCCATCTCCTCCAAGAACTATCATACAATAGGTGTCTGAGGGAATATCACATATAATACTGTTTACCACATTCTCCGGAACCTTCGCCCTTAGTGAAAGGTTCTTTCTTTCTTCATACTCCTGTGCCTCGGAATAAATGCTACATTTTTGTCCTTTTCCCTCCAAATAAGCTTTTATCTTACTTGTCATAACCAAATCAATATCTTTTTTATAATTGGGATAAATCAAAAAATGATGCATACGTCTACTCCTTTGGTATTACTTTTCCAAATCCTGATGTGCTAATTGAATAACATCTATGATTCTGTCTGAACCAATCACCTTAAAATCCTTTTCACTTCTGGTTAAATATATTAAATACTCTATATTTCCTTCCGGTCCTTTTATAGGGGAAAATTCCAATCCCTTTGTAAAGAACCCCTGCTCTGTAGCATATCCAATCACCTTTTGAATGACTTCCTTATGTACCGAACGCTCCTTAACAACACCCTTTTTTCCAACCTTGTCCTTGCCTGCCTCAAACTGAGGTTTAATGAGGCAAACCATTTCCCCCTGTTCTGTTAGCATCTCCTTGGCAGGCGGTAGTATATAGGATAAAGAAATAAAAGAAACATCTACACTTATAAAATCTGCAGGTTCCATAAAATCTGAAGCCTCGGCATATCGAAAGTTATAATTTTCCATATTTACAACTTTTTCATTATTCTTTATCTCTTCCGCAAGCTGATCATGTCCGGTATCCACCGCGTAAACCTTTGCTGCGCCATTCTGCAGCATGCAATCTGTAAATCCACCGGTAGATGCCCCCACATCCATACATACCAAACCCTGCAAGTCAATCTGAAAGCTGTTTATGGCTTTCTCTAATTTGTATCCTCCGCGGCTTACAAACTTAGGTTTGTTACTTCTGACTTCAATCGTTATATCCTCTGATTCATAAGTGGCAGAACCCTTGGGGACAACCTTTCCATCCACCAAAACCTCTCCGGCTTTAATCATATTCTTGGCAATTTCACGGGATCTGGCATACCCCTGTTCCACCAAAATTATATCTATTCTGTCTCTCAAGCTTATTGTTCCTTCTCTATCCTTAATAAAATATTGTTCGCAATGCTCTCTGCATCTAAAGCAATTTCTTTTTTCAAAATATCAACACTTCCGTGTTCAATATAAGCATCCGGTAAATGAACTTTAAAAATATCCTTCTGATACGATTCCTTAACAAGAACATCTTCAACCTGTTCCCCAAAGCCACCGATTCTGACATTTTCCTCCATGGTAACAATAAGGTCATGCTCTTTCATACATTCTTTAATCATTTCCTCGTCAATGGGCTTTACAAATCTTGCATTTACAAGACTGACATTCCGTCCCTTTTCCTTCAATAGCTCTCGAACCTCTACCGCTGTTTTCACCATACTGCCGACAGCCAAAAGTGCAATATCTTTTTCCTTGTATATCCATTCTGCCTTGCCCAGTTCAATGGGTTCTCTATGTTCCTGTAATCCCGCATAAGCTTCTCCTCTGGGATAACGAATGGCAATAGGCTTTCCAAAATCTACCGCAAACTTTAACATATCAGACATTTCCCATTTATTTTTGGGTGCACATACATGCATATTAGGAATGGTAGAAAGGAAGGATAAATCAAAAATACCCTGATGGGTCTCTCCATCACTTCCGACTAGTCCTGCTCTGTCAATTGCAAATACAACAGGCAGGTTCTGAATACAAACATCATGCAATACCTGATCATATGCACGCTGCATAAAGGAGGAGTAGATTGCAACCACCGGCTTCATACCTCCTGCTGCAAGTCCTGCCGCAAAGGTTACGGCATGTTCTTCTGCAATGCCCACATCGAAAAATCTCTCCGGGTACATATTTCGGAATCTCTTTAATCCTGTACCATCCGGCATAGCTGCAGTAATCGCTACCACTCTTTCATCCCTCTGCCCCAGCTTACACATTACAGTCGAGAATATATCTGTATAATTTGCTACAGTTCTTGGATTCTTAGGTAAACCTGTTTCAATCTCAAAAGGTTCTGCACCATGGAATCTTGCCGGATGCTTTATAGCGGGTTCAAAGCCTTTCCCCTTTTGGGTGATCGCATGTATTAAAACCGCTCTCTTCATCTTCTTGGCTTCCCTGATACACTTCACCATCTGATTAATGTTATGACCATCAACAGGTCCTAAATATGTGAGTCCCATGTCTTCAAAAAACATTCCGGGAATCATCAAATGTTTGAAACTGTTCTTAGCTTTACGGATACCTGATACAACGCTGTCACCATAGGGTTTTGTTTTGATAGCATCATAGATTCCTCTCTTCAGGCCCTGATATCCATCTGCTGTTCTGATACGATTCAGGTATTTGCTTACACCACCTACGTTTTCAGAAATAGACATATTATTATCATTCAGAATAATAATAAAATTAGTATCCAGCTTGGCAGCATTGTTTAAGGCTTCATAAGCCATGCCTCCGGTCAATGAACCATCTCCGATTACAGAAATAATGGTTCTCTTTTCCTGCAAAATATCTCTGGCATGAACAAAGCCAAGACCTGCAGAAATCGAGGTAGAACTATGACCGGTATCAAAGCTGTCGCAGTCACTTTCCTTACGCTTAGGGAAGCCGCTGATTCCATGGTATTTACGTAAGGAATCAAAGCCCTCTTTTCTTCCTGTTAAAATCTTATGGGTGTATGCCTGATGACCTACATCCCAAACAATCTTATCATTGGGCAAATCCAATGCCAAATGCATAGCCATGGTAAGCTCAACGGTTCCAAGATTTGATCCCAGGTGTCCGCCTGTTACACTGATTTTATTAATTAAAAAATCTCTAATCTCCTGTGCTAGTTCATCGAGATTTTCTTTGGGTATTTTTTTGATATCATTAACATTTTGAATTCGGTCAAGTATCATGTTGTAATATCCTCACTCCATCCCTTATTTTCTACGGGTTGTTAACATTAAAATCAATTCTTCCATAAAGGTAGTATCTCCATTTTCAAAGGATACCTCCTTCAGAATGGCAATTGCTTCTTCCGACAATCTGACCACTTCCTTCTGTGATTCTGAAAGTCCGTGAACAGTAACATATGTCATCTTATTATTTTTTTCATCGGAACCAACGCTCTTTCCCAGTTCCTTGCTATCACCGATGACATCCAGAATATCATCCTGAATCTGAAACGCAATACCAACGTTATAACCACATTTTTCGATTTTTACCATGGTCTCCCGGTCAGCACCTGCCATACATGCCCCTACCAGCATAGCGGCCTGGATAAGCGCTGCCGTTTTATTTTCATGAATAAAGGTAAGTGCCTTTTCATCTGGCTTCTCAGCACTTTCAAACTCTATATCTGCACACTGGCCACCAATCATTCCATAAATGCCGGCTTTATTTCCAAGAATCTGTAACGCCTTTACTCCACGAAGAAGTATCGTCTGATCTGTGACACTGTATTTTAACAAAGCTCCCAGTGCGGTTTCAAAGCTATAGTTTAATAAACCATCACCTGCTAAGACTCCCATACCTTCTCCATACACTGCATGGGTTGTCTTTTTGCCCCTTCGATATTCATCATTATCCATAGCAGGCAAATCATCATGTACCAAAGAATAGGTATGAATCATTTCAATTGCCGCCATAAAGGGTTCGATTTCTTCTCCCTTTCCACCTAACAGATGATACATTTCTTCCATGAAAATTGGACGCAGTCTCTTTCCGCCAACTCTGATGCTATAGTTCATAGCTTCAATAACCGTCTTTTGATATCCGGTTTCCTCCGGAAGAAATTTCTCCAGGATTTTATCAACCATTTTGGCTCTATTTTCACATTCTTCTTTGATTGTTCCTAACATTTCTTTATCCTTTCCCTTGAACCTATTCTTCAGAATCCAAGGCCTCCAGTTCACCGTTCTGATTTAAAACAAGAACCTCTTTTTCCACTTTTTCAATCTGCTCTTCACATTCCTTTAAAAGCTTAATTCCTTCACTATATGCCAAAAAAGCCTCTTCCAAAGAGACCTCCCGTGCTTCCAGTATATTTAATTTTTCTTCCAGTTTTTGGAAATTATCTTCAATGCTTACTGCCATACGCTTCACACTAATCCTCATCCTGATGTTTTATCACATCATGAACCGTTGAAAGAATATATCCGTCTGTTACACGTATCTTCAATTCTTCCCCTTTTTTAACCTGGTCAACTGACATGATGTTATGTTCATCAACATTTGTTACATAGGAATATCCGCTCTTTAACTTCGTCAAGGGGGATAATCCTTCCAATCTTTCGATATACAGATCCATGCGATGTCTGTATCGCATAAGCACCTGATTCATCTGTTTGTGTAAATCCTCTTCCATATGGGCCAGAAAATTCTTCTGTTCTCTGATTTTTCCCATTGGACTCATATATTGTAATCCGGTTCTATATTGCGTAACCTTCTGTTTTTTCGATTCTATTACCCATTGCATCTTCTGCATCAAAAGTATTTTTCTTTCAAGCAGGCCCTTGGAAAGCTCTGACAAATCATATACTGCCAGTTCTGCCGCAGCCGATGGTGTGGGTGCTCTCATATCCGATACAAAGTCAATAATTGTAGTATCTGTCTCATGTCCTACAGCAGATATAATAGGAATCTCACAATCAAATACAGCCTGAGCAACGATTCTCTCATTGAAGGCCCATAAATCCTCCATCGAACCACCACCTCGGCCAACAATCATCACATCCACATTCATATTTTCCAGGGCATGAATTCCGTTTACGATACTTTCTGCCGCATCCCTTCCCTGTACAATAGCCGGATAAAGGATGATTTGTACATACGGATTTCTTCTCTTACTGATTTGAATAATGTCTCGAATGGCTGCTCCTGTAGAGGCAGTAACCACTCCAACTGTCTTTACATACTTGGGAATGGGTCTCTTAAACTGTGCATCAAACATTCCCATCTCTTCCAGTTCTTTTTTCAAAGCTTCAAACTTCTCATACAAAGAACCGGTACCATCCTTTACAATCTGCTTTGCGTATACCTGGTATTTACCATCTCTTTCATATACATCCACAGTACCGTAAACAACCACCTGCATTCCCTCTGTCATAGGAAATGTAAGCCCTCTTGTTCTGTTTCCTGCAAACATGACACAACTAATGGTGCCACCCTCATCCTTCAGTGTAAAATAAATATGTCCTGAAGGATGATATTTGCAGTTGCTGACTTCCCCTTTTATAAAGATAGTTTGCAACATGAAATCCTGTGCAAACATATTCTTTACATAAGTATTTACCTGGGAAACCGTATAAATGGTTCTTGCCATTACTATTTTTCCTCTTTTTTCTCAGGAAGGAATTTGGATAATACCGCATTAACAAATCCACCGGCATTTTCCTGTCCAAATTTCTTTGCAAGTTCAATTGCTTCGTTAATAGCTACATTGTTTGGAATATCATCATCAAACAAAAGCTCATATAATGCAAGACGGAGTACGGTAACCTCCACCTTACCCATACGAGTAGTATCCCATCCCTCAACCTTCTCATTAATCATCTGGTCAATTTCAGGAATCTTACTCTGTATCTTCTCATATTTTTCAGAGATATACTCTGTATCCTTCTGTGTTACTTTCAGTTCCTCTTCGATTGGACAGGTAGCAAGTCTGTCAAAATACAAAGTCTCCTGCTCTCTTAAATCATCTGACTTGTGAAATTCTACACAAAATAACAGTTTAAAAATCTGTTCTCTCTGTTCACGTCTTCCCATATGCACTCTCCGGCTTCTTATTTTTCTTTTGCAGACTAGTTAACCTTTACTGCCGCAATACGAATATTTACATCTGTACATTCAAGTCCGGTCATATTCTCTACTGCATTCTTAGCTTTCTCCTGAATCTTGGCACAGGTAGCAGGAATGTTATAACCATAATCAATTACAATTGCAATCTCAATCTTTACTTTATTGTTATCAACATCTGCGCTAACGCCCTTGCTGGTTCCTTTTTTGGAAACACGACTCATAATCTCATTACCTGCAACAGAAGCAAGTGAAACGCCTTCCACTTCTTTCGCTGCAATACCGGCAATTGCTGCCACAACATCATCAGAAATCTTCACTGCTCCAACTTCTTCCTTTTCCTGGAGCACTACTGTTTTCTTTTCTAATTCTTTTTCCATAATCTAATCCCTTTCTGTCATTCTAAGGCATCTTTTTATCGCAAAATATATAGAATTATTATATCACAACTCGCATCTTTATATCAAGAATTCATGTGACAGGGTATTCCTTCTATTCTTTGCTGAACTCAGCAAGTTCCAATCCCTTGTTACGGTCTAATGTCATACCGATACTCCATGAATTTACAAAGAGAAGCAATGGATTTCCCTTCATATCCTTGACCTTCTTCATATCAGAGGTTCCTGTAAGCTTGCTTACATCCACTTCATCCTTGTTTACAATCCATCTAATATGCTCATAGGGAAGGTTTTCCATTCGAATTTCAACGTTATATTCGTTTTCCAAACGATACTTCAAAACTTCAAACTGAAGTACACCGACAACACCAACAATAATCTCTTCCATACCGGTATTAAACTCCTGGAAAATCTGAATGGCACCTTCCTGGGCAATCTGCTCAATTCCCTTGGTAAACTGTTTTCTCTTCATGGTATCTACCTGTCTTACACGTGCAAAATGCTCAGGTGCAAAGGTAGGAATACCTTCATAACAGAACTTCTCCTTGGGCATACAGATTGTATCACCGATTGAAAAAATACCGGGATCAAATACACCAATAATATCACCGGCATAAGCTTCATCCAAAATCTTTCTCTCATCTGCCATAATCTGCTGGGGCTGAGACAGACGTAATGTTTTATTGCCCTGCACATGTCTGACTTCCATGCTGGCATCAAATTTACCGGAACAGATACGCATAAATGCAATACGGTCTCTGTGTGCCTTATTCATATTCGCCTGAATCTTGAATACAAAAGCTGAAAAATCCTTTTCCGTAGGCTGAATCATACCAATATCCGCTTTTCTGGGAAGCGGTGTTGTTGCCATCTTCAGATAATGCTGTAAGAAAATCTCTACACCGAAGTTTGTAAGAGCTGAGCCAAAGAATACAGGTGTTAAATCACCACTTCTTACTGCATCCAGATCAAACTCTGCACTGGCACCATCCAAAAGTTCGATTTCCTCCAAAAGCTTGTCCGCCGGAGCATCTCCTATCAACGCTCTAAGCTTTGCTTCTTCCTGTACATCCACAACAGTGGTTTCACCTTCCTTGGTACCCTTTTCTGTATCAGAATAGGTGATAACCGCCTTCTTTTCTCTGTCATATACACCCTTAAATCCCTTACCGGAACCAATAGGCCAGTTAATCGGACAGGTTGCAATTCCTAATTCCTTCTCAATCTCATCCAGCAAATCAAAGGTGTCATTGGCATCTCTGTCAAGTTTATTGATGAATGTAAAAATAGGAATCTTTCTCATAACACAAACCTTGAAAAGCTTTCTGGTCTGTGCCTCTACGCCCTTGGATGCATCGATTACCATGATTGCAGAGTCTGCTGCCATCAGTGTTCTATAGGTATCCTCTGAGAAATCCTGATGTCCCGGGGTATCCAGAATATTGACACAGTATCCGTCATACTGAAACTGAAGAACGGAAGAAGTAACTGAAATACCTCTCTCCTTTTCAATCTCCATCCAGTCAGATACCGCATGTCTTGCTGTAGCCTTACCCTTTACACTACCTGCCAGGTTAATTGCTCCACCATAAAGTAAGAACTTCTCTGTCAAAGTTGTCTTACCTGCATCCGGGTGAGAGATTATGGCAAATGTACGTCGTCTGTTTATTTCATCAACTAAATTACTCACTTTAGTCTCCTCCACTATCTATGTTACTGTCTGCCCTGCATATTTATACAAGTCCCATAGGCGAACCTGCAATCTGAATGGGCACTTCTAAATATTGTAACACAGTAGCACCTATATCTGCAAAGGTTTTTCTAATTCCGTAATTTCCCTTTTTCACATTCTGTCCAATCATCAAAAAGGGCGTATATTCTCTGGTGTGATCCGTTGTCTTTGTATAGGCCGGATCACAACCATGATCTGCGGTAATCATCAAAATATCATTCTCTCTAAGCCTTTCAAGAAGAAGCGGAAGCTTTTCATCAAAGTATGTCAAAGCCTTGGCATAACCATCTATATCTCTTCGATGTCCGTAGAGCATGTCATAATCCACCAGGTTGGTAAAGCACAGGCCCGAAAAATCCTTGTCCATATATTCCAAGGTCCTCTGGATTCCTTCTTCATTGCCGGACGTATAAACTCCCTCTGTGATTCCCTTACCTGCAAAAATATCTCTGATTTTACCAACGGCGATTACATCCTTGCCTGCTGCCTTTAACAAATCCAGCATGGTATCCTTGGGTGGTTCCAGGGAGAAATCATGGCGCTTTGCGGTTCTTACAAAGCCCTCTTCCCGGGATCCTATAAAGGGTCTTGCAATCACTCTTCCCACTCCATATTCCCCTGTAAGAATTTCTCTTGCGATTTTACAATATTCATACAGTGTTTCTACCGGTACTATATCCTCATGGGCAGCAATCTGAAATACACTGTCAGCCGAGGTATAAACAATAAGACTTCCTGTCTCCATATGTTCTTTCCCATAGTCTCTGATTACATCTGTGCCGGAATAGGTTTTGTTGCACAGAATCCCCCTGTTTACTCTCTTAGAGAATTCATCCAAAATCTCTTTCGGAAATCCATTGGGAAATGTAGGCAGTGGCTTTTCAGAAATCATTCCCGCAATTTCCCAATGTCCTATGGTGGTATCCTTTCCTTTGGAGCTCTCTGTCATCTTGGCATATGCTCCCAAAGGGTTTTCAACTTCCCTATGCTCATATACACCATCCAAAGCATACAATCCGGCCCTTGACATATTCGGTATATTCAGGTAAGGACTTTTTGAAACACTTCGCAGCGTATTTACATCAAAATCCCCATACTCCGCAGCATCCTTCATCTCTCCTACTCCAAAACTATCCAACACAATTAGAAATACTCTCTTACTATTGTCCATAAGCTTTCTCCCTTACGTTTTCCTATGTAAAACTATCCTTTATTATATCACATTATGATAAGCTATGGAACAATCGTACTTATAACAATATTCTGAGGTTCTGTGCCGGTTTTTCTTTTTACAATATCTTCAATCTGCACCCTTTCTGCGTCCGAAATAGTAAGTGCATCCAGTACCACATCCACCCCATCCTGATTTACACTGACTACAGCTCCCTCAAAGCCCTTGGCTTCCAATAGAATCTCCACATCCGCTTCCTTCTGTGCCAGATCAGTCATCATCACCATATGATCAATAGCACTTTGTTTTTCCTGTGCAGATAAACCTTCATTATCAATGATTTCAAGCAGTGTTTCTTTGTTTTTGGCTCTGACCTGTTCCTTTAAAAGCTTTGCCTCTGACAAAACAAGAGAACCATCAGACATAGAAAATAATGTATCTCCCGGAATTGCTCCTTCCCTTGGAATGGCATCCAGTTCTACGGGATATTCATCCCCCATATCAAGCACATCCAGCATCTGAAGTTCTTCCTGACTAAGCTCATTGCTACCCAATTCCTCCATTGGATCAAAAGTATCATTGCTAACCATATCACTGATTACACTTTCTGTCTGTTCCTCATCACCTTCCTTTAACTCTTCTCTCCCGGAGAACTGTAAATATCCGGCAATGGCCAGCATTACAGCCAGTGCTGTTATCATTAGCTGATTCTTTTTTATTAGATTTTTCATAAAATCCTCCTTCTTAAACTCCTATTCCATATTTATGTAAACAACTTATAAAAAATGCTTAGTCACTTTTCATTTTCACAACCTTTACCTTATTGGCCTCCAAATGGAATAAGCTCATTACCGCCTCCGTCATCTGTTTTGTGTTTTGCTCCTTTAATGCTCCCTGTGCCACCACCAGGACGCCTTCTACCCTTGGCATCCTTATCACCGATGTTTTTCCGCTTGTTTTCGTCTGAAAGCTGCTTCCTCCCTCTTCCACTCTTTCATAGGAACATTCCAGGGTGATCATGACTTCTACCTTTCCTGCCCCTTCCATGTTCTGAAGCATGTTCTGAACCTCTTTTTCCAGATTTTTCCGATAAGTTTCTGTTTCATCCTGCATAGTTTCTTCATATCCATTTACTTCCTTGGATTTATTCTTTTCCTTTTTTTCTCCTCCCGGTATCACAACAATCAGAAGCAATATTCCTACCAGTACCAAACCCAGCATATTTTCTTTGGTTATATATTGTTTTAAGTTTTGGAGCATGTCTTCTCCCTTCTCTACTAATAACCTAAAAATGCCATAATCAGATGAACAAACATAAATACCACCAGAATCTCTACAATCAATCTCAGATATTTTTCATATGTTTTTCCGCTCTCTATTGTTAACAGCAGCTTGGCAAACATCATAAACACACATATTCTTTTAAGCTCCGTTAGAAAGAAATCCATTTTCTAGCCTCCCATAGTACATGCCAGTGCAATACATATGACAAACAAAACTGCTCCGGTCAGCAGGATTTTTACAAGCATCAAATGTGCTTTTGCCATGCGGTCCACCAATAGGACAATTCTCTTGTCTCCAAGCATTTCCATTAACGCAGCGGACAATTTTAATACTACGCAATGAATCAGAACCTTGGAAATGGGGATAACTCCCACCAACAAGACAAATAATAAAAGCATAACTCCCATAGAATTTTTGATTAACCCTGCGCTTTCCAGTATTACCTTAAGTGTACCTTCCGAGATATCTCCAATTCCGGGAATCATGGAAAGTAGTTTTCCTGTTACATTATTTCCAACCTTATCTATACTTTCAGACAATATTCCTTCCAAAATTCCCGCCCCTGTCACAATAGAAACCATTACCTTTAAAGAAATGTCTGTGGCCTTCTCCATTAGTGAAAGTAACCCTTTTAGTCTTGTATCTCCCCACAAGCATCCAATCAATGAAAGAAGCATATATGCATTGATACCGGGAAGCAGCAGACTGCATATTATGTATTCAATTAATTCCATAACGAATAATAGCAACACCCTGATGGATGCCGCACCTGCCGGTCCTCGTACCAGGGACATACTAAGCAGGTACGCCGGTCCCAAAAGCTTTGTGATACTTTGTACATTTTCAAGGCCCTCCATACAAAGTTCTCTGCTGATCTTAAACTGCTGGGCAAGTACACCTGTGACTATCATAAACACGGTAAAAAAAGCCAGCTCTCCTATTTGTTTTTGTCCAAAGGCATCAACTACATAACGAACAATCGCAGAAAAAACACCAACCAAAATAAGCCATACAAACAATTTTTTCTGAGATACCCAAAAAGTAAACAGCATGTCCCTTAATCCACCGAACAAATAAGACACCGCTTCAATAAGTTGTCCCTTCATCAAAAGAGAAAAAACATATCCTAAATCAACTGTATTTACAGGGAAGAATTCTTCTACTTTTCCCTGTAATCCCTGTAACTGTTCTTTGATCCATAGCCTACTTTGCAATTCCATATTTCCCCTCACCTTTTTCAAAGCATCTGTTCGATCTCGGAAACCACATTAAGCAAAATAGGAAATCCGGCGAACATAATCCACATTTTTCCCATCATCTCTATTTGATCACTAATGCAGCTATACCCGGCATCCTTACATAGTCCGGAACAAAACTCACACAAAAACGAAATTCCTGTCACCTTAACAATGAGCGTCAAGTATTCTTCATAACCTCCCAGAAAGTTTCTCAGTGTTTCAACACTACTGCTAATCTGTACAAAACCTTGAAAACCACAAAAAAAGAAATATGCACCTGTTGCCAGAATAATAAAAAACACATATTCCGATTTATAACTTTTTAATAAACCGGCAAGCAAAACAGCTGTTAATGAAAAAGCACACAATCTCACTATTTCCTGCATTTTATCCCCCAAAAGAAAACAGTTCTTCCACAGCCAAAAGCAGCTCCGCCATATACGGAATCACCCACGATAAAACCAATAGCAAACCAGCTAAGCTCACCAAAAAAGACTGTTCTTCTCTTCCACTTTTATTTAAGACCTGACACAATATAGACACCAAAATTCCTACAGCTGCGATTTTTATGATCAACTCAATTCCCATTTCGTTCCACCCCTGCTTCCTATACGAACATCAAAACCAGCATCAGACCTCCCATAAAGCCCACTCTATATGCCAGATTCTTTTGTCTTTTTAAATTCTTTTCTTCTTCTGTTGCCATCCTGTGCAATCTGTTTTTTGCTTCCTGAAGCTTCCCTGTAATCACCTCCAAAAGCCCGCTGTCCTCCCCATCAAAGGCTCCAAGAAAAGGCTCTTTTTCCTCATCAGTAATTGGCTCCTCTTTTAACATATCTTCCATAACTTTTCGAAATATTTTAGATAAGCTTCTTTCCTGTTCTGTATCATAGCTTTGTATCACCTTTTCAAACCCTTCTCTAAACACCCTGCTTCTTCCTTTTCCTGCTTCGTTCATAATCTCCGGCAGGGTCTTCCCTGTCTTTTCCACACACTCTCGAATGTAATCCATCACCTCATTCATTTCATACAAAAGCCTTACCCTTTCCTTTTGTCTCTCTGCATACACAATAGAAAGACCTACAGAGCCAAGCATCAGAAAAAGAATCCCTAGAATTCGTTGCAAATAATATATTCCCCTTTCTCATCATCATACTTATAGATTCGTTCTACCAAAAAGCTTCCATTCCTACGTTCCAGAAACAGAAGTCTCCTAAATACCCCTTTTAGCAAAGCCTCCATCCCCTGCTTACGCTTAATTTCTTCCAAAGAACTTCCATGTATTGTCGCCAAAATCTTTACGCCGCATGCCGTCATTTCTTGAATTGCTTCTCTTTCCTTTATTCCACCTAGTTCATCTACAGCGATCACCTTCGGTGCCATGCTTCTTAGGAGCATAAGCATTCCCTCTGCTTTGTTACAGCCATACATTACATCTGTTTTTTCTCCCAGATTAAAAATCGGGCATCCACCCAGGGTACCGGACAATTCCCCTCTCTCATCAACAACACTGATATCCATTGCAGCCCCATACAAATTTCCTCCGGAGATCTCGCAAATCATATCTCTAAGCATCGTGGTTTTTCCCCCTCCCGGTGGAGAAACCAGTAAAGTATTTTGATATTCTCCACCAAAATATACCCATGGCAGCAGTTCCTTTGACACCCCCTGCACTTCTGATGCAATCCTTATATTCATGTAAGATATGTACTTTAATCCGTTGATTTTTCCACATTCTCCCACTATAACCGTTCCTGCAACTCCTACACGATGACCACCAGCGATTGTAAAAAATCCATTCTTAAACTGATCCTGGTAAGCATACAGAGAATGTTGGCACAGATAATCCAGAATGCTTCTAAGCATCCCCACATCTGCAATTACTCCTTCCCCCTTCTCCCTGACTAAGGTTCCATCTGACCGAACATAGAAATCTTCTTTTATTTCCTCCAGAATGACCGGCTGTCCAACTCTTAATCTTATTTCTGTAAAATGACAATCCTTCCTTTGTAAACCTCTTAACAACACCTGATATCTAACCGGAAACAAATTAATTAACTGTTGTATTCTATCCATAATTCCCTCCAAGGTCTGTCCTCTTTTTATTTCTTTCTAAGTCTATGAATAGAATTAAAAAATAGAACAAAAAAATCCCCTTCATCTGCCATATAGCAAATGAAAGGGATATTCCCACAATATTTTATTTCCATACTTCAACATAATGATCTAAGCGATACTTCCCATTTTCTAAAAGCAATGCTTCAATCTTCATACTACATCCGTCTGCTCCCAAACGGTTCACCGCGTAATCCAAGTATCCTGCTCTAAAATTGCCGCTCTTATATGCATCCTCAATATAAGCCCAGTCAGAAGCACTTACCTCTATTCGAAACTCATAATAACCAATCCCACGATTCACAATATTACCATAGCAATTAGAATAATAATCTACCAGTCCTTCCGGCAATTCTTCGTAATTGCCAAGGATGGTTTGAAGAACCTCATCCTGTTTCTCTTCGGATTCTGAATCTTCCTTTTCTCCCGGTGTCTTATCTTCCAAGCCATCATAAAGCGTACCTACACATGCAGGTAAAAGCTCCGCAAGACCTTTTCTTAAATGCGTACTTGAAAATTCATTGTCTGTCTTATTAAAAAACTTGTAGGTTGCAGGTTCTGTATCATCCCAGGTAACATCCACGTTATAATAATCACCTGAAAGCTTTACAATATTCCATGCATGATTCTCACCGGAATAACCAGTACAGTAATAACATGGGATTCCAAGCTTTTGCATTGTAAGCTGAAACGCTCTGGCATATCCGGCACACACCGTCTTGTTTTCTATTACTGCACTATAGGCGCTCTGATTATTCGTTGCCTGCGCATCATAAGTAATCATTTCCATCAGAATATTATGTACATACTTTTCCTGCTCATAAGGATCTGTGTATGCGGATGCATTTTCCACAATCCTGTCTATCTTCGCATAAAAAGTTTTTTTGTTTTCTTCCAAATCCTCAGCAAGCTTGTTATAGCTTAAACTAAGTTCAACACATCTTCCATCGGATAAATATTTACATCCATATCCTGTTTCCAAAAAGAACAATTCCGGATGATCATTGTATACCGCTTCAAAGGTATCCTTTACCTTCTTTACATTAATGTCAACACAGGGGCTAAAGGTAGTAATCTTCTCATTGGCATTACCATATATTTGCTTATAGAGTGCCTGCTGGTCTGAATCAAGCATTCCGTAATATGGGTAAAATTCCGTATCAAAGTAATAATCTGAACCTACAATTCCTGTGGTTCCTTCTTCTTCAATCTTATCAGCTTCATCCTCTTTAATCTCTGTAGAAGTATCGCTGATTTCCACGTATCCGGTTTTCTTTTTCAGTTCATCCGGTGTTTCTATTGCCTCAATCAGTGGTTTACTGTACACCGGAACCTTACCCTCCGGTTTTTCACTCATTACTTCAATCACAGTAACCCTCTGATTGTCAACTACATTAGAACTACCTACAGATGATTCTGTTTTATTTATGTCCGGCGAATCGGGCTCTACACTCGTTTGCGGATCTACCTTGGATTCATAAGAAAGTGGTTTATCCATGGGCTCATAGTCCTTTAGATTCCAGTCTTCCTCTTCTTCATTCTCCACAGTTTCTTCTATTGCAGTGGATTCTTCCGGTTCACTTTTCTTCAAAATTCCTTCATGATTCTCATCACCATACAAATATGCCGCCAATCGGTCTGACACCTCAGGATTACATGCAATATATATGATTCCAAAGCAGAACAGCATGATTAAAACACACAGTCCCACTATAACCTTTTTGACCTTTTTCATGAGAACCTCCTTTGTTTAAAACAAAGACATCTGTGAAAATTCTTCCTGTGCACTTTCGTTATCCATGACCTTGCCTACAATCTCAACCGTAATATTTACACCGCACTGTCCACAATGTCCGGTCTCCTTGTCTGTGCCAACCAGTTCTCTGCTGCCACAAACAGGACACACTAAATAATCCTCTTTGATGCAATTAATCTTGATCTTTTCCATAAAAAAATCTCCAATTTATTAATCGACAATTTTAATACTTTCAATAATAGGCTGATTTTCAGATTTTACTGTACCGTTTCTATCCTCTACAGGAGTCTTGGAACAGATTTCATCCACGATCTCCATTCCCTCTGTAACATATCCAAAGCAGGCATAATCACCATCTAAATGGGGCGCATCCTGATGCACAATAAAAAACTGAGAGCTGGCAGAATCCATTGACCGACCGTTTCTTGCCATGGAAATTGCGCCTCTGGTGTGCTTCAACTGATTATTCACACCATTATTCATAAATTCACCCTTAATATTTTCGTCGGAGCCACCGGTACCATTTCCTAAAGGATCGCCCCCCTGCATCATAAAACCATCAATGATTCTATGGAATGTCAGGCCATCATAAAAACCGCTGTTTGCAAGCTTTACAAAGTTATCAACAGTAATAGGCGCCTCATCTCTGTAAAGTTCAACCTTGATGGTACCGTAATCCTTAATGGTAATCTCTGCATGATATCGATCAGGTTCATCAGTATTGCCTGAAGCTACTGTTTCCCCACCGGTACTTTCTGCCTGTTCTTCTACAGTTTCCTTACCGCAGCCGATCAGACATAATAAACATGTTAATGTAACAAGTGTTACAATCCATTTCAAATACTTTTTCATTTCACTAAATTTCCTTTTTCTTTTTTACTAAAAAATTATGTGGTGAAGCAACGCATTACTTCACCACAACAAAAATCACTATTTTTGTTCAACCATCTTTTGTTTCTTCTTTGCCTGCTTCTTTTCATACATCTTTTCATCGGCAAACTGTAATAAATATTCCAGTCCGGTAGAAACCAACGGCTTTTCATTGAAGGAATAACCCATGCTGACTTCCAATTCAAAAGGAAGCTTTTCGCTATGACTGTATTCAATCAAATATTCAGCCATCTTTTCTTCCTTTTCCTTCAGTAGTTCTTCGCTTACAAAAGGACCCATAACAAGGAACTCATCACCACCCATACGAACATGTACATCCGTATCGGTATACACTGCTCTGATTGCAGCAGCTATACCCTTCAGTGCTATATCACCCATGTCATGACCATAGCCATCATTCAACTTCTTGAGATTATCCATATCGATGAATACAATATAAATCTTACCTTTATTTCTCTTGAAGCATTCACCTGCAAAGGAGTTATATCCAAATCTGTTCAAAAGACCAGTCATGGAATCTGTAATATACAGACATTCAAGCTTCTGATTTACCTGATTTAAAATCTGGGTCTGTCTTACATTTTCAACCGCCATTGCAACGCTTTCATTGAAGGTTCTGTGATACAAAAATTCAAGAAGCTTCGGTCTATATTTAAAAATACTATATCCCAAAGTTCTTTCCTTACAATGAAGTGATGCAAAGAAGAATATCTTTTCTCCTGATTCTCTCCACTCCTGTGGAACCAGTTCCTTCTTTCGGTTAATTACTTCCTGCAGACGAAGACCATAGGTATCCATCTCCTCGTCATAAACATCTTTTCGATTGAAATCCTGATTTAAAAGTGTCTTATTAACACCAATTACAACCTCTTCAATACCGTATAATGCATTACATCTTCTAAAAGATTCCTGATACTGTGCAAAGGAATTGTTACCACACAAGAACTCTCGTGTTTTTCTATGCATATCATCAATATAATCTCTTAATACCATCTTATCATTCAGTTCTGTATAAATCTGTTCTAGCTTTCTATGCATAGGACAGCCGCAGCTGGTTCCGTGGGAAATCTTACCCGGAACACTAACCTGAAGCCCTGTGGTCTCCTTGTTAATCAGCTTCACAAGGTGCTCTAAACTCTTATAGCCGAGTTCCTTCAGATTTCTGTCGATGGATGTGATTGGCGGTATATTTTTCTGCGCCAGATCAACATTATCAAAACCGGTAATCTTATAATCTCTTGGAGCGATATAGCCATCTTCCTTGGCTGCACCTGAAAAACCAAGTGCCAGGAAATCATTGGCACAGACATAGCATTCTGCCATAGGCTCTCCGCTTCTCTTCCACTTCCGATAAGCCTCCACACCTGAGCTCTTCATATAACCAAAGAATCCAACATTATGCGGCTGCAGGCCGTATTTATCCAAGCAGTCCTTGAAAGCCTGATAACGAACAACTGTCTCTGGATGATCTTCAGGCCCACCAATGAAGTCAAGTACCTTGTAACCATGCTCTTTGACCAGGTGTTCCACAAGAATATACATAGACTCATAGTTGTTGATTCCACAATATGCAATTCCATCCTCCAAGCGATCTATACTCATCATGGGAATATTGAGACTTTTACACTTCTTGGTAAAATCCTCCATATACGGATCCGTATCAACACTATTAAACAAAACCATGACACCATCATAGTTAGTTATTTCAGGAAGATAAAAAACCTCGGTTTCTTTTGAATAAAACTCAACTGTTGCACCATATGCATTGAAAACATGAATTTCGATGTCATTGCTTTCAGCATATTGTTCAACACCTTCCATAAGAGACCTGGAGTATGCATCCTGCCATGTGCTGATTAAGAACATGATTTTTTTCTTCATCGCGACCTCCACTATGCAAAACTATTGCTTGCTTTTTGCACTTCTTGTAGTCTTCTTTTTCAGCTTTATCTTATTTAACAGTTGGAACTTTTCGGGGCTACCGGCGTAAGTAATAACTCCATCCGATACTGCCTTTTCAAAAGTAAGCTTGCCTTCTGCAAGCTGCACAATTGCCTCTGCTGTAGCTGTAATCAGACCATCTCTATCATAATAATCATAAGGTTCCACACTAACCTCTCGTCCGGCAATCTCAATGTAAAAGGCACCGCTACCTTCTCCCACAACGTTCACCTGGACAGCCACATGTTCGAATATTGCTCTGGCATCAGCATACTCGAATGCTTCTCTTGCTTTTTCAACAATTTCTTGATATGTCATAATGCCACCTCCTAAAAAATACATCTACATAATTCTTATTCTATTTTACCAAATTTCTACAAATAACTCAAGAAAATTTATGTTTAATAACTTTACAGATAAAATGGTATACTTCCCGAATAAAAGCAAAAACAAAAAAGAATAAAACAAAGCCCATAACACCGAAAACAATATCAGAAAATTCCATAATTCCCGTATCCGTAATCTTCTGTCCGATTTCAATGGCAAAGGTTAATACAAGAATCAATGTAATCACATAGATCCATGCAATCACCATGACATGATTATGCTTTGCAAGCCATTTAAACAATGGATACACTGTAAAAACAAGTCCCATTCCCAGAACACCGATTACAATAAAATGTAATTCTTTATCCGAAAAATCATATTCAAATTTATCATTTAAGCTCAACAAATAAGTGTGGACCTTGGCCACTAATCCAACCATATAGTACAATAACTCTTTCACATTCCTACCCCTTTAACTTTAAAATAATCCTAACAGCCTTCCTGCGACATACAAAAGCAATATGTGTGCCGGATAAAAAACATAGAAAACATATTTAAGTTTCAAGCCACGATTTCCATTATATGCCTTTATAGGTAAAATCATAAGAAATGCCCACAATTCGTTTAAGCTCATAATAGAAAGAACCAAACAGCCAAGAGCCATTTCTACTTCTTTTCTCTTCCGGAACAAATACATTACAACAATGGTAAGCACGCCATAACCACTGTAATCCGTCTTCAACATATCCGCTAATACAATAAAAGCAAAGACAAATGCTGACTGCAATATCAACGCCCCCTTAGCATCCTCTTCCCACTCTCTTGAAATCACGCGTACGAAGAAAATACCTAAAATTGCACCCACTGCCAACGTCGTCCCCATATGGGAGCCTGCGTTAATGTATTCCTTAACCTGTCGGCCTACCGTACTTAATGCTCTTGATCCATTCAGCAGATAAACAGCCATAATTCCAATAATAATGCCTGAAAGATCAGATATTACAGATAGCTTTTTCAGCTTCTCTTTTTTCTCACCTATATACCTTATCACTGTTATGGCACACAAACCGATTAACAGGGTGAAGAATACATTTTGGTAACTGGGATAAAACCAATCCTTCTGAAATCCCAAGTCAAAGGGAATCTCTGAAACCAATGAAAATATAAACATATTCCTGATGTATTTTTTCACATTACTTGTATGTAGAAAGCCCTCTACCAACAAGAAACAGAAAATCGGAAATCCAAATCTACCGATTCCTCTTAGCACATTATAAACGTTGGCAGCAATAACATATAACCTGTGATCCTGCGTCCAAAGTAAAAACTCATCATACGACAAAAAAATCTTAGGACGAGTTTTAATTAAATATCCTTCCACAAGAATTGCTGCAAAATGATCTATAAACATTGCAATCAATGCAATAATTTTCAAACTACTACCCGTTAATCCCTTTTTTTCACTCATGTTGTCCTTCAACATCCTTTGTTAATTTATTCATATACTGCACTCTCTTGTTCGTAACCAAAGTCATAATAGAAAGTGCTTCTTCTCTATTTCCCCCTGCAACGCACTGTTTAATCCCCAGAAACCACTTGCCAAACTCATCCATTCCACACTCTCTGGCATTTTTTTCCATGCGTTTCACTGTCATACCGGCTGCCTGCCAGTTTTTATGATTAATCGCCTGACCAAGTCGTAAAAAATCAAGACTTTTTATAAATACAATCTGTTCTTCCGTCATTATTTATCCTTTTTCATATGCAAACTTTTAGGGATATTTTCCGATGAGCATAATAGAAAACATCCCTAAGAATTTTACAACTTAATTCTATTTTTTGAAAGTCCCATTACATGGTTTTAGAAAATCTTAATGAATTCTTTCATAATTGCTATTTTATAATCGGCTCAAAGCGAAGACGAATCCTAGGTAGTTCAGTCATCGTGTAGTAATAATTCTCCATCCAATCCTCTCCCTGAGCCGGATCATTTTCTCCGGTTGCAGGCGGTGCAAAGATATGAAGCATCATTTCACCTTTCTTTTCTAGCTTGTTTTCAAAGAAGGCAGGCATGAAATCCACAAATTTAACACCCGGTGCTTTGTAAAACCAACGTCCGTTTAATTCCATCATAAGATTCGCTTCAACCAGACTTCCCTCAAAATAGGCCTCCGCAAATATAGGATCAGCTTCCATGTTCATGGGTATAGCAATCCCCTCTGCATCTTCTGAGCCACCCCAGCGCAAGGTCACCGGAAGTTCCTTTTTAGCAGTGATCTCCAATCCCGGTTTACAAAGGTCACTCTTAATAATATCTCTGTAAGCAGCTAAAATAGGCTGCTCAATTCCAACCTCCGGATTGTTAGGGTCTGTAATCTCAAGGCCAAGTCTTCCATCATCTCTAAACTGATAAAAGGTCAATCCGCTGAACCAGGTATCCTTATCATTCTTTACAAGTTCAAAGAACTCCTTTACCATCTTAATCTGATCATATGGTCCTGTTACATCGCCATCTGCATTGAACTCAGACATAACCATAGGCTTGGAAACACCACCGTTCAATTCCTTATAACGTTGGTAGCTTCTCTTGGTCATATCATAAATATAAGCCACATCATCTCTTTTATGCTGGAAATTATCCTTCTCTGCAACCTCATAAGGCCATCCCCAGTTAAGAGCCAGGTACTTGTCTACAGACCAGATATCTGTAGTTCTGACTGCCTCCTCAAATTCCTTCTCATATACGATTTCTTCAGAATCCGGATCCTCAATACCACCAATGCAAAGAATGTTTCTTACATTTGGCGCATACTCTTTCATAATTTTGGTGAATCTAACATAGAATGCACCGATTTCAGCATAGCTTGCTCTCTTGTTAAAGGAAAACCAGTTACCGGTTGCTTCATGGTTCATACGAAGCATAATTCTGCCGTAAGTACTTAAATCCTTGGCAATTGCTATGATATGTTCATCCGGCAAAAACGGGTCACAGGTGAGGGTAAGAACAACATCCTGACCATGTCTTCTGACATCTCTCATACAGGTAAAGGGTTCTCCCTTGGTATCTCCCTTTAATCCACCCAAATAAGGGAAATAATCATCATATGGATAGTCCCATGCAAAGCTCACATCTGTTCCTGCATATGCCTTGCTGGCTCTTTGGGGCCATTTTTCCTCAAAAGGATAATAACAATACATCAGATTGATTCCTCTGTGAGGTCTGTGCATCTTCTGCAATACATAATCCTGATTTACATAAAAACCTCTTTCACTTCCGTCGCCTAAATCCACTGCAAATCTGGCAGGAGTAAGCTTTACACCTTTCATCCTTTTCACTAAAACACTTCTGTGTTCCCTTTCTTATTTTATTTTTAAGCCATCTCGTAGCTCATCATTTCATAATGCAATTTACACCCCTCAAAGATTTCTGCGGGCAAAAGCGCTCTTGCAACCATTTTCTCATCTTCGCTCTCTATATCCACTCTTTTTAAGTATGCATAATCACCATCAATTCTTACAACACGATAATCACAAACCAGCATATTTTTTCTCCTTTAAGAAAAACGATTTCCATAAGGAATTATAACATATTCATATCCTCTTCACAAACAAAAAATCCAGAAATTAAAAATCTATTGTGAAAATGTCCTCTAGTCGGTGTTTTATACGTCTCATTATCTGATATTTTTATGCACCTTTAACAATATTTCTCTATTTTTGCATCAATATATGTATTTTATAGACAAATTTTAGGCATTGTGCTATTATGTAAGTAATATCTAATCATAATTCATGGAGGAATTGCACAATGAAAAAGATAAGTTTACCCAAGAAAAAAGACACCGCACTATCCCCCGCTGAAAATATAGCAGAAGAAAAGCCGGTAAAAGCCCCAAAAGAAAAACCAGTGAAAACAAAAAAAGAAAAACCAGTGAAAGTCAAAAAAGAAAAGCCGATAAAAGAGAAACCGGTAAAGGAGAAATCTCCAAAGGTTCAGAAGGAGAAAAACCCCAACAAGAAGCCAAATCCAATTCTTGAGATTCTTGGCAAGCTCAATCTGGGTTCTATGCGCTTTAAGATTATTGCCATCGTATTTGTCAGCATCTTAGCCACAGTAGTAATAACAAGCAATGTAATTATCAGTTATTCCAAATCCCTGGTTGTAGATTCTGCTTATGGCAAAATGTTAAACATTGTATCCTCTTACGGTACATTAGTCGACAAAACAGAAAACGGTGAGTTATTAACTGACGAAGAATATACAGAATTGCTAAAGGACGTTACCCTGGAGGGTAATGAATCCGCAAACTGTTTCTTGCTGAACAAAAGTGGAATTATCACCTACTCCGGTGAAACAGAAAAAATTGGCAAGCCCAATAAAAATCCCGCCATTACAGAAGTTATCGCAGATATAAACAAGGGAAAGGTCCCCGATAATCTATGTATGGAATACAACGATGAAGGCGTTGATAAATATGCAAGCTTCTTTATCTGTCCTTCCACCAGATCCGTTTTAGTTATGGACGTAGCCGCATCAGACCTTATGAGTCCGATTAATGACTTAATTTCCAAAACCATTATTTTGGCTATCTTCATTATTATTGTTGCCATGGCAATTACTCTCTTTATTGTAAACAACATTACAAGGCCATTAAAACAGGTGACCAATATTATTAACGACACAGCACAGTTAAAGCTTGCTACTCCCCAGGGATTAAGTAAGCTTTGTGCAAGAAAAGACGAAACCGGCGAAATCAGCCGTGCCGTAAAAGTCATGAGCTCCAACCTTAAAGATGTAGTTTCCAAGATTGACCTTGCAAATCAGAGTATCGAAGAAGATATGCACAAGCTTGAGGAATCAAGTAATCAGGTAAATATCTTCTGTACCGAAAACTCCTCTACTGCCGATCAGCTTGCAGCTTCCACCGAAAACATGGCCAAGAGTCTTACCGATATTTCAAGTCATATGGATGAGATGAAATATAAATCTGAAAGCATCGGTGTTGTAACGACAAAAAGCAATTCTATTTCTGAAGAGATTGCCGCTCGTGCACAGAACATGCAGACCACTACAAGAGAAGCAATTCAGAAAACCAGAGAAATGTATGACCAGTTGAAGGAAAAAACGGATATTGCTCTGGAGGGTTTGAAATCCGTTTCCAAGATCAATGAATTAACCAATGCAATTAGTGAGATTTCCGACCAGACCTCTCTTCTTTCGTTGAATGCAAGTATTGAAGCTGCTCGTGCAGGTGATGCCGGTCGTGGTTTTGCAGTTGTTGCATCCGAAATCAGTAACTTAGCAAATAAGTCCATGGAAAATGTTAATGATATTAATGCTATTATCCAGGAAATTAATGGTGCTGTGGCTAATATTTCTAAGACAATGGAAGAAACCTCTCTCTTCCTGGAAAAGAACGTTTTGGCAGATTATGATAGCTTCAACAATATCGGTAATCAGTATCAGTCCGATGCTGACGTATTCAAGAACACCATGACCCAGATTTCTTCCGAAATGGATGCATTAAATGATTCCATTACCTTAATTGTAAATAATCTTGAAGGTGTACAGGCCACCATGACTAACACCTCAAACGGTGTAAATGATATTGCTAATAAGACAAGCAATGTGGTACATGCAACTGCTGATAACTATGAACTTACAAACAATACTGTACTCAGTGTAGATGATCTAAAGTCCATCGTAACAAGATTCCAGTTTTAATCAAAATGAGCCTGTCACAATTAAAAGTGACAGGCTCTTATTCTTTTACATTATTCTTCTATAAATACGCACTCTTCGGCCTGCGAAGTACTTGCATCCTTTAAGATATTGCTTCCCCTGATTGTACAACGAATCAGTTTCATGTTTTCTGCAAATGCTCCAAAATCATTTCCTTTAATCTCACATTCCGTTAAAGTAACATTTTTGCTATATCGAAATAAACCATTTCCCTCTATACAACAGTTTTTAATTACCATGTGGTCTACTTCTTCAAATGCTTCGTTTCCTTCTATCGTTGATGATGAAATATTGATTTTTTTGCTTTCTTTGAAGGCCCTATTTGAGCGAATCGTTGATTTGGTAATCGTGATTCCACTTCCCATTTGCAGCACATCTTCTGCATCAATTGTTGTAGAGGACATTAAAATACTATTACATTCTCTAAATGCTTCGTCTGCCTCTATGGTTGATGTATCTACCGTCAAAATTTTTCCGTACCACAACGGACTTCCCGCATCAGATGAAATATTACTGTTTTTAAGAACTGCTCCATTACTATGCCATAAAGGATAGGCTCCATGAAATTCTGAAGCCTCTACTGTAACTCGCATACTTTCATCCAACGCAAATTCAGCGGTTTTTTCAAATACACAGCCCTTTACTGTTGTCTTATTTAATCCCTGCAATACTCTCTCTTCTGTGTATTGTTCATTTTGGAATATAATCACTTATGGTTAGTCCTCCTTTTGAATGAAATCCTTCACAATCTCTCCGGCAATCATTAGTCCCGGAATGGCAGGAACAAACGCAATACTACCCGGAATTGATTTTTTACCCGGATTTAAAGCTTCTTTTACCTCACCCAAAGGTTTTATTGGCTTCTCATCAGAATAAACTACTTTTAGCTTTTTAATGCCTCGATTTTTTAATTCCTTTCGCATTACTTTCGCTAATGGACACATATCCGTTTTATAAATATCCGCCACCTTAAATCTACTTGGATCCAATTTGTTTCCGGCTCCCATGGCACTGATAATGGGAATATTCTTTTCCTTAGCCTTCATAATCAGTTCTATTTTGGCAGTCACTGTATCTACGGCATCTACAATATAGTCATATTCCTCAAAAGGGAATTGATCCGCATTTTCGGGAAGGAAGAAACAATTATGAATACGTACATCTGCCTCCGGATTAATATCCAGCATTCTTTCCTTCATAACTTCTGTCTTATATCTTCCCACCGTACTTTTGGTTGCAATAATCTGTCTGTTTAAATTGGTTAAACTAACTACATCATTATCGATCAAATCAAAAGCGCCGATACCGCTTCTGACAAGTGCCTCGCACACGTAACCACCGACACCTCCGATTCCAAATACAGCCACTCTTTTCCGGTTTAATTTTTCCATTGCTTCACTGCCAAGCAACAGCTCCGTTCTTGAAAACTGTTCTAACATTTATCTCACCCCGTACTTTTCACACATATTTTGAATCATAACACATATCATACGCAAATAAAAGAAATACCGAAGTAATTTCTTACTTCGGTACCTTGCGCTATATATTTTTATCTTTTTTTATCAATAGCAAAAAGCAAATCACTCCCAGAATCATCATTGGAATCATCTGAAGAAAATACAAAAACATAAAAGAATTACTTTTCTCTAAGCTTTCTGTATTTACAATAAACTTTAAGATTCCGGGATTCTGATTATTTATTGCATGCATAAAAGCGGCCGGCCAAACAGATTCTGTTTTCACAGTGATATATGTTAGTATGCTTCCTATGGCTGTACACATAACACACATCATCAATATTCCCACATAAGGAAAACCGGGATATTCTGTTCCGAAATTGTGTCCGATACAAGTAAGCGGTGCATGCCACAACCCCCAAATGATTCCCCCAAAAACTATTGCTTTCTTCCTTCCTACAAGAGAGATTAACTTTGGCATCATATAGCCTCTCCATCCTCCCTCTTCCCCAAGGGCTGCAAAAGAAATTATAACTCCCTGAACAATACAAATAAGAGGATAGGCTCCAATAATCACCGGACTGATTCCAACTGTTTTGTAATAATGAACATCAATGATGGACGGAAACATGATCATAAGAATTGTAATGGCCAATTCAAAATAGAACCATGGCAAAAATAATGCCGCCAGATAATATTTCCACTTACCATTCTTCCAGTTTATTCCCAGCATCATGGAATTCTTTCCAATCATGGAAAAACCTTCTCCTGTCAATAGTCTGGTTAAAACATGGGCCATAAAGGGTGTCAGCATGCCAAGTCCCACCAAAGATTCCAGGTAGGGATTTTCTCCATTCCAAGTATGTCCCGTAGCCATATACCATATAAAAATAAACCACGCCATTCCAAAGGATAACAATAAATAGATACAAAGTCTTTTCCATTCCAATTTACGATTCATACTATTCTGCCTCCCCTACAAACTTTTTACATACAATTTTATAGGAGCCGTAATAAATTAAAAGCACAATTACTGGGCTTAAAAAATTAATGACTGCAATTACATCCGCATACTTCTTAAAAAATCCTATGATACTACGATAATCAATTCTTGAAAAAATGGAAATATCGCCAAACAAAAGATATCCTATGATGCATAGAGCAAAGGCCATTAAAATCATTGTTAATATAAACATTGTTTTGGCTTTTCCTAAGCAAAGCATAAGCGGCAATTCTACAGCTGCACAAAACAAAATAAAACAAGCAAACATAAGTGCAAACTGATCCAGGCTCAATGCCAACTCCAGCATAATTCCTTCGCTACAGAAGGCCTTACAAATAATACTTGTAATAAAATATACTGATAAAATCACATAATCCCAAATCAAAATATAGACGTACTTGGAAGCCAAATAAGTATTTCGATCCACCGGCAGACTCTGTATATAATTAATCATCTTGTATTTTCGATCATCTTCTACAATGGCCGGAATCATCTGGTTAATCAGCTGAAAAAACAATACTAATAAACTTCCCAAAACCATAACCGCTAAAATATCCGAAACATCCACAATACTTCCATCTTCATTTTCTACAATAAGATTAAAAGCATCAAACCATCCATTGCTTCGTACGCAAAGTCTCATAGCTACAAATAGTCCCACAAAAATCAGAATGGTAAATACCTGAATCTTCCCCTTGGATGACACATAATCCTTATATAATAATCCACCCATTATACTACACCTCGATTCCTTTTTGCGCTCCATACTGACAGAACATAAGACAATATCCAAGCAATTAAAGCTGCAAGAATAAACAAATAATATTTTTCTTTAAATACTGCGAAAAAATCAGGTACCCTCGTAGTATCACTTACGGCATTCTCATTTCCGGATGGATTTGTTATTGTATCCCAATGACTAACAGCTAAACCAATAATCGATGGAATCATCATAGTATATAGAGATAAGGTAATAATCCAATCCGTCTTCAGTTTGGGAAATATAAAGCTATACATAATCACCAGTGCTCCATGAATCCCTATCACAGAGGCTCCTGAAATAATAATGCCAAACATCTCTCCTATTGTTGCTATATCTGATAATACCGCAACTGAAAAAGCCAAAATCAAATCTACTGAAACTCCAAAGCCAAACAGAAGTAATACTGTTAAAAACTTGGCGCGAACCCTCTGTTCTATAGTTAATGGTAAACTTGCTGACACCTTAGAAAACCCAGCTTTTTTGTCCTCTGCATAAATTGCTGCAAAATCTCCGGTTTGGGCAATGGGAATCCACAAAAATAAATATATAATCATGGAATAAAAATTTTTAACATCCATCTCCGTCCATTCCTGCATAAGGTCGTTTCTTGCATGTGCTATATTTCCAAAACGACAGCTTAAAACAAACATAGCCGATAAAATCATTACACAAAAAAATAAAGTAAAAAAGGTAACCAGGTTCTTTTTTAGACACATTAAATCTTTCATGACTAATCCCTTCAATTCTGTCACCTCTCTCCTATTGATTATTATTTACACGATTCACATAATAAATCATGATTTCCTCAAGACTTGCCGGTTCTACAACCATATCCGGATATAATCTCTCACAGGCACTCCTGTCATTTACTAACATTTCAGCGCCCATTGGTCCGGCTTCCCCATATACCACTAAAGACTTGCTAATCTTATCCATCTCATTTTTTCTGCAACGTAATATTCCGTGTTTTTCCATGATTTCATCCTTATTTCCGGACAAAATCACTTTACCCTTATCAATAAAAACAACACTGTCTGCAATCCTCTCTAAGTCGCTGGTAATATGAGAAGAAATCAATATGGTATGATCCTCCTCCATAACAAATTCTCTGAAAATCTGTAGAATCTCACTTCTTACAATAGGATCCAGTCCACTGGTGGGTTCATCCATAATCAGTAACTTGGCATGATGTGACAAGGCAACCGCAATCTGAAGCTTCATTCTCATACCTCTGGAAAAATCTCCACATTTCTTCTTAGAAGGTAATGAAAATCTTTTTAAATATTCAAAGAATATTTTTTCATCCCAATTTTTGTAGATGTTTTTCATCATGATATTGATGTCCTTACCGGTCATAAATTCATGAAATCCCATCTCGTCAAATACAACACCAATATCTTCTCGAAGCTTTGCCGAATCATTTGTAACCTTTTCTCCAAAGAGAAAAATCTCTCCTGAATCAGCACCGATGATATCCAGAATCATACGTATGGTTGTAGTTTTTCCGGCACCATTCTGACCGATAAAACCACACACAGATCCTTCAGGTACGTTAAAACTCACCTGATCCAATTTAAAATCACCGTAATCCTTGGTCACATTCTTAATTTCTATAATATTACGAATCTCTTCCATGTTTTTCCTTCTTTCAAGCCTATTTTTCACTCTTCTCTTCATAAAGAAGTTTAAGGGTCTCTTCCAGTTCCTCGTAAGTAATCTTGCCCAGGATTGCCTTATCTACAGCTGCTTCCAAAAGCTCCTGCACCGCAAACATCATATTTTCCTTCACAATGTCACTATTGATACCCTTTACAAAGCTACCCTTTCCGGTAATAGATTCGATAAAACCGTCTCTTTCCAAATCCTCATAAGCTCGCTTTGTAGTAATGATACTGATTTTCAGATCCTTGGCTAAAACTCTCATAGAAGGAAGTGCCTCTCCTTCCAAAAGTTCTCCATTCATAATCTGACTTTTTACCTGTTCTTCAATCTGCTCATAGATAGGCACTCCAGAGCTGTTACTAATAATAATTTCCATATATGTTTTCCTTTGCGCAATTTGTGGAGGCTTTCTGCGCATAAGCCTTCCACGCGTATATACATTGTATATATTCAATATATACACCTAGTCATATTTTGTCAACACATAAAATTAAAAAGATGAGGACCTAAATCCTCATCTTCTCTACCTTCTTCTTTCGATTCCGTGTGTGATATAATAATTACTCTTATCCTGATACATTCTTTGATCAGCCACTTTCTCCAATTCCAAGATTGAAGCATCCGGAAATTCCTTAGAAAAAGCAACACCTTTTGCCAACACAATCTCTTTAATAAATTGTCCTCTGTATTCCTTGGTGACATTGTCAAGTTCATCCAGCAGGGACTTCATTTCTTCTTCCAAAACATCCAGCATTACAATAAACTCATCACCACCGGTACGATATACCTTTCCTTTGTTTCCAAATACTCTTACAAGACATTGTGCCGCTCCCTGTAACAGTTCATCTCCGGCAGCATGGCCTAATGAATCATTAATCCTTTTTAATCCTGTTACATCAATAGATACAAATCCAAAGTTCTCAGAAACACCTCTAAATTCTCTGTCTGAGATATCATTTTCATAAGCTCTTCGATTGTACAATCTTGTGAGTTCATCTGTATTGGATATACGAATGAGATTCTCTTCTCTTCGTTTTTGTTCATCGATAATCAGAGTTGTAAATAATACTACTACGGGTGTTCCGTCTTCCTTACATTTCACAGGAATAAATCCGGCCTGTAACCAGCCATGCACTACCCCCATGAATTCCTCCGTAATCATGCTTTTACCACGAAGCCTTTCCTGCAAGGTCGACAGATTAATAAAATCTAATACATTATTTAGATAATCGGCTCTTGATGCAAGCTTCATGACACTATCGAAGAGCTGCTGCATCTCCATCTTATCCTTGTACTCTTCAAAGAAATTATGTACCATATTCATGGCAACAATTTCAGCGTACTGTTTATTTTCCAAATCAATTACATGAATAGTATTATAAATACTTGCAATCGAATCAATTATTTCTCTTTCCTGCTTTTCCTTAATCAGAGTCTCCTGCAGACGCTCATTGGTCTTTATTTCCTTCTCAAGCGCTGCATCATATTCTTTTCTTCTTGTAATATCTATCATAATTCCAAAGAATAAATATGGATTCCCATTATCTCTTGCATGAACCTCACCCAAAGACAAAAACCAGCGATATCCCTGATTTTTGGTTTGAGCTCGAAACTCTTGTTTAAACATTTTCTTCTGTTCCAAAGCAGGGTCTCTTCTGAGTGTTTCCTGTATTTTCTGTTCTACCATTTCCCGATCATCGGGATGGATTAGCGAAATCCAACTGCCTGCACAGGTAACCATTTCTTCCGGACTATTATATCCATAAAGGGAACTGATTTTTTCATCATAAACCACCTGTTCCACGCTACCGTCTTCTTTGTAAAAAATATGCCAGTTTCCGGAGTCCAATACTTCATTGGCCATCTGCATCATCAAACGCTCTTCAACAATCTTTTGACGCATCATCACCTGTTGAATATGACGATCAAAAATCTCATTATCCACATCCTGTAAAAACATATACAGTTCCATATTGTTCAGGGTAAAATTCTTAGACGGGCGCATTTCCATCATAACCCATGAGAAACCTTCTCCTGCTTTACACCGGCATCGCAGTCGCCACACATCTTCCTTGGATTTAAAATACTGACGCAAATATTCCATATCTACATGATCATTGTAAGCTCTGGTATCCTGTGGATGTATAATTCCTCTGTCGGCAAAGGAATGAAACAGTTCTCCAAGACTCTTTATATCACCATAGGGCTTCCGATTCTTGATGATTTCATATTCGTCCGTTGTTAAATTAAGCTTTAAAATCCCAAATACATTTTGGTCAAATACTTCTAATGCAGATAACCACTGATCCTTGTTATTTATCATATTTTCCCCTCAAAAATAAACTTAATTACAATGATATTATATCACAACAAATGGTAATCTTCACATAAATTTGTTATAATATTTGAAAAGAAAATTGGGAGATTTGATATGTACGGAAGTGTTTTCGGCAATACATTAGGCTTAATATATTTTCTGTTATTTCAAGTATCCGGAATTGCTGTGGTTTGTAGATTTTTAAGGACCGAGCATCCGGTTGTAAAATTATGTCTTGGGAGCAGTTTGGGCTCTCTTCTTTTGCAATGGCTTCCAATTATATTTGCATTTTTCTTTGATTTTTCCAAATTAGCTCACCTACTGGCAGGCACTACTGCTTTGCTTTTATTATTAATTTCCATTTATACAACCAAAGAGAAGCACTTATCCTCTTTTTTATCTGATACGCTCAAGGCTCTTATGAACCATAAATTTATGGTTCTCTTTGGTATGCTTACCTTTATTCTTTGGGCATACCTCTTAAATACACATACCTTATATCCCGCATCTGACGGCTCCATGCATTGCGGGCAGTGTACCTATGGTGATATGAATATGCATCTTGGTTTTATAACCAGTATTGCCGTGCAGGGTTCCTTTCCTCCGGATTACTCTATTTTCCCCGGAACCAAGCTTGCCTACCCATTTTTATCTGACAGCATTTCCTCTAGCCTGTATGTCCTGGGAGCCTCTTTGCGTTTTTCTTATATTCTCCCCATGCTTTTTGCATTCCTTCAGATTATGGCTATGCTGTATATTATCTCATATACCATTTTTTCCTCCAAAGCTAAGTCCTTGCTTACTACCAGCTTGTATTTATTGAATGGTGGTCTTGGGTTCATTTATTTTTTGAATCCATCTTCTGATGCCACCTACCATTTTTCAGATATTTTTAAAGGCTTTTATACTACACCAACCAATCTTGTGGAGAAGAATATACGATGGGTTAATATCATTGCTGATATATTACTCCCTCAGCGTGCCTCTCTCTTTGGCTACGCTATCGCTTTCCCCTGCATTTATCTTCTCTATCGTGGTATTTTCTGTAATACTTCAAAGCCATGGAAATATTTTTTGTTTTCCGGATTATTCTTAGGGCTTCTGCCCATGATCCACACCCATTCTTTTGTAGCTGTGGGATTAATCTCTGCGTCCTGGCTTTTGTATAAGCTATTGTCTTCCTATAAACACAATGGTTATCCTTTTAGTGCAATCTATTTATTCTTATTTCTCCTGTTTATGAGTATATTGTCTATCCTCGTAGATCGATCTTACATAAAAGAAAAACATCTGTTATTTATGGGAATTGGTTTTCTGATTCTATTCCTTGTGATTGGAACCATATTTTTACTTAAGAATTTCTCCCAAAATGGACTAAAGCCATTCCTCAATACCTTTGGGCTTTTTCTTGGAATCACTTTTTTACTTGCCATCCCTCAGCTTCTCTTTTGGACCTTTGGCCAGGTAGCCATGGGAGGTTTTGTACGTGGTCATTTTAACTGGGGGAACAAGAATGACACCTATTTATGGTTCTATATAAAGAATCTGGGCCTTCCATTCTTACTTTTGTTTGGCTGTGTTTTCCGTAAAAAGAAATCAACAAATTACCTGCTACTACCTGCCGGAATCATATGGCTTTTTGCAGAACTGATTGTATTTACCCCCAATACCTATGACAACAATAAGTTCTTATATTTGGCATACTTCTTTCTGATACTTGCCGTTTCAGATTATGTTGTCGACATGTACCGCAAAATAAATAAAGTCCTCCTTCGCATTGTTTTACCTATGGTATTTTTACCCCTCTTTTATATCTCAGCCATTCTGACCTTAGGAAGAGAAGTCATCTCCGACTACCAGATTTATGGTCCTAATGCTGTTGCTCTGGCTGAATATATCAAGAAAGAAACCACTCCTACAGATACATTTTTGACCAATACCCGTCATGTAAATGAAATCGCTTCCTTAACCGGGCATAATATCGTATGTGGTGCTGACACCTTCCTCTATTTTCATGGGATTGATACCAAAACAAGAAAAGAGGACCTTCGTAAAATGTACGAAGATCCTGCGAATTCCATGTCCTTATTCGACAAATATCATGTAAATTATATCGTCATAACTTCTTATGAAAGAAACGATTATACTGTTGATGAAATATGGTTTACAGACAACTGTACTCTCTCATTTTCCAGTGGGAATGTTCAGCTTTATCTGCTAACTCCTTAGAAAAAAGCACGGATTTCATATTTATTTTTCCCAAACTTCAATTGGAGTTGCTTTATATACAAAAATCATACCATCAAACATTTCCGCTGGTGCAATATTTATCTGATAGGTATTTTTCATAATAGTCATCATTTCTGAATAAGCTTCTCCCAATGAACCGGTTGGCATAGGACTATTTATTACTTCACTCAAGATTTTAGATTCATTTGCTTTTGCAAAATCTAAGTAATACATATTCTTCTCCATTTGACCAACCTGATATGCCAGCATGTCATCGGAACAAAACTCATGAATCTCACGAACACCATTGTTATTGATATTACATTCTGTTATATAAAAATCTGTACCGATGGCAAAGTACGCATCCCCATACTCATCATATAAAAATTTTCCAAGGAAAGTAGCTGTAGTTGACTGATTCTTAGTAAGATGGCCATTATGTCCGGCTATCATAATCTTTTTACCGTAAGTTTCCTCTTCCAATTTCAGTATCCAGTCAACATTCTCCTTCATGCAGGTATCTCTGTATTTGCTACCAAATCTTTCTTTTTCTCTATACTGCAAATAATATACAAAATTATCTACTGCTTTCACTGCATATTGATACTCTACATCAGAACTTTTTTCTACATATTCATCTTTGTTTGTAGTAAGATCATCATTCATCTCCTGAAGAAAACTGATTAATTCATCATACTCCTTGGGATTATACGCATCCTCTTCTTCGCCAAACTTTTCAATAATTAATTTATTATATTTATCGTACTTATCTGAATCCACCTTGGCATAGAAATCATTAAGAATCTTTATGCATCTTGTATCATACTGTATATCCATTCCATAGATTCTTACCTTGTCATCTTCTGCTGCCGTTTCATTATATTCACGCATCCAGGCAATAAGATTTCGCATGTTATCGGTTCTGTATATTCTATAACCCAAAAGACAGGTTATCTCATCAATATCCCCTTCTCCACCTTGGATATAATCATTTATAAGGGCACATCCACCGAAATCTCCCTCTAAAACAAAAGCTCTTACATCTGTTGTTTCAACCAAATGCTTAAACACCTGAAGTTTCAATTCCTGAAATTCATTATTACCATGTGTAGCTTCTCCTAAAGCAACAATTCTCACTCCTTCGGGAATCGTTATATCTTCTACATCTTCTACAAGCTTTTGAAAGGCTTCCTCATAATTTTGGAAATCTTCTTCTGTGCTTTGATCTGCTTCTACAGATTTAGCAGTATCATTTGCTTCATTACTAGCTACTGTGGTATTTGCCTCTACACTTTCCGCTTTCTTATCTGCTTCACAGCCTGCAAGAAGTGTCACAGTCGCAGCCACTCCCAATGTCATAACCAAACATTTTCTCATTGTTTTTAAATAATTCTTTACATTCATTTTTCTCCACCTTTCCGTCCCCCAAAAAACATAGCAAGCATGCCACACCATCTTCATCTTTTTATGTAATAATAGCTGTGGCACATTTTTTCAGTTCCTCATCTGCATATATCTCCATTTTTTGCACATTATAATACCCGACTATAAAATAAATTATCTGATAGCATTTATCAGAATCTATAACCTCTTGATACTGCTAATTTATAAACATTCTTTAATCATTTCTAATACTTTCTTTTCTCTTTGTATCATAATTTCATTAAAGAAATCATCCGTTTTATATTCAGAATTAACCCTAATTGCTTCATCTATATCTACATAGCGCAAAGTAAATTCTGCTTCCTTCTCATAATCATCCAAATTCTGATCAACAACATTTTCCTCGCATTCACACCAGAAATAGTAGTTTTCCTGTTCAAAAATAGTTTTTTCTGTATAATTACTTTTCTGTCTGCGTATCACACTTCCAAATTCAGAGATTGATTCCGGTTTTACAATCAAACCAACTTCTTCTTTCACCTCTCTTGCTAAAGCGACTACCATATCCTCGCCATCTTTGATTCCACCACCTGGAAATTTGTAATACTTTTCCTTAACACTATATACAAGTGCAATAATATTATTTTTAATAATGATTGCCCTAGCCGATGGTCTTCTAAATACAGAATCATTAGGATTATAATCTTTTAGATCTATTGAAAATAATTCTCTCAATGTCATTTTTCCTTTCTTCAATCATACTATTCGCGAACCAAACTGCCACAGCATCTGCATCATTTGAAGTAATAATTGCATTTGACTTCTGTGAGCAATTAATTACTATCGTAAAATCATATACTTTATCGTCTCAAGAATACTAATAATCTGATACTTTACCAAAAAGGAAACAGCGCTATACTCTGGATATGAATTTTTTAATACTTTGGTTAATGGAAGTACATATTGCTCTGTTTCATTTATATACTCTTCTAGTTTTTCTTTGCTAAAGCTTCCCGCCATGGTCGAAACATTATTACAACGATCAATTACCTTTACTACGCATGCTTTTCCATTTTCAGAAATCTTCTTATAATAATCTGCTTTCGCTTCTTCCTTCGTTTTTCCTTCAGGCACCGAAAAACTTACAAGCCCCACAATCGTTTTTATTTCTTCATTAAATGGTAATTCTTCTACGGTTACTCCTGTATCCTCTACAACGTCATGAAGAAGAATAGAAGCAAGTAATGCATCATCTCGAATACCAAGGGCATACGCATGACACGCCATAAGCAATGGATGATTGATATAAAGAACATGTTCATTTGAAAACATTCCAGGTTTTCTAAATTGTCCCGCATGTCGTTCACGAATATATTGTAAAGCACGATAAGTTTCATCAAGTTTTTCAATCGAGGCAGTACTTCTCAATCTAGTAAACATATTTTCTTCCTGAAACAATCTATCTCTAACCCAAAAACTGTATTCTTTCATATCATCGGACTCAGAATCCAGGAAAAAACTGTATGGCTTATTTGTAATCTCAGCGATCAGCATAAGATTTTCAATATCAGGAAAATTACGTCCATTTTCCCATTTGCTAACAGCCTGAACTGTAACACCGATTTTTTCAGCAAACTGTTCCTGTGTAAATAATGCCTGTTTTCTGGCTTCTGATATCTTATTTCCAATTACACACATATCCATATTGACTACACTCCCTTTTTCCAACCAATCCTAACTCCATCCCTGATTATATATTTTTCGGTGAAATTTTCCTCTAACTTAAATCCATTATACTTCATATTCAACTCATCCGCTTCCAACTCTGAATCTACCGGAACATAATCCGTATAATTTCATAATCCATGTGCTCTAATGCATCTGTAACCATTTCTAGTTGAAATCCAATACACTTTGCCATATTGCTGCCCCCTTCTTTATCTTGTATCTACATTATATAAAACAAAAAAGGCTACCGGAACATATCAGAGGTTGAGCCAACTTAAACTCAAGTTTAAGTAATATAATTATATGATTAGTCTTTTATTCTATAATAAACCTTTGCATCCACACCAGTTTACACTTTGTGTATATTACATCACAACAGTCACTATTACACAATGTATAAATGTCAAACTAAAATCAAGGTTTTCTACTGAGCAAGCAAACCGTCTCCACGTGAAACGATAGGCTTTGATTGATATCTTATGCTTGGATATGTTTCCTTATATTTCCACAAGCACCTTCCACTTACCATTTCGTTTACCGTTTTCTCTACAAATCAATCCTTTATCTTGCATTTCTACCGTACGACGCTTGATTGTTCGTTCAGATTTACTTATAAATTCCACGATCTGCTTTTGAGTAGCTGCAGGATTACTCTTTAATACATTAATGATTGCTAATTCTTCAAGCGACAATTCTAAAGTGTCATTTTGGCACTTTGAATCCATTTCAGTGGCACTTTGAATTGCACTTTCACCTTGAAAATCTACATGCATATACCTATTTTTAAGTTCATGACCTGCGTTCATTAATAGGTTTTCAAAAAACAATTCCAAAAACTCTGTAGTAGCATGAACATTATTCTGCCAGTCATTATAATTTGCACGAACTAAAGCGTTTCTAAAATACCAGGAATTCTCAGCAAAAGTTTCATTGCTTACTACAAATCCAAAAGTCTTCAAATATTTGATAATAAATACTGCAGTTGATCTAGTATTACCTTCACAAAATGGATGAATACATTATCTCTTCTGATTCAAATCTTTCTCTGCTAGTTCAATCTGTTGCTTAATCTGCTCCTCAGTTGGTAAATATTCCTGTATTTCTTTAATTTTTACATTATTATAAGTAGCCACTCCCATAGGCGTTGTTACTCCCTG